>CAZFGR010000027.1:0-3709 GCA_964518475.1 uncultured Nitrososphaerota archaeon
CCTCTTGACGTTGCATAACCCATGAGTGACATACCTATTTCCGCAAATGTTCTATCACAAATTGTCACATAAGACTGGTTTCCAGCTATTTTATCGATAAGCAAAACGGCTTCTTTATCATATACTGAAACATATGGAAGCCAAGAGCTAGCGGTATAACCTTGCTGAAGCGTGTAGAAAAGATTAATCGCACCGAATAATGAAATTAACAGAAGAAGCAAACATGAAAGTATTTTAACCTTGTACTTCACGAAACCAAGTATAGCTTCATTACACACTCTTAATTGTTTCTTAAAATAAATCTTGAAATATTGCTCCATCGATTGTATGTAGATATTAACTCGTGAAAAAATGATGGTCGTATTTATAAAAGAGATGAATATTAGGGGAACAAATAGCCTTGAAGGATTAAATGGTACGATAATCGTAAAAAATCGACGAAGATTGTAAAGGATAAGATAATTTATCCAGAGAATTATTGCATAAAATGGAATCAGATGACCATGCTTAGGATATAACTTAAGAGGAAGAAGAAGTATCGAAAGAATTACTCCCCCAATAAAAATAATTATCAGGTATATTATAACTAATTCAGACTTCAGGGATGATAGTCCACCTAACAACAACTCAGGTAACTTAGGTAAAGAAAAATCCCACTTCAAGATGATTGAGGGAGACAACTTGTAGTAAATAATGTTGTAAACCAACAATGTGACTGGAAGAATGGAGGTTGCGATAAGTGATGTAAACAATAGAATAATTCCCCGTAATAATTTTTGTTTAGAAAAAGCGTTGATGTTATACGCTAGCGCTAATAATACTAATATGGCACTAATACATCCGGTAAGATAATGCGTTAATGCGGAAGAGATAAATATCATCATCAATAGTAACAGAGTTCTTGAATGAGGGTGTTCTGTATAATACAAGACAAGAAAGAGAAGATAAAAGGAGATTACGAACCCCAACACATTAGGAACCGAAGCCCCAGTCCAGTGACCTAGGACGAAAATAGGTGCCAGGAAAAATGCGTATAAAAATCTCGCATCATACTTTTCTAGGTAAGTCACGATACTATATGTTATGAATGGAAAGTAAAAAACCATCAGGAAAGGCACAAAGATGGAGAAAGCGGTTAAAACATTCAGCTGAGTGAGTTGAATAATAGAAGCTATCAATGAGTAAAAAAGAATACCACGTAGTACAACTATTAACTCTCTGGGCCAACTTTCCAGAGGCCCCCCCAAAATTCCATGTATCGTAAAAGGAGGGGCAGAACCCCAAACATCATACTCGTGATTGATAAGATTTCGAATATATGCGAGATGTATACATTGATCCGTGCCCCAAGGAAATCCTAATCCAAAGCTATATACCACTAAGATAATAATTCCAGGAATCCAAAGTAATAGACTGCTAGCAAGATTACTGAGAAAGAGACTAGAGGAAGTATGAACATTCTTTTTGACAAAATTATCAACGTTGATTCCTAATAGAAGTAAAAGCATAAAGAAGCCAATATAAAACCAAGGACTCAGCGATAATCTGACATTAGATATGACCTTTATCTCCCTGAGGGGGAAAATCTCAACTACAAGAAATAGAAACAGAGATGCAAAAAATGCGATGAATAAACCGTACTCCTTTAGATTAAATTGGCACTGTCTTAGTGATCTCTTAATAGATTCCCAATCAGGTTCATTTCGAGTTAGCATGAGAAGAATGTGAGAAAGAAGCATAACCAGAACAAAGACTAAGAGAGGAAACATGACGTAAAAAAGTGCTAGGAAAATGGTTATTAATCCTAACATTATTATAAAGATAAAAATTCCATGAAAAATTTTAAGAATTGCTGGAAACTCTTTAAAGAAAAAAGAGCCTACAATGTAACCATTTACGCAGAGATATAGAATAAAGCATACAATCCCCAATACTGGGCTATGTATGATAAATATATTAGCGGCGAGCATAAGTTCTATAACTAACACTATAAAGAAGAGCGAAAGCTTGTTCGCTTCAATAAATTCCCTAATTTTTGATCTCACATTTTTACCCCTAGAAGATCTATAATTTATAAGGTCTACTCGAAGCTCAAGCATGTGCTTTAATCTATTTCTAATATTTCCTAGCTTTTTTGTAATCTCTATCTTTAAAAATTAATTGCCCCGTATATATTAACCAACTTATATACTCGATCCTTGTGCTATTTTTTTCATTAATTCATTTATTTCCTTAGTAGCTTTGGGCATTATAGCTTCTATATTATTTTTCTTTAGAAACCCAATTAGTGCTTCTAGATCTTTGGGTAAACATTTCCCGCCAAAGGGGTAACCGCCTTTTGTACCGTAAAAACCAATTCTGGGATCTTTAGCTACAATTTCGCTTACTAGATCCGCATCTATATTAAGATTTTTACACCAGAGATATACTTCGTTAAAGAAGCTTATTTTTGTAGCTAAAAATGCATTTGCTACGAGTTTAGCCATTTCAGCCACTTCCAAACTCACAAGATATATTGGTGCATGAAAAGGCAAATATAGATTAACTAGTACCTCTGCACTTTTTTGGTCAAATTTCCCTATCACTATTCTAAAAGGATTCAAAAAGTCTTCTAACGCACTTTTTTCACGTAAAAATTCTGGATTATATGCAAGACCGAAATCCTTTCCTGCAATTTTCTTACTTTCATTTTCCAGAATAACCTTAAGAAAATTTCTAGTTGTGCCCGGAGCAACGGTACTTCTTAGTACTATAACATAGTATTTCTCTAGATCTTGTAGCGCATTTCCGATTTTTCTTGCCACATCCTCAATATGCTGAAGATCATATTCTCCTTCGTCACTTATTGGCGTTGGAACACAGATAAAAGATATGTCAGTAACACGCAATAATTCATCAATGGTATCAATAAACGATGCATTTTCAATACCTAAGGCTTCTATTTCCTTTCTCTTCTTAGCATCTATATCATTAAAATATACTTTATGACCCTTAAGAGCGAAACCAATTCCTGTAGCTTTTCCTACCGTCCCGGCTCCTATAATACCTATTCTCATATCATCTCCCTCTTAGTACGCGATCTTAAACAAAAATTAATTTTTGTAATCTCTTAATCTCGTTAGATAATTAGATCATATCATAGAAATTTTTCGATAAACTAAGACTGGATTAGAGATAAAGGAATCATGTAAACATTGCCTTCAACCAATTTAACATTTTTTAAGTATTTCGCTTCGATTTGTGGATTAAAGAGGCCAGATATGAGAGCGATATATTGTACATGTTCTAGATCGTGATAATAACCCGTAAATCTATCAGGTTTTCCCGCAAGAAGCTCATCAATATGTCCAAAGTATATATTCCCCCCAATTACTGAGAGAGCAAGATATACACTAAGCCTCCAAGCACGGTTATTATCATAGTGAAATACATAATATTCTGGATGTATTACGACTAATACGCTATCGTTACCATATCCGAGTATTTCTCGAGCTATTAAGAGTCTTTTATATATTTTGTAATCAAAGAACTTCCAACTCGGTCTATATGCGTGATTAATAGAATTTATGATTATTAAAGTGAGAAGAAAAATCCTTAAGACACTAACTTGTTTTGGAAAAGTTCGTCTTACAAAAGAATATCTTTTATTGGATCTTCTATTTTCCTCATAAATATTTTTTCTTTTCTCCCATGATACATTTCCCATAAT
>CAZFGR010000027.1:3719-20685 GCA_964518475.1 uncultured Nitrososphaerota archaeon
TCCCATAATGTAATATCCGTATCCACTTAAAATATATAATGGCTGATAGAGTAACAGTCTATATGACTCGACGTATCCTGTTATTAAAATTAACAAAGTAATATAACTTATCCAATAAATGATCAATCTGAGATTATGTTTGCGCAAAATATTTCGTATGCAAACTAATGAAAAAAAAGCTAAGATGAATAGAAAAAATGACTCTTCAGAGACCAGAATCTTATACCACTCAGGAAATGGCATGAAAAAATGCACGTTTTTGTTTTTAATTAATGAAATGATTATCTTATTAGCAAATGTGCTTGTTGCATTAAAAAAGAAGATTACCAAAAAAAATGCAATAGGTAATAGAGCTATTATCTTTTTCTTGCATGAACTACCCGTTTTTGCCTTTTTAATAAATCTGAAAAAAGTATTGATGTACTCTATTAGAAGCCTATAATCAGACAACAAGTATGCTAGAAGAAATCCTAAAAGTATGAAGAAAGTAACTAAGTGGATAAGAGGAAGAATAACTAGTCCAATCAAAAATTCGTTAAAATAAGTCCTAGTTACCTCTTTTATGCGTAAATCGTAATGTAATCGTTTCTCCTTACTGATAAGTGCTAATAGAAATAGGACTATTGATGAACCCATTAATTGCCCTAATAGATCATATGAAAGTCTTATGAAGCTCCATGAAAAAACATAAAAGAGATTAACTATCCAAGCTACCTTATCCGATCCAAACAATATTTTAAGAGCTTTTAAATTAATCATTATCGATAAGATACTAACAACATATACTAATAGAATGCCTGTTAAAATTATGTTATTTTTAGTTATGATAAAAAGAAAGAGTGCTAAAATAGTTATTAAAAAATGCATGCAATCTCTGAATATTCTTCCTTTGTATAATATGTCTTCAGCGAAATAGACATAGCCTAATGTATCGAACCCTTGTGGGTAAGGAAAAAATAGAAATCTTATAGATATCAGTTGAGCAACTAGTAGTATTATGTGTATTTCGTAAATTACACTTATAGACCTCCCTTCCATAGAACGCATCGGAGAATCACTATACTTGATAAAAGATTCTAAAGGAAAACACTTCTTAGAATGAGAATGCCCATTATAGCTAGTTCTGATTATAAACATCGCAGAAAAAGCTATGAAGATATAGATGTACCCCTTCAATAACGATATAATATAGATACTCTCAAAGGATGTGAGTAAATAGAAAAAATTTCCATCAACCCCGAGAACTCGCAAAAAGAAGAAAACCTCAAATATTATTGTGACTACTATTAGTTGCAGGTACGCAGATTTAGTCATCTGGCACCCCCAGTATGAGTCTATCTGCTACATTCTTCTGTTCTTTTTCTACTATTTATCCGTTCGTCATATCTCTTACCTAGTTTTGTTGGTTTTTAGCTAGTAATATTAGACATATTGAATTAGTGGTTGTAAAGTAGAGTTAAAGCTGAGTTATAGCTATGTAATCTATTTTAGATTAGTTTGTAATGCCATTTAAGCCTGATTTGTTTAGCTTATTTGTTCTTAGCTAATTTTCAATGCAGATTTGTAAGCTCTCTAGTTCACTTAAGGAATATTCTTTAAAATTTTTCTTCCGTGTTTTCTGGTATGGCTAATTTTTATTAGTTAGACCAGTTTTATTTCTTCTGCAAGGATACGGTTATCCAGTTTGCTTATTCAATGTAGAGAAATTCTCGTTCATTAGGCTTTTTCAATTTCTGAGAAACTAGATAGTCTATTGATTTATAAACTAAGAGTAAACCAAATAGTCTATAGACTCGCCTAAGCATCATTATCGAAATATCAAAAATTAACTCCGAGAGATGAGCAATGCATACGTTGAAAAGAAAATACCTCTATAGCATATTTGTGCCACTGAGCACTGAAAGTCATCCATATCTAAAGTTACTGTACTCAGAGTTAAAAAAATTAGGATTAACAGTATATTCGCTAGACATGAAGAGAAGGAACATAGTTATTAACTTCTTGCATCTAATGAAATCCAATATTATTCATTTGCATTGGATCGAGTATTATGTAAGAAAAAAGAATAGGCTTCTATCTTTCTTCGCTTTGATAGCATATATTTTATTACTAGTATCCTTAAAATATCTTCTGCGAAAAAAAATCATAATTACACTACATAATGTGATTCCTCACGAATTACAATACTATGAAATTGACTATGTAAATTTTCTATTAAGTTTACAACTGGCGAGCGCTATCATTGTGCATAATAAGTATAGCAAGAAAAAGACAGCAGCCTTGTATTATATTGATCCTCAGAAAATACACATTGTCCCTCACGGACATTTCATAGGATATTACCCAAACGTCGTAACAAGAGAAGAGGCTCGAAAGCGCCTAAAAATATCGGATAATAAAATTGTAATAACTTTCTTTGGAAACATAAGGGAATATAAGGGCATAAATCTTCTCAGTCGTATTATTGGAGATATCACAAATAAACACGATGTGCTTTTCTTAATTTGCGGGAAAGTACACTCAAAAAAATTATTGAAAAAGTTATTTAAAATCAGGATGCTTTATCGTGATAATGTGAAAATAATCCCCCAATACATCCCCGATGATTTTATTCAAGTGGTATTAAACGCAACAGATATAGGTATTTTGCCTTTCTCAAAAATTTGGACAAGCGGAACATTACTCCTGTTTTTAAGTTTTGGCATTCCCGTTATTGTGCCTCATTTAGAGCCCATTGTTGAGTTATTAGGCGATAAAGGTATATACTATAAACCTAATGACGCTGAATCATTAAGCTGTGCCATAGAATATGCGATTAATAATTTAGATAAACTTAAAAAAATGAGAGAAGAATTGAGGGAAATGATAAAAAAGTATGACTGGAAAATGATAGCAAAAGAAACCCTTAGAATCTATCTCTCAGCGGATTAAGCATAATCCTGAACAAAAGATGAGAAGTAAATAACATACTAACGAGACTTACGGAGGTTTTTACTTTTATGTCCAAAAACAAAAAGCTAAAAATATTGATAGTGTCTTGGTGGTTTTATCCAGAAATAGGAGCAGGAACAAATAGAGTACTGGATCTAATAAAATATCTACCGCAAGAAAAATTTGAACTATATGTACTCTGTCGCAAGAATGAAAAAAGTACATACAAATCAGAGCTATTTCTAAAACATGAAAATTCCAGTTTCCCGATAGCAAGGATATACAGAGCTCCAACATTCATGACCTATGCTTGGTTAAATGTTCCTGCGATGTTAATTTTTTTCATCATATCTTTCCTAATAATATTAATAAAAAAAATAGACATAGTGTTTATGACAGTCCCTGAAATCGAAAACGTTCTGGCCTCGTTTTTTTCTGCAAAAATTTTAAGAAAACCATGTATAGTAGATGTTCGAGACAGGTGGGAAGCTGCAAGGATTGATTTCATTGAAAGTAATTATTTTCCTTTCTCCTCGAGATCTATGAAATCTCTTTTTAAAATATACACGATACTCCTGAAGAATGTTTTTAAATTAGTATATCGATCTTGCGTAGCGTTAACAGTTGTCACTTTATCGATAGCTAAGTACTTCAAGCATAATCGTATGGGGAAAAGAATATACGTTGTCCCTAATGCTGCAGATATTACTATATTTAAGCCCATGGCTGAAAAAGCAAGAAAGCAATTAAGATCCAAACTAGGTATTTCAGAAGACGCTCTTGTTATAGTCTTTGAAGGTACCTTAGCTCCCGAATATCGTATGGATCTTGTATTAGCGGCTCTACGTGATCTTAAATTCAATAAAGTCTCAAACTTTGTCTTGCTAATTGTAGGTAAAATACCAGACTGGTCACGAGAGAAGGCAAAGATAGATTATTTGGTTGAAAAATTTTGTCTGAAAGAAAATGTTAAATTTTTAGGCTCTGTCCCATCCCGAAAAACTGTGGCCAAAATAATAGCGATCTCGGATTTAGGAATAATACCACTCGAAATAAAGGACGTATGGAAATACAGAGTACCTTTGAAATTCTATGAATATCTTTCTTGCGGTATCCCTGTGATTGCTTTTTGTAGTAAGGATAGCGAACTATATAGATTGATTACTAAATATAATTGCGGAATTGCAATAACAAATCACAAAAATATAGCAGAGAATCTTGCCAACATATTAATGAAAATATCTGCAAAAAAAGATGAAATTAAAGAAAAAATGGGTAGAAATGGACTTCTACTTGTACGTAAAGTATTTAATCGTGCTATTACTGCAAAAATGTTTGAGAAAATCTTTTTATCTGTAAAAAACTCTTGAGAAGGAACATACAGTACTAGATTTTAAAGAAGTAATCTATAAGGATAGCATTAATATACGCTATTTTTATGACTCTTTAGATATTCTAGCTCCACGCCGAGGGAAGCAAAAATGCTCTCTGTTTTAGTTTCTGGTGGTGCTGGTTTCATTGGTTCTCATCTTGTTGAGGGTCTTGCTGAGCGTGGTTTTCGGGTTATTGCCTTAGACAATTTATTCTTAGGCCGACCCCAGAATTTAAGATCCGTTATGGAGCGTTTCCCTGATAGGGTAGTTTTTGTTCGGGGCGATGTATGCGACGCTGATCTCGTCTTTAGACTTGTCCGTGATTATGAGGTTTCCGCAATTTTTCACCAAGCTGCTACCTCTTCGGCTCCTATGTTTATCCCTGATCCGCGTAAGGGCGTGGAGGCAAACGTGCTTGGCTTCTTAAACATCCTTGAGGCTGCTCGTCGTTTTGATGTCCCTAAAGTCATCTACGCCTCCACCAGTAGTGTCTATAACGTTCACGAGCCTCCTCACCGCGAGGATATGGTTATTAAGCCCCGTACCTTCTACGAGTACTCTCTCTGGGTTCGTGAGCACGCTGCCTGGATTTACTGGGATTTCTATCGCATCGAGACAGTTGGGCTTCGCTACTTCAGTATTTATGGTCCTAGAGAGGAGCACAAGGGCCGTTACGCAAACGTGATCTCGCAGTTTATCTGGAAGATTCTCCGCGGCGAGTCCCCTGTGATCTTCGGCGATGGTTCCCAGACCCGCGACTTTACCTTTGTCAAGGATGTCGTCAAGGCAAATATTCTCGCCATAGAGAAGAAGGGTATTGGGGGCGAAGTCTTTAACGTTGGTACTGGGAGAGAGACGACGTTTAACGAGGTCGTGAAACTGATTAACCAAGTGCTCGGCACTAGTGTTCAGCCGAAGTACGTTCCGAACCCGATAAAGAACTATGTTTACCGCACAAGGGCTGATACTTCTAAGGCTGAGAAAGTACTTGGTTTCAAGGCCGAGACAGATCTCCTCACAGGCATCAAGATCACGGCGGAGTACTACAAGGAGTTGTATGAGCAAAATCCAGACGCAATTCCTAAAATAGACTAGTCCTCTTCTAAACAATTACATAAATGGAGCTCGTTAACCCACTTGGTGATCCTTTCTCTATCAACAATATAGGCGGAAAAGGCAACAATATCTACTGGGATTGACCTCCTCGTGTCAAGTGCGGAACTCTTAGGATTTCTTGAGAAACTAATCACTCTCTCTACTCTCAGTAAAATGTATCCAGCTCCTAAGGGAATGACTTAGGCTGGGTCACTGATCCGTTAGGGCACCACGCCAAAAGATGGCGCTCACTTGTATAATTACTTGTTCTACGTCCTTTGCGCCTACTCGCCCTATCCCTTCTTTTGTGGACTCCATCATCTCGCCTTCTTTGACTGATAAGATCTCCTCACTGGTTCAGCCCTCAAAAACCTCAGGGAGACCTCTGCGTGAACCAATAAATTATCGCTTTGCTTTATCTAAATCTCGGCATCCTATCACCTAACCCTACCTTCAAGACTGCGTTTATCCCTCAAATATAGTCTGAGGGCTTTCTCGCTATATTTTTTGGTTAACAAGGTTTATAGCAATGAGAAATAAGGACTCGTATAATATTACGAATGAATATGTTGCTTGTCTTCCCTTCTAAGTCTTACGAATACAGTTCCAGTATCCTCGCTAAAGACTCTTAGGGTCTCAACAAGATTATCGAATAGTCCAAGATTAACCATGTAGCGAAGAACTCTATAGGAACTCCAAACCATCGATGCGTCCCAGTAAAGCCTAGCAAACTTGTGAACACAGTAATTATCAGAAAATAGGGGGATATTTTCCACAATAGCTATAGCAAGTAACTTAGCAAGAACACTATTCAACTGACAAAGTCGCTTATCATCTATGAACGTTCTCCTAACGGTGAAAAGAATCTCGTTATACGACTCATCAAATAAGTCATATATAACAAGGACTTTCGATTCTAGCAGAGACCGAAGAAATGATAGTGTTGTCTCCCCCGAGAATAGGTCGTAGAAATCATCTGTTATATAGCCCCTCTCTATAACCTCTACGAGTTTAGAACCATGCCTGAATTTGGACCAAGAAACAAGAAACACAGGGTCGATAACGCATGTGATTTTATTCTTCTTCCTCCTCATAGAGAACCACCCGAGGAATATTCAGAGAAATCCTCAAATCATCAAACTCATCGAGAGACAGACCACCAAACCTAGCCGCCCCAAGGTCATCCCCCGTGGAAACATAGTAGCGTATCCCCTCAGCAACACGAAGAGATAAGTGGGATAAAGCGTTCTCCTGAAAAGTATCACTAATAACACGATGCCTCTCATCTTCCATAAAGTCAAATAAGGCCCTTAATGCCCTCTTATGCATTTCACGTCGCAATTGAAGTTTCTTGACGCTGAAATAGCCCAATGATAGTAAAATAATGCAGAGAGCACCTATAATCCATAAGTAGTATGACAAAACCGGAGGTTTCTGGAAAGATCTCACTGGAGGATGGCTATTCAGATCCAGAGGATTATAACCTTGAAAAACTTCCTCTCCATCACTAAAACCATCCCCATCAGTATCAGGATTCCATGGATCAGTACCATGCTTATATTCCTCCCAGTTTACGAGATAATCATCATCTACATCAAGCATAGCATCCGTAGCGTTTCGCGGATCCAAATTATTAAGGACTTCCCAATAATCTGGTAAACAATCGCTATCAGTATCATTGTTGTGAGGATCAGTCCCATGGATAAACTCTTGATAATTAGTTAAATTATCATTATCAAGATCCAAGGCTGAGTCATTCTCAAAAACATTAGTGCCATAGACGAATTCCCACCAATCTGGTAGTCCATCATTATCGGTGTCTGGATTTCGCGGATCAGAACCAATAATACTCTCTGTATAATCAGAAAGAAGATCAAGATCACTATCCACGCAAGCTTGATTACCAATATTGTCAGGGGTTCCTCTAAACATGGGCCAGTAAACTCTATTGCCAGAGTGCTTGAAATCGAAGGCATAGACGTAGCCATCATCGCTAGCCACAACCAACTCGTTAAGACGATCGCCATCGATATCTGCGATCACGGGAGACGCAGAAATAGAGCTATTGGTTTTAAACCACCACAATAAAGAGCCATTCTTTCCCGAGAAGATATAAACACAGCCATCCGTACTACCAACAACAACATCTAAGATATTATCTCCATTGAGATCCCCAACCACGGGATTAGAGATGATACTACCATTAGTTTTAGCACTCCACAGTAGTGTCCCATCAGAGCTCCTTACAACGTATACACCGCCATCAGTAGCTCCAACAATAGCTTCTAGGATGCTATCGCCATCCAAATCAGCAACAATAGGGGAGAGATCATAACCGATCTTACTTGGAAGTTTAGTTATTAGTGAAACGCTATTATTTACAAAATCAAGAAGATACAAGTTTCCATAATCATCCATTAAAAGAACCTCGAGATTTTCATCATTGTCAATATTAGCTATTATAGGAGATGAACATAAAGCTGAAATATGATAATGTTGGATGAGCGATCCATCAGAACCATTCAAAACATGAATTGTGCCCATTGAAGTAGGGATAATGACCTCGTATACTTTATCATTATCAAGATCAGCCACAACAGGATACATTACAACATAAGGATCATCACCGATTAACCTTTGCCACAAAATAGAATCATCAGCCCCATCAATCGCTAAAACAAACCCAGTTCTATTCCGAGTTATAATGTCGCAAACTCCATCTCCATTCAAATCTACTGTTATTACGCTAGGAAACACCCAACTCCCAAGCCAGTAAACAGATTTGATCGTCCCATTACTGTGTATTTTTAAAATCTTCCAAACGTATTCGGTTACTGATGCAAAAATAGAGAAGATAGAATCTGTTTTATTACTCCTAGCAATAGCCATAGAGATTACGTATCCTCCAATGTAATATGCTGAAAGAACCTTGCCGTTCAGTGCGTTAATAACCACTATATGGGTAGCATTAGGTATGATCAATTCGGGTATAGAGTCTCCATTCATATCAAAAAGTAGAGGAGAAAAAGTTGGTGGAGTAATAATATCTGCTCTCCAAGCAAGATTAGAACTTAATAAGTTAGTATGTTCATTACCGAAGAAGTTATGAGCTGATATAGAGGGTATTGAGAAGAATAACAAAGTAAAACTGAGAAGCAGAATGAGTAGTGTACGATATACAACCATTTGCAACATCCTCTAAATTAGTCTTCACATTGTTATTTCGCAGTAATGATTTCACCCCAGCTTATAGAACGACTAGCTATAGTTTGACTTTGTTTTAAATTTATTTTTTTACCCCTAGTCCTGTTCAGCTTTCTGAAACTCCCTCAGTCACTAATTAGGACTTGACGCGAGCATCCTAGCCACGCCACAAGCTAGGATCGCGACAAAGGGTCATAGATTCTTGCCTCCGAAGACCTATTATAAATTACATCTTCGATCATAGCCTTTAGGGAAGAGAACGCGATCTCTACAAGACTTCTAACATTATCAACAACCCTAAGAAAGTCTCGTAGTTCATACGAGCTCTGGGCTTAGATTCATTCTTAGGCATCACTTTCCCGTCCTAAGTGAGATAATTGGGAACAAGCCTATGCCTTCCCAGAGTCTCTACGCCATCAGTCGTATCAAATTTCTTGTCTGTGAGAATCCCCCAGAAGAATCTTGGCTCACCAAGGCATCAGGGAAATAATTCCTGAGAAGCTCGATCTCGAAGACTGCGTCAGGGTGGCGACAGCGTCAATCTCTGGAGCATACAGAACAGTCAACAGCAGGTATTCTTGGCGCTTCCTCATCCGCTTTTGATAACGACTTGATGCCCTCCTAAATCCGATCTGGTTCTGTCCACAATTGTGAGTAATTTCCTCGAGTTCCTACTCTTGTTAGTCTAAAAAGAAGTGCTTCGTCAATAAGACTAACGCTTAGGAGAATCCTCTTCTGCCTATTCACAGATGCTGGGCTCGGTACTCTTTCCAGACCTATTTTTCTATATGTGTTGAGTTTTTGGATCGTCTAGTGCCCGTCTATAGCTTTGATTGCTGAGATCTACTCATACCAGAGAGACTATCTTGGAAGTCACGACGTACCTCTTCAGCCCTCCTCTCCCTCCCTGACTCGGTAGGCTTTTCCTAGCCAGTTCATAAATAGCCTTAATTATAAATCTCCTAGCCGCACATTTTCATTGGGAGTTTTCTTCTCGTGTGGTCGCAAGTAATACAGCTATAATACCCGCAAAGGTGTCCCCGCCGCAAAGTCGTTGGAAATCATCGACTAGTGGGAACTAGGCTGAGAAAAGAGACGAATTTGAAACAAAGCGATTCTCTTCGTTATTTTTAGGTGGTAATTTTTTAAAAATCTGGTTTCTTGTAAGAATTGTGGGGCTGTAACTAGTTTTTAAGGAAGTTTTGGTAAAGTTTGTATGGAGAGAGATGTTGCCTGGGTCGTTCTTCTGATATTATTTGTAGCTTCATTTAATAGCTAGAGATAAAACCGATCTCATGTCTATCTTCCGACGAAACTACTATCATATAGACAAGCACTAAGCTTTGCGAGACACAACGAGTCTGCGTTAGTCGGGAAGTACATCACAGTAGCACTAACAAGAACTTCCCAAAGCCAGAAGCTATAACTAGAGAAGTATAGATTCCGCCCATAAATACCATTATAGATAGGCTTAAGAGACCGAGGTTCAAGCTGGATAGTAAGAGAGAGCCTCTCGACCTAGGGATCAGGGGACATAATCAGAAAGGCTATTAGGAAGATTTTCTCGAAGACTATTGAGTAGCGAGGGCTAATGCGTCTCTTCACCAGACTATATTTTATAAATTGATTAGTGTAGATTATACACTCAGAAAAACTTCAGCCTATTAATGACAATAATGACTTCAGGATTCATATCCGCGGGAACAATATCGTTTTCCTTAAAATAATGATACATATAGCAAGAAACCTAGAGAAAGAATAGTATCATACGCGTATGCGATGAAGCACAAGCCTAGATTTTAGATCTCTATCGGGGGCTAGTTTCATGGAACGGATAGGCTTCTTGTTTCTTCATCCTTTTTCAGAGTCACTTGGTTCAACAACAAGAGTTCTGGAAATTGCAAGATCGTTAGATAATAAAGGGTTCGGAGTCATAATATATGATCCATTCGAGAATAACCGGGAAATAGACAGTATATCGGTGAGAAAATTAGAATTATATGGGCCATTTAGCTTCCTCTCTAAAAAGGTTTATCAGCTTCTGAGAAAAGTCTATTATAGCAAAAAAGCCAGAAGAATAACTGCGAACAAAATTTTCCAAGAAAATACCTTTTATCGAGAAATAGCGAAGAGATTAACAAAGAAAATTAAGGAAGACAACATACAGACGTTAATTGTTGAGCAAGATGCTGCATTAGTGCCCGGAATACTAGCAGCCGAGAAGACGGGGATTCCAGTAATTGTTGACTTACATAACATAGCTGCAGAAGAATTAGTTGCTGCTCGAATTCTTGGCTACGAGAGTGAAGAATATAAGAAAATGCAAAATGACCTAGAAAATCTTCTGCAAAAAGTAGATGGAGTGATAGTGGTTAGTGAAGCGCTAAAGAACTATGTTCAAGAGACCTACGGAGTAAAGCATGATATAATAATAGTGCCTCCTTCTGGAAGGCCTAGAATAGAAGAGATCCCGGAGAGACCCAACCCATATAAAATCATCTATGCTGGCTTAATAGCTTATCGTGCGAGAGTAGAGATATTCGTCAAGAGCATACCCTACTTAAAAGAGAGGACTCAGCACGTCGAAATATATATGACGGAAAAAGGCGAGGAGCTAAGAAAAATTAAGGAAATGAATAATGATCAGAAGTTAGGGATCCAGTTCTTCTGGTTCGATACTAGGAATGAGCTATTCGAATTCATGAAACTGTGTTACATAGGCATTTTAACATCATCGAGAAATAAAGCGAGAGAGCTTGGCCCTCCAGTAAAACTTTTTGATTACATGTCTGTTGGACTCCCAGTAGTAGCAAATTACATTGGCGGCTGGAGCAAGATTATAAAACGAGAGAAAATCGGAGTAACTACGGATGATGATCCCAGAAACTTCGCTGATGGAATCTACCAATTGATCTACGACGAAGACCTCTACTATAAGTATGCTAACAATGCTCTAAACGCGGTAAGGGAAAAATATAATTGGGATAAGGCTACAGAACCATTAGTTTCCCTGATAAAGAAGATGCTATGAAAAGCTCTGCGAGGTAAACAGTACTACAATGGTATCATAGATGGTGAATTTAGTGCCTTTGTTTACGGGCAATGCGTCACTCATTCTTTTTTATGCATTGTTTATATCTACGGTAGCTACAATCATATTATTTAGAATTCCTAGATTTCGCGTGATAACGAAATTCTTAATCACTAGGGATAAGGATATAGTTCTGATTATAGAACCTTATCTCATTCTACTTCTTTCTCTCTTAGTTACGTGGATTATTATATCAAGGAGATTTCTTGCACATTTTACACCTCAGGGATTTGATACGGCAAGCTATATATACTATGCTGAATTGCTCAGATACGGCAACTATACAGAAGTATTCACAAGTGCCAAAATCGTACCTTACCTGATATCATATCTAATTTACGAATTATCTGGGGAATCGATTTTTTTAACAGGAATACTTTTACCATACGTCTTTTCAACTATCTATGTATTACTAATATTCCTAACTGTTAACATAATCAAGAAAGATAAGCTGTTAGCATCTCTCTGCTCTTTATCGACTCCACTCACATTCTTTTTTGTAAGATTAACATACGATTTACTCGCACAAACTCTTGTTTTGGGATTAGTAGTACTAGCTTTAGCACTATTTTCTAGAGTAGTTAACGAGTTTAGCATGAGATCATTACTATACTTTGCATTTTCCCTACTAATGATCATCCTGATACACTCATATACTGCTATTCTTACGCTCCCGTTCCTATCAGTTGCAATGATATACTATTTCTTCTCGCAACAAACAATTACAAAAGACAAATTAATCATTCTAATGACCATAATCGCACTCAGTGCGATTATTACGCTAGTGATTCTTTACGATAGAATAATGTGGTTCTTATTTACAGTAATTCCACGCGAATTTCACTTCTCAATAATCAGCACACAATACTGGGAAGGGTTCGTCCGCTCTGAGGTTTCATTAGTATGGTTAGTCTCTATAGTTGGAGTATTATACATGGGCGCCGATCAAGATAGCTTTAACCACATATTTTCTTTATGGTTGATCTACATTGTGATAATTGTTTTCACTACAGGTTATATCCATTCATACAGATTCTTGCTTTACATTCCCGAAGGCATTTACATGGGATTCGGCCTATATTTCATGATTAAGAAATTTCCAATAAAACCTAGAAAGATCCAAGAGAAGATATTAGGTCTCGCTCTAGTAACTGTCCTTTTATTGTCGCAATTTATGGCTGTATACCCACGGGCTTATATCAAAGCATATGTCTATTATCCTCCCAACGAGACTGTAAGTCAGCTATATTATATTAGAGAATACTATGGTTTTGGGAACAAGAATATCTTGGTTATGGTTTATGATGGATATCGTGGGAGCTATTGGTGGGTATATGCGATTACGGGGGCGGAGATATTTATAGGTTCATTAGAAAGCCTAGTCGTGAATCAAACAGATATTCTTAACCGTAGAATCGAAATAAATAATGATACAACTATCGTTTTTGGAACTCATATCTATGGAGCTATACCCGAAATCGTAGTAGTTCACGGTGAAAAAATCTCTTCTGGAATATACATAATAAAGTTCAGAGAACTAATCAAGTATTTCTCAGAAACAACGACCCTTCAACATATTTAACCCATGCCTTTGGGACTTGTCAATTAGTAGATATTTTTAACCACCACTCACTTGACCTATGGATCATTATCACATCTGGACCAAAAGAACCCACAGTATTATGTACAAATCTAAACCATCGCCTAACTACCATAATACCTTCAAAAGAAAATTTTTTTGTAAACTCCCTAGGAAAAAACAAAACCACATGCCCACGTCTTTGATAAAATTCTACAACAAGCACGAATAAGAGACATTTTGCGTGGGGTTCTATAGATGGGTAGAAAAATGAGATAGGTGGTGTCCTAATATTTGATTCCCTGCATTTTAACGAATCAATGTCACGTAGCCTTTTTGTATGCCAAGATATACACTAAGTATAACTCTTTCAAATACTTTTCAACCATTCCTCTTACAAACCTTGCAGCATTCCTACTTAACTTATTTCTAAGGGCTTTATTATCGAGAAGAGTGACAATCGCTTTCACGATAGAGTCAGAGTCTCTATCAACTAGTATGCCATTCTCATAGTTTTTTATTGGCCCTGTTGTACTCACAACCGGCACGCCGCATGCCATTGCTTCAAGTAGTGCTGCTGATGGACCTTCAACAAGAGAAGGAAAAATGAAGACGTCTGCACAGTTATAATACCTGGGTAGTCCCCTAATGTCTTTCTTACCCAACAATTTTATTGGCAACCCTTGCTCGCTAAGCTTTTTTAATTGCTCATACATAGTCCCGTAACCAATTATCCATAGTTCAAAATCACTCCTCATTTTACTTAGCTTCTTAACCGAATCAATAAGCAATTCTATGCCTTTCTCTTGCTCTAACCTCCCAACGTATAAAAGAACATACTTTTCCTTCTTTAGGGTGCATTCCTTGGGTCGAAATAGGGTAGTATCCACATAATTCGCGTTAAGGAATTTATATACCCTAGGATTCATAGAGAGAACTAGATCAGTACTTTCTGGAGATATATTAATCACAGCAACAGCGTTCCTTATAACAAATCTTGCGAGCACCTTGTACGCAAAGGACACAACAAGATATAGGGGTTTAAAGTACGATAACTTCATCCCCAAGACTTTTAGCTCTGGACCAGCAACCCAAAGAACATAAGGTACACCCTTAAACTTACTAACAAGAAAAACCGGAAAACCCAACAAGGCTATATTCTCTACTTTAATTAGATTTACCCTCTCCTTATCGATCAGCTTACTAAGAAACAAAACTATCTTAAAGTAATTTACAACACTATTTAGAAAAACCCACAATGACTTAAAGATATCTAATCTAATCACTGGTTTCTGAACAGGCAATAGCGAAACAATGAAACGCCCTTTCCTAAACACAAAGTTACCAAACTTACTTATTTTCGGAAATGAGACAAAAACGACTTTATTCATAACTTTAGACATCTGTAAACTCTCAAGAATGCCCTTTCCCAGCATCTCAACGCTATGATCAATAACTTCAACTTCCATCTGACTGATAACGCACAGGTTTATCTTCTTTAACAGCTTATCAATCAATCACAACCCCACTATCTACTATAGTTCTTAAATCTCTAAAAATTAAATTTCATCAAACGATGCATCAGCTAATATATCAGTCTTTCTAATTCTAACGCTTAACTGTAATACTCACCTCAAATGTATAAGAAACAGATCATAATTCATCTTTTTGCTAGATTCATAATCGGCACAACCCTAATTTTCTCCAGTCTGGTACCAACTACAATGGCAATCATCATTTCCAGCATATCTCTTTCCGCATCCTAGTAAGAAAAAAAAGTCTAATCACTATGACTGGACAATATAGCCATGTATTTCAAGCAAACAACAAAACTATTAGTTACGGGATCTTTTGAATAAATTGCCAGTCGAACTTTTTCCAGAACTTTTCCCTGTTTTAATGGAAGGCTAATCCACAATTCATCCCCCGAAAGCTCAGCGGATCGCCCATGCATCTTCCCATCCTCATAATAAACCTCAAACAAAACAGTAAGGTTAGTAGCGTTACCAATAATGTAAACAACGAAACCCTGAAAACCAGTTACATTAAAGCCCTCAAAAAACCTCTCAATAGTAAACCAACCCGATGAGCCAGCAGGGATAGCGATCCATAAATTATAGCCATAATCCATTCGAACAAGCCACAAACTAGTATTGAGCGTCCGAGTCACAATACGCCACTCATTACGAGAAATATTAAAACCAAGAACATCATAAGCAGTAGCGAAGATAAGAGGATTGATTATATCCAAAACAGAATCATTAACACGAAAAACATAGATTCCATCCGCGATCTCTCTACACAAGGCCAGCTCTAAAGGAGACAACATGTATAACCGAGAAGCCAAGACCAAAGTCTTATTCACAGGATCATAAACCCTACCACGTACGTCAGGCAAGCCACTCAAAAGCTCAAGCAAATGTCCCTCATAAATGATGGTTCCCAGATAGGCACGAGCCCAACCAACCACGTGAGGCGAAGAACGCGGATCAAGAGGCTTGGCCGGGCTATTATAAATCAAGAAGATGTTACTCGTGTTTTCGAAACCGAAAAGCTCACTCATTTCCTTGATCTGAGCCATCGTCTCGGGATCAGGCCGATAAACATACTCATGAATCATAGCATTAGGAAGCACACTTGCGAGAACAAGAAGAATCAAAGCAGAGCAAGTCAAAACCCTAATAAACTTAGGATTCAGCAATCTTGAATGTGTCGAAGCGAAAGAGTGGGTGAAGAGAGTTCCAACTTTATCAGCAATAAAGTATATCGCGATGCCCTGAAGAATCCCAAGAGGATAAAGAATATAGATACGATAAGCACCAATGTAATAGAGCTCTAGTGGAAGATACAGAAGCACCGATAGCACAGTGACCCACGAGACCATGAGAACAGAGAAATACTTGCATTCACGAATAAGGGATATAACAATGAATAAGCCGAGAATACTAAACAGAAACACAAGAGTGCTTTCTCGACCCACCATCCAGTACCACTTAACACTCCAAACCTTGGAGCTAAAAACGAGTAAGCGATGAATCTCAGCAAAAAATGCTACAGAGAGTAAGAGTAGAAAAGAGAACAGCAAAAATACAATCTTCTTCCAAGATCTCCCATCTAAAGCGTGTCTATCGAGCATTAAAAGAAAGAATTCACTGAGCAACACAATACTGAAGAAGATTCCAGTTGCCCAAGGATGGGTGAGAACAGCAATAATGCCAAGGACAGCAAGAACCACAAAATCCTTCATAGAATATTCACTCGTATTCTTTAACCCCAAATATTTCCCAAGGAAAATGTATAATATTGGAACGGCGAGAAAATTCGCGAAGAGATCCCAACTCAAACGAACAAAAAAGAAGCTCAGGGGAGCAGTAATCGCGGTCACATACGCAACGACTTCATTCAAACCATTTCGCACAAGATAATAAGCCGAAAACGCGAACAAACACGCGACAACAAGAGGATAATAGAAATAAGCAATTTCAAGGGGAATACCTAGCTTATAAACAAAAACCATAAGAGCAACGAATAAGGGACGCCTCCATCTAAAAGCAACATCTATAAAGCGATCCCAAGAAAGAGACGCTAATTTGATTAAAGCAATATAATACATAGGCACATCAAAACCCATAACAAAAGGATAAAAGAGATAACGGTAAGCAATGATCAAGCAAGCTACAGAGAACATGAAGG
>CAZFGR010000028.1:0-19963 GCA_964518475.1 uncultured Nitrososphaerota archaeon
GGCAAGAACTAGGCTGAGAAAAGAGATAAATTTGAAACAAAGCCTTCTGAAAGATAAGTAGTTAGAGGAGTAGAAGTTAAGTAATTGATTATACATGATAATAAAAGTTTCCCCCCCATGAGAATGAGTCTTTAACCACAGACACAAGACTTTTCCTTCTAAAGAGTATATATTTTCTCCTATATAATGATTTACGATTCTCTCACATTCCGTTAAAAATAAATAGTATACATAGGTTTATTCTTCAAGCTATATAGTCTACATAGACGGGGGAGGAAAATGAAGGAGTTAAGGAGAATTCAAAAAACTGGAGGCGCTACCTATATAATTTCTTTACCGAAGCGTTGGATCAAACAACAGGGATTAAATGTTGGAGATATAATCGCCATAGAGCCTCTCCCAGACGGGAATTTAATTCTTAGCCCATATAGGTTCGAAGAGACGAAGATTCATCGGGAGGCTGTATTAGAGGCTAATCCTAAAGAAAGCGTTGATGTGCTTATAAGGAACTTTGTTGCATACTATCTCGTGGGCTATGATTCGATAAAAGTGTTATTTAAAGAGGGTATGAGGCAACACAAGGAGGCTTTAAAGAATTTTGTGCGGGAGAAACTGATAGGGGCTGAAGTCATCGAAGAATCGGCGAAACATGTTTTGATTCAATGTATTGTTCGTTATAATGAGCTTCCATTGAAAAAGACCTTGGAGAGGATGAGTGTTTTAGCGGAATTCATGATAGATGACGCTATCAGGGCATTTATTGATTTTGATAAGGATTTGGCTGAAGAGGTTATTAGAAGAGACAATGACGTGGATAGATTTTATCTGTACGCTGTAAGACAACTAAAACAGCTAATAAGTAATGTAAGAGCAAAATTACCAGAGGAAATAAAGCGTCCAAGAGAATTCCTAGGTTATAGGATTGTTGTTAAGAGTATTGAGAGAGTAGCTGATCATGCCGCTAGAATCGCGTCAAGTGCTAATAGGCTCGAAAAATGTATCTCAGAAGATCTTGGTAAGATTTTTCTCTCTTTATCGAGAAATGTTAGAGCAATATTCAGGGAGGCCGTGACCTCATTTCTTGAGAGGGATCTCAGCTCTTCTCACAGAGTTATAAATAAATCAGTAGAGTTTTCTCGAAAGTGCGAATCTCTCCTACTAAAGATCTTATCCAATGCTGATGCTAGAACCGCTGCCATGCTCTCTCTTGTACTAGATAGTATTAAAAGAATAGCGGATTATAGTGCTGATATTGCTGAAATAGCCTTAAATCTAAGTATTGAAACTCTAAGAAAGAGATCTCAATAGCTTTCCATATTTGTTATCTAGGCGAAACTTTATTCTCCTCTTTACCAAAGCGGTTAAAGAATTCCTTTACGGTAGCTTCGATAAGTTCTCTATCCTCATCATTAATTACGCTTAATTCTTCTTTCACTTCACCCCTAATGACTGTAGCTTCTGATCTCCCAATACTTATTCTCAGCTCTTTGAAAGCTGGATAATAAGTTACTTCACCCACGACTTTATCATCCACAATTACCTGAAAATTCATAAGATGAGAGTCAGAATAAATATGCTTAAAAGTTATTTTCATAAAAGTGGCCTCCAGCGATTATTTCCCCTCTTTCTGAGGAACTGGTGAAGTAATCTCCTTTAATAACTTATTGAAGACATCGATCCCTACTAGTAATGCTTCGTATTCCTCTATAAATATGTCTAGCGTTAAGGCACTCTCTAAGATCTCTTCTCTTAAAAGAATATTACCATCTTTATTGATCCCGAATGATACCTCAGCATAATCATTATTAATTCTTAATAGCGAGAACATGATCTCACCCCGGTACTCTTCGGGAATTTCCTCAAGTGATGCACATTTAAGAGCCATCCATACCCATCCCTTAGTCACTCCAAGTAAAACTCTGTATTCTTTTCCATTCATTTTTTCGTGAACAATTATTTGGTTGTTCTTTTTATCCACTTCGAAATTCTTTCCCAGTAATTTCAGATACTTTATTATTCTCTCAAAAGTGGTGAGCCCGAGCATACCTATCACCTAAACAAATTCTATTTTCTGTTCCTCCTCCATTATCCTCTTTATCTCTGGATACACAGCATTTTTGAACCTCTGATAGGCCGCTGGTATTGCATGGTATTCTTCCTCAAAAACATCGAAGGATAAAGCCCCTAGGAAGATATAGTGAACGATATAGATATTATAGCTATCATCCATTGCGAAATTGAATTCGGGGAACCTGAAACTTAATCGGAGGAGTTCTCTGTATAGAATGTGAGTAGAGCCCACCAGTTTCTGTACTTCGTCCCCACTCATTAGGATAGATCTGATAACAACCCATCCAGGTTTGGCTATTTGGATCTCTATGGGTATCTTATCACCATTAACCACTTCTTCGATGAGCATTACTAAGTTTCGTTCATCAATATCCACAATTTTCTTGCCCATTAGTTCAAGATAGAAACGAACTTTTTCAAAGCCCTTACTGAACTCTTCACTAATACCC
This sequence comes from uncultured Nitrososphaerota archaeon, assembly GCA_964518475.1. Taxonomy (GTDB): domain Archaea; phylum Asgardarchaeota; class Njordarchaeia; order Njordarchaeales; family Njordarchaeaceae; genus Njordarchaeum. The sequence continues at coordinate 2,520 of CAZFGR010000028.1, forward strand.
AATCCAGACCCCTAGTAAATCGAAGAGAGTCGCAGAGCATAATATGTAAATCCAGCTTAAAATTTTTTCCACGAAAATTTCTCTACTACTAAATGTTCTAAGCCCAAAGAAAGATCACCAAGAAATACATACTTTATTAGAAAACTCATGAGAGGTTTAAACTTTATACTCAGGGCTGAGAAATAGATGAAGAAAAATGAGAGGAGTTTAAGCAATAAATTATCATTGATACGGTTATATTAGAATGTCTAGTAAGTTGTAGAGAAAGTGCGTTATCATTACAGAGTAGAGATTCTCGGTTTTTTCATAGATGTAGCACATGAACATCTCGAAGATAAAGGTGTGTATTGCCCAAAATGATGCGGCAAAGGTTGGATAAAGGGGTAGCAGGAATAAGAAGTGAGTCATGTGTCTTATGGAGAAGAATACTGTTGAGATTATTGTTGAAAACCAGAACGAGTATTTCTCTCTCAAGTCACCATAGATATATCCTCTATAGAAAAGCTCTTCACCAATAGGCGCCCAGATAATCACGAATAACCCGTAAATCAGCATAATGACATCGATGCTTATATTGAATTTCTGGCTTGCTTTCACAGCTAAGTAATTAAGGGCTTCGTTCAAATCATAGAGAGCAGAGTGTAGGAGATTTTTTGGCAGAAAGTATTAAGGTATATAGAGCTTCTAAGCAATACAGCGTAACGGAGACAATAATGAAACCCAAAGCAAAACTCAGTATATTTCTCTTAGAGGTCAGAGAAGCTATTGATCCGGTAGTATAATTTTTTGCATATAGAGGAATAATTATTGCTAACGCCGCATATACCGGGAAAAACGGTGCCCACGGAACAATATAAAGGCTCTCTATAGCAACCAATACTGTGAGAAGAATTCCTAGGAGAATTATTATAGAAGGATTGTTAAGTTGCTCTCTCATCTCAATACGCCTACTCTAAGGAAAAAGAATTTTTCGAAAGTTGTGAAAGGAAAATATAGATTTAAGCTTATTATTTCATGAAGCTGTAGACCCACTAGTAATTTTAGCCAAGATTTATCATTTCTACTTTAATTAGAATCAGTTATTATCGAACGAAATCATTGCAAAGATTTCAGCAGCACTGAAGTAGTGAAATGCTTAGAAGCGCCGAACATTTTTACAATAGATCATATCAGTATGCCTCTTGATGGAGTTTCCTAGGTACTGAATTGGAGGATTAGAGATGATTGAAGATTGGAAGAAGCTACCTATTGGTGCGAAAAGGCTGATAACGTACTACTCAATATCCACTATTCCCCTAGTGGGTGATATTTTCCTCCCAATATACCTCTATACTAGGGGCTGGGAGCTGATCGAGGTAGGATTCTTATTATCCTTTGGTTTCATCATGGAGATTGTGGGCAGTTTCGTTATAGGGTATCTGTTTGATAAAGGCTTCCAGCCAAAGATTGCGATGTTTATCATAGACTTTGCATCAGGAATAATCCATATTATCTACGCGATCGCTGGAGAGCCCGAACTAATATATCTCGGGTATAGTTTATGGGGTTTTCTAGCACCTCTAACAGTTGCTTACCAAACTATTGAGAAAGAGGTATATCCAGAAACTAGCTACGAGGCTGCATTCTCCCTACACATGGCACTCCCAAATGCTACACAGCTTATAGGGATTATAGCGTATGGGTATTTTCTAACATACATCGCACCAAGACTAACTGGTTTCAGAATTTTTTATTTCTCCACAGCATCTCTTTACTTCATAACATCAATATATATCCTAGCAAGAATTCCGAGAACCAAAGAGAGAACAGTTGTTAGCGGTCTCACAATATCGAGAATCAGCAAGGACTTACTCCCATTTTTCGTCGCGGAAATATTGATTATTTTTGGTTACCAAATAGCCCCCCAGTTCATTTACATGAATTACGTCTTTAACATCGCTGGGTTCAACATTTTTATGATCTCCCTCACGCTTATCCTGGCCAATATAGCGGGGGTAGTGGGAGGAGCAATAACTAGTGAGAAAGCGGGGAGACGCGAGCTTCTTTTCCCAGCAATCATGGTCTCGGCATCCTCTTATGCATTAATGTACTTGGCAAAGTTTTTCCACAAGATCCTACAAGTATTTGTCTTCAGCTGCTTACACGTTTTCGTTTCTTACCTAGCCCATACTGTTTGGTTCGTTTATCATAGATCCCTGCTCTATGAGAGAGTTCCACAGGAACATAAAGGAAAAATTTTTGGCACATTATCTTCTATGAGAAACCTTATCTTCGCGATCACGCCGATTGTCTCGGCTCAAATAGCTACGCTTATTGACCCATTATCGAACTTTCTTATCGCAGCCATAATAATTTTGATAGCAGCTGTTCCCTACATCTTTGTAATACGTACAGCTAAAAATGAGTCATAAAGGTTTCATGTACTCGGTAGACCTTCTATTTAGAACAGTTTTAAATTTAAAATTTTCATGCTGTTTTTAGTTCTTTCTTCTACTTTTTAAGGTAACCCTAAATGCCTTCCGTAACCGACGTTGTTGATTATCTAATCAGGAAGGGAGTAGACTTCTGCGATGCCCGTCTAGAATCTCGGGGAACTCTTAGAATAGAGGTCGTGAATAGTGAAATAAGAGCAATAAGCAGTAATGAGCAACGGGGATTAGCCATAAGAGTATTGATTAATGGGGTCTGGGGCTATGCCTCTACGACAAGACTGGATAAAGAATCCATTAGAGAAGCTGCGGAAAAAGCCTTTAAAGCTGCAAAAGTTCTGGCAGAGAGAGCTGGTAGGAAGAAAATTTTATTAAACAGTATTGTTAGGACGGAGGAGGCAAAACCGCGCATATTGATACATCCCTGGGAAGTCCCTCTTTCTGAGAAGTTAGATGTACTATTCAGTATCAATAAAGTTCAGAAAGAGTATAGTGAAAAGATCGTTAATGTCACTACTAATTATCACGAAAGAATAGACCATTACGAGTTAGCGAATTCTCTAGGATCCCTCTTAGTATGGGATGAGATCCGCCTCTCCGTATCTTCGGCATCTATAGCGAGAGAAGCTGGTAAGATGCAATATTCTTTCATGCGCAAGAGCGGGACAAGAGGGTTCGAGTTGCTTAAAGAATTAAACCCCGAGGAGGGCAGAAAAGTCTCTGAGGAAGCTGTTAAATTATTATCTGCTAAGAAGCCCCCTGCTGGATACTTAACAGTAATTGCGGATCCCTCCGTGGCTGGTGTATTAGCTCATGAAGTAATGGGTCATGCTTCCGAAGCAGACGAGGTTATCAAGAAAAGAAGTTTCCTCACGGGAATCATTGGAGAACGCGTGGGTTCAGAATTGGTAACGATGGTGGACGATGGTACTCTTAATGGGGCCTATGGATCTATACCCTTTGACAGCGAAGGAACGCCTTCATCAAGAACTGTGATAATTAATAAAGGTGTATACACTAGCTATCTTCATAGTTTAGAAACTGCTTCTCTAATGAGAGTAGAACCCACAGGAAATGGTAGAGCACAAGACTTCAATCGCAGAGTCTTTGTTAGGATGACAAATACTTTCTTCGAGCCCGGAGAATGGAGCTTTGATGAGATAATAAGTGATACAAAGGAAGGATTATTGGCGTTGAAATCCATAGGAGGGATGGAGGATCCTGTAGGCGGCGGGTTCCAGACAACAGTCTTAATGGGTTATATCATAAAGAATGGGGAATTAACAGATCTCGTTAGAGGCTTCACATTAAGCGGAAAAGCGTTAGAGATCTTAAAAACGGTCGATGCAGTAAGCAAGGAATTTAGGTTAGAGGGTGGTCATTGCGGAAAAGGAGAAGAAGATTATGTCCCAGTCTCAATAGGCGGACCGTATATGAGAGCAAAAATGTTGGTTGGAGGTGGATGAGGTGGGAATTGATCTCCATGAACTTTCTGACTATGCTCTAGAAATCTCGAAAGCCGATCAGACCGAGGTATTCTCTATAAAAGCTACAATGAGAAACTACTATATTGATGACGGCGTAGTAACGATCGGTACAGATAATACATGGGTGGGGGTAGGAGTTAAGAGCATTATAAAGAAAAAGATAGGATATTTCTCCAAGACTATTCACAAAAAACGTGAAGTAGAAGGCATCGTCGAAAAATCCCTTGAAATAGCAAAGACCTCTCCCTCAGATGAAAAATTTACTAGTCTCCCAAGCCCAGAAAAAATCTCGGGGAATGTGGAGGGGGTATACGATGAGAATACAGCGCAGGCAGACCCTGGAGAAATTGTGGAGAATCTAGTTACTTTTCTAGAGAGTGCTCAAAGAGAAGGAGTTAAAGTCATGAATGGTTTCCTAAGAATATCAGTTTTTGAGTTTGTTGTCAAGAACTCTCTGGGAGTGGACTTCTCTCACAAAGGTACACTAGTCTACCTATTCGCCACAGCTAAGAAGGAGATGGGTGAAGGAATCATTAAGAGATTCTCTACCTCGCTTAAGGGAATAAATTACCAGGAGGCTGGTGAGGATCTATTCGAGAGAACAAAACTGGCTAGCAGTGCAAGAGCGTTTAAAGGTGTTAAGGAAGTAGATGCGATAATTGCCCCAATGGAAGCCGCTGGAATCCTCTCAGTAATACCTACCGCCGCGAGCGGAGAATTAATTAATCGGAGAGCCAGCCCTTGGATTAACAAACTCGGACAAGAAATAGCCTCAAAGGATTTAACAGTAATAGATGATGGCCGTCTCCCAGGAGGATTAAGGAGTGCATTAGCTGATGACGAGGGAGTCCCAACTACTAAGAAACCTATTATAGAGAGTGGTATTCTAAAGAACTACTTATTCGACACATACAATGCGGGAATAGCAGGCACAAAGTCCACGGGGAACGGCTTTAGACGGGGCGTAACAAGTATCGAGGATGCTCATACAAGACCAGTATCATGCGAAGCCTCAAACGTGATCATCCAAGCAGGGAATAAAGACTTGCAAGATCTAATCAGTGAGACTGATGAAGGAGTACTAATCTACAAATTCGCTTACCCACAAGTAGATCCCATATCTGGAAACTTCGGTTTAGAAGTCAGAAATGCTGTGCTGATAGAGAATGGTAGTGCCGAAACAGCCATAAAACACGCAATACTTGCTGGAAACATCTATACCGCATTAAGAAACATAAGCGGCCTCGGAAAGCAACAATACTTCATCGAAAACTTCCTAGTACCATATATAAGATTCTCTAAACTACAACTCGTCGGACTATAATCCCGCACAAAAACCCACTAGCTCCCTTTAGCTCATCCCTAATCCTTTTTCTTTTACTTCTCATTTTCTAAGCACTTTTTGATAAAAAATAGTTGAAGAGGTATAAATTAGAGAATTTAAGAAAGAACATTCTTTAAAAACATTCCTTTTTAACTGGTTCTTTTTCCTTCAATGAATTCTTTGAATGCTTTTTCGGCGTCTTCTAGCGTCATTTTCTCAGGTGGGTTCTTGAAGTATAGGGCTGAAACGCTTTTTAGTACTCCTGTTAGTCCTCTGTCGAGCCCAATCCTGACCGCTCTTATTACATCGACTAGGGGATTGAAAGCGTTTAAGCTATCTGGGGCTCTCATTTTTATCTCCATTGTCAGCTGTGCTCCTGCGAAGAATTTTGCTGTAATGTAAATAATTGCGTCTCTATTATCTCTTAGGAAATCGACGTAATCCATTGATAGGGCTGCTATTGGGAACTCTTGTCTGGTAGCTGCTGAGATCCCTATTTCTTTGACCTTGCTCTTGACTAGTCTGCTTCTTAGCTCTAATGAGCCAAAGGTTTCCGGGTTTCCTCCTACATCGAGATCATAGCTATAATTTATCATAGCGCCGTTTTTTCTTAGCCACTCTATGATGGCCTTGTGAATCCTCGTACTTCCGAATTGACTCATTAGATCGTCTCCTACAACAATTGCTTTCTGATCGAATTTTTTGGCCAGTTCCTCATCATTTACCACGTTTGCCGGAGTACAGTTGACGAAGCTGATACTATGCTCTGCAGATATTTCTGCGTAGAATCTGGAGGATTCAAAAGCAAATCCAGAGATAAGATTTACCAGCATATCTATTCTTTTCTCTCGCAAAGAGTTGATGAATTCTTCCTGAGAAGTATCAACGGGTTTAATTACTTGGCTAGTTAGTGGACCCAATTTATCGAGCAGAACACCTTTTTCCACCATTACATCTAGTTTCGGCAATTTCTTAACCAAGATAGTCATGTTATTTGGTTCGGAATAGATTGCTTCTGAAAGATCTTTACCGATCTTCCGCTTATCCACATCATATGCCGCCACTATCTCTATGTCTGTGACCTTATACCCACCTAGGTCCCAGTGAAGAACACCCTCCAGCTCCTCCCCTCTCTCTTTCGCCAAATGTAGAGACTGTACTAGTGCAGAAGCAGCATTACCTACTCCTAACAATCCAATACGAATTCTTCCCAACGTAATCACCAGAAAGCCCCTTGGATTAAATACACATGTTAATAAATTTTTTAAGCTTTCTTAAAAATCTGCTTTTGAAAAAAGAGGTGTCTTGATGAAAATATTTTTGAGTTCTAAAATACGTTTCATATAGAAAGTTTGTCTTTGTTTTTAGCTGCTTATGAGCTGGTCTTAATAAATCTTAGAAGCTCCTTTTCTATTTCCTTAATAGTTTTATCTGCTATGTGAATTACTTTGATGTTTTCTGGTGATTTCTCTAATTCTTTTTCTAATCTTTCCTTTGCTCCCTTTAAAATTTGCCAATTAAGTTCTTCCGCTATAGAGTCTAGTACACTACATAGCTCAATGGGCCATGTTTTGGGATCGTTGCCACATATTAAAAGAAGAAATTCGCAATTCTCTTTTATTCTGGCGATAGAAAATACGCTCATTAAGATGCCTTTGTGATCCACTAGATCTAGTATTACCTGGGTGTCAAGTATTTCTCGTACAAATTTTTCATATTTCTCAAGTGCTAGCATTTCTCTTACTTCCGAAAGGATCTGAGGTATCACTAAACCATTGATTATTTTCACATACTTATTCTCACCGATCTTAAAGTCAAAGCTGACATGTAGTAATTCTGTCTCTGTCCCGTATTCTACATGGTTTTTTTCTAGAACTTCCTCAACAAGCTTTTTTATAAAGTAACAGTCAACTATTCCTGGTTTCGTGAGTTCCTGTCTTCCCTTCTCTGTTATCTTCAATAATATTTTCCTAGAACCTTTTCTCCTTAGCGGTTCTACGGATCCCTCCCTGATTAATTCCTTCACAAGCTCGTTAACCCATGATTTACGTATTCCTAGTTTTTCTGACAGGTCTTTCTGGGACAATGGTTTGAAGTAGAGCAGTGTCAAAATCTGCTTTTTCCGAAGATTCCTTCTCACTCTCTTAACCCGTCTTCTATTTAGCATTTTACCTAACCAAACCTCATAATTACCGGAAATCTATTGATTATTATCATGGTGACCCTTATGAAGATTAGTGTTACTGATACTCTCTCGGACACCATGGCGGTTATAGTCCATAGAGAACTTTTCCCAATTTATAAAGTTGCGATCATAAGTTCTAAGAACTACTCGCTACCCGTCTGTGTATTACCTAATGATCACCCAGATATCAACATCAAAATGGGAAGGGACGATATTTTGTTAACTTCAAAGATTCTGAAGGAACTTGAAGTTTCCGCGGACAAGCTTGAAGTAAGACCCGTCTCTAGGGGTCTTTTTGTCTATGGAACACTATTGCCTACCTGGATAACTCCTGAGGGAGAAATCGGTCATTGCTGGGCAAGACTTGACAGTTCTTTATCCGTTAAAACCGTTCTCAGAGATTACGAAATCATTTACAGAGGGGGATTACCGTATGCTCAACAAGCTTCTGGTGAAGACATTCTAGGTGTAACGTATCTAGAAGTCCCTCTTGAGGAGAAAAATAGGATTCACAATATTGAGATTTCAGCTGGTTATAAAGTATCAATAGAGAAAGGATATATTGTAGAAAACTTCCCTATGCGCAGAACAATCCAAGTAAAGTTTTATAGCAGTAGACGGAGATTAGAAGGGAGGAAAATATTCACGATGCTATATGGGGAGACCTTCCATCTGAGAGGATCATTAGTTCATTATGAAAGCGACCCAACAGGTTACATAACATGGCTGCGAGGGAACTGTTCTCTGCTGCTAACTGTTCCGCACGGTGGTTACTGGCGACCAGTCAACATAGTTAAGAGAAGAGAAAAAGAAGCTGACGAAGAGACTCAAGAACTAGTGAGAGAACTCGTAAAGAACTTCTACGAGTTGAGTAATGGAGCGTTTCTACCATATGTTGTCTTAGCTAATCTGCATAGGTCCCGAATCGACTTTAATAGAGACTATGAAATTCGAGAAACACGCATCGCAAAGAAATATCATAACAAGATAGAGACTTTCCTTAGGGAGAGAAATATATTCTTGTTACTTGATATCCACGGAATGAGTGAGAAAAATAGACACGATATCGAACTCGGTACATGCGAAGGAAAAACTGTGAAAGGGTATGAAGAAGTCCTAGAAACTCTCTACACAGAACTAAAGAGAGAAAACTTCTCAGTTCTCGTAGACGAGTACTATCCTGGCGAGTACACTGTGAAGAGATATGGAGAAAACAAAAACGTCATTGCTATCCAAGTAGAAATAAATAAGCAACTCAGAAAACTACAGAGTTATAAAACAACAGCTAAAAGACTAGCTAAAGCATTCATAAAGACGCTTAGAACACTCAGAACCAAATTATAAAAATATGTCCTAAGAAAACTCATCCACAAGAGGATAGAGCAATGCACTAAACTTTTCAATAGCTTAGTCCAATTTTCCAGCAATAGTTAAATCCCGATTAGCTTCATGAATTATATTCTAGGATATTTCCAAGGAAAAATTTGGGTTCCCTCTAAAGCCTAATTGCTTCCTTCCATTCAATCCGGGGATTCGATTTTGCGCATAAGAAGAGTGGGTCTAGAACTAGCTATTGAGTTAGACGAGGACGAAACTCCTCTCAAAGATATACCAATAATCCTTGATAAGAAGACGAGGACTTGGCGTCTACTCCCGATGTATTACTACGACTTGAAGCGTCGAGCTACTCTTCTAGGGTATGATGTGAAAACTAATCTACGTGGAAACATATCACTAAGCAATATTATTGCTTCTAAACTTTCTCGACAATATGAATTGAGGGATTATCAATTACAAGCCATTAATTTCTTGGCCAAGAATAACTGGCGCGGCGTGATTGTTCTCCCGACGGGTGCTGGGAAGACGTTGATAGGTATTGAAGCATTAAATCAGTTACGATTAAAAACGCTTATAGTCGTGCCTACGCTGGATCTCATGAACCAATGGTTAAGAAAACTTAACGAGTCTTTAGGGATTCCGAGAAGTTTGATTGGTCTTTACGGTGGTGGAAAATACAGTATAAGAGAGATAACCATTGTAACTTATGCAAGCGCGCATAAAAAAGAGTTCCTAGAAAAGGCGATGGATTATTTCGGATTCGTTATATTCGATGAAGCTCATCACTTAGCCACAGAGCTTAACAAGGAGATAGCGAAAAGACTCATAGCTCCTTACCGAATAGGTTTGACAGCAACTCCTGGAGAGAAACATAAAGTATTAGAGGCCCTCATTGGTCCCATCCTTAAAATTGCTACATTCAAAGACTTAGTTTCAAAAGGCTATTTAGCAGAATTCAATTACAAAAGGATATACGTGAGACTCACTAGTGAGGAGGAAAAACGTTACCAAGAACTGATGAAGACATATGTGGAGTACGTAACTAATCTCTCAGGAAAAGATGAGATTGAACGGTTTAGAGAACTGGTGAAAAAATCTGTGAGAGATTCTGAAGCTAGAAAAGCACTCTTAGCGAGGATAGAAGCTAAGAACATAGCTCTTAAGGCACGGGAAAAGATTGAGGTTTTGAAGGATCTGTTAAGTAGGCATAAAAAGGATAAAGTGATCATATTTACACGCCACGTAGATGCGGCTAAATACATATCAGTAATGTTCGGCATACCCTATATCACGGGAGACATGGACAAAAAGAGAAGAAAAGAAATATTGAAGATGTTCGAAGAGGGGAAAGTAACAAAGCTTGTAACTGCTGAAGTCTTAGATGAGGGTATGGATCTCCCCTCAGCCTCTGTGGGAATAATTCTGGCTGGAAGACCATCCAAGAGGCAATTAATTCAGAGAATTGGTCGCTTGTTACGACCTAAAAACGGTAAGAAGGCGATGATTTACGAAGTGGTGACCAGAGCAACTTATGACTTCTTCGCTTCTAAGAAAAGAAGAATTCGATTCCACGAGTTGTAAAAGAGGGTTTTTATTAATGATTCCTTTGTCCGCTCTTCCAGTCATCATAAGAGGAAAAACATTGATTCCGAGGTTTCTCTATCCCAAACATGTCAGTCTAGTGGCTTCATTAATCGATTTTGTAGAGGAGTTTGTAGATAAGAATATCACGGAGACTCAACTTAAAAGGCTGATAGAGGGGTTAGTGGGGGATTATAGGTTATCTAGGGCTTTATTTTATACCCTAAAATATTTCTACGAGTTCAGGACTACAGGATTAAGTGATTCCGAGATAAAGTATTTATCGAGTAGGTTAAATATCTCAGATGAGTGGGGATTAAAGAAGCTCTTCTATAAATGGGTTCATGAAAAATACGGCTTTCTTGAACCAGAAAATAGGCTCGTAGCCTTGAGAGAATTTGCTACTGAAATAGGCATGTCTTTAGACACTATTAGGAGAGTAATAGAGAATGAGTTACCCGAGAAGACCATCTTTATCAGAAAAATGGCTGATAAGCCACGACCTTTAGCACTAATTGGTATGTACAATTTCTTGGTTCTAGAGAAACTCTTATCGATAAGCGACAAAGCCGTTCTTTACGTATTTGGCGAGGATCTAGGTACTACTGTGAAGAAGTTAATACTTAGGGCAAAGTGGCACGATGTACTCGCTGATTTTAAACATATCAATAAGGGAGTAGAGGTAACAATTACTGGTCCTCACCAACTATTTAAATTACCAGCTGTGAGTGAGTATGGCAAACACATCGCCGCTACGATAGCTCCTGTAATAGTGACCCGTGAAGCATGGCGCTTGAGAATATGGGTTATTTATAGGAAGAGGAGGTACTATTGCGAGATAAGTGGTTACCTAAGAGACTCACCTATCCTAAAACCTTACTGGGTATTAAACCCAACAGAAAAACCGAAAGAAACCTATGATAGCTCCGTGGAGAAACGTCTTCATAGCATTCTTTCGCAAGTCTTAAAAAGAAACAACGCACGAGTTATCCGCGAATCCGATGTCTTGATACTCAGTAGTGGGAGAATAATAATCCCAGATCTCACAATAATAAGGAACGGTAAAAAAGTGTTCTTGGAGATTGTCGGGTATTGGCGCAAGGAGTATGTTGAGAAGAAACGAGAAAAATTGATTGAGGCTATGAGAAGTGGATTTAGGAACTTCGTAGCTGTTATAGATCATAAACTCAGAGGTAATTTTGAGGATACCCCGATCAATAAAGTATTTTATAGTGGTGACTATATCCCCGTCGGGAAACTCTGCCGTATAATAGATGACTTACTATCTTCTTAATAATGCTTATAGAAAAACTAAAGAATCTTCGAAAGACATCGATTTACTCTGGAAAGAATAACGGAAGGATATTAAATGTCGATTCCCGAAAAAATCTGCTTTAAGCCAATCGGCATCGTTCATGTGTCCGTACCAGACTATGTTGTTAAGCAGGCTCTTAATGGTGTAAGAGGAGAAATAGAGATTTTTGAAGAATATGTTGAGGGATTAGAGGGTATTGAGGAATTCTCTCATATAATTGTTGTAGCCTATCTTCATAAAGTTCCTGAAGAAGCCCGACATACTCTAAAAGTCAGACCTAGGGGTAGATCTGATATGCCTCTCGTAGGTGTATTTTGTACAAATTCTCCTCACAGACCAAACCCAATAGCGATAACCATCGTTAAATTGTTGAAGAGGAAGGATAGAAGACTCGTTGTTGGGGGATTAGATCTCTTCGATGGCACCATAGTTCTGGATATAAAACCATATACTCCTAGAAGAGTAGTCAGACACGCTAAATATCCCGAGTGGGTACTTAAGATATTAGGTAACAACCAGTAATATCGGTAGCGTAGGGAGATAATTATAGTAAATGGAAGTTATACACTATTCGTCATCTTGTGTTATTAACATAGATCCAGAGTTATATCTCTTGTACCTCGAAATAAACAGCCTACTATCCGAGCTCGACTTCTTGCTTTTTGGCTGATCTGTTTTTGGGATTTGGATCATTGGGAATTCTCTGGGTGCTTTGCCATAGTCTCGCTTATCGCCCGAATTGATCTAGAATGCATTATACTAATCCCATCTACTGTGTATTCAATCCTAACCCCTGTTATGTGTATACGAGGGTCAAGATGATGAGATGAGAACTTAGATCTTGATCGCATTAATCTTTTTTCTTATTTTCATGGAACTTTATCTATTCATTACCGGAGCCCATGCGATCTAGTCATTATATCAAGTTGCAATTCTATCGAGGAGAGTTTAAAAAGACTAAATGGAGTAAGATAGTATGAAATATTGTTTTTAAGATGAAGATAAAGACTTATTTTGATACAGACATAGAAAATACTATAGTATTGATAAAATACTGAGGTGTTTTTATTGACCACGACTGTATGGACTATAAAAGTGGATAAAAAGATGGATGCGATAGTTGAGAAACTTGTTAGAGAACTTGGATATACTAGTAAGGCCGAGTTTATCAGAGAGGCTGTTAGGGAGGCTATAATTAGGAAATATATTGGATTATTGGGGTTATTCTCAATGGATAGGTTGCAGTCTTCTAAGGGAGACCCAATGAAAGCTCTCGAAAAACTCTCTAGACTGGGAATCGATAGATCCATTATTGAGAAAGAGCTAGAAATGGGAAAAAAGGATGTTGAAAAACTCATCACGGAGTAGGATTATAGTTCTTGATGCTAATATATGGATAAAAGGTCTCTTCGGAATAAGTAAGGAAGCCAGACAGATTATTAAGGATTGCTTAAATCGTAAGTTAAGGATTGTTGTGAACAGCTATATTGTAGCAGAAGTGGTGCGAGTTCTTAAAAGAATAGCTATGAGAAGCAAGTTGAATCCATTAAAATTAGAGAGAAATTTCTGGATAATAATCAATTCTGAGAGCGTGATAAAAGATTTTATTACACCAGTTTCCGAGGATTTAATAGAGTTTCTGAAAAATAAGGATGAAATCTTACTGATATCCAAGATATTTAATTTAGAGCCTAAAGACGTACCTTATATTGTTCTAGCTTTCAAATTTAAAGCCCCAATAATAACAGAAGATAAGAGAAGCATTTATATAAAGCGGAGAGAGATAGAAGAGAGAATCGGAATTAGAATTCTTACTCTGAAAGAATTTAAGGCATATAATAAAAAAATGAGACCTTGTCTCAAGTCTGTGTCATGGCCTTCATGATTACTTCTCTATCCTTGTATAATAGGATTCCTACTAGTACGAGACTGATTAATTCTAGAATGCCATGGATTATATCGAATATTGTTGGAAATGCGACAAAGATGAGAGTTACTATAAAGAATCCTACAAAAATCATAATTATTGCTCTAGTAAACTTGGATATTCTTTCCTTAGCGAAGTAGTAAATCATCCAGAAAAATACTGCATACCAGAACTTAAACAACGCTTGTCTTACATGATCAATAAGAGGCGGGAGACTCCAGAACAATCCCATTTTCTGAGGAATTACTGGCCATAGTATAGCCACTCCCACCATATAGGGTAAATCAATAAGTATATGGAGGAAGATACCAGCACTTATTCCTAGAAGAATAGACCCCGCTCTTTCGCTTTTGTACTTGATGAGAAGAGCTATGATGGTGATTACCGCTACAGTGATTATGCTATGAGTAAGTGTCCTATGAAAAGCTTCATGTATTCTAGCGAGGTTTTCTACTCTATAATCTCCGGAGAATGCCCAGATGATCAGAGAGATGAGAGGATCATAGTCTGGAATAAAAGCCCCAAGGACGAATCCGTAACCGAGATACTTATTCATACGTATTCCTTCTCTATACTTACCAGCACTCCTATATACTAAGAAATTAACAATACCATGTATCCCAGTAGCTGGCATAACCGAAAACCTTCAAACCAAAAATAAAAATGCTCAATAATCTAGGAATTAAAAACAGATTAAAAAAATTTAAAAAACCCTAACCACTTAAAGACATGCGCAAAGCGGTGTGACACTATGAGTGGAAAAATACTAGATTTGATCAATCTACACGAAAAATACCGCTCATCAACAATTAATCTAATACCAAGCGAAAACGTTATGAGTGAAAAAGCTTTGAAGGCTCTAGCTTCTGATCTCACACATAGATACCATCATGAGTGGTTCTATGGTGGACAGAAATATATCCAGGAAATAATCAGTGAGACAAGACGAAGCGTTCGGAACCTTTTTCAGGCTGAATACGCGTTTATAGAACCCTTAAGCGGTAACATTGCATTACTATCTACTATATTAGCTCTAACCAGGGAAGGAGACTCCGTAGCTGCTCTAAATTTTCGACATGGTGGCTATCCTTTTGCGTATGAAAAAATATATCGAAAATTCATTGAACTTCCATTTGATGAGTCCGAGGGCAATATAGATGCAGAGAGAGCCCAAGATGTTATTCTTACAGCCAAGCCAAAGTTAGTTGTCTTAGGAGCAAGCTTTATCCTTTTCCCCCATCCGGTAAAAGAAATCGCTGAAACAGCCAAAGAAGTCGGAGCAATCACTATTTATGATGGTTCTCATGTTCTCGGATTAATAGCTGGAGGAGAATTTCAGGATCCGCTTAGGGAAGGAGCCGATATTCTCTTGGGAAGCACCCATAAGACGTTCCCTGGGCCTCAAGGTGGTATTATATTATGTGATAATGATGAAATATATGGGAGGTTGCGAGAATATTTCGGCTTCCCACTAGTTATTGTTGATAACCCCCACGTTAACAGAATAGCGGCACTCGGTATTACTGCCGTCGAGATGCAACTTTATGGTAAAGAATATGCGAGAAAGGTCGTAGAAAATGCTCAATTCTTGGCTTCTCAACTATGTAAGAAGGGGCTTAATATTTCTCATCCAGAGAAAGGATTTACCAGATCTCATCAAATTCATTTAAAAGTTGGAGATGAAAAAGAAGGAAGAGCCATTGTAGATACTCTCGAGAAAGCTGGTATAATAGCAGATATAGCTGTAAGATTCGGAACACAAGAAGTGACGAGGAGAGGAATAACTCAAGAGGATCTCCGAAGAATTGTGGAAATTATCAGTGAAATTCTTATTGACAAGAAAGATCCAACAAGCTTTAGGGAGGAGACAAGAAGCATAGCGCTGAGATTAAATAGGGTTCTCTACTCTATCTAAACTCATTTCTATTCTTCTAAAATAAATTCATCTAATTTTCTTTGGGAAGTCATGTCTTTCAAAGTTCTGCTAACACTGAACCAGATATCAAGTCCTATCTTTAATCGCTCCTGAATATACCTGAGAACATCCCGTAGATTCTCAAACTTTAATGGTTTATTCTTCAGCGCCGCTCTTACGCCTTCGCGAACATGCCACACCCCTAGAGGCATTATATGCTCTGGATAAGCCTCCCTGAGAATAAGAACTCTGGCTTGTTTCCCAATTTTTGCTAAGTACTCAGTGACCGCAAGCCTGGCAGCGTAGTAACAACCACCAATAGAGGCATAAGTTGTTCTACCACTGTAATATTCCCAATCACCCCCAATGGCGATATGAGTCTTGTCTGGATTCCATGTAGTCCCTGGATACCATGCTTCGATAAACTCATAACTCCAAGCATCTGGAATCAAAATCACTAAAAACCTATCGCCGAAGAAATCTGTTTCGAAAACCTGGTACTCTCCTATTGTAGGGTTTCTTTTCACGTATTCATTAATTAACCAGTTAGATATCATACTATCGACTGCTGTAATACTCCATCTCGTCGGTACGAATCTTCTTTCATTCCATAGACCAAATAATCCAGCACAAAACGCTCTTATAATCGATGAGATAGGTTTTCCTCTTTTATACAATAATTTAACCGCTTCTAATGCTTTAAGATCCTCGTCCTCATGAACCCTTATTATGTGCTGATCGATATTGATTGTGCTAACACCTATTTCCTTCAGAGGAGCTCCAGGCCCTATAGGCTGGAGTTCTGAGTCAATGATTACTCCTCTAGGCTCTTTTTTAAGTATCATGTAACCATCAACCGGATTCCTTGCCATAGCTATTTCTTGGATAAGTTCTATTCTTCGATCACTTTTATTTGCATCTTTAACATGTGTTCTAAAATTGCCTCTAACAAGAGATAACCTAAACTTAACAATATCTTCGACTCTGTACCCGTGCCAAAATTCTGGTAAATCAAAAATCGAGGTATCGCCTTGAATTGGAGGAAGTAATGGTCCGACATTCACATACGGATACCCAAATCTTCCCACGAAAATACTGGGAGGGGATGATCCATTTATTTCCTTGCTCTTTACGAGTGGTGCTATAGATGAGAAAGAATAATATTTAACTAATATTGGACATTTCGCTTTTCCGCACAATAGTTTCGCTCCTCGACAAATAAGGCATCTATTCCTTCTCGATACCTTCTTCTTGACGGGAGTCAACTCCACTAAGTTCTCTATCCCTATGAAGTCTGATAACCACGGGATCTTCTTCTTAAAGATCTTCACGAACTTCTTGCCCAAAGTACCACCAAGAATTATTCACTCTAAATAATAAATAGAGAGTTAAAAATAGCTTATAAAAGCGAGTATTCCCTTTCTGGGTAGGAGGATACCTAATACAGCACTCAGAACTTTCTAGAAAATATTCGTAGAGAAAACAAGAAATTAGATAGGGGTTCAATAGATGAAGAAAAAAGGATTAAGAAAGGTAGGATAAACTTTAGCTCTCGAGTATTGCTTCGAATTCTTCTCTGTCGAGATCCTCTAGGAGTGGTATCTCGAAGACCTTTGCAGCTCTCTCTGTTAGTGCTGCTACATCGCTTCTCCTTAGTAGCATTATGTCGAATTTGCGTGCACCAGCTAGGAGCTGCTTGAGACCGGTACCAATTCTGTCTACGAAGTATGAGTATATTCCAATACCTCCAGGTGGGATCTTCTTCCAATCATCTCCGTATCTTCTCTTAAGGTCACCTATTACCGCAAATACGTTCTCAAGCTTATCTCCATAGATTGATGCGAATTCTGGAGCGATTTTTCTCAGTTTGCCTTCTTGAGCGGCCTTGGCGAAGTACTTCGCTTTCATAGCAGCGGTTAGGGCTGGTTTAGCCACTGCTGCTC
>CAZFGR010000029.1:0-19412 GCA_964518475.1 uncultured Nitrososphaerota archaeon
CGTAGAGAACAGTCAGCAACAAGTATTCTCGCCGCTTCTTTACCCGCTTCAGATAATGACTCGACGCCCTCCCGAGCCTGATACCGATCCCGTCCACGATCGCTAGGAGTTTTCCGCGATACCTCGTCCTTGCCAGTCTGTAAAAGGTGAGCCTTATCAATAAATCTACTGTTGCCAGGAGAGTCTCCTTCCACCTACTCACCGAGGCCGGGCTCGGCACTCTTTCCAGACCAATCCTCGCGCATACGTTGAGTCTTTTGAGATCGTCCAGTGCTCGCCTATAGCTCTAGTTGCTGAGGACTACCCATGCCAAAACAGCTACTTTGGAGGCTGTGGCATATCTCTTCGGCCCTCTCCTCTTTCTCTGCCTAAGCAGACTTCTCCTAGCCAGTTTATAAATAGCCTTAACAATTATAAACCTGCCGAGCCAACATATCTTCATCGGGGGCGCCCTTTTTCCGATGTGGTCGCAAGTAATACGGCTATAATACCTATAAAGGCGCCCCCCACCACAAAGCCACTAAGAAGCCATTAACTGGCAAGAACTAGGCTGAGAAAAGAGATAAATTTGAAACAAAGCCAAAAGTATGATTATTCTTCTAGAACACGAATTAGTTTTGGATTCTTAAGTCTAGGCCTTCCCTGAAAAACTTCAACTGTAGCTTCTAATTGGATTTTTACTGGAGTTTTTGATGGGGAAAGACCAGGAATAAAATCACAGAATATGCATCCTGTATCATCCTTAAGAGTAACATCACTTCTTGTTCTCATACTAGAACGCAGAAGGTCGCAGTCTCCTCCACTCCAGCCTAAGTAAGTAGCCGAGAGGACAACGCGTTGTTCAATAAATTTCTCGGGATTCTCAAGTATGTCCCTAATCTTTACCTCGGTCGACAAGTAGTCCCCTCCTACCTCTTCTCTAGAAATTCTTTTAACGCATTTGAGATTTCCCGTAAACTTCTCAACCCTTCAGCTATCAGACATGCCCCATCTTCGTAGAACATACAACCAGGGTCGCAGAGGTAGAGCTCAGCACCTGATGCCGCGGATAGGAAAGGACAGATCTTTTCTTCTCTCTCAGCCACAGCGATCTCCTCTATCAGTAATAACTCAACCAAAAACTGTGAAAAAAGATATTTATCTTTTTCCGTAGACTTAAGGAAGGTAGAATTTTTGTCGAATATATATTCTCCATTATTTTTGTTTTATCTGAATATGATCTGCCTAAACAATAAAAAGAATGAGGATTTATAAAAAATGGCTTAAGAGTTTCTTACACGAATGTTATTTTATCTACTAGGATTGATGGTATTTTGCCTAATCTGATTAATCTATAATCAGAGCCTACACTAATTACATTCTTTAAGAGTTCGAAGAAGTTTCCACCCGCTGTTACGGACTTTAATGGGTACTTTATATCTCCGTTCTCAACATAGAATGCGTTAAGGCTTGTTATTGAGAATGTTCCTCGCAGTGGATCGGTTAGGTGAGACCCCATCGTGAATCCAGCAATGTAGACTCCCTTATCTATTTCTCCTAATAATCCATGGACATCCTTGTTTGTTGTTGATTCGATCACTATATTAACTGTAGATGGCTCTGGCAGACTCTCAAAACTCCTCCTCATAGCATTTCCGGTGCTCTCTTTTCCTTCACGATATGCCGTGTAACTATCATATACAAAAGTCTTGAGGACTCCCTTATCGATTAGGACTTTCTTTGAAGTAGGGACACCCTCCATATCCACTGAGAACGTCATTAGACCTTCTGGCAATGTACCATCGTCTATTATCGTAAGTTTCTCATTAGCTACCTGCTCATTAAGCTTATTCATGAAACCACTTCTTTTTTCTTGGACATTTCTAGCATTCACATTATACGTAATTGGCCATAAGAAGTCATCCACGACGTAGTTTTCAATAAGCATTTGACCAGAGAACGATTTCTCCAATCGCTTTCCGCCAAATATTCTTAATGCTCTTTCAGCGGCTTTCTCAGAAACTGATAGCAATAGCTCTTCCTCGTATTTTCTGGAATTAAAAATCTCAAAGGCAGTCACAGCTTCACTATTCTTCTCAGCTTTCACAGAAGCCCAGGAGGCTATTAGAGTATAGGAGTCCCCAACCTCTACTCCTCGCGTATTAACTACAGCGAAGGATCCTACTTGTTTGGTAAGATTATAATCTATCTTTTTTATGCTTGGGTTTTTCTCAAAGCCCTTCTTTATAGATTCTTCAGCAATGTTTATTAATTCCTCAGAGCTCTTAGAAACTAATTCCTCATCGCATATTCCTCCTTTAAAAGAAGGTTTCTTGGGATCGGGTAAGTGATGGAAATCGGGATCCTCTGGACGTGTCTTAGCTATTTTAACAGCGTTTTTCGCGGTTTCGAAGATAGTGTCTTCAGAAATACTGGAAGCGGACGCGAAACCTACTCTTTTCCCAACAACAGCTCGAATGCCCACGCCGATATCAAGACCTCTTCGAGTGGTGACGTAATTCGTAATGACCCTCATGGAGAGTATATCTGTGCTAGCTAGGAAAATCTCTAATTCATCAGCTCCAAATTCTTTGGCTTTTTCAATAACTTTTAAACCGATATCAATGAGTTTCTCTACACCAATCATATCACTCACCTATTTTCCAAAGCTAATTATAGCTTCTTTTACAGCTAGATAAGGCCCTCCAAGACCAACTGGTAAGGGTGCTTGACCGCCTTTTCCACAACCACCTAGTATCGAGGTTTTAACGATAACGTCTTTAGAGGCTCCTATAACATTTTTCAAGAAATCTAGAATATGACCCCTCACAACAACAGCTTTCAATGGGAACTTTATTTCGCCATTCTCGACCCAATATGCTCTATTAGCGGCGAAAGTGAAGTTACCAGTATCCTCTGTCTGGCCTCCAGCGTGTCCCTCAGCATAGACTCCCTTCTTAATCATTTCAAACAATTCTTCCTTGGTTGCGTCTCCAGCACCAAAGTAAGTATTGCGCATTCTCACAATTGGAGGGAATCTGTAATTTATGGCTCTAGCATTCCCCGTGGGAGCCATATTCATAATCTTAGCAGTGGATCTAGCATGTAGATAGCCTACTAGTATTCCTTTCTCTAAAAGAGTAACTCGCCTAGCATCTACGCCCTCATCGTCATAAGGAACCCAGAATCCGTAATTTACTGGGTCTCCTGAATCATAGATATAGACCTGTTCTGATCCTAATTGTTGATTCAATTTACCAGCTAAAATAGATGCTCCAGTCGCTACGTAATCACCCTCAGTTAAGTGACCAAAGCTTTCATGAGCAAGAACTCCAGAGAACTCAGGGCTAGCAATAAACGGATATTTACCACTCTCCAACGTCTTTGCTTCTAATGCCTCTCTAGCACCACGCAAAGCAGTCTTAGCAATGCTCTCTGGTCTATGCTCATCAAATAACTCAAGACCCATAGAGGCAGACATCTGTTCTCTTCCATTTCCTATCTTCCCATTTTCTCGAACCACTACAGCGTAGAAAAGTCCCACCATTATGGGGTTCCATTGGCGCTTTAGACCCTCGCTATTCATGAAATATTTCTCGCCCCAATATTCCCCGTAAACTGTTCGAAGACTAATAACATCGTTAGACAAGACTTCTTTGATACCGCTTAAAGCTAGATCTATTTTATCTTCAAGCGAGAAATCCCGAGGGTGTTTTCTCACACTAGGAATTTTACCTGAGTATTCTTGAGGTTTATACTCAATGGGTTCAGAAGATATACCAGCGATTTTTGTTGAGGCCTTGGCTATTTCTACAGCGTTCTTAACAGCTTCTTTGATGCTCTCTTTATCGAGCTTTGTAGTGAATCCGTATCCCCTAGCATTCTTGAAAATAGCTGTTATCCCGATACCCACCCAGTTTATACTCTCGACGTTCTTTACAAGATCTTTCTCAAAATGAATGTACATTCTTCTTATATTCTCGGCTCTAGACTCTATAAAGTCGGCTCCTAGTTCCATACCGTATTTTATCGCAAAGTCAAGTAAATCTAAAATGTGTTCGGAAAGTATTATTTTCACCTCCTAGTAGGATTCTCTAAAAATATTTTTATGACCCCGATATAAGCATTTTGTATAAAGTAGTCAGAAAAGCCAGGGATCATCATATTTCAGTATCAGCTCCGATCATCATGATTTCATCCAATGTATTGAACATATATATGTGCAGAATGGTAAAATATTTAAATTTCTTTCAATGATATTCTCCATCTACATGAGCGATGGAGAGAGAGGATTAGAAAAGAGGATATATCTCTTAATTGGGGCATTAGTGCCAATGTCATTTAACATAGCATCGGTAGCAAGACCACTGCTAGCGGTTGCCGTGGGTGTACCAGCGGGGATCCTAGCTATAATCCCTTTAGCATCCAACATTGCTCAAGTCTTCTTTAGGCCAATATTTGGATACCTATCAGATAAGCATGGTAGAAAACTCTTCATCATTATAGCGACCCTAATATATCTAACAAGTTATCTTCTGTACTCGATAGCAACTAGTCCTATTGGTATCGTGTTAGCGAGTTTTGTTATAGGAATTGGTGTTGCGTGCTTATGGCCTTCTTTAATGGCTCTTTCGGCAGAGAATAATTCGGATGCGAGAGAAGCGGTTGGGACGCTCCTAATGCTGAGTTTTATGGGCTCATTGATAGGGTCTTTCTTCAGCGGTATAGTCGCAGAGATCTTGGGCTGGCGGAAAACGTTTCTTCTTTCAGCTACTATTACCTTAGTAGCTTTTATCATCGCTATATTTTTGAAAGAGCCAAGAATTGAGAGAGAGAATATAAGTATTCAAACGTCACTGAGGATATCCTATAATATCGCAACTAGATCCATTACTAGAGTAAACTCTGTCGGCCTAAAACCAATCCTAAACTCGTATATCCCGGTAATCTTTCTCAATTTAGGACTTTCGCAATCACTAATAGGAATGTTTCTCAGTTTAGATAGATTAGTAACAAGTATTATGCAAAAAGTGAGTGCAAAAATATCTAAAAGAGAGTTCTTCAAACCCGCAATAATAAACTTCTCCGCATTAATAGCGTTAATGATATTCGCGTTAGTGGCGGCAGCAGAGAATCTATTTCTATCAATCGTCTCTTATCTTGCCTATTCCCTAGGCGCTAGCTTATTACCTACTTCAGAACTCGCTGAGGCTACAGAGAAAGCTGGAGAAGCGAAAGGATCTGGAGCTGGTGGTTATGGCGTAGCTCTAAGCACTACTAGGATACTGGGAAGCTCATTAGCAACTTTTGGAGGATCCTCAGAATTTATGGGACTTCCAACAACCATCTCGGCAATCGTCGTATCTACCCTTGCACTCATGATTTTAAGTTCTATCGGTCTATTTGTAAGTAAGTCACCAAGATCCGAGAGCCAAACGTAGAGATTAATCATTGAGTCCTTGGATACTATAATACTTTCGTTAATTCTCTGATACTACTTATTATAAGATCCGCAACTTTCTCCTCTTCCGAGTCTGGGGTCTTTGGAGATACATAAATAGTATTTATCCCGAGTTTCTTTGCTGGTAAGATATCATTAACGATCTTGTCTCCAACCATAACCGTTTTTTCAGGTACTGAGTTACAATGCTCTAGGATATCAAGATAATATATACTATGGGGTTTCGCCGCTCTACAGACTTCAGCTCCTGCAATGAAGCAGTAAGGATAATGATGGAGATGAATCCACTCTAAACGTTTTAGTACACCTATTTTCTTCACTATAGGATCAGTCGCTATAGCCACCTTATATCCCTGCTTAAATAGGTACTCGACGACATCTTCAGCACCTTCCACGGGGACGTATCCTTCTCTAACTAGATCAAATCTTTCTTCATAGAACTTATTAGTAACGATATCTAATTCAGACACAGTCACTCTCAATTTTTGTGCAATGGTTTCAAGCATTTGTTCGGCAACGGTTTTCTCGAGTGTTGGATTCACTTTGACTTTAGTTACGGCGGCAAATATTGCTTCTAGAGCCTCTTTCACAGAAACGCTAAAATGTTCTGAAAGCCATTCAGCATATAACTCTGCCACGAATTTACCTAGATCACCCTTCTCAAAATGCCCAAGTGTACCGTCTAGATCTAATAATACTGTCTCAACATTTAGCAATACATCCCCACCCCCACAGGTAATTGAGAGTAAAAATATACTCTTTAATAACTCATGAAACATATTTCAGTGTTTCAATAGAAGAGAAGTTATAAAGGGTTCCTCATGGTAAACTCTGTTGAAAACATCATAGTTCAGCCCCCTATTGGTTTCGTGTTATCAGAGGCTACTGTGATAGGAATCCCCATAGCGTTTTTTTCTGGTGAAGCAGAGGTTCTTAGTAGAGAAGAAGAACTCGTGATTATTAAGGATGATATTCATGAAAAAGCGCCCTTAATCCTGGGAGTTTTAAGACAGATTCGACGCTTAGAACCGTTTCTGAGACGATACCAGAGAGTAAGCGTGATCGATTTTCCAGAAGCTATAGATAAAGTAGAGAAACTTCCCTATACTAATGGGGTCGTAATTCCCTTAGCAGAGATTGTTCAAGAAAATAACAACTTGGTAAGTATAAGCAGAAACGTTACCTATGTACCTTTTCCAGGGGGCAAGGTCTATAGAATAAAACAAGCGGGGGTTCTTACTTATCTACTCAAGAACTTGTTGCCTCAAGAAGTGCAACCTCTAGTACTGGGCAATCACAAATACACGGAAGGACTAGAAATACCACTTGATCCGAGATACATAAAGTATCATATAGGAATATTCGGAGCCACTGGGATGGGAAAGTCACGATTAGTAAAAGCACTTGTAGATGAAATTTTGGAGAAAACAAATTATTCAGTCATAATATTTGACCACACGGGGATGGACTATACAACATTCTACCCAGATTCAACACTGGATTCCTTTAAAATAAAGCTGGATCCTCTTGCATTCGCGGATTGGCTGAAAGCTAAACTGAGAGCACCGCCAACTTTAGCAAGTTACTTAGAAGCGGCGGCTCCTGAAGCTTTGGAGAATATTCTACAACAAGATTTCGAGAATAGAACCAAACAACTGACTCTAGACACGTTAATGGGTACTACGGAACAGTTACGGAAAGAGGAAATTGTTTATGAAGCATTTTTAGAAGAACTGACCAGTGTTATTAAATCCTTAGGTGCTAGGCCTCAAACAGTGAGATCCCTCGAAATACGTTACAGACTCCTTGTAAGATCTGAAGAGTTATTTAGAATGATCTTTAGAGAATACGACCCCGAAGATGTTATTGATATGGCTTACAAGTATAAGAGTGAGAAGAAACCGCTAGTCATTGATCTCTCGCTAGAAGAGACCTTAGAGGCTAAAAGAGCTATAATTGCTGGTATTATAGAAGAGATATGGAGACGTATAACTAACGAAAGAAGACCCGTAAACATTGTGGTGGTCGTTGATGAGGCACAGAATTATGCTTGGAGAGCTGGTATTTGTGAGGAGTTACTGACGAGAATTGCTAGAGAGGGTAGGAAGTGGGGTTTTGGGTTAATCGTTGCTTCTCAAAGATTAGCTGGTAGTGTTAATACAGATATTAGAGGAAATATTAATACTATCTTCTTCTCAAAATTGAGCCAGACCGGAGATTTAGCTGAGATCCAACAGTTCGCTGATATAACTGGTATTGATCAATCAAATCTTGCTCAATTGATGCCTAGAGAGTTCTATGTGGCTGGTTTAATGAATCCCTTAAGAAAACCTATAGCTATAAGAGTGCGTGAGGTATTGTTACCTGGTGAGAAAGTTGGGTGAGGAAGAGCGTGAAGTAACGCCTGAACTCTTAATGGAACTTTCAAGAGCCCTCAGAGAGCAGTCAACAGAATTAACAAACATAATCATTGATTTATCCAGAATAAGAGATGATTTACGTGAGATACTAAAGACCAACGGTTTTATTCGTAAAATAAGCGGATCCTTCGAAGACATTGTCTGCTACGCTATCGATTCTTCCTTTGCTGAAGCCTTACCACTAGTCGCGGGAGACTTCTTTCTTGTAACTGGTGGATACGTTAGGTATCCCCGAATCGTGGGAGATAAGAAGCAGAACTCAGGGCTTTTTGTGAATGTTAAATTCCAGAGCTATCAGATACAATCTCATAGAATAATATCAGCTTATGCACATTACCTCGAGAGAAAAATTGCCTTAAAGATATTAAACGATATGAGCAATTTCAACGCAATATTCGTGGACGGTCCAATCCTACCTCTCTACCTAACATTCACGCCTAATGAAAAACTTTACCAAGAAGAGAAGGATCTTATCGCGATAACAGATGAATTGATAGAAGCGTGCAAAAAACGGGGTATATCAATTATTGGAGTTGTAAAGAGAGTTCGTAGTAGATTCCTGATAAATACTATCAGAGATTATCTCTCCAAGGACCTCTATGAGAGACTCCTATGCGTGGCTAATGATAAATCGCTTGGCTCATTAATTCTTGAAAGAGAAGAGGGAGTAAAGCTTGGGAGTATAGAGAAAAAAGGAACGATTTCTAAAGCTCTATTTATAGAGGACGAGACGGGGTATCTAGGAACGTTTTTATCAGAGCATCCATGGTTTTCCCAACAAGAATTCGTGATTATTAAGCCTAAGAAGTCAAGACAGATTGTGGCTGTAGAAGCTCTTGATTACGCGAATATTGGTTTGGACAATATTTTAGCATGGATAAATACTCATGCAACACATACCGGCTGTCCTCAGGTTCTCGACCACGTAGATAGACTAGTCCAGGTAACCAGTAGTTTGTTAGAGATAGCGAGAAGACTCCTCACCAGAATCCTAGCGGATAATCTAAGAAGCACTGGTAAGTTTACAGAGTTTGAAATTCTTGAAATATTGATGGAATATGCTGATTTGCAGAAGAAATTTGCACCTAGAATGGGTTAGAGCTCCTTCTCCTTTTCCTCTCTCGCACTAACTATTCTTTCAACAACTTTCTTCGGTAGTACGAAGTCTTCTTTTCTATACTCAACAGACCGAACAAGCTTCATCCCGATGCCATCTATAATCTTTATTTCCCACATTCTTAGGTCATGATCTGTTTGACGCATTTTCTCTACAATCAAGTATCTCCTCAATTCACCTTCCCGCACAAATCTCCTAAATCTAATAATACCGTCTGCAACATGTTCAATACCAAAACCAAATGCATCACTCGTAGTAATAGCGTATTGAGAAGTCATTAATATTGTGAAGTTCCACTTGTATAGAGCCCTTTTTACCTGATAAGCATACTTCCGCGCCATCGCTGGCTTATCCAGCCAGAAAGCACTCATACTATCAATTACTAACCTAGCATGACCATAACCAAGAGTTTTCTTAGCTTTAATAATCATAGCTATCAATTCATCTATTGTTAAACGAGACAATGACCATTCATCCCGTTGCTCCCTAAGAAGCGCATCAATAATAATTAGCTTACCTCTCGCCATGGCTTCTAGGAAATCCCATCCAAACTGTTCTGCTTGCCGAATGATACTTTCTCTGCTCTCTTCTGTGGTAACATATATTCCGGGATCCCCATTCTTTAATCCTTGAGCAATGAAATGGAGGCAGAGAATAGTTTTCCCAGTACCCGGCTCACCAGTAACTGCAACGACAAAACCCTTTGGTATCCCGCCACGCAATATTTTATCGAGCTCATCGACACCAGTAGATATACGCTCTATTCCTTTACTCACCAAAAAACACCATGCAGATCACAGTTGTCCTAGAATCTTTACCTAGCGATAAATGGAATTTAATTGTGTGCATCATAACATTATTATACCCTACTCACTACGTTTTGATTTTTGAAATAATTTCTTAGAGAGGTAGCACAAATGAGCAAGAAAATATTGATCTTGTCCGCCGATGATTTCGAAGATATTGAACTTCTATATCCATATTATAGGTTGAAAGAAGAAGGTTTTGAAGTAGAAATAGCATCTAATAAGGATACAATTTGTGGAAAACATGGATATGTCATCAAAGTAAACAAGAAATTTGAAGAAGTAAATCCTGAAGAATATGATGCCTTAATTCTACCAGGAGGACGAGCACCAGAACGAGTTAGACTTAACGAAAAAGCGGTAGCAATAACGAAACATTTTTTCGAAAAGAACAAACCAGTAGCAGCTATATGTCACGGACCACAAGTATTGATATCAGCAGGAGTGGTGAAAGGACGCAAATTAACAAGTTGGTACGGAATTAAAGATGATGTAATAGCGGCTGGAGGAGAATGGATAGATAAAGAAGTAATTGTGGATGGAAATCTAGTGACTTCTAGACACCCTGGCGACTTGCCAGCATGGATGCGTGAATTTATAAAACTATTAAAGAGATAGTTTTTCTGGAGGGGATAACTAATGTCGTTCGGTATAAGGGGTATTAGAAAAGTAGGTGAAATAGAAATATCGGATGAATTCCTTGCAACATATAAAAAGCTCCTGTTAAAAGCTGCTAAAAAATTCTTTGGTGAGTGGGTAGAGTTCAACTCTAACGAGAAAATAGTGGAAGGCATAATAATGGGAGAGCTCAGAAATATGGTTGAATATGGTCATGCATATTGCCCGTGTAGAGTCGAAAAAATAAGAGAGCATATCTGTCCCTGCGAACCCGCGAAAAAGGAACTCGCCACTCAAGGAATCTGCCACTGCAGACTCTTCATAAACCCCAAGATATATAAGGAATCCCAAGAATGAAAACGACGCGATGAAAATCATTTTTGATAAAGGCAAGCCCATTGTAGCTATTGTCATGAACTGCAAGTATTGATATCAGCGGAAGTCGTAAAAGGACGCAAGCTAACAAGCTGATATAGAATTAAAGGATGATGTTATAGCTGTTGGGAGAAAAATGAATTAATCAGGAAGTAGAAGTAGTGGTAGAAAGGAATTTGGTTTCTTCTAAACATTCTGGTACCCTCTCCGCATGGATGCGTAAATTTATAAAATATTTTTATCAAGGACTTTCCGCATCATTCCGATACAGGTGAGATACCGAATAGTCTTATTGAGAAATATAAGGGAGATATATTTGATATATTAACGCTTCCTGAGAGATATTATGGCAAGACATATGACTATCATAGATCTAGAGTAACGTGGTATATTGATGAGACTCTGAGAAATGTATCCGTTAGAGCGGATTTCCCCGTATTTGTTTCAAACAATAGATTTCTGGGAATAAAGATACTAACCAATAAGCCGGAAACTGACTATAGTTTTCAGAAAAGAATAATCTTTAACATTGTTTTATACTCCAATGCGGTACTTCAACTGAAACTCCTCAAGAAGATAAATCATGAGCTCTCAGAACTTATAAAAAATCCTAGAAAAATGACTCTAAGCGAAACTAGTTAGGTTAAGGGAATCAATATTTAGAAATATAGAAGAATATATAAACACGACAATTCAGAGATATGAAGCATGGCGTAAAGCTATGGAAGACGCTACTAAGGAATTAGGAATACCTGAATTATATGGGGCTGTAAAGGAAAGAATGGAAATGCTTAATATGTACATTCAAACAGCTTATCAAAAAGCCTCAAACGTGCTTTTCTTAATCCTAAATACGCTTGTAGTTGCGAGTGCCATAGCGGGTTTAATAGCATTCTTCCAAGGTATAGTTACGTATAGAACAGCACTTTTACTCTTACTAGCTGTTGAGGGATTATGGATAACCTTGGCATATAAGTATTTTTCAAGATATATTAGCTGAGGCTCTTAGAGATGGAGTCAAAAATAATTGAGTAACTTTTTTAATCAACAACCAATTCTAATTTCTTGGAAATTCGATAGCTAATCTCAATGTCTTCAGCATAAATTCTTTACGGGGGAATCAATACTGA
The DNA here is from genome assembly GCA_964518475.1 of uncultured Nitrososphaerota archaeon. Classification (GTDB taxonomy): domain Archaea; phylum Asgardarchaeota; class Njordarchaeia; order Njordarchaeales; family Njordarchaeaceae; genus Njordarchaeum. Next base: position 11,907 of record CAZFGR010000029.1, read on the forward strand.
TCCTAGACTTTTTTATAAAAGTAGTTATAATTAGCTCCTCTGGTGCATTATCTCCTGGGCCTCTAACAGCATCTACGATAGGTACTGGTTTGAAGAAGGGTTGGAGAGCAGGCCTAGCTATAAGTTTTGGGCACGCATTAGTTGAGTTTCCCTTCATTATATCTATAGCATTTGGAATAGCGATGTTTTTAACAAATGAGATCGCGGTCAAACTCATAGGTGGAGTGGGGAGTATTCTTCTAATCTACCTAGGTATCGGCATGATTAGTGATGCTTTAAAAGAACAATCAAATGCGCCTATTGCAAGACTGCACGAAAAACCCTTATTACTAGGAGCACTTTTATCAGCACTCAACCCCTTCTTCCTGATTTGGTGGATCTTTATTGGTGGCATATTAATCATAGAGGCAATATCCTTATTCGGATATATCGGTATAATTATTCTCTTTGTCATGCATGTTTGGCTAGATTTCGTATGGTTAATAGGTCTATCGCAGCTGAGTTACAAGGGTAAGAACATTATGAAAACAAAAGGCTATAAGGTTACCTTAGCCGTAATTGGAATTCTCCTAATAATATTTGCGATAGATCTAATCGCCTCAATCTTTATTGGACAGAAAATACTGCCGTTTTAAAAACCTCATATGAAAACATTTTTATTCTCTTTCACGATTATTATTAAACGTAAACATTGTTACAAATTCTAAAAGCTAAAAATGTGGTGAAAATCATGGAGAGCATGTTATTCTTACCAGGAGAACACAACGATATTGTGTATGACGTAGGAACATGGTATTTAATAGTAGGAATCCTAGCCCTAATAGCAGCACCGTTCTCATTTATTTCAATGTTCCCAATGACGGCAGCTCCCATACGCACTGAAACTATATCATATGTTATAGGTACTCTAGTAATGGGAGCTCTTATAGGAGTAATAGCCAGTATCGTAGAGATCATAGCACTACTAAAGACAAGACGATTACAAGAAGTTAGCGGGGAAGAATTATTCTCTACGGGGCCGATTCTCATCCTTATAGGAATAGTTCTCAACGTCATTGGCACAATAATAATTTTCTTTGCGATCTTTACAAGCGCAGCGATTGGACCCGAAGCTCTCTTTTCAACAGTAGTATCTATGGCCTTCTTCTCTATAATTGCTGGATTGCTAGCCTTTATAGGAAGGATACTACTAGCAATCGCTTTCTGGAGGTTCGGTGATTTGAACAGATCTGATCTTATTCAGGTAGGGGCACTCATATGGATATTCTTAGCGTTCATAGGTTATCTGTTACTGGGCTACGCTATGAGGAGTATGGCCAATAATGGTAGATCATTCTTGGTAAATGAGACATTAATAGAGACGATTAAAAAGAGGTTGAAAGAGGAGTTCCCAGACGGAGCCTCCATAGATGTAAGAGACCTTGCAAAACAGTATAATGTCCCGCCTTATCTTCTCCTCGCTATGGTAAATCACTGGATAGTTACGGGAGAACTGGAAGGTACGCTAATGAAATATACTTACATTGTGAGAAGATCTTCCGCATGAATTTTTCACACTTTTACATTTTTTGGTGGATCTATTTGTGTGGAATAGCTGGTGTTTACGACTTTAAAAGTGCGAGAGCCGGAGAGTTTCTTGAAAAGATGCTTAAGGCACTAAAGCATCGAGGACCCGATGGATCAGGATTCTTAATCGATGATATAAGCAACTATGGTGACTTAGAAACACTTGTATTTCCAGAAGGTAGAGTGGGGATTGGTCATAATAGATTAGCCATAACCTGGCATGGATTACAACCAATAAGGAACGAAGACAACTCTCTCTGGATTGTTCATAATGGAGAAATATACAACTATAAACAACTTCGTTCAAAACTTGAGAAAAAGGGGCATCGCTTTCTAACATCTACAGACTCTGAAGTAATCCTACACGCATTTGAACAAGGATTATTAAGCGAACTCCTCGGCGATTATGCCTTCGCCATCTATGATAAAAAACATGAGAGACTTCTCCTATATCGAGACGCCGTCGGAATCCGCCCGTTATTCTATGGTATAGGAGATGGAGTAATCCTTTTCGCATCTGAAAGAAAGGCTCTGAGAGAATTCTCTACGAGTATTCATCGTTTACCTCCTGGACATCGAATGATTATAGAGAACAATGGATACGTTATTGAGGAATTTGAGAATTTAGTCTCTCGGTTTCGGGGAATTAAAAAAGAAAAGGATCTGGATAGATTACTAAGTGAGTTAGAAGAGAGGCTTATTCTCTCTATAGAAGCCAGGAAATATACTCCATTAGGAATGTTTTTCTCGGGAGGAGTAGATAGTTCCGTAATAGCTAAACTAGCGGCTAATCAAGGAATAGATATTACACTATTCTCCGCAGGACTGAAGGATTCCCACGACTTAAAGTGGGCGCGTAAAGTAGCTGAGATACTGAAATTACCGCTTGAAGAACGCGTAATAAGAGAGGATGAAATAGAGGAACTATTAAGAAAAACAGTGAGAGCTATCGATGAGACGGATCCATTAAAAGTGTTGATTGGTATTCCTATATACGCTACAGCTGAAAAAGCCCGTGAATGCGGTTTTAGAGTAATGTTCTCGGGTCAAGGAGCTGATGAATTATTCGGAGGTTATGCTAGATATCTGAGATCCAGTGATCCTGTTCAAGAAATGGTACGGGATTTCGCTAACCTCTATTTAAATAACCTTGAGAGGGATGATCATTGCGCAATGGCTAATAGCATAGAGGTGCGCTATCCATACTTAGATATTAGAGTTGTAGAGGTTGCTTTCAAAACACCTCTAGAGTACAAGATATGTGGAGGCTTAAGAAAGTATATTCTCAGGAAACTGGGAAGAAAAATAGGATTGCCAAAAGAAGTTTGCGAAAAACCCAAAAAAGCCGTACAATATGGAACCGGAGTAACTAAGTTTTTAAAGAAAATGGCTAAGAGAAAGAGTTTGTCATTAAGGGACTATATCATAAAAGTGCTTGAGGAGGAAATGATTAACTAATTTTCCCAAAATCCTCTAGATCGGGAATTTTATCTCCCTATATCTTCTACCAAATCTCAGAACACTGATTACCCCATATAAACTAGAAGCGAAACCTCTAATCAACTGGCGCTTATTTATTCTCCTTTCCTTTACAGCATCGCATAGAAGTGTGACAAATTCATTATTTTCAGAAATCGCTGCTGCGTAACCGAGTTTTACTCCAAGATCATTAGATAACCATGCAAGGCACTCGCGATCTCGTTTACAGATATTAGAGATTTCATTTACACTTTTTCTAAAACTCTCTAAAGCCCATTCCCCGTTAATAACAGATAATAACATGGCAAGGGAATTCCTCAAACGAAAGTGGAAACCAACCTCTATCTCTGGGGAATCTCGATAAAGTTTTTGGAGAGATTGTAGCAGGTTAGAGTATCTATTGAATTGACGGGTGGCGAGCATACTATTGTAGATATTATATATTAATGAATCTATAGCCTCACTTAAGTTATTAGCTACGCTTTCTACGTAAAAAAGAACGTCTTCCTGAACCTCCTTAGCTCCAGTTTTCTCCTTCAAAAAATTCATTGCATACTCAGTAAACTCATCTAAATCCCTCGGAGAAAAAGATTCACCAGCGAATAAGGAAGTTTGAAAATCTAGCAAATATTGTAAGATTCTAGAGAATTCTTGAACCAACTTACTAGCTTCCGAAATAAACTGGTCGAGATCAGCTTCTCTGGTTAATGCAAATAGTAGTCCAGTACGACCAAGAAGGCGTCGCGAAAAGGAAAATAGAGTGCTAGAATCCCCATACACTATCCATTCATTTGAGACTTCCTTAAAAATATCGTTTGTCAATTTTTCTTTTCCTATTGTCTTTAACGCAAGAATAAGAGCCGCCACGAAAGGGATATTAAAAACATCCTTTTTAGCAATCTTCTCATAAAACTTTTCATAAATTAATAATACGCTCCTATGAGGAGGCTTTAGGAAAAGGGAGTGCCTCAAATAAGCCGTTAAGACCTGATAAAAATTCTCAACCGATGAAAGATTTTGATAGAACCCATATACTTTCTCTAAAATATTATCGATCTCAATGGAGAATAAGAAGGCATATCTGAAAAAAAGTTCGAAAAACAAATTAACACTAGCAAGACCTCTTCCTTTGTTACGGCCGATATTTTTCAAGACCTCAGCTATCCTATCGAAGAATTTTTCGAATTTGTCCCAATCCTTAGAGAACCTGATAATCATGAAACTTGCCAATTCTAGAACTTCCTTAGGATCCCTAGAGAACCAGTAATTAAACAACTTCTCAACTCTTGCGAAAGTCTCATTATCTTCTAGAAACAACGCGGCTTCCCCTAGCAAGACTAGGCTTCTTCTTCCCAATTCGCTGACTCTATCCTTGACCTCTTCGTAGATTTCATGATAGTTATACGCTATACTAGGCAACAATAAGAGACACTTCTCTAAGAGGTAATCCTTATCTCGAATAAGTGAGTAGAGATTGCTAAGATCTAGAGACATCAGTAATCCCAAAAATAATTTTGGAGAAATTGATAACTATTATGATCTTTTACCAATAACTGTTCCTTTCTTTCTCTCGAAATAAGGCTTTAGTTTTCTCATCAGGTACCATCGTAGAAGTATCATGTATACAGCGTAGAAGAAGAAACCATATAAGAGTCCGAGTAAAATTACTGAGATGAGCATGCCGACTGGGTACAATATATACATTTCGAGGTACGTAAAGTCATTTAAGGCAATGAAATAGATTATATCCCCGATTGCCTGAGATATTGGGTATGAAACGAGCCAGCCAAAACCAATCTTTACGATAGGGTAGCGTACAGAGGATATCTTGGGAATCCTAGAATATATGCTATCAAGAAAATAACTAAACAGTATCAGTGGTGAAAAGTGAGCAATACTCCAGACAATAGTCTCTATGGTTAAGGCTTTTAAGAACGCCAATAATACTAGGAGAAGACCCAGAGGAACTGTACTACATAGTGCACCAATCCAGCGTATATAGATTAGCTTAGGTGGAGCTCGAAGCATCGCCATTCCTCACTAGAAACCAATAATATAAATAGCTATGATCATTAAAATAAATCCAACCCCTAAATACGCGAAGCTCAACAAATTCTTTTTCCTTCTCCAGCGATTATAAGCTTGTTCACACTTCACTGAGCAGAAAAGTTTGTTCACAGGAATAGGCTTCCTACACCACAAACAATGTGCATGAGGAGGTACTTGAATTAGATCTGCAATCTGCTTTTTCTTCATCAAATATAGCCTCCAATAAGCAACAATATTTGAGAAAAAATCACGTTCTTATTAAGAGTGGGGATAAAGATATATCTAAACTTAACGATTCAAAAGAATCTCTTCTTTATTCCCCAAGCGCTAAAAAATAGAGAAATGAATGAGTGTTAGCAAAAATGAAAAATAGAAAGGCCTATTTGAAGAACGTCACTGGAATGTAGATGAACAAGAATGCATACCAGAAGAATATTGTAGCGATCAATAGGAATATGAAGGAAATCCATGAAGGCTTGACGACCTCGCCTGCTGGATGCACCTTAGGTAGCCAGAACCAGTGAGAGTATAGGAATACCACCGAGTATAGACACATGATCAACAAGTTGCCAACTCCAGTCAAAATAATGAGAGCACCTGGCTGTTGGGTCCATACTTCAAATGTTGCAATTATGGTGAAGAGAGCTACGACAATGTAGAATAATTTACTATAATCGATTTTCTCTTTCACACCGGGTATATTAACATAGAGGTTGCTAGCTGTTGACCTAGCGATACCATCTAAGCCAGTTATGTATGTATCGGTTAGGAAGAAGAATGCTAGTATCCATAGGGCTATTCTACCAGCATGACCCCAGATAGTGCCGAACCATTCTGCCTGCTGTCTCAGTAAGTCGAAACCTTTACCAGGTATGAGACCTCTGGGGAACAGTATTGCATAGGTTAGTATCGAAGTTAAGATGATCGTTAGTAAGTTAAAAACAACTCCAAAGGCATTATCGACCCATAGCCAAGTAATCCACTTGCTCCATTCATCAGAATCTTTCTCAGAGAATGCGTAACCAATAGCTGGAATGGCCTCGGGCTCTCCAGTTAAGGGGCTTGTAACTCGGCCAATCAGAGCAGACATTGCCGCGTTCTTGTCTCTAACCCAGAAGGAGTAGTAAATGTTCCAGAAACCCCCCGCTCCAGTGTAGCAAATTAGTGTTACTAGGAGAGATGTATCGGCCGGATCCCATTGAACGATTCTTGATGCTATGGGGTTAGGATCTGTCCAAGTGAAGTTTACTAGAGGCCAGTGTGGGGTGAAGAGTGATGAGAAGTAAACACCTGCTGCTTTAGCGACTTCTGGTACAGAAACAGCGGCTGCCAACATGCCGAAGAAGCTTGCTAAAGCGGCGATAGCCTCTACTACTTCCACTATCTTATAGGCTACTGGACCTAGTAGGAATATGATAAAGACTATCCAAATACCAATTGTTGCCCAAAATCTTGTAGCTAATGGGTGGTTACCTGGGAATGGCCAGTCTCCAACAGCAAATACTAGAGCTTCAATACCGCCATAGATGTAGCCGGCGATCCAGAAAGATACTATGAAGACTAAGATAAACATGAGCCAACCATATAAGTGGTGGAGTCTATGGAACTCCTCATAGATAGATTCTCCAGTAGCCATTGTGTATCTAGCGATTTCTAGGTTTATCCAATACTGTAAGAATGCGAAGAAGAGTAGCCATCCTACAAAGTATGTTCCGTACTTAGCTACTACATAGGGCCACCATATAAGCTCTCCACTACCCTGAGAAAGCCCAGCCCATACAAGACCAGGACCGAACATTGCAGCCCAGCCAGGGAACTTGGGTAAATCTTTTACTTCCCATGGCTCTTCTAGACGTCCGAGGATGGGGCTTGATTCTGCCATATTCTCTCCTCCACAGAATGAATTAAAGAAGGAATATTTTATTTATTGGGAAGCCAAATATTTCATGCCTAAAATCATTTTTAAGTTTTCCGATGATTTTTTTTAAGAATTATAAAAAAGGTTTATATTTAGTATTTAAGGAATAATAAGATTGTTAACATTACTATCGGGCTTTGTTTCAAATTTATCTTTTTGCCCCTTGTCCCGTCCAGCCTTCTAAGCCTCTCTCAGCCGTTTAATTAGGGCTTAGTGCGGTGATCCTGGCCACATTGTAGGCTAAGACCGCGATGAAGGCGTCACAAATTCTCGCTTCCCAGGCCTTACTATGGATAACGTCCCCGACCATGGCCTTTAGGGAGGAGAACGCTGCCTTCACGAGACTCCTAACATTACCAACCAGGCCTCGGAAGGTCTCGTAGTTCATCCAAGCCCTGAGCCTAGGCCCGCTCCTAGGCGCCAGCTTCCCAGTTCTAGCCGGAATGATTGGGACAAGTCCACGCCTTTCCAGGGCCTCTATGACGTCGGCTGCA
>CAZFGR010000030.1:0-18364 GCA_964518475.1 uncultured Nitrososphaerota archaeon
GAGATACCGGAGGTGGAGGCGGAGGTGACCTGATAACACCAGGATTCTAAAAGTATAGATATTTCTCCCTTGCTCTTCTTTTTTTTAAAAAAAAGGACTTTGATTTCATCTAGTTGTGTTATCCCTTCATAGAAACCTTTTGTAATCTAAAAAATTACTCTAGGATTCGCACATACTAATCTAGAAATATTGTTAACTGTGTTATTGCGACAGATTCTTATCTAGTTATCTAGATTTAAGTGAGGATTTGTGTTGAATTAGATGTTTCGAAGAAAGGGTCGAGAGGATTTGTCTTGAACAGGAGTGCTGAGATCGCTATAAGGGTTGGTATCCCCTTCATATTAGTAGATATTAATGCGGCAATATTTTGGACAATATTCAGGGTATTCATTTATGATATTGGGGGCTCTTTTACACAGATTGCGTTAATAAGCCTGATAGAAGGTTTGTTCACTATATTTCTATCGCCTTTCTGGGGGACTCTTAGCGATTTAATTGGGCGGAGAAAACCTTTCATAATCATCGGATCTCTCTCATTAGCTATTTTCAGCCCACTATTCGTAATTGCTAGATCGGTTGTTCAGTATCTAATAATCTTTACAGCAGCGTCCTTCTTTTCTTCTATGGTATATCCCTGCCTTAATGCGACTCTGACAGAAGCAACTGAAGAAGCAGAGAGGGGGAAGACGCTAGGGTATTTCTTTGGACTAAATGCCATTGGTTGGACACTTGGTAGTTTCTTAAGTGGGTACCTAGCTGATGTCTGGGGCATAGCCTATGTATTTATCTCAGCAGGTCTGGTGGGTGGAGTAGGGGCTTTTGTAGCCTTATTCTTTATGCAGGAAAGTGGGGGGAAATCGATTACCGCAGTATCGATGAGAGATGCTTTTCAGAGGGTTCTTGGTTCCTTCGTGGTAGAGAGAAACCCCTCTCTCTTCGTTCTCATGGGAACGATAATCCTGTATGGTCTGGGATCTGGGGTCTTTTCTACTCTCTTTCAGATAAAGTTCTTTGAGAGTGTTAAGCGGAGCTACTTAATCTATGGCATAGTCTCAGCTCTTTCTGGGCTTGGCTCTATAATAGCACCGCCTATTTATGGATACTTCGCGGATAAAGTGGGGAAGAAAGAGGTTTTCCAAGCAACACTGCTGGCTTATACCATGTACTTCATCGTAATGGGTCTTACTTGGGATCCATTAATTCTAGCGATTCTCTGGTTCCTCCCACTATGGCCAGGAGTGAGAATAAGCTCAATAGCTCTCGCAACAGAACTGGCTAGAAAAGACGAGGTTGGCCAGTACCAGGGATTTGTAGAGTCCTCATCAGCATTAGCTGGGGCGATAGGTGCTATTATTGGAGGATTGATCGCTGATTACTTAAACGCTAGAGAGAACTTGTACATCCTAGACTATATATTGATGGGCTCAGCTATAGGACCGTTCCTAGCCACTATACTAGTCAGTGCCTTAAAAATATCTAAACCAGAGCCTATCAAACTAGATTAAAATAAAAATATGTTTGTGTGGGAATTCATAGAAGTTTTTTCAGCGCTAGTATAACTAATACAACAGCTATCGCAAGGAATATGAGTAACGGAACGTATTCCCAGACAACGCTTCTCTTCACCACTGTTAGACAAATCTTTACACTCTTTACGTTACCAGCCGCGTCTTTAGCGATTATTTCTATGGTATGTTTTCCTTCATCTAACCAAGTGGTGTATACTGTACCGTTACCGATATATTTTGTTTCTCCATTGATTTTTACCGTTACTACGACAGGTGATTTATCATATATTTTCCACTTAATGCTTACTCTACCTGGGGAAAGTCTAGAATTGTTTACTGGCTGTAACACCTCTACTTTCGGCGGTGTTGTGTCTCTTGTAATAAATACGCTTGCTTTGTTGAGGAATTTCGCATTATCATAGCAGGCTACCGTAATGTTATAGATTCCATCTTCAGGCAAACTAACTGTATAGCTGGATACTGGTCTATTAACGTATTCCTGAAGAGTATCGTTGAGGAATATGCCTATCTCCGACACTGGGTAGTCTCCAATTATTTCCCACCTAACAATTATTGTTGTGTTAGGGGTGTATGTAGCATTTTTAGGCGATGTAATAATGATTGATGGAGGTTCCCTAACGTATACAAGAATACTATTCTCTCCGAGGTTACCAGCTCTATCTTTGGCCTTTATTGTGATTAAGTAGTTCCCACTGGAGAGCTCCAAGTAAGCAGTTTCGGTATCGGTCTCTATTACGAGGCTAGAATTGACATAAATAAAGTACTGACACGAGCTAAAATCGGTTGTAGCCCAGCGAATTTTCAATGTTCCGGCGAGTTGATAAGAATTGTTAGCTGGCTCGATTATACTGATTCTTGGTGGGGTTATATCAATAGCGAAGAATACTGTATAAGTTATATTTACGCCGTTCTCTAACTCTGCTATCAAGCGAACGCAATACCATGTGGCATCCTGAAGCCCTGTCAATTCGAATCGGGTATCGGATCCAGGCAAGGTAGCTTTCAGAGAATTGTTTAGGTATAGATAGTACTTAGTAACGTTAACACTCGCACTCCATCTAACCTCGACTGTTGTTGATGGGATATAGGAGTGGTTTACAGGATACTCAAGGACGATTCCAGGTGATGCAGGGTCTCTTGGATCTGTGGAATAAATAATTACTTCTTCATAATCTGTTAAGCCGTCGCCATCCGTGTCTGAATTAGAAGTATCTAGAGAATGATCCGTTTCATAAGCATCGCTAAGACCATCACCATCGCTATCAAATAATATAGAGTCACTGCTCTGGTTCCAATCCCATGCAAAAACTTCTTTGTAGAATCTAGCTATTGCTCTAGACTTGATCAGTACAGCGGCTTCCCGATTATCATCTAATGCGGTGCCAGACCAATTAATGCTACCAACTATGACATACTCATCATCAATTATTATTCCCTTATTATGACAAAACAGTGGCGGAGAACCACTCTTAAAGGCCGGGGCTACATAGAATCCGAGCTGTGTCAAATTATTAGCAATACTAGAATAATCATCATTGAATGGTCGATCGTCTTCTAAAATTATCTGAACCGTAACGCCTCTTCTGCGGGCTTCTTCCAATGCTTGAATGAGTTTTTGTGTACTATCTGAACCGTTTTTTATGTAAAGAAGTTCCATTAAGATAAAGTGCTTAGCGTTACTTATTGCATCCAGCAACACTTGCGTGGAGTTTTCTGGAGAAAAAATTGCTTGGACACTAGCTTCTGGATCGTGAATATACTGATTCATAAAAGGGGCTGTGTAATATATCGTCCCAGAATCATCGGGCTCTTTTCCATATCCATGCTTTTCTGGGTCATAGTTTATTGCTGCAGAAAATTCTTGATCAAAGATATTCTTGAAGATACTCGCGATTGTCCTGTTGTACATTACTGCGCTCCATCCGCGACTAGCAGTGCGATAGGGTATTCCCCTAATCCTTGTTGGGTCTGGAGGATAAGCTGTGGGAACAAAGTTTTCGCTCGCAACAAAGACTATCTCGGAATCAACAATGATTACTTTTGCATGTAAATAATAGGAGTCTTGGTCTAATCTAACAGTAATATCGTAGCCTTGGAGTGAGAGGTTATAGAGTTTATAAGCCATCCATCTATTATATTCATCTCCACTTGGTCCAGAAACATTGCCTTCGAGAAGAATCCTAATCCTAACGCCTCTTGTAGCCGCGTCTTTGATGAGATTATATATGTCGAGGCTCCAGAATTCGTAAACCATTAGATCAATGGATGAGTTGGCTATGGTTAAGATGGATTGAAGAGCGCTATATGATGAGTCCGGATTAACAAATACGGTGGTTCCTAGACGAATATTTATTTGAGAGGTTCTAAAAGTAGTGCTTTCAAGAGTTGGGTATGGCGTCCCCTCTAAAGAAAGAGTATAGATACGGATTAGGGTTCTAGGGTTCGCGGTCTCCGAGACCACTGATGAGATAGACAATAGTATAATAATGAAGAATATTCTTATTCTTAGCAACTTATTTTGGCTCAGTACCATATTTTATCACCTAAGTTACTGAGAGGGTTAAGAGAGAATATAGTATCGGTCTTGCGAACTTTTTGGTAGAGAGAAAGTTGGTACTATAGTAATGTGCTTTTTACGCATTAGTAAATCCCTGAAAGACTAGTAGTTAACTAGTGAGTAAAGGAGCTTTAAAAATCTCTGCGTCTCTATCTCTCAAAAATTGAGGTAACCGGTTAAAAGATGCGATTAGAATCCATTATAGGGACTCACTTACCGTAGTAGTAACAAGAAATTCTCATTTTGTTATTTCGTTTTGTCTTGTGGCTTTTTAAAATAGAGAGTTAGCTAGGTTATGGTTGGATTAGTAAGAAGTATTGGAGGGGTATCGCGAGGAGATCGCCTTCTTCTCTTATTTCCTTTTTTCTCCATACAACTAATTTTATATCAGGTTCTTCTTCCTCAAGGGCCATTTTTGCAAAGTTTTTCCTAGCTTTTCTTAAGTCACTGGTCTTGCTTTCTATACCAATGATTCTTCCAGCGAGTTTTAAAACAATATCTACTTCGGCGTTTTCTGAACTCCAGTAATATGTTCTTGGTAGAGGGTCGCCCTCGGTATGATGCAGGAGTCTTAACGAGTGTTGTACTGCAAGAAGCTCGTTGATATATCCTATCTGTTCGTGGGTGTCTTCTTTGGATAATCTCAGCATAGCATTTCTTAGGCCGGGATCTATGGGGTAATACTTTCTTTTTCCACGCACAGTTTTTGTTGGTGATTTCCTATACTGTCTTGACTCAACTATTAGGAATGCGTGCTTAAGAGCCTCCACGTATTGCTCTACAGTAGGTACACGAATTCCCAGATTCCTTGATAAGGAATAAAAGCTCTGTTCGGAACCAGCATAATACGATATTAGAAAAAATAAGTCCTCTAATTTGTCGGGTACGCGGGCTCCTGCGATTCTCATAGCGTCTTTGTATATTGATAACCAAGTATAAGTGATTAATAATCGGTAAAGTTCTTGGTGGCTTTTTTCTCTGTTAAAAAAGATTTCTGGGAATCCCCCGTAGATGCTTATGAAATTTACCAGCCAGCTAATCCTATTGCTATACTTGTATAACACTTTTTCACTTCTAAATAATTCATGTTTAAGAATGCTTAGGTCGGAGTTTTTAACGGCGTCCATGAATCCGTTAAACAATTCTCTTGAAACTCCGTAAAGATCTATGTTCAATGCTCTTAAACACTCTCTAAGTGATAAAGGTAGCAATAATCGTAGAAAACAACGGCCGACTAGGGACTCGGAACTACCGATAATAAGTTCGTATGCGGAATAACCACTAATCGCTATGCCTCGGTTAATTCCTAGATCAAAAAGCGTCTTTACATGGTCTGCCCAATTAGGATATTTGTGGGCTTCATCTATAATAATGTGGGCTTCCCTATACTCATCTGACACAGACTCAAATATCTTTAGGAGCATTTGAGGATCGCTTCTAACTACTGGATCATCAGCTAAGATATAGATCACAGGAATATCTGATTCCTGAGCATACTGTTTCAATGCAACAGTCTTTCCCGTCTGTCGGGGTCCGTATAAAATGAATATCTCTTTTTTCCTGAGATGCTCATGAATATCAAAAACAACATCTCTTTTAAACTCTGGAAGCTCCTCTCTTTTCCCAACGAGCCATGGGCTATGTCTGTAAATTACATCCCAAACCAAATATGTCACCAGAATTTCATCATAATGAAATATCATATTTAAATATTAGTTCATTATAATGAACTAATACTAATAAAGATAATTTCATCATGATGAAAACTTCCGCTGAAGATATTGAGTATAAGGTAGTCAAGAATACATATTAAGAATTGAGATTATAGTTCTATAGTTAAGTTGCAGGCGTTTTTATCCGCTAAATTTCTAAGAGTATGAAGGTGGAGCTTCAAAAATTTTTAAAGCATATAGAGCATAGTTTTCCTCGTTTTCCTCGTAGGCAAAAACCTTTATATTTTGGCATTAATGAACTTCAATATTTTATAGTTATGCTTCATAGTATTGTTAAAAAGGGGCGATAATTTGAGAGACTTGCTTGAGGAACTTGTAAAATTTGGTGTTGAGAAGGGAGCAAATTTCATCGATGTGAGGATGCAAATTAGTTATGGCTCTCTCTATGTTGTTAGGGACGGCATCGCTGAGACTATCCGGGATACTCTTTCTCAGGGAGCTGGAGTAAGAGTACTAGTAGATGGTGCCTGGGGTTTTGCCACGAGTAATAGTCTCGACAAGGATACTCTCAGGAACGCTATTAAGGACGCCATATCGATGGCTAGGGGATCAGCAAATTTGAGAAAGAGGAAGACATCATTAGCTGAGGTAGATGTCGTAGAAGATAAGGTTAAAGCGAAGGTCAGCAAGGATCCAACAACGGTTTCTTCGGAGGAAAAACTTGAGTATGCGCTAGAGATAAACAAGAACTTATTCTCCCTAGACAAGCGTGTAAAGAGTGCTCAGACCCAGTACAGCGATGAGAAGATAATCCAAGTATATGCTAATTCTGACGGGAGCTATATTGAGCAGGAGAAAATCTACATATTCTTCGGAGCCGATGCAATGGCGATAGAGAATGGTATCAGAGCATCCGCACGCGAATACAACGGATCAATCAAAGGATACGATATCGTCCTTGAAAATAATCCTGAAGACTTCGCGATGATTTTAGTAGATAGATTAAGGAAACAACTAAAAGCAAAGGTTGCTAAGGGAGGAGTTTTCCCAGCCGTAATAGGACCAAGAGTTATTGGATTATTTACTCATGAAGCATTCGGGCACTTATCCGAAGCAGACCTAGCATTTTCGGGTGCTGTAACCATTCAGAAAATTGGTCAGAAGGTAGCTTCGGATATCGTAACTATTGTTGATGATGGTACTTTACCAGATGCTTTTGGTAGTATCGCCTATGATGATGAGGGAGTAAGGGCTCAGAAGACAATAGTTGTTAAGGATGGTGTACTCGTCAGTTTTCTCTATGATAGAGAAATGGCGAAGACTTTCGAAGAAATGATTAATCGCATAAATCCAAAGTTACTAGAGATTTTTAACGTGAAGCCCACTGGGAACGCCAGAGCAGAGAATTATCGCGTCCCACCCATTATAAGGATGAGGAATACCTATATCCAGCCACGAGACTATAGCATAGAGGAATTATTCGAAGATATTAAGTTTGGATACTACTTAGTTGCCCCACTGGGTGGTCAGGCAAACCTAGATGGAACATTCCAGGGAGGTACTCAAGAGGCTTATGAGATAGTGAATGGAGAAATCGGAGAACCCGTTAGAAATGTCTCATTCAGCGGGAACACTCTTGAGACGTTAATGAAAATTGATGCTATTGGAAAGGACTTTGATATCAGAGCTGGTTTCTGTGGCAAGGGCCAAACGATGTATGTAGGTATAGGAGGACCCCATGTTAGGGTGCGCGAATTAGTGATTGGAGGAGGAGGTGTGTAAGGAATGAGTTATGAAATGCTGAACGAGGACTTGGTTGAATGGGTTGTTAATGAGGCATTGAAACTAGGTGCTGATGAAGCGGAGTGTTATGGGCATTATAGCAAACAATACAATGTCAATATAATGGCTGGAGAAGTTAAACAACCATCTTTTCAAGAGGATGCGGGATTAGGGATTAGAGTAATCGTGAATAAGCGACTGGGGTTCGCTGCAACAAACGTATTTGAGCGAGAAAAGATAAGAGAAGCAATAAAGAGAGCGCTATCAATCGCTAGAGCATCTCAAGAAAATCCAAAGTGGAGAAGTCTCCCAGAAGCATCTAAGTACGAGAGCGTGAGAGGTATTATAGATACTAGAATAAGAGATATCGACCCAGGCGAAGTATTAGAGATCACATCAAACCTGTTGAATAACATAACAAGTCTAGACAAGAGGGTTATTCCCGTATGGGGCGGAGTCTTCGCTGGTTATAATAAAGCATTAATAGCTAATTCCAATAATGTTAGAGGAGAGAAAGAAGGAACAATCATTGGAGGGTCTCTAGGAACTATAGCACGTGATGGTAACGTTACAACCCCCGTACATTCTGAAGTCGTAATGAGTAGGACAAAAGAAATCAATTTTGATGGACTCGCACTGAAACTAGTAGAGAAAACCGTTAAATCTCTCACAATAACGAAGATAGAGACAGGCGATTATCCAGTCATATTCGACCCAGAAGCACTCTTCATGCTTTCTATAGTTACGATAATACGAGCAATCAGCGCAGACTTTGTTCAGATGGGGCGATCACCATATACCAATAAAATAGGAGAGGTTGTAGCAAGTCAAGAAATAACATTGATAGATGATGGAACGCTACCGGGTGGAATAGGCTCAACACCCTTTGATGACGAAGGATGTCCCACGAAAAGAACCGTGATCATTGAGAGAGGAGTTCTTAAGAGATTCCTTTACGATAATTATAGAGCAAAGATAGAGGATAAAGAGAGTACTGGAAACGGTTTTAGAGGCGGAGGTGGAGCCCAGCCAAAATACCTCTTCACACCATCGATTTCGCCAACTAACATAATTATAGAGCCTGGAAAAGAGAGCCTAGAAACTATAGTATCAGAAATTGAGAAGGGAGTCATGATCCTAGGTATCCAGGGGGCTCATGCTAGTAACCCAGAAACGGGAGAGGTTAGTGCTGTAGCTACTCCAGCATGGGTAATAGAGAAGGGTGAGATAAAAGGTCTCGCACCAGGAATAATGATAAACATGAATATCTACGAAGCATTAAGGGATGTAAAAGCGATAAGCAAAGAGGTTCGACAAGTATATAACTTTATAACGCCATGGATCC
Source organism: uncultured Nitrososphaerota archaeon (assembly GCA_964518475.1). Taxonomy (GTDB): domain Archaea; phylum Asgardarchaeota; class Njordarchaeia; order Njordarchaeales; family Njordarchaeaceae; genus Njordarchaeum. Next base: position 8,887 of record CAZFGR010000030.1, read on the forward strand.
AAATCGAGAAAGCAAAAATAATAAGTAAGTAAAACAACTAAAACGCATCTTGGTAATTCTTTTTCTCATTTTAGTAGCTCATAATTTTGCAGTATAGCGAACTTAGGCAATCTTTGTAATTTTAAGAATTATCAACGAAAATGTTTTCTTCTTTTTAAGGTAGGAAATAAATAAGCTCTAAGTAAGTCAATGAAAGGCTAAAGCTGTGTATCTTGTTTAGAAAAATGGGTGAAGATATGAAAAATCATACAAGGAGAAGTCTCGGGATACTATTTCTTATTCTTCTCGTAATCCCCACCGTTGCTACGTTATCTATACCGCTTCGAACTCTCAACTTGGAGAGGAGATCGATTAAGAAAAATTTTCCTGTGTTTCGTGATGAAGCATTTTTGCAATCCTCTTTCCCCTTTGATGTCGCTGTGATATCTTGGAGCTATCCTACCGAGACCGCATTATTTAGTGTCGGAGACGTGGATGAAGATCCCTATTTAGAAGTTGTTTTAGCTAATACCTTGGATAATCTCAGCATCCTTGATCCATACAGATTAGAGACATCAAAAGACTTTTCATGGAGGATTTCCAGATTATTCGTTGGTGATGTCGATCAGGATAACATTAGTGAGGTTGTGATCTTCTCGTATAGTGATCAATTACTTAGCATATGGGATGTAGTTACTGGAGAAATAGCATCCTGGCGTGTAGAAGGAGTTACGCCAGAAACAATGGTGCCTATCCATAGTTCTGATGGATACTTCGCCATAATTTTTGCAAACAAGACGCACATTCTGATGCTTAATTATAGTGGGCTCTTCCTTTTGCATAAATTTGAATCGCCTCGAACGATCTGGAGAAGCGGTGTAGCTGATGTTGATGGTGACTCTTCATTAGAGTACATTTTTTCAACAAAAGACGGTGAAGAGGCAAAAATAGTAGTGTATGATTTTGATTCTCAAGAATTGTTAGAGATAAGTACTTCGACAGTATATTCTGCTAATTTGTTAAGAATTGATTTTGATGGAGACTCTGTCGATGAGGTCTTCGCCTATTCAGCAACCACTTTTGGTTTAGTAGATAATAATGCTGAGAGATGGGTAGAATCAGCTAACGGAACAATCATTGGAGCTGACATAATTGATGTTAATCAAGACGGTTTAATGGATATAGTTTTGTCAATAGAGAATAATGGATTGATAATAGTTCGTTATCCTCAAATTATTGAGAAAATATTTGATCCATTACAGACAGTTCCAGTTGTAGCGGATTTTGATGGAGACAAATCCTTTGAAATCGCTGGGTTCTGCAATAATAAATTAGTTCTCGTCAATACTAGCGGAGAGATAGAGTATTCGTACCCAGAGACACTTCCTCCCTATGGGCAGTTCATAAAGGCGGCCGATTTAGAAGGTGACGGGTTAATAGATATTATAGCACCATTCACTTACTGGGGAACGGTTAAAATCGGGGAATTTAGATTTATAAGACTTCCTTTCAAACCCATCAGAATAAGCGATCAATTCTCTTTACCCATCACGTATAACGTGAGCGAGTATCATGACTATAATGCATTAACAAGTATTTTGACAGAACTTTCTAATAGATACCCTAGCAAGGTAGAGGTATCTGCGATAGGTGAGTCATGGCAGGGGCGAAAAATATGGTTAGTAAAGGTAACTAATGGAGATGGCGTTGAGAAACCAGCAATTCTCTGTATAGGTGCTCATCATGCTAGAGAATTCATAACTGTAGAAAATACTCTCTATACTATAATGGTACTGATAGCATTGTATGGAAAGGATCCAGTAATTACTCAATTACTAGATAATTTCGATTTCTACTTCGTACCGATGCTGAATCCAGATGGTGTAGAAATAGCCCTTAAAGCAAATGATTGGCAGAGAAAAAATGCTAGACCGGTCGATGATGATGGTGATGGGAGAGTAGATGAGGATCCACCAGAAGATCTCAACGGTGATGGGTTGATAGACGTTATATACGAGTATAGCGAAGCAACGGGCCAATGGATACTTAATTATGAGGGGATAGATAACGATGGTGACGGTAGGAGCGGAGAGGATTGGATAGGAGGAGTAGATCTTAACAGAAATTACGCATTCGATTGGAGCAATGAGGAGCTCTATGGAGAGAAGTCGTCAGAAATATATGCAGGACCAGAACCCTTGTCAGAACCCGAAACCCAAGCCTTAGATGAGTTAATGAATACTACAAGGCCTCTCCTAGCTATTTCTCTCCATAGTGGTACTAGAGCAGTACTTTCCCCATTTGCTATCAATTATACATTACCTTTTGAACAAGAACTATTTGTCGAATTAGCGGGTTTGGCGTCCTATGTCAGCGGTTTTCCAGCTATGCAACTATGCACACTTTACGAATCCTATGGATCATGGGATGATCACGCCTATGGCTACTACAACATATTCTCGGTAACTATAGAAACTTTCCGGAATGATTCAGCTTTCACTTATATTTTCGAAAAAGGTAAGCAAATACTAAGAGGATATAGATGGTATTTTAATCCAGAACCAAGCAGGATACCCGAAGTAAATGAGATTGTTGCAGAGACCTTTATTAATGTAGCCCATTGGATGCTTAAAAAAATTCTAGCAGATCAAAAACCACCAGAGATAACCTCAGAGGATATCAATGTTGAACTACACCATAATTACGTGATAATAAGTGCAAGACCAATAGATTATGAATCTGGTATTCATAAAGTCTTAGCGAGAGTTAAGACGAGCGAGGGAATTAAAGAGGGAGAAATGTTTAAAGATATTGAACACAGAGTTTGGGTCACGAGAATAGATTCTATAAGTAATATGATTGAGGAAGTATATATAATTATAGAGGACAAAGCTGGGCACGTTACGGAATTCTCCTTAAGTAATGTGACAGATAATATCGGACCAGACTTGGTAAAACTCTGGTATAAACCGAGAAAGCCGAGAATCATTGATAAGATCAACGTGTATGCAATAGTTAAGGACTTCTCAGGGGTGAAAGAAGTTGTTCTGCAATATTCCATAGCGGGAACTAATAATTGGTCTAACATCACCATGGTTTATGAAGAAGATAAAGATTATTACATTGGTACTATTCCAGCACTAGTAAACATTTCCTCTGGAATCCCTACTGTTAATGAGTCATCGGCAGTAGTTGAGTTCAGAATAATGGCTGTGGATGTGTGGGGAAATCCAAGTAAGTCAAAGACTTTTATTATTCTAGTTTCTTCGGATCTGGAAGGACCCGAGATCTCTGTAAGACTCGTACCTCGGGCACCGTCAATGTTTGACTCAGTCAAGGTCTATGCAGATATCAGTGATAAGAGCGGAGTGGATAAGGTAATCATGAGTTATTGGAATGGTAAGGAATGGATAAACGTCACGATGGAGAGGATAGATTACTCGACGTATCTCGGAGAAATACCGCCTCTTAAAGCGTTTACGAAGGTAATAATCAGGATAATAGCTAACGACACTGTGGGTAACAAATCCGTAAAAAGTCTCGAATACATTGTAAAACCCCTGCCTCTGAGATACATGATAGTGGCAATAATCACAATTGTAGCGATTCTGATAGTTCTTATCTACTATCGTCGCGAGAGAAGGAAGAGATAATAATTTCTTTCTAATTTTTAAATAGTTATTGCTACTTGCTGAAGCATCCGTGTTATGGTGAGGTGTTCATTCCTTGGCTGCGAACTTGCTATCACTCTTAAAAGTTGGAAAATATGTGCTAAGGAACAGGATTGTTCTCCCCCCTATGCAAGCGGATCTAGCGACAGAGGAAGGTTTAGCTACGGAAGCACATGTTAAGCATTATGGGAGGTACGCGCGTTGGTGTGGTTTAGTAATAGTTGAGCACACAGCAGTATCGCCTGAGGGGCGTTATTCGAGAAAGCAGCTGGGAATTTGGAGCGATAAGCATATTCCCGGACTAGCTAAGATAGCAAAAGCTGTGCATGATGAGGGTGGAGTAGTAGTTATTCAACTAAATCATGCTGGTGGAAAAGCATCACGCGAAGTGACGAATAGTTCGCCAAAAGCACCTTCCAGTGTACCTTTAGAGTTTTATCCCGAAACGCCTCGGGAGTTGAGTTTAGACGAGATAGAGTCCATAATCAGGAAATTTGGAGAAGCTGCGGAGAGAGCATATAGTGCGGAACTTGATGGAGTTGAGATACATGGAGCGCACGGGTTCTTGCTTTCTCAATTCTGGTCCCCTATAACTAATAGGCGAAAAGACGATTATGGGGGATCACTAGAAAATAGAATGAGATTGCCCTTGGAAATTGTTAGGGAAGTAAGAGATCGATTACCTAGGGATTTTCTCCTCCTTTACAGATTAGGGGTCACGGATCTTAGAGATGACGGAGTTAAAGTGGAGGAAAGCATCGTTTTCGCGAAGAAGCTTGAGAAAGAAGGTGTCGATATTATAGATGTGAGTGGAGGCCTATGCGGTTCTCGACCGAAGGAGTTAGAGGGTGTTCAGGGGTATTTCATTCCATACGCGCATGAAGTGAAAAAGAATACTAATATCCCAATCATAGGAGGAGGTGGGATAAGAGATCCATTAGTAGCTGACAAATTCATTCGAGAAGGAAAAGTTGACCTAGTGTACGTGGGACGAGCGCAGTTAGAGGATCCAGAATGGGCGAGAAAAGCAATAGAGATTCTCAAGAACAAGTATTCCCAGTTTTCTAGTCAGGGTTAAGGGTTTTATTTAGAAACACTTCTAAGCCTCTGTACGGTATTCTCTTAGGTATTAGATGAGTACCATCGCATGATGGAGCGTTAAAATAGGTCTTATCAATGATGTTTTCTCTACATGTCGCGTACGACAACCCTTGTTTCCTAGCTTCATCAACTACTGGGAACAATAGCTTTTTCCTCAATTCAATAGGCAGGAAAGCATAACTTCTCGTAATTTTTCCGGTCGGATAATATAGTTTTTTCCACTTCTTTTCAAGTTCTGGGAACTCATTTATCATCCTCGCGAAATTATCCGGTCTTGCCTTATAAGTTGAGGTAACAACATGCTTAGCTCCAATACTAGCAACGACCCGTACTAACTCTCTGAGAGAGTGTTCATCATCATTTAGGAAGGGGATTATGGGATCTATTCTAACAGAGAAGGGGACTTCATGCCCGGCCAATTTCTCCAAAGCTCTTATTCTTGCACTAGGTAAGGGGGCGTAAGGCTCTATCCTCCTGGCTAAGGAATCATCTAAAGTAGTGATAGTAACGCTAACAGCCGCGTTGTATTTTTCTAGAAGATCGATATCCAATAGGAATAAATCACTTTTAGTAGTTATTTGGATCCTTAGTCCGAGAGGAAGAAGAACTTTTAAAACTCGTCGAGTTAGTCTCAAAGTTTTTTCGCAGGGAGGATAGGGATCACTGCTTAGACTCATATCAATAGGTCTTCGAGGATTAATCCTACGCAGATCATTGAATAATCGTTCAATCAAATTGTTTTTCGGAGTACTGTCTCTATAACCTATATAAGACGTGGCGTAACAATAGAGACATTTATGAGAGCAGCCCGTGTAGGGATTTATTGTGTATTTCACGGGACATGTGCAGAGTTTACTTTTCCAGGGATCAAATAATGTCAGGACAGACACTAATCCTCACCATTAAAATACACTCTAGTAAACACTTATTTGAACATCATCGTGATGCGCTTGATGTTTGAGAGGATTGGGATACACATATGTAATTCATTACACATTTAAACGAATACTACTATACAAATCGTTCAAATAATCTTTATTCTAACGTAGGCAGAACATCTTTGTTGAAAAATTCTTTCTCTAGGGGTGAGAAAACTTGAGCAAGAAAGTGATTGGTATTCTTCTCGTACTACTAATAGTAGGGGGTAGCATATTCTTTCTTCAAACACAGAAAGTCACCATAGCTATTCTAACTGGTCAAGTATCATACGGAGGAGGGACTAGCATAACTATACAACAAGTAGGATTCTCTCATCTACTGAACCTCGAAGTCAGAAATATTTCACGATTAGAATATTTCATGACTAAACGTGGTACGCCCAGAGTCACGGAGTCACGCCCAGTACAGTTACCAAACGTAGTTAACCTAACCATAAAATTCAAATTAATCACTCCAACAAACACTGCCCTCGCTTTCGAACCACTAAAGATCGGTAAAGGAGGAACACACAACTTCGAACTAGTAATAGGCCCTGCTGAAGGACTAACGTCTCCAGGAACGTTCCACCTAATCATAGAATTCCACCTGATAGTCACAACCCCAACAGGAACAAAAGTAGTGGATATCCAGAGAACAATTGAAATAACCTTCACAGTTCCAAAAGGCACCGTCAGTATGAGAGAAATAGCACAATCCTAACTTTTCCTACACCTATAATTTTTTATACAAAATTCGAACAAATTTCTTTAAATAAAGTAAAAATCCCGCAAACATACTTCATAAACGCATAAGAACCATTGCTTATATGGGGTTTTATTGAGTGGTCTCCAAGAAAATAATTAGAAAAATAATTGATAAAAAACAAGACCTCCCAGAAAAGTACTCAAGGATAAAAGCACTAAGCAAATTTGACTTTTCTAGGGTAATGGAGTTTGTTGTGAAGGAGTTTCTCGAAGCTAATAAGAAGGGAAAAGAACCAAGTATTGACGCCGTCTCCAAATATGTTCCAGATATAGCCCGGGAAATTCTTGAAGAATTCTTCGAATTTACCAAGGCTCTATTTGAGTGTTGGAAAGAACACGGCGATAAACTCGACGCCATAATGAATTGCCTAAAAGGAGAATAGCGAAGAATTAACGCCAAGAAAACTATGAAGCTCAGAGAACTGGAATACGGGAAGTATTAAGGCAGCATCTGCAAAGCCTCTTCGGGCGTGAATATTTCTAGCTTACACCTTGTCTCTTTTGTAATTAAATTAAAGTGGGATACATTCCTGGTAACAAGCGGTATCTCATTTCTGCAACATATAGCTGCTATAAATACATCCCTCAATCCCACTAGTTTCCCCTTCTTATGCAACATCGCGTCAATTTCTGCAGCAATCCTAGCAGATTCAGCATCAAGAGGCAACACAGTAACCCACAACAAGAATGTTCTTACATCATCCAGCTCTTTTTCATACCCCCCATAACTTGGGCCATATATCAATTCATACACAGTTATGGATGTGACAAAGAATCGAACCCTATCCCGCGATTCCCTGATCAATTTACTCGCTGCGGAACTCTGATCTTTCAAGAACTCAATAACAACGTCGGTATCTAAACAGAGTTCCAGCGCTTCCACCTCTCCCTAATTACTTCGAGCAATTCCTTAACATCAACACTTTCCCAACTACCAGCCAACTCATCCAACTTCTTAACCTTTTGAATAATAATCTCATCGCCCTTCAGAGTAATCTTTACGTAATCCCCCTCTTTTATCCCAAGCTTCTTTGCTATCTTACTCGGAATCGTTATTTGCCGATTCCTAGTAACTTTGACAACAGCCATAAGTCCTCACCACTCACTAACAATTCCTAACTATTAACAATGTTCTCTACTAGATATAAAATTTCTACTATAAAATGAGTTGGCTACTATAATATAAATCATTAGTAAGAAAGAACAAACATTTCAATTGTTTCTCAGTATTTTTGAGAGCTTCAGGTTGGGCCAGAATAGTGAACACCACTCCATAAAAATAACTACTGAGGTACAATTACTCTGAAAGGCACACGAAAATTCCCGAATAGCTCTGTTCTTCTCAAAATAGTTTGAAATAGTCAAATGAACGGGCTCTATTTTAGGCTCTTACTCGTTTTTTCTTTCTCACCGCTCCATTGCTAATCATTGATTAAGATAGCCATACGACTTCATCGACTACTGAATACTAGTGTAGATCCAGCGGTACAAGTTCTACAGAAATGGTACCCCTAACACCCACCAGTTCAAAATTTCCAAAAAAGACATTCCGCTACATGTATTTCTCTAATGATAAACATTTATAACATAATTACGTAATTACATAATAACTAATGAAATTCAGAAGGAGTTAGTTATGAAAAATAAGTACACCACGATACCCGTTACAATAGAGGTAAAAATGATTCTAGAAAAGATAAAGGGGAATCAGGACTGGAGCAGCTTTCTAAAAAATCTCGTAGAGGAATACTTAAGGCTCAAGAGAATAATTGCGGCGCGTGAACTCCAGCTAAGATTTAGTGAGGAAGTGGAGAAAGCCTTGATGGAGTCAATACGATCCATGAGAAAACTAAGAATGAGGGAGATATTTGGTGAAGATAGCCATTGACACTGACGTCCTAATATACCTAGTCAAGAATAAGCTTCTAGAACGCTTCCTAGAGAAATACGACGGATGCATCACAGCCATAACAGAATACGAATATATGAGAGGAGAAGTAAAAGCAGGTGTTAAACCAAGAATATCAAAACAAACACTCAGCGAAGCCTTCGAAATTCTAGAACTCGATAACAAAAGTATAACGATAGCATCAAAAATATGGTCAAGCCTAAGCAAGGAAGGAGAAATAATTGATGAGAGAGACCTATTAATTGGTGCCATCTGCATAGCACATAATGTCCCATTATGGACCTTCAACAAGAAACACTTCGAGAAGCTCAAAAAATTCAAACTCGTACTCAAAGACATTGACCTGCAAGAACTGTGAAATCAAACCATATAAGCATAAAGGAGTCTTTGGGAAAATTGTCATAGTTGTATACAAATCTCGACAACAGGAATCACGATTGGTTATCGTTTCAAGGACATTAACAAGCTGAAAAGTTATTCATAAAAGCAATAACTAGCTAATTATTGTGCCGCCTTAATTAATTCCGAAAGTAAAAACCCCTGCCTAGTTCTATAATAAGAGCTCCGAAATTGTATCCTATGGCTTCTTTTTAGAAAAAAGCGAGAAGGAGAAAAGAGATCGAGAAAAGTTTATTTTCAATCAAGTGTTAGGATAAGATTGCCTGTAGTGTTTGTTTGAATCTTTTGAGTCTTTTTGATACTCTACTCGGATGCAAATTTACTTCTTTTCCTATCTCGTATAATGATTTGCCCTCTAACCTCATGAGGATTATTTTTATGTCTTTCTCATCGAGCTTCTTAAGCATCTCTAACTTCCCGTTTCCTTTTTCCTCAGAGGATATATAATAGTATTTAATCTTGAGGTTTTTTATCAAGGGTATATCGTGCATAAGAAATGTTTCGCCCCAGGAAGTAGTTATTACTGCTTTGTCCAAGTCAGAATGATTCAGATAAATATTTTTTGTGATCTCCTTAAGAACCTCGTAGTATGCATTACCAACGTAGTTGCGTATTAAATCGTTGTCCCGCTTATCCATTAATAAGCTCTTGAAGGCGAGAATTGGGGAGTTACGAAATGTTGGATCGAGATTATAAAATCTTTGTGTAATGAACATTATTATTAACACACCCTTATC
>CAZFGR010000031.1:0-17074 GCA_964518475.1 uncultured Nitrososphaerota archaeon
GTTCTCTAAGTCTCGGAGATCTAGGAAGGCTGCTGGGCCATGAATGTATCTGCAAGGTACACTTACAACTCCCGCAGGGACTCCTCCTTTTGTTAAGTGTATAACCCCCGCATCTGTCCCGCCAGCAATTACACGCTTAAACTGATATGGGATATTGTTTTCCTCGGCTGCATTTACTAGGAGCTTAACTATCTTCGGATGCGCAATGATGCTTCTATCAGCGATAGTTATTGCAGGTCCTTTTCCCATAGCTGTAGATTCCTTATACTCGGGAGTCCCGGGAATATCCGCAGCAGCCGTTCCTTCAAGCGCTAATGCTAGATCTGGAGTAGCTTGCCAAGCAGCTGTTCTAGCTCCTCGTAAGCCCACCTCTTCCTGAACTGAGGCAACACCAATGACATTATAGTTCGTATCCTTCAACATTTTCATGGCTGTTATCATTACTGTCAGACCAACTCTATCGTCGAATGCTTTTCCCATAACCCTATTCCCACTAAGCCTCGCAAATTTGGTAGCGAAAGTTCCTACGGATCCTATCTCTACACCCATTTCCCTAGCCTCTTCCTCCGAGGTAGCCCCAATATCTATGAATAATTCATCGATGCCCAGAACCTTGGATCGTTCCTCCGGTTTTAACAGGTGAGGAGCTTTAGCGCCGATAAAGCCTAGTATTTTATCACCATTTTTCGTTCTTATCACGACCTGCTGGGCATATAATACCCTTTCATCGAAGCCTCCGAGGGGTTGGAAGCGTAGAAATCCTCTCCTATCGATGTGTGTTATCAAGAAACCGACCTCATCCATGTGAGCATCAAGCATAACTACTGGATATTCCTCTGACCCCTTCTTGTATGCTATTAAGTTCCCCAGCGCGTCCACCCTTATATCGCTCGTAACACCCTCTAGTTCTTCCTTAACAATCTCTCTCACTTCATCCTCGAAACCCGGAGGGCCAAACGCGTTAGATAATTTCTCTAGAAGAGAGATTATCTCTTCCCTATTGGCCATAAAAACACCAAACAGCAAAGAGAATGTTTTCATGATAAAATGTTTTGTTTTGTAAATAATTCTCAATTTTTTAAGATATGATACTTACGCTAATATGAAACAATTGATTAAGACTCTTCTTTAGATCCTATAATCCTGTTTGGGCATATTTCTCTGAACTGGCAATACTCACATTCCCATTCAAAGCGGGGGGATGACCATTCTTGGAGTAGCTTTTTGACAAATTCTTCATCAACATTTTCTTCAATCTTGAATTCTTTGAGACCTCGAGGAGTAATGTAAATGAGATAACCCTTTTCCTTTTTTGTGAGGAACATATATGTTTTGAGCTGCATTACGTGATGATCCAACGGTTTATCCTCGATGCTACGAGCATACTTTATTTCAACGACCGCATCGGAAAGGATAATGTCTGGTTTCCCAATGATCACAACTTTTTCTGCTCCATCCTTTTTCTCAATCACTATCTCCCTAGAAATTTCTACTTCAGTCGTTTCTAAATCTTGGAAGAGTTTTTCTCGTTGCATCTCTACTATCTTTTTAACGAATTCATCGACAGCCTCTCCTATGAAGATATTCGGTGAGGGGGATCGGGCAAATTCTGGGAATAAATCCTCCATTTTTGATTTATGCTTACATCGCACAAGATCATGGACATGTATCTCATTCTCCTTATGTTCGTGACCATATTTTTCGGAGGTATAATCTAGATAAGCTCTAAAGATCTTCTCTAAAATCATTAGTTTTCCTCCTCTAAAACATTAAAAAGCCCGTTAAGATGGCGAGTATACTGGAGAAAATGAACAACTCGTAATACTTTCTTATAACTTGTGCTTCTGTCATGGGGCCGTATATAAGTACAAACATACGGGTTAAGGAGAACGGAGCATTGGGATTTCTTGCGGGATATATTACTCCATCCTTTACATATACGGGTTTTCCAATTTTCTCTCTTATGGCTTCCTTAGTCATTATTCCACCGATGCTATTTATTAGGTAAAATCCCCTAAGAATTACTGGTAATAGGGCTATTAGTGCTATGTATTCTAAACGTGATAGAATTATTATAGCTGTTACCAAAGCTCCTACGCTATATGCTCCAATGTTTCCTGGAAAAACTTTTGCCGGGTATTTGTTCCAAGCATAAAATCCTAGTATTCCCCCCAAAACACCAGCTGCAAGCATAAGTTCCTGACGGCCTAATACAGCTAGCCAAAAGATAAGAGCTATTATAACGGATATAGCGCTGAAGCACATTACGCCGTTGTGAACATCAATCATGTTGTAAGCGTTAGGAATTATAAGAAACGCTACAAGGATTCCCAATGGGTATACAATAGTTAATCTGGTAAATCCTACAAATGGTACATATGGGCGTGGAGTATACGTATTAAGAATTATGAAAGGCAAGCCGCCAAGTATCATTAAGGGTACTTTGAGCAAGCCTAGATCATATAAGTCGTCGAGAAACCCTACTATAGCAGTTATCAAAAAGCTTAGAGTCAAGGAGATGGCTTCTAAGAAGATATTAGAAGAGAAGGATTCTGACGCTACATAGGAAATAAGGAGGAGTATTGGAACCATACTTAGAAGACTAACTCCTCCACGATTAGCAACTAAGGGTTGACCGGGTTTATGGATGTCAGGTGCGAGTATTCCTTTTCTCTCAGCGTACTTAATGTACATCCTCGTAGCTAAATACACGGATATGAAAGATAAGACGAAGAGTGTAATCGTGTATACATAGAGCATTCTTCTCACAACTCCGTTTCGTGCCTTATAGATTATACTCGTGCATAACGGTTTCCCAATACTTCCTCAAAATGTCTGGCGTTTTTATAAATAGTGATTTTCCTCTCCCTAAACCTCTGTATACTACGTTTTCCCTATGTTCCAGTACATCATTGATATCAAAAATATTTCGTGTATCAATCACAACTAATGGCTTCTTTTCACACAAGCTTAGGAATTCTTCAAGTCTTATCCTTTTATACTCGCTATGATCCGTAACGATTACTATTGCATCAGCGGCGGAGATGGCATCTTTTAAGCATTTGGCACCAGTAACACCAAATTCTGTTTCTATTTCTTCTGGAGAAAAGAAGGGATCGTGTGCAGTGATATCCGCACCTAATCTTTTTAAGAGGCTTATTATCGCCTTAGCGGGGGATCTATATGTTACCTTAACATCTCCACGGAAAGCCACACCTAAAATAGCTATTTTGGAACCATTAATCGGTTTTCTAACTTCATTAAGAGCTTCGAATAATAGGTAAATAACGTGCTGAGGCATGCTTAGGTCGATTAGTCTGGCCGTTCTAAATAATCTAAACTCCGTATTATTGAGTTGCAGGATATAATCTAGGAAGTAGGGATATACTGGGATACAATGACCCCCAACGCCAGGACCCGGCTTATGTATCAGGGAGAAAGGCTCTGTATTCGCTACCTCTATAACTTCCTTCACATCCACTCCCAAAAGCTCACAAATCAATGCATACTCGTCAGCTAATGCTATGTTAACGTATCTAAAAGCGCCCTTGAACAACTTGGCTAGCTCAGCTACTCTAGGACTACTTACTGGGATTACCCTATTTTTTATCACGGCTTCGTAGAAATAAGCAACAGTTTCAGTACTTTTCTTATTAATCCCGCCAACAATTTTAGGATAATTTTCTAAGAAATCCTTTATTACAGTTCCAGCCTTTACTCTTTCGGGGCTAAAAGCTAAAGCAAAGTCTGTTCCAGCAACGAGCCCGCTCTCTTTTTCAAGAATTTTACGTAGAACTCCCTCAGTTGTACCAGGAGGTACTGTAGTTTCGAGTATGACTGTAGTTCCTTTTTGTAGTCCCTTACCAATAGTCTTCGCTGCTGATATTAAATGTTCAAGTGTTGGTTTTCCATTAGAGTCGATACCCACGGGAACTAAGATAATTATTACATCGGCGTTTTCTGCAGCTTTTACTCCATCACTTGTCGCTTTTAGTAAGCCTTTCTTCACGAGTTCTGGCAATTTTTCAAGACCTGGCTCATGAGGAAGGTAATTAATACCCTTATTAATCATATCTACCTTATTTTCATCCACGTCTACACCAATTACTTTGCATCCTCTCATTGAATAAGCAACAGCTATCGGTAAGCCAACGCTGCCTAAACCATAAACTGCTATATTAATATTGCCCGAAGAAACAATCTCTTTGATTTTCTCTCTGGATAATCCAAAAATCTTCATTGTAGATAACCTCCAATTTCGAGACGATTCTCACACTTTTTAAGCTCTCCTCTGTATCTATATGTAGCACTTCGAGATACTACTTGGGAGGGTTTTTATATTTCTTCAAAATCGCTTTCTCAATATCAATATCTAGAAGATTAGCTATCGATACAAGCCAAGCAGCGACATCAGCGATTTCTTCCTCCATATTTTCACGGTTTCCACTCTTTATAGCCCGCGCTAGTTCACCTACTTCTTCGATAAACCACATAAAAGTTCTATCAAGCCCCCTAGCTTTGTCTCGTTCGAAGTAGGCATCATAAATTATTCTTTGGAAATCTTTTAATGTGAGAGACATTCCGGTTCCCCAGCTCTCCCAACTAGTTTTAAACCTATTCCAACTTTTATGTTGATTTAAAATATCCTAAATAGAGAGAATGTTCTAAATTTAGGAATGCTACCTCTTGTTTCGGTTTAGAGGTATAATTAAAATGGAAAATTTATGGGTGGTTTTAAGAAAAGCAAGCATATGTTCTCACGGGATAGAACTAATTAGGCTACTAAGAAAATGGGTAGATAACGAGACGATTGAGAAAGCATTTGTCAACGCTATTGATGCTGTGATGTTAATAGATGCCTTATTGCTCGGGGAGGAGTTGTTAAAGAGAGATGCGAAAATAAATGATAACTTTAAGATAAAGCTCGCATCGTGGGCTTTATCTCTTAAGCTCGAGGACTTAGCGAAGATAATTGTCTCAAAAATTAATGATTGGAAGTTATTTTTTGAGGAAGATAATTTTAGATATTTATCGAGTAGCTTGATCAACTACTATATCGCGTCCCTAGTAAAGCGAAAGGATTGGTTATTAATTTCTGAAATTTTGGATAAAATAGTGGAGAAAAAGTTATTCTGGCTCGACCTAGCAGAATCCATGCACTATCTAAGACGTAAAAAGGGGTTAAAAACAGTTCTAAGCATGCTCGACATTAACACAATTGCCAATATAATTTTTCTTACAGCACCATTTGAAAAAGAGATAATCGAAATAAGTAAATTCCTGCCAGAAACAACTCTAAGGGAATTTATCGAGAATATCTATGAACTAACAAAGAAAAAGAGACGCACTAAAAAATTGGTCGAAAAAATAAAATTACTAAAGAATTTGATAAGTGAAGATTACTTCTCGTTAGTGATTGAGTGGCTAAGAAAATACGAGAAGAGAAATCCTAGCTTAAGAGAAATAATCAATATATTAGAAGAACGTGTAGAAAAATTGCAAAACGAGTCTTCTTTGGAGAGAAGTTATTCAAATGAAAGTATCTACGTTGCGAAGCGTGAGGATAATACCTATAGGAAAAAGAAATGTATAGAATCCTTGTTGTTGAAAGAGAACCTTAAACAGTTTCTCAGAAAAAATACTGAATGCTTTGAGTTCCTGATTTTCTTGTTAATTATGCGAGGAAAAATAAAACTTCTTAGGAAAATACTATCGGGGAATATGCATGGAGTAAACTTTGGAGAATTAGTAAATTATTTTTACGAATTCAAAAGACTGCTTCCGAATCTCGATCCAACGATTTTTGTATTGATTATTACAGAGTTCTGGCGAAGAAAAAGTATTCCCCATTTATTAACAATGCTGAGAATAATTCCTGAGTATTATTATAGACTTGGAGGACTGAGATTACTAGCGAGAAGATTGAGAAAAAGTATTATGATTAAAGATCTTAATTATCTTCTCCAATTACCCATGCCTGCATGGTTACGAGCTATTTTCTTAGCCTCAGAGAAGAGTAATAAAATGTTGAGATACATAGTAGAGAGCCCAGATATTTTCCCGTATCTTCTCCTTATAACACCACGAAAAGCTATCAAGTTATTGAGAAAGAGCGATAATAAGGATCGATTATTGCTAGAGCTTTTCTCTAACCCGGCAATTATGTACTTGCTGAGGAAGGATTCAAAAAGAACATTTAAAACTGTATTAAAAGTAGCAAGCAACTCAAATCACAAATCCTTAAGGATAACAGCAAAAATAATCCTCGGAGCAGCTATAAATGAGCATCCAATTCTTGACATATTCAAGAAAGAAACAGGTATGAGCATAGAGAATCTAGAAAAAATAAGAAGATACAAGGGATTTCTAGGGTTTCTCCCTCTGATACTTCCAGAAAAAGATATCGAAAAAATAGTAGGGACCCTAATCAATGCGCGTCACGTTTATCAACAATCAATTAACCTTCCTAGTTACGGTGTACCTACGAAACCGCGACGTATTGTTGGTTACGATGACTTAGCAATAGAAATAATGGCATCGCCTTTCTTGAGTGATGAATTTTTTGAGAGGTTACTGAAGATTGTGCTCGAGAAAAAGACTTTCGACCCTCTTCTGCAAACGAAAAATGAAGAATTAGAGCTAATCAATATTTTTGATAGGAGGAGTTTCTTAGCAAAATTAGTTGAGAAAATAATTATCTCTCTCGGCTATTACTCAGCAGATCGGGTAATAAATATTTTAATGAACTGCAGATGGGACGAAAGAGATAGTGTCATTATTGTTATTGCTAGATACGGTTACATACCTTCAGGGGAATTCTTAAAGAAGCTTATGCAGATTGAGGGACCAAGCAAATATTACTGTTTTCTAGCCGAATTATTAAGGGATGGCCTATTAATGAATAAGATCAGAACTGAGGAGATCAAGAAGAATCTAATGAAGAGAAGGAAATAGGGGTATCCAATTTATGTGAAGAGGAAGCTAGGAGCTATGTCCCATTCAGTTAGTTGCGATAGGAGCTTTTTCTTTCTCTCTTTATACTCTTTTATCTTCCTTAGTAAGATATCCATGGTTATTTTTCCGTTGTTTCGAATAGCCTCTGCTTTGGCGGCTTCACATACATGAGCAATCTCGGCTCCGGAGAATCCCTCAGTTTCCTTTGTTAGGAGAGAGAAATCTACTGAATCATCAACGAGTTTATTCTTTATAGCATCTCTTAAGTGAATTTTGAAGATTTCTTCTCGTGCTTTCTGGTCTGGGAGGGGTACCTCAATAACTAAGTCGAAGCGTCTTATCAATGCTGGGTCTAATCTATCGGGTCTATTAGTTGTAGCTATGACTAGAATGCCCTCAGTTTCCCTTACTCCGTCAATCTCAGATAAGAGTGTGAGAAGTAGGGGCGCTCTCCAAGCCTCATTAGGATCGTTTCCCCTGACCATACCGATTCCATCGATCTCATCTATCAGTATTATTGAAGGTACTGATTTCCGAGCGCGTTCGAATGTTTCCATGATTTCTCTTTCTCCTTCTCCCACTATTGAAGAGCTGGAAAGGATTCTCCCTATACCGAGTTCATAGAAATTCCAACCCAGCTCATTAGCTAAAGCCAATGCTATACTAGTCTTCCCTGTCCCAGGAGGACCAACTAGTAGAATACCCTTCGGCAATTTATAACCAAGTTTCTTAGCGAGTTCTAGTCTCCTATAAGGTATGACTATTCTCTCGTAGAGAATATCTTTGATTCTTCGTATCCCGCCAAGGTCTTCCCACGTGACTTTTTTTACTTCAGGAACTCCGAAATATTTTTGACGAAGCATTCTTATGGTGTCGGGATTTAATGGGTCGAGCCCTTCATCAATTGCCTTCTTTATTAAGAATGTTATCTGGTTGAACGATAATCCGAGAAATACCTCCACTACTTCATCACTAATCCTATATCCCTCAAAAAGAAATTCCAACAACTGACGTATTTTCTCAAAACTTGGGTTCTTAGCCTCTATATTCTCAGCTATCTTCGATATTACGGGATCTAATCTAGCCACGGATTCTGCAATCATTACGATGAAGCGGCCTCTTCTAGCAAGATCCTCGATAGCTAGCACTACTTCTTCCAAGTATTCTGGGGAAAGTTTCTCTATATTCCTGATTATAATGCATGAACTATTTAATCGGGCTCTATTCGAACGGAGTCGTAGGGCTAGATCTATAGCATCTATAACAATAGTTTTTCCCAGCGAAGATAGGAATGTTCTTAAAACTGCTTGAATCTCAGCCGTATCATTGCCGTGAACAAGGATTATTCTAGAACCTTTTTCAATAGCTTGTTTTACTCTCTCTACCAAGTCAGAGTATGTTTCAAGGAGCAATTTTGCCACAGGGGACTGTGACCTTTTATGATGAATCGACTTACACTTATTTGCGCTTCTCTTCTTGTTTCTAGATAGGCTCTTAAAGCCTCTCATAGCCTCTTCAACTCTTACTAATCCTGAGGGATTCTGGCTTTCCTGTGATAGCTTCTACTAAGGAAAGTTCACCAGGTTGTTCAGAGAGAGGTATCCATTCTCCAAGACTTTTGATAGGTTCTGATGAAATATAGAACTCATCATTACCCTTATGAAGCCATAACGTATAATAGTTAGGACAGTTTGGGATTTCACGGTAATAAAGATTAATAACAAAGATTCTTTTCTCGTTAATAAGAACGATGATAGCATTTAGTGATGAGGCTAAATCAACACTCTCAATCGCTTCCTTTAACGCTTTTTCTATACTACTTCCAGTGTAATAGGCCTCAGCTAATAAGCATAAAAAATGTTCAGAATCCGTACTACCTATTGGCTTGTAGAGGATCGGGTTTCTTTTAAAACTATAAATCGTACCGTTATGCGCTAAAACAAAATCTTTTAATTGAAAAGGATGTGTGTCGACGTAGCTTTTTTCGCCCCTGCTAATTTTCCTAGCATGAATAATGTGAGTATATGCTGGCAAATTAGGGATCTCGTGCTTCCAGATCGGATCAGTGCTTTTATAGATTCCATACCCGTGACTATTCATCCAGAAAATCCCAAATCCATCGCCATGAGGACCGATGCCGCACTGTGCACTGAGCCCTTTCCTAGCTATTTCTTTAATACTATTAATGACTACGGGCTTTAAAGGAGTCGGATTCTTAGCGTTCCTTAATAACATTCTGCACATGAATGATCCCTCTTCAAAAATTTTGCTGATGACTTGAAAAAGGGTATATGATTTCAATAATAGTTTATTTATGGTTTCTTAGGAGTTTCCTTAGAACTTATTTTAGGAAATCTCGGAGACGAGTTTTGCCAGGGAAAGTCTTGCAGAGATCGATAAGGTAGCTATTTAATCATTTTCACTATTTCTGGAAGGATCTTACCCGCAGAGCCTCGTAGAAATATATCAGCTATGGGTGTTATGGCGCTTTCAGAGACATTAATCTCAATGACTGTTCCTTCATGATCCTTAACTATAAAAGGTAGAGCACCTGCGGGCATGACGATTCCAGAAGTTCCAACAACTAGCATAGTATCGGCTTTTGAGGCTAAATCTAATGCTTCTTGAAGAGCTTTTTCTGGTAAGGGTTCGTTAAACCATACAACGTTCGGACGCAACAAGGAGGAACATAAGGGGCATTTAGGCGGTATCTCTGATGGCGGTTGGGACCATTTTACCACATAATTGCAGCTTACACATCTAGCTTCAAGAATATTGCCGTGAAGCTTTATGAGTTTTTTAGATCCTGCTCTTTCGTGAAGGTCATCTACATTCTGTGTGATTAAAGCCTTTAAGAGTCCAATTTTTTCTAACTCAGCTAGGGCGTAATGAGCGGGATTTGGTTTCGCGTTTAGAACTATTTTTATCCTCCAAACATACCATTCCCATACTCTTTTAGGATCACGATTAAATGCCTGTGGTGTTGCTAGTTCCTCTGGTCTATACTTATTCCAGAGACCATCCTTTCCCCTAAATGTAGGTATTCCACTCTCCGCTGATACTCCAGCACCAGTTAAAGCAACTAAAAAGCTTGCACTACGTATTACCTCAACAGCACGAGATATATCCAAAGACATTATCAATTCCCTCATGAGCAGTAAAAAATAGGAAAATTCAATTAATTCTACTGAGACAAGCCTTATTGACCAAAAAATTTCATGCAGAGATTGATCCCAGATAGAACAGTTGCTAAGGAGTTCAAGATGATAAATACCAGATCCTTTATAAAAATCGAGTGAATAGTCAATAATAAGCTACCCAATGTGTAAAGAGCCAAGAACTCAACTCTGGTCCCTACATGCCTAGCTCTTAAGTTCTTTATTGTCTCGGGAAACCATGCAATTAAGATAGTTAATAAACCGATAAGCCCTATTGGCTCAATATTCATAACAATTCCTCCTTAAGATTTCGAGATCTCTTCCTTTAATACTGTACAACTATAATAACTACTTATTATAGAAATAAGTTAGAGATCACTAAGACATTCCACCAAATCAGAAGCGAGTTTTTTAACTGCTTTTAAGACTTCTTCACTTCTTTTCTCTCCCAATACTACGTATTTAGGCTGGATTCCGAGAATTAGTATCTTTTTACCATGGCTTTTCAGTAAATTAGTTATCAGGGAAAGGGATATTCTGTGAGTAGATACTGTTTCTTCAGAGAAATCTTCTGGGCGTACTATAGCTATCTCCCCAGGACGTAAACCCGCATCCACAGCATCAACAATAATTACATGCGAGATCTGGTCATTCTCAATGATTTTAAATAGATAAGCCTCGGGAGATGATTGGGCTAGGAAAACTAAAAGTTTTTTCGAAGAGATTTTTCTGAGCAAGATGTTACAAACTATCAAGCCGGCAGCGTCATCTCCCAATAGTTCATTCCCAAGGCACATAATAGCTACTTTAGTTGCGCCCGTTAAGAACGTCTTCAAGAACTCTTTCCCGTATACACGCATAGATAATTTTCCCCTTGCAGTGGTTATGAGCTATTGACTTGTATAATAAGATATTAGTGTCATAAAAGCAATTACTGAGAAGAAGGAGTTTTGGGGAGGGACAGGGGCTTATGTTGCAAAAAAATGTTATTCGATTTGTGACTATTTTTCAATAATGGTAATTTTGATCGCGTAATAGTTTGGAGGTTTTTGGTTTTTTGGAGATTTTATTGGTTAGGTATTGTAATTTTGGAAGAGTTTTGGTTAGACCCCTGCCCCTTTTCCCCACCAGTGTTTCTGTGTTTTTCTCTAATTTTATCATAGTGGTAGCCATAATTTATATAAATTTTTGGTTCCTCATAAATAGTCTTACTAGGGTGAATTTATTCTCGCGATACAACTTTTAACAAGTATGGCTTATGATACATCATGGCAGATTTCTAACTTGGTAGATATAGTTACTGATGTAATTAAAAACACGATTGCTGTGCGACCTTGGATGCGTAGGAGCGGATATAAATGAAGAAAATGGGTATTAGACGCGGAGGTTTATTGATAACTTCTACAATAGTGCGAGATATTCTTGAGCGTGTTACTAAGGCTCTTCAGAATAAAACCTGGATGGTTGTCGGGGGTGTAGCGTCCCAACTATGGGCGTATGTGATGTCGGGCAACTGTGTATATTGCAGGCCTACGGATAATCTCAACATAGTGGGTATTGACATTGCTCGGGATCTTGAAGTATTGTTTAAAGCTTTAGCGGAGGGATTTATTGGTGATCAAATAAGGCGATTAAATGTTCTAATATCGCATCATCCAAGGTTCCGTGTAGATATTGAGAGTTATGCTGAGAAGAGAACGTATATGACGGAGTTCGATAGACGAGTATTTCTTGATATATGGAATATCAAAGTACCAGTCTCGGCCTTAGAGGATCATATAATAGCTAAATTACTAATGGGGAGAGATAAGGATATCTTCGATATAAGGAACATATTCCTAGCATACAAGCGTTACCTTCGTTCGAACATACTAATGAACACAGAGCCTAAGTACCTAATTCATCTAAGTTCGATAAAAAAGAGACTTGAGGAAGAATATCCAGAGATGACAAGTGATGTAATCTCCATGATAGAAAGTATTACTGGATCAGATTTCAAAGAGCTTGAAAAAGCCGAGGATAAGCCTCGTAAAATGGTGGAATTACTGAGATTGTGACAATAGGTCTAATCTCATGTAAAAAACTGGACCAAATCGGGATAGTTCTAAAAGAATCTTACCTAAGCACTCTTCATAATGGTTAAGGTCAAGTCTCATTCCAGCAGCTTTTGGATGTCCACCACCACCAAACTTCTCAGCAAACTTTCTTGCATCGAAACTAGAACTCCTAGAAACTCTTATCGATACACGGGCTTGATTGTTACTTGGTGTACCCGATAAGGATGGGCAAATGGGGTCTTCCCCTTTCATCCTATTGATTATTACTATTATTTCGCCACCTTTGTTGATAAAGATCCATGGGAGATCATTCATTACTATTCTCGGAAATCCAGAAACAATATCTATAACGGCTATTTTTGCCCCCTTCTTTATCAGCTCCTTGGAAATTTTTCTAGCTATTTTTAATCCCTTTGTAATCCAGGGTTTTAGCCTCTTCCACTCGTTCTTTATCCACTTATCTTTTTCGAACTCTACTCCCTTATCAACGAGGATCCATGCGATTTTCATGAGAGTTGAGGGGTCACGGGAGTAACACTTTATTATCTTATCTAGTTTGTAGATCTTTTTTGTCACGCCCCCGGTATCGGCGATATTAGCCATTTCAACAAGTTTGCGAGCCTTTGCATTATCATTTAAGCCTAAATACCTTATTACAAGGGAAGCTGCAGAGGGTGCTTTGGGGTCGACAACATCGTTCTCTCCT
Organism: uncultured Nitrososphaerota archaeon; assembly: GCA_964518475.1. Taxonomy (GTDB): domain Archaea; phylum Asgardarchaeota; class Njordarchaeia; order Njordarchaeales; family Njordarchaeaceae; genus Njordarchaeum. The sequence goes on from CAZFGR010000031.1 coordinate 12,876, forward strand.
AATCTATTCTCTCGGATAAGACGTTCATAATTTGTGAGATGGTGATCAATATTTATCTTTGCTTTCGAGGTTTTAGGCAAGTCAATTACGAGGTCATACTCTACATCATCGTAGTAAGGCACATCTCTCAGGGTTAAAAAATCTATTTTAGCATTAGGATGCTTCATTAGTACGAGAGCTGCCGAAACTATGCCATCAATATCTGATGCATGAACAGCAACGCGCATTTTAGCAACCCCAGTCTCAATAGTTAATGAGATGAAAAGGAAGAAGTAGAAAATGTATAAAAAGGTAATGGGGTCTTTTTTCTTAGTTAACTAATGTAGGGAGATCCTAGGTGAAACCAGAAATCGAGAAAATACATATTCTGTACAAAAATCTAATAAGGGTTGGTAAGGAATTGGATTTTGAGAGATTTAAAGGTGAGCTAGTAGCCAGAGGGTTCGTGGCGGAGACAAGAATTCTACAAACACCGACAGGGCCTTTTAAAGAGTATTTACTAAGGGAACCAAAGAATCTTCGGGACCTAATAGTTGTTTCTTCTAAGGGCTTCGTTGTGGATGCTTGGAACTATGACTCGGCTTTGGAACTAGTATCTACAGCTTATGAGATATATGAATTCATTCTAGGCGACCTTATAAGGCACATATTAGTGGACATTCTAGGAGATTACCAATTAGTAGTTCTCATCAACAGAAATTCTGAAGAAGTAATAGGTGAAAGTTTCAACAATGAAAAAGTAGATAGATTGAGGAAGACACTTAATAGGGAAGACCTAAGACCATTTGCAATAAGCTTTGCGTGGGGAAAACCGGTCGCACCGCATGAATGGGTTATCGTTTCACTAACACCCATAATTCCACCAGGAGAAATCAGAGGAAGCGAGCGTCTACAGATTCGTATACAGTACAGACATGTTAATCCTGACACAGCAGTAGAATTCCTACACAATTTGCAAAAAATAATAAAAAACATTTTAAGTGGAATCTTATAACCCTTTTAAAGCTCCTAATAAGAGATTATATAGCTCATGAGCTGATATTCCTGGACCAGACATTGTGTAAATAAACTCATCACCCTTATACTTTAGGACGATAATCGTGCCTTTCCCACTAGTATTCATGGCAACGAATCTTTCTGGATCCCGCTCGATTACAGAAAACCGAACATCTCCAACATTGAAACCGGTGATTTCTGAATTATCCCAAGCATCAAAAACTTCCTTTATAGGAGGCTCCCAGTCAGATGGATAAATCCATGAAATATTTCCAGAAGAATCAAATATGAAAACACCTTGGAGAATACCTTGGTCAACCAATTTCTTAAGAGACTCTTGGACCGTCATAAGAATCTACCCATATCACAACACTGCAACGTTTTTCACAAATCTTCCTTGAATTTCAATATATAAAAATAGTTACACAAAAGCTATGAAAAAATACGCAAGAAAAGAGAAAATCTATGAAGCATTTTGACGACCCTAGTGCGATGTGTTATTGATTTTTTCTATCCCGATGGTAACCGTGTAATTATCTATGCGCCAATCCTTTGCATATCCTATTCTTTCTCCAAAACGGATCTCTACCGCCCTAGTTTCGTTTCTTATATATTTCATTAATTCTTCATTAAGTAGTTTTTTCATGTCATCTGGAATTATGAGAGATATCCGTATCCTATCCTCTACGTCTAAATCTAGTTCCTTCCTCATTTCCTGAATCCTCCTAACGAGTTCCCTTGCGTATCCCTCAGCTATCAACTCTGGAGTTCTCTCAACATCTATAAAGACCCAACCACCCCTGAATTCCTCACCTACTAGATTATCTGGGAATTCCTCCTCTATGAAAACATCTTCGGGAAGGATCTCATACTCCTTGCCCTCTAAAACAAGAACATATTTACCCTGTTTCTCAAAATCTTCTTTGACCTCGTTGCCATCAACATTTTTCAGAGCTTCTATTATTTTCCTTGTCTCTCTCCTATACTTGGGGCCGAGAGATTTGGGATTACCGCTCACTTTATAGTGTCTCTCCACTTTCCCCAGTTCTACATCCTTTACATTCAGTATATCCTTAAGGATATAGTCAAGATTCTTGACAGCCTTAACAACCTTGGAATTCTCCGTCTCTACGATTATTCTTCGCAGAGGCCATCTTATCTTCACACCAGCTTTCTGTCTAGCCGCAGCCCCAGCACTCGCTATCTCCTGAATAATACTCATCCAGTCCTCTAATTCTTCATCCCTAAACTCAACCTTAGGCCATGTACATAAGTGAATACTCTCTGGAGCATTAGGCATAACCGGTCTTATTAGTCTCTGATAGATCTCCTCTGCAATGAATGGTGCGAAAGGAGCTAGGACTTTCAAGAGTATATTAAATGCCTCAAATATTGTGTAGTAAGCAGCAAGCTTCACTGGATCATCCTTTTCAATCCAGAAACGCTTCCTAACAAGCTTTCCGTACCACCTGCTAAGATCCTCAATAATAAACTCTGTAATAGCTCTCACGGCCTTTGCAATACTAAAGTTCTCGAAGCTCTCCTCTACGATAGTAACTAATCTATTAGCTCGGGAGAGAAGCCATCTGTCCTCTGGAAGCAAATGCTTCTTTATCTCTTCTATGTTTATCTTGGATGGATCGAACCTATCAAGCTCCATATAGGTAGCGGCCATGAAGAAAACGTTCCAGAGAATATCCAGAGCCTTGTAGACCTCTTCAACCTCGTCCCACTTAAACCTAATATCCTCCCATGGAAGAGTAGTGGATAATAAGTAGAGACGCAGTACATCAGCACCGTATTTCTGAATAACATCCTCGGGCGTGACGACATTACCAAGACTCTTAGACATCTTAGCCCCAGCGGCATCCAGCACGAAACCATGCATAGCAACCTTCTTGTAAGGTACTGTGCCGAAAGCAACCACACTAAGTACTTGCTGAGCATAGAACCACTTCAGAACTTGGTCCTGACCCTCAATAACCATATCCGCTGGCCACAACATCTCAAAGAGATCCTTTCTCCTTGGGTAACCCAGACTAGCCCAAGAAGCAATAGCGGAATCGAACCACACATCGAGAACATCTGGAACTCTCCTCATATCCCCGCCACATTTTGGACAACGCAGGATTATTTCATCCACCCACGGTCTATGAGGGTCGAAATTTTCGGGTATATCATTTTTGGCATACTTCCTTAGCTCCTCAAAACTACCGATCACCAACATGTGATTGCACTTAGTGCATACCCATATAGGGATTGGGGCATTCCAGTAACGCTGACGAGAGATCACCCAGTCACCAACATTCCTAACCCCATCCTCGTACCTCTTTTTGACCCATGGAGGCAACCAAGTAACATGCTTAGCATTTTCCCGAATAATATCCTCCTTAATCTTAGAAACCCTCAAGAACCACTGCTCAGTAGCACGGAACAATAATGGAGACTTACAACGCCAACACGTAGGATAACGATGCGTTACTCTCCCAGAATAAATAAGCAAACCCTTCTCACGAAGTCTCTCAATAATCAACGGATCCGCTTCCTTAACAAAGACTCCTTGCCACTCCCCCTCAACATACTTACCATCAGGACCAACGGGATTATAGACCGGCAACCCATACTCCTTACCAACTGCGTAGTCCTCCTCACCATGACCAGGAGCCGAATGAACACAACCAGTACCTTCAGTCAAAACCACGAACTCCGCTAAAACAATAGTATGTGCCCTAGAATACTTTTCCAGAAACTCTCTCTGACGGGGGAACTCATCCATTAACGGATGCTCATACCGCCAACCATCAAGCTCCTTACCCTTACGGACATCCATTATCTCGTAATCCTCAATACCAACTTCTTTCATAACGAAAGGAACACGATCTTTAGCAAGCCACCAGTACTCCGTGCGCCCATTAGCAACTACACGAACCTTAGCATACTCGAAATCAGGATGAACCATAACAGCAAGATTAGCTGGCAAAGTCCAAGGAGTCGTCGTCCAAATAACGATAAACTCGTTCTCGCGCCCAACCAAACGGAACTTCACATAGATCGAAGGATCTGAAAGTTCCTTATACTCAATCTCGTGCTCAGCAAGAGCGGTCTCGCACCTAGGACACCAATGAACAACCCTATAATCCCGGTCAACAAGCCCCCGCTCCCAAGCACGCTTAAAAGTCCACCACTCAGACTCAATGTACTCA
>CAZFGR010000032.1:0-15439 GCA_964518475.1 uncultured Nitrososphaerota archaeon
CTTTCAATTCCCTTGTCTGGGAGTCTAGTTCTGGCTCCGAGGCTCTTTTCGAGCCCCTTGTCCCGATACTCAAATTCTGATAGAGTTGATTTCGAACATCTATAATTTGCTACTGGGTATTTAAATATGTTCTCGAATAGATTTCATTGAAGTGAAACTTAGTCGCACTTCTGTGCAAATCGTATTTATGTTTTTCTTTTTTGTGTTTCTTCTCTTTTCATATATTTGCTATAGTTTCTCGTTTATGTGAGAAATTTATTCCGACTGCTTATCTATTTTTTTGGGATGTTTTTTCTCAATGATAAGAAATGTTGTATCTTGTCGTTGTTTCGTTATTTTGTGATTGTTTTCTTGAAGGATATGTTTTTTACAAGTCCTTTACCTTCTCTAGGATCATTGCCGAGGTGGGCGATTTTTGCTGCAAATGCTACTAGGGTTGAGATTTTTTCATCTAGGAGGAGTTTGCCTTTTTTCATTAGGTATTTATTTTTTGCTATTTTTGTCAAGGTATAGTGTGTTTCTCTAACTATATAGCCACTTAGGACTTCCTTTGAATTGAGGCCTAGTCTAGCAAATGTGGGGTTTAGGAGAGCTTCTAAGGATGGTGTTGGTGGGTAGTGAAATAGAGCGTTTTCCCATACGATGTATTTTGTTTTATGATTTTTCTCGTACCATTTTAAGAGGTCGTTAAATTTGTAGAATATGTTTTCGGAGAGTAGTGTATTGCCGTTGAACAAGAGCTCTGGTCCTTTCGGGGTTAGAATATAGGCTCTTGGAATACGTAGTGCTATTAGAATGCCTGCTAAATCGAATATATCTAGTGGTTCTAGTATCTTCACGCATTCATGATCAAAAAGTATTTTGCCACTATCTAAAGCTTGTGTGATGTTTCTCAGTGATTTTATGCGTGATGCTACGAATTCTCGAAGTCTTTTCTCGGCTCTTTTGGGGTTTATGGAGTCTGTAAGGATTATACTGATTAGCAAAATAAGTCCCCGAAAAATGATTGATGGTTTTATTGTATTAGTTTCTTTAAGTCTTTGAGAAATTCTTTTAAAGGCTTTAGCCAGGGTGAGGGGTTCTGTAGGCTTTTCACAATATCTTCTATTTTGTTATTGTTCTTCATTTTTTCATAATTAAATAGGTATCCTCTGGATTCTTCTCCTAATAATCTGGTCATTCCGTATCCTCTCGTTTTATGGCCACCTAGTAAGATTCCATGTGTCATCCAGAGCTCAAGTATGTTAACAATGATTTTTAATGGTATTTTGTAAAGGTCTTCGGCGCCGCGATATAAGTGGAGGGGGTTATCATATATTAGTATTGCCCGGAATTTTACGCCGGGGCTCAGAGAATATACTTGAAATAGATATTTCTCATGTATTGTTCGGGTCTTTTTATCTATCTTTATTCCTGGTTTTATGAAGAGGGCGTAATCACTTACTGGTTCTGCGTCAGTTAATTTTATTCTAGCTCGATAGAACTTCGAACCAAATAGGTTACATACAGGGCATCTCAATGCTAACTCATTAATCTCCTCTGAACTACCAGCTTTGTTTTCATGATCTCTCTCATGATCCTTTATGATTTCTTCACGATTTGGAAAATTAAGGCTTTTCATTAATAATTCAGCGTATTTTCTCAGAATACCTTTCAGTGTTGTTCTCGGAATTATTGGTTTATACTCGTTATTGATGCTTACTTGGAATATTGGTAATGTGAGGTCTCCCTCAGCTCTTTCCCCACCCACGTGGAGTGGCCCCTCATTTACAAAGATTAGTTCCAGGTAAAGCCTTGACCTAAGATCGTAGATTAGTTCGATCATTCTTATATCACCTCTTTCGTCGTAACTACTTTAAACCAGTTAAATCCAATCGAAGAAAGTTCGTCCAGACCCGTTAACTCAATAAATACTAGAGCTTGTTCTGGATCTGGGGAATGTACTTCATAGACATGAATACTACCGGGAGCTCCAGCATAGTACCTCGGAATTGGTCCAGAACCGTTAGAAGATGTGCCCCATCCGCTAATCTTCGTTAATGAACCCATGACGAATGGAACTTTCCCCTCGTTTGTTTGAACTTTTCTAATGTTTAGTTCTGCTTCCTGGATCGTTGATACGTGGTTTTTCAAATCCTGGGGAGGATATTTAATATTCTCGATATAAGGTCTAGAATTTTGTCCATCAATGATTTCTAAAGTAGGTGATAACGCTTTCAATACATACACGGACGATCTGGCAATTTCTTTGGCTCTTTCATCAATTTTCCTTTCGATTTCCTTTTCTTTAAGCTCCATAATTGCCCTACCAAAGCCTCTGGAACGTCCCCTACCGAGGAATATTTCTAATTTATCGCCCGTATTCAATTTATCCATGAGTCTCCCTAATAGATCTGCTGGATCAAATATAGTAGTAGTGAATTCTAGTCCAGCGGGCAGAAGTTCGTAGGAAAACAGCATTCCCTTCTCTGCAGTATAGTATTTCTTATTAATTGCTGTACTTTCATGACGTGATGTATATATGTCCACCTTCTTGATTTTTCTGTTATGGAGAATGACCAGTTCGCCATGCAAGGATTTTGGATAACCTTCTCTCACGGGAGGAATACTTTTAGCGATTTCATCTATGCTTATTATGCTAGTCAATTCATCCACGGTAATTCCCACAAAAAGACTTTCTTCTCCCGTTTCTTTAATTTTCTTAACATACACAAATGGACTGGCGGGCTCCGCTTCTTTTCCATCAATAACTGGATACGCGGGGCGTATTCTTAATAATGGATTTATAATTTCATCAATTAATGCGTCACATTCCTCTCTTTTTCCTCTATTGGATAAACAAGATGCCTTTTTTATTCCGTATTTTATGCTTATTTCTCGTGCCAAACTATCTATTAGAGCCCCCTTAATACTCCTGGATGGAATATTCAGAGGCTTAGTTAATACTTCGAAGATATTCCTCCTATGTCTCCTTGTCAATATCGTAGGAGAACATAGCCTTATCTTAACCTCATATAGCTTAGGCAATAATACCCGCCTCCTTTAGAAGTTTTGACACGGAAGTATCGGGAATTTTTCCCTTGACACATTCGATCCTCTCTACCCTTAGTAATCCTCCCCTACCAAGTCCGTTATACGCTAATTCTAGAAGAGAAAGAAGAAGGAGATCTACTTCCTTTTCAGATAGTTCTAGAGCGTCTATTTCAAAGCTTATTCTGGCGCGTATTGGTAAGTTTTCTTCTGTGAATAATGCACCTTCCTCCACTATGTTCTTTTTCCTGTTAATTCTGATGCGTGTCCTTCTAATAAGATGCATAGGTTCTATTCTTGCATCACTAACGATTATTTTCCCAGTAGTAGGTGCATTAGGGGCACCAAATAACTTAGAGACATCATCATTCTCACTACTAAGAACATCAGGTTTTATCTCTGGGACTGCGTAAAGATCAAGAATCCATGCTACTCTTATAGATGCTGACCTTAGGGCACCCTTTATTGTGCTTCCTGGAATAATTATTACATCACTAAAACGGCCGTTTGAATCGTAATACAATGTCCTGTAGAAGGGTACCTCAACACCAAATTCTACAGGCCGACCCATACCCACCGTAAGTAAGTTAAGTGTCTCAGCGGTAACTCTTATCTTAAAAGAATAAGAATTCATATAGTTCCTCCTCCTAGTAGATCGATGAGGAAAATCATATCAATAAGGGGTAAACATAATTTTGTCATGTCCTCAGACACGTCTCTGGCAACTTCTATAATCATTTCATAATATCTCTTGCCTTGCTGTACTCCCCTTCTAGCAGATTCTCTGAGAGTATATATTGCAGCCGTAGGAATAGATATCTCTCTATCAGTTTGTGCAACACTTAAAACCTTGAGAAGATGACGTCTAGGCTCCTTCAGGTTTTCTATACCTTCTCGTCTTTTGCGAGCATCAAAGTAAAACCTAACATACCTACGAATTAACTGCTTAATGCCCTCTATTCTCTCTCTATAATTCTGTCCAAAAGTTATGTCAAATAATTTTTCTAAGAGATCGTATATTCTCGGTTTCCCGGAGAGAATATAAGGTTGGGCGCTAAGTCTTTCTTTAGAAATTTTTTGAAGGAATGTTCTTGCTGATTCGCTCGTAAATACTAATGACTTAGATACTAGGAAAGCTAGAGCACCACCAGATCCGAATTTTCTGCCACGATCTTTCGCCGTGTTGAGGAGGCTCATGGCAGTTTCTATTAATGACCAAATAGGAGCCTTGGGTTTTCCCGCAATAATTCCTAAAGAGAGAGTGGGCGAGAGCTTTTGGTGGTAGCCAAGTTCCTTATGGAATGTCTCCATCACTATTAGTGCAAATGGTAGCGAAATATATGCAGGGAGAATAATAAATATGTCATCCCCGCCCATAAAGATTGTTCCTAGATATACTCTTTCGATCCATTCTCTGGCATCCATAGAATTACCAAGTACGGTTTCGAGCTCTTTCTTAATGATATCTGATGCTACTGTGTAAGCTTTTTTCATGGCTAGATCGATACGGTAGCTTCTCTCGACGAGATCAGCCAACGAACTAGCTATACCCATGTAATAACCCATTAAATTACCATCAGATTTTATAACAGCTAAGTCGAGATACTCCTCTATCTCACCTTTCTCAAGCTCCTCTATGCTGTGTCCAGCTATATATTCCATAATATATAATCTTAGAATATTCTTCCAAAGTGATTCATTTTTTTCTAATGACAATAATTTGCTCCTAAATGTAAACAATCTCCCAAATTGTCGCTTTGCTAAACAATATATGCATAATCGATCCTCATCCTCTCCTACAACATCTACATCGACTGCTGGATATTCTTTACAAGAATCGCATACGTAAGCTATAGGGGGAAGATCCAGAGAGGTTCTATTCCTAGTTCCAATGAGATATTTCTTCGCATTGATTTTTTGTTCGAGTTCTACGAAACTCTTCTTTATGTCAACTTTAAGTGTTGTGCGTTCCATAACATAGCCCAGAGGCTTATAGATAACACTACTGTCGAATACCTCCTTAATGGCTTCAGCAACTTTAGAATAAACTCTTTCAGGAATCAGTAAAGTTAGATTCCCACCCGCAGAATAAAGGATACATTCCATAGGAACTTCCTTTTCCGCAATAGCCATAGGTATATCATACATTACCAATAAATCAACTAATAAGCTACCGCCAGAAATCTCTGGTATCCTAGAGCCGCTGAAAATAAAATTCTGTATCTCCCGAGTATCTATCTTTACCAAACTTACTCCAGTAATCTCCTCAGATTCAGTATCTTTTGAGCCTTTTTCTATTAATTCGCCCTTACTCATTATTTCAACGAATTTTTCTATAAGTTTTGAGTAGAGATCAGCTATCTTCTCGATACTCCCCAGTTCTCTTAAGAGATCCTCAAATGCCTCCCATTCTTTAATGCCTTTTATCCAATCTATAATAATCTGCTTTATATTATCGGGAATATCGGGAAGCTTTTCCATAAGCAGTTCAATATTCTGAGATAGCTCATCAATTCCGCTGATTATCTTGTCAGCTTGAGTAATGTATGCAGCAACCTTAGTGGGTTTCTGTTCATGATGATTCAATATTATCTCAACAATTCTGTTTAATGTTTCTTCGCTAAGAACATTTTCAAAGACGCTTTTGAATATTTCTGCTGATTTCTCAGCATATCGTTTCCAATCAATAGGCTTTCCAATATCATGAAAAAGAGCTGCAAGCCTTATCATATCAGCCTCTTCCGTATTTCCATCGTTACTTGCAAGAGACCATGCAAGCGCAGACGTGGTTAATAGATGAACCACTAATGAAGAAGTATTGAGAAGTGGTCTCGGGTCAGCGGGAGTATCGAAAAATATTTTCCTTACCAACTCCATTACATCGCGATCTCTTATCCTGGCTATAGAGGGGAGCTCCTTTTCAGTCATTTTTCTATTCAATTCTATAAGCTTGTTAAATAAGGCGAGAGTTCTATCTTGAATCTCCTCCCTATCATATTTGTAGAGATTTATCTTAAACGGTATACCTCTCGCTCTATTAATGATTCCCAAGATTAACATATACCCCGGCGATTCTATCAATGGTTTCGCATCTTCTATCGAAGGAGGAATAATCATTGGTGTCTTGAAGAGCAAAGTAATAATATCGGCAAACACTCTAATCTTCTTTTTCTCATCCACGTCTCCTAATAATTTATTCAACTCCGTTACAACGTCTCTAAGAAGACTAATAAAACGTTCCCAGGCGTTCTTCAACTCCTCAACAGTTTGTACCTTCACAAATGTGGGTCTGTCCTTATTTTCATCATATATTGGTAAAAGATATCCTCTTATAACATATTGCAATAATACCACCTCAAAGCTCAGAAGATAATCTTACGGGTTTTCCAGCCTTCATTGGGAAGAAATGAGGGTGCAGAAGAATGTCCTGAATACATCTAACATTATACGAGTACGTACCGTCAGAATTCCTATACCAGGAGATCTCTTTGAACTCTTTATCTTCTCTCTTATAAGCGAATCCCATATAGCCGGGGAGCATTTCTGGATGAAAATTCTTTAGGATAGTAGGTGCAAGAAACTTATTGTAAATTATGAATAATTGATAATCCCTTAACATTCTAAGTAATTCATCTTTACCGACATTAGGCAAGGCGATCAACCCTCTCTACTTCATCAAAGTTTGTCCTCAAATAGTCCTTAAACTTAAGCTCAGCATGACTAATCATTTCTTTAACAAAGTCCTTAGGAGACTTCGATAATTTCTGCGTAGCTTCATCCGCGAAAATTAGTTGAATATCTTCAAGCTCAAACAACAATCTACCAAACTTCAATTCATTATTTCTCGCATCCCTCAGTTTCCTGAATTTAAATCGTCCAATTAAAATTGGTTTATTCTCCCCTAGTCTAAGACCAATAAAGAGTAATCCTAATTGATACTTTTCTAAATTTCGAAAGCTTATTTTACCATGAAAGATACTTCCAGGCTTTACCGCCATAACTTTTTGGCCAGTAATTAACTCTATCTTCTCTAGATTTTCCGCATTTCCTTCAAGTATAAAATTAGAGATATCAACAAGAGATCCGAGTCCTGGAGCTCCGAATATGTCACAGATTTCACATACCCGTCCAGATGATAGATAATCACACGGCCGCTTTACTTCCCTAACCACATCCCCCCAAATTAACAAGTATCTCTGAGGTATTTCCTCTACACGATAAACCCTAAAGCAGGCGGGACATGCTTTATTCACGGATTTAAAAAGAAGCTCGAGTCTAGTCCTTAATGCACCCTTAATAGAGGATCCGTGAATAACTATATTACCAGCTAAGGATTGAAAGGCTTCAAAATCGAAGCTGAGTTCATGAATGAACTCTCTTAGCTTTTCAATATTTGTTTCCTTCTTTAGTGCCTCTAATTTATTTCTGTCAAAAAGAAGGGTCTTTCGCCCAGTTCCTACAAATAGATATGAATCCTGAGGAACGAGTGCCTTTAAACGTATTATGCCAGTAATTGGTTTGATAACATCACGTGGAGTCGGTTCTCTAGTCAGAACTCTAATCATTTTCCTCCGCCACTCTTAACTTTAGCGACATAATTCTCCCAAGCCTTCTTGACAGCGTTTAGAAAATCCCGTATTTGCTGAGGTGAAGAAATAGTCCCCGATACATTGAGGCCTATTTCTGTATCATTTTCATCCAGTGCTACTAATTTACCATTGACAATTCCCATAGGCCCATTAATCACTATCTTGTTAATATTAATATTAACGGCTCCAAAACCACGTGATTTGAATCCCCCAATCTTGACAATTCCCGCATTTATATAATCAATTACATGACTAATCAACCCAAGCGCGTAGTTAGGCAAATTAGTTGCTGTGAGCATAAAACCGAAACGTGCCCCTGGCTCTACGTACTCCACATTATACAGCGCTCTTGGCACAACCGCACCTGTTCTTCTATTAATGGCAATCCCTGTTTTTACTGAAAGCTTAAATGGTCCCTGAACATAAGCATCGTAGAAATCTACGTGTGATTTATAACTTGCAGACCCGAATATTTTGCAAATTATGCAAAAACTATTTACTATCTCTATCAGTTTTCCCCTATTATTCTCTTTCATCGCTCTTTCAAGATCTTTTTTCCTGAGACCCCCACAAATCTTAGTAGGAGATATCTCACAAACAGGGATAGTATGTATTCTAGCAATACTCTCAGCAGTGCTTCTGAAAACACCTTTCAGGCTTGACCCAGGGATGTAAGGCTCTACTTTCCCATTTCTAATAATTGTTAATACCTTCAGATCTGTTAATGCCGTAGGATCCAGCGTTTTTCCTCTACCTATTCTAATGGGTTCCTTATTAACTATTTCCCCTACAATCATAATATCCCTAAATATGGTGTCATGAACTACCCACTCAACCATTTTCACACCCTTATAACTCCTTTCTACTCACTTCTTTAAGCTCTCCATCTTGGAGAACACATCGTCTTATAACTCCTCTCCTCAGTCTTACTAATCCTGCTCCAATAGTTTTTCGACCTCCAATCTGTAGTCCGTGATCCTTCAGTGTCTTAATAAGTTTATTAAGGATCTTTGACCGATCATCATTCTCATTATCTAAGTCGATATTGATAATCATCATTCTAAAGCGAAAAACTGTACCAGGAGCTATAAACTCCTCCATGAACAAGCCTTGGTAGTGTACTGATCCAAGTGTCCTATTGATCCTTATTCCCGGCTTAATGAAAGTCTCTACTGGCACGTTATCTGCTGGATAAGCATCAAAACAAATAACATGCCCTGCCAATTCCTGAGACCCAAATATTCCGTTCAACAATTCATCAATATTAGAATTGCTCAATTTACCTGACTGTAATAATGACTTACCAATAAGTTCACATGTAGCCCTAAAAACACCTTTCAAGCTCGACCCAGGGATATATGGTTCACTCACTAATTGACCATTCTTAAAACGCTTAATTCTTAAAACGGGATTATCCACTAAATCGAACTTAGCTTGATCCCTCCCACTACTAATTCTGATAGGAGTCTCAGCTACCAATTCTCCCTCAATCTCAAATAATACCTTAAGCTCATCAAAATCTTCATACTTGCTATTCACTAAATCACCTTACCTACGACCTATGGCGTATTTTTCAACGAAATCTGAAAAAGTTAATTCCTCTATTGCTCTAGGAGGCAAATCAACTCGTTTCCTACTATAGAACAAGTACTCGAATAACCATCGATAATAACCTAAGAATTTTCTAGCAAGCTCCCCTTTTTGTCCCCCACCCTTGTTTTTTATTTCAAGAAGAGTCTTTACTAAGGAATTAGCAGCCGCATCATTAATCTCGTTCCTAGAGTTCTGCCTAAGAATATGAATAATTGTTAATGTAATCGCCGCATCAGCATCGCTTTCACTAGAGAATACCTCAAGAATACTCATTACCGTAGCCCTATCAACATAAGGCATGCGAGTACGGGAATACAACGCCGCTTTCAATGCTCTATTTATTAACTCATCAGTGCTAAAAAGCTGAGTTGCCATACTAACCCTCTCATCAGAATAGAAATTTACATCATCATTATACAATATCATTTTTTAAAAAAATTACGTCTAACTTCTTAAACTTCGACTAGGAGAACGAACTAAAAATTATCATTAGTATTAATCAGCAAAAGATAAATAACTAATAATTCATAATTCTATAAACCCATCAGACAGACAAGTCAGTACTCTTGGGATTCTATATGTTTTCCTCTACATCGCATTTTCTCCTAAATACTTACATACAACCGAAAATTTCAACTATCGGGAGTTCTTATGTACGAACAAAATAAAATAAGTGAAATCATAAAGGAGGTAATAAATAAATTTATTGAGCAGGTATCAGAGGATCCAGAAGGCGTAATAAAAAAATGTTGGAAGAAGATTGGGTAGGATTCTGTGCTGTGTCTGGAGAGAATAAAAACTACTTATCAATGATCCCTACGATTATTAACACCCTTTTCAAGAATTCGAAAGTAGTAGATAAAGAAATACGTGATGCCTTAGTTGACGAAAAACTTAGATCATCTTCTGACGAAATTGATGAAACAATGGAGAAGATAAGAAACATAGAAGAAATGGTTCTTGCTTGCAAATTTTTTAATCTAAGTGAATTAGCAAGCAATGCTCTAATGAAATTATGTCAGACTATTTGTAAAAAATTAGAAAGTGTCGCCCGATTAGTTTTCATGAAATATAGAAAAAATGAAGAGGATATTAATCCTTACGAGCATTTTCGAGCATTAATATTGTCACGATTCGAAATTATACAAAAAGTTTTAGAACTTCTAGATGAAAAAGAGCTAGACAAGATAGAGTACTACATTAGGCTTTATAGAAGATATCTGTATTTAGCAAGGAGCATGGCATATAATATAATTATGCATCACAATGAGATGCCAACTAATAGGGTATTTCCAATATTTAAACTATATCCAAGTTGGCTAGAGGACATTCTCGATGGTTCGGACAATTCTACAGAAGGTATTTCTACAGATTCAGAAGATCGTCTTAAAATTTTGTATTTCATAGAGCATTATCTACCTAAGAATCTCCTCGAATTAATTACGGAGATAGTTCCAGTAGAAAGTTTAGAAAATAAATTAATATTAATAGAATATACCTTGCAAGAGATGAAATGTAAGTTAAGCAATTCTATTAATAAATTGAGCGAATTCATAATTGGAAAGATCACTTTAAACGAAATCAATACTAAAATTAAAGACTATTTATTGTTATTTCTAGAAGAAGAGAAGCTACTAAGAATAAAGAATAGGTTGATAAAAACTATAGCAGAAGCTATTATAGTTGGGATAGTGCTTACTTTTGTAAAATTATTTAAGGAGATAGATGCGAAAAATAAGGTAAAATATCCAGTAAGATACTTAGAAAATTTCTTGCGTAAAATAATTATCGATAAACACTTAGTTGAAATCCTTTATAACTATATGTTAGAACGACAAGGTTGTGCAGTTGCATATAACAGTTATCTAGGCCTGCTAGAAATAGATGACAATAATAACTTTCAACTAAATCTTAAAGAAATAAATGAGATCGACTTAGTTGTATTCCGACCCGAAAAAATCGTTGAGATAATTGAGTTATCTAAAAGCAGAGATGTTCACAATTATGTAAAGGAGAAATTAAATAGATTAGGAGATATATATTCCTTTGTCTGGAAAATCCTAATGATGTGTGATCAAGTTTCACGAATGCCATTTTCAGATTTTCTGATAAGCTTTAAAATAACTAATGGAAAGCACTCTGAATCAGATCTAAATTTAGTTAGAGAAGAATTAACATATAGGATACATGGATCTAAAGAAGAATTAGCCATACCTGTATTGATACGAGCACAGCATAGAGTTATAAATTTTAGAAAGACCGCAATAGAAAAAGACATTTCAATAACTGATCTCTCCAATCTTTTTAATCAAGTTAATGTAAAGGAATAGAAACATTTCTTACTGAGAGAGAAATCAAACCATTTTGAGAAAAATGGATTTCCATACTAAAAAACTCATCTTATTGAAGCAAATAGCAAATAGACTTAGACATTACGAGTATTATAATAAGACTGTTTCTTTTTCTCTTATTCGAGACTTCCAATAGAGTTGCAGTGATATTGTTGAGGGGCCTTGAGCTATTACCAATGGTTTATCGGCTTGTTCTAAAACACTATCAATGATTTTTTCTGCTATTATTGCATCTGTCGATGGTATTGGGTAGTAATTAACTTCTAATTCATTAACTGCTTTTATGCACATAATCTTTTTCCGCATCCATTCATCTAATAGTCTTGGCAGGAGAGAATTTGGTGTATACAGTACATGGAACTTTTTAACATTTAGTAACTCGCTTAGAAGAAGTAATTGTGCAGTACTCCATTGGCCAGTCGCTATTGTTACGATTTCTTCACAAGCACTAAACTCTTTATTTCTTAGAGTATTAGCTATTAGCCAGAGCCTTCCGATAAGAGACTCCACCCTGATCCCAAGTAACTCTTTTATATTTTTAGTGACCTCCTCGATCCACTCTACGAAGAAGTCCCTATATTGAGGCACTAAACGTTGCCTAAGGAAATTTTCTAGAGAGGTCTTCTCTTCCTTAGGGGCGGGAATATGTACTGCTAGATGTCTCAGTTCTGCTTCGAGAGGCTCCATTAACTTGTTTAGTCGCTCCCTATACCAAGAATACGTATCAAATACCACTAATTTAGCCATTTCCTCTAGTTTCTCCTCCACACTTAGCGCAGTTTCACTTTGTTGCTTGAAAAGAAGATACATCAACAATACAATGTTTTGAAAGAATATTTGTCTTAGCTCCAATCCTCTCCTAGTAGCTGCTGTCAATAGAGACAGTAAAGTTAGCGTCGCTGACAACTCTATGAAATCCTGAGATAACTTTCCTTCAGCGTCTTCTATACTAATCTCCACCATAGCTTTTTCTGGAATAGATGTGAGTAGCAGGGGAGTCTTTAATTTCCTATGAATCGCTCCTAAGACTCTCGGATCGGTATGTTCTTCTTCGGTTACCTTTGTACTGAGAATAAATGTGTAATTTGTTATTGGTGAGCTTGAGATTAGATGTAGGAGTTGAATGGCGCGAAGTTGACCCATAGATGAGTTCTCCGTGTATATCATGAACTCTGATGCCAAAGTAATTAAGTCCGCTATGATTTCTGGTAACTGACCCCTCTTACCCGATATAAATAGTATCTTAGGCAGTTCTGGGATAAAATGTCCAGCAAAGATTTTCCAGTTAGATACGTTTACTTTTATGTCCCATTTAATCGTCATTATCAAACCCCACAATAGACACTTTCAATGCTAAGATTTTCCAGAATTCCTTGTCATAGTTTTTCAGATCCCTAAGGTACCTCCCTTTGGCCTCTATCCTTCGCTTACTTTGCGTGCTTTTTACGTATATGTAGAAAGTTTCTGGAATTACGAGTATCCTAAATTCTTTCTCTAGAAGCGTAGCTAGAAGCTCCTTGTTCCAATCCTGCATAAGAATGAATATTATTTCACTCTTTTCATTTTTCGAGATACTCCCTATGAGATCATTAAAGTCTCTTTGGTATACATTAATACTAGTTGGCAACTGCTCTCTAAGACTGCACTCAAGATCGGAGATCTCGCGAGGGAATCTCTGCCTTAGATCCCTGTTCGTAACTAATATAACATCCCTTAACATCGTTTTAGAAATGCTCAAGAGTTTACTATACAACAGACCTATACTCTGAGCTATAGCCTCTACTCTATAACCTCCCAAGCCAAGCTGAGGAAGAATAGCCCACACCTTCGCAGTAGCAAGAACCTTCTTTAGGAGAGACTCCCTCTGCTGAATTAAGTTCTCAATCAAATCTTTATACTTATTCCAGCCCTCTTCCATAAATTTAATGAATAATTCGAGAAAATCTAGCGAATCACCTAATTCGCAACCCTTGCCAACTCTTATAAAATCCTCTCTCAGGGAATTCCTATATTCTTTCGCAATGAATAATAGTGAATAGAAGAAAAGATTCATCATTTCAGGGAAAAACTCGTAAAGTTGTTCAACATTTCCACGAAACTTTTTCGTTGATGCCTCTCTAAAACGATATATTCTCAGACGCCTAGAAAGAGAATTTAGCCTGTTCTCATCCCCCCACCATACAGTCAGAGGAGTATTAACGCTTACAAGCTGCCTTATCGGAACCTTAGACCACTCCTCCCTATAGACATCCTTACTAGGTTTTTCCAACAGGAATATGCCCCCAATAGGATCATCCATAATTAGCAATCCATCAGCCTCAAATATAGCATCCGTGAACAAATAAGCAAGATCAACATCAAACACATTAAGCGAGAACTCTATCTTCCTAAATCTAGGATCATAAGGAAACCCCATTAACCAGTCACCACCCCCAATACCAGTAAAACAATAAGAAAGAACAAAATTAAATAATTAATCGAGAAAAAAGACCTAAAAATAACACAAAATTATTAAATATTTTTTAACCATTGTCCCAATTATATAAACTTTTTGAACATAATTTTAGACTTCTCCTCGTAGTTTTTCTTTTTGGCTTTTTTTCACGCATCACAGGATCCATAAGACCTAAATCTTATAATTATTCACTAGGCACCAGAGGAATTCCCTAGATCCCCCAGAAAAGATAGTAAGAAAGAACGTCGCCACTCACCAAAACGTCATTGAGGGAAAGAAGAAAAGAGACTAGGCGTCTTCGTGAGGGAATACATTAACGATCAAGTATGCGTAAAAACTCACTATTGCTGCAGCAATTATTAGACCAAGAACTATCAATTTATACGGAGTCATCGTCCATAGTATTGTTCCTAGGATAATACCGTAAATACCAAATATTATGGCCAATTTATCAAGCTTATCCATTAGAAGATCACCGTCTCTTCAACTCTCCTTTAAACATCATATATAAAAATATGATTGCTACCATTAATAAACCTCCCGCAATTCCAAAAAAATGGAAGTGCTAAGATCGCATTCAATACTCTATCTATTCCGAAAGTGACAGAGATTGCAACAGCAAGAATTGTTCCTCCCAAAATTATTGCCAGAGCAGTATTAACATAGTCGATCATTTCTAACCTTCTGTCTGTTAAAGTTTCATATAATAGTTTATATAATGAAGTCAACCAGCACAAAAATGGCTCCATAAGATACCTGATCCCAAATACTATTAACGAGAGAGAATACCATTCCTTCAATTCCCTCGTTTTGGAGTCTAGTTCTGGCTCGTATTCGTTGGGGACTATACTTCAAAAAGTGATGAGATCTTTCAATTCTCTTGTCTGGGAGTCTATTATTGATTCCTCGCTATTATTCTAGGCTTCTCGCTTATATTGGCTACTCTGTCATTAGCGATTCCAAGTTTTGATTCTGTTGTGCAAGGTATTCTTGCATTACCGTTTTTAGGTCTGGGAATTGCTTTAATACTAACCGTTGCATTATTTATATATTGGGTAATAAAAGAAAGGTTAGGGTGAGATGGTATGAGTAAATGGTTAGTAGCGTTTGTCATTATTTTCATAATCGCTTTAGTATACGGCATACAAACATTACCGATCAACATCATATTAACTGGCCTGATTTTGTTAGCAATAATTAATGCAATTGCAGTAATCTTAGTGGAGAAAGTAGGAATGAGAGACGAATACTAGCTTTTTTCTCTTCTTTTTCTCGGTGATTATTTATGAGTGAAAATGATATTCTCTTTCAATTCCCTTGTCTGGGAGACTCCTATTGGCTCGTCCGTGATTACGAAGTACATCTCGCCAGCTTCTAACTCGTCTTTCAATTCCCTTGTCTGGGAGACTCCTATTGGCTCG
>CAZFGR010000032.1:15539-17052 GCA_964518475.1 uncultured Nitrososphaerota archaeon
ATTTCAATTCCCTTGTCTGGGAGACTCCTATTGGCTCCGAAGCTCTCTTCGAGCCCCTTGTCCCGGTACTCGAATCTTTATGAAGTGAGTCTCGAACATCTATTATTTGATACCAGGTATTTAAATATGTTCTAAAATAGGTTTCGCTGAGATGAGTCTTAGTTGCATTTCCATGCAAATACTATTTATATTTTCCTCTCTGTGTTCCCCTTATCTTTTCACATATTTGCTACTTACTCCGTTTATGTGAAAAACTTATTCCGATCAAGTGTCTAGTTTTTATTACATCTTATGCGTTGTCGTCGATTTTTTTAACAATAGGGATGTAGTGGATAGTCCCCAGCATTGATCAGAGGCTACTAGTAGAACCTACCTCTAGTACATTAATAAGAAAGATAGAATGCTAAATGAGATAATGATTCTATGTTACAAGATTTCTCAACTTTTTGTACGGCTCCAGCATGTGCATGTCTTCGACTCGACCCCTGTTTCTTTGATTAGGATACATCGAGACTATTATATATTTAACACTTTCAGGAAGATCAACATTAATCTCTCTAGGGTTTATAATGGAGCCATGAAGACTTGTTACACTCTCTTCAACCCCAATAGCATGCAATGCAACCCAACCAAGAACAAAAATTATTTCCGGCTCTAACTCCCTTATCTCGTCTAGAAGCGATTTTCTGTAGATCCTTAAGAACTTTTTCTTCTCAGAAGGACTATAAAACCTTCTGGGGCATTTTATTGCATCAGTTAAGTAAAAACCTTTGTCCCTAAACGCATGCAAAAATTCTTCATCAGGTAAACATACGAATTCCTCGAAACCCGCTTCACTAAGCAACTCCTTCAAGCTCTCTCTAAGGTTATTACACCTTTTTGGATTATAAAAGAAGTTCAACTGATCCCGCTTTTTTACATGCTTAGCTTGAGGCGGTGGGGCTTCTCCAATAAACAAAACCTGACTTTAGAAGGCTTAAAATCGCGTCTACACTCCTCTATCAATCTAACAATCTTAACATATTCCCGGCACGCATCAGACATAGCGACACCAGTTAACACATCTAAGGTATAAGAAATGATTCAAAAATAAGAAGATTGCTTAAGGAAAGTAGAATAATAAAAATAAAGGAGGATCTAGCACGAACTGCATGCTGAAAAACTTAACAATCAAGGACAACGTCAAGAAGATCTACGACGAAGGAAAACTTATTAAGTAGCAAATGGAAAAGAGTTAAAACATCCGCACTAGTCAAGGGGTACGTGGAAACCGCGTCAATAACAACATCAAGCAAGTCAGCACCACGATAAGATAAAAGAGACTTCAGACAAGCCTGAACGCTGAGAAGTGGGCAAACAATCCTAATTAACAAATCTATCTTCCCCATGTCTGCTAGTTTGGCAGCTATGTCGGCTAGGATCCCAGCTCCGATAGACAGGATGCGTATTTCTCTAGCCGTCTCTATTGCCTCTTCTGTCTTTCCCATGTCTGCTAGTTTGGCGGCTATATAAG
>CAZFGR010000033.1:0-15210 GCA_964518475.1 uncultured Nitrososphaerota archaeon
CTGCTCAAGTAACCACTATACAAGGCGTAACAGCGGTTGGTGTATCCGTTGATTACCTCGGTGGAAGTACCGTTATTGCTGGTAGGAGGTATCCAAATCTCGTTATCTATCCAATTCTTCTAACCATTTTCGTAGCAGCTGGTTTCATTGGTTACCGCTACTATTCCTGGATAAAGTTACCAATTGAGGTTCGTGAGGTTATTCGGTTGATGAAGGCGGTTGAGAAGGGTGTATACGAGTACCCGGCGCCTACGAGGGAAGAGGCAATAAAGGAGGTACTAGCCAAACAGTTAGGACTAGAATAAACTTTCTCATATACTTTTTCTTGTTTTCTCTTTTTGTTTTATTGACGGCAAGTGGCTAAGTTATTTCTTTCTTATAAGTATTGCTAGTTGGAGGTCTCGCTGAAAATGCGATTAATAGTTTATCCAAATTATGGAGGTGAAAATTTTTTTGAGATGTTTTTAAAAAATTATTAGCGAAAACTATTCTTCGTAATATTCTGTGATAACTCCCCTTTAACGTTTTATAATAACGCATTTCCTTAAAAAGATCATTTAGCGTATAAGAGGATGCTTAATAAAAAACTTTTGGTGATATGCGGAGATACACGATTAAAAGATCTTAGAACTTTATAGAATAATAGGGTCAAATACGGTGATAGTGAGCCATGTAACTCCGATTGCTATAATTGCTCCGAGAATACTTTGATTAATACTATGAGCCTTCAAATATATCCGAGCCCAAGCTACTGGAATCAGTAAAAGGAAAAGAAGTAGGTGCTCATATCCGAACACCAGAACCATGAATGTTGTAGGTCCTGCTACTCCCGCAGCATGTACACTAACTTTTGCGAAAAATGTGGCTAGTGCGAGTGATGCCGTAACTACTGCGTAGCATAGATGAAATAAAGCTAGGATACGCTCACCAATACTTAGAAAAATTATGAACCCAGCCAAGTATGATATAATCGCGAAAAAGAAGAATTTAGGTCTCTGTTCCCTCTCCTCTACAAATAAATCTGTTTCTTTCTTATATGCTGCGTAAATTACTGGAGCGATAGGCAAAACTGAGAGAAAAAGAAAACCCAAAATTCCGACAATAAGTAATGTACTAGAAGAATAAGCGGTTTCGGTGAGAATTAATAAGAGGAGAAAGAATGCGTAAACAGGAGCAGAGAATAGGAGAGATATTATTATTGCAAGTTCTTCTTTTATAGACAAGGTTGAATCCTCCGCTACTACTCTAGAATCCTAAACACGGTACCGATAAAATAATTTTTAGAAATATTTTGTAATAATAGAGCTAATAAAACTCGAAGAGGGGTTGGATTTGAAGTTTCTAGTGTTTTCAGACAGCCATGATAATATAGAGAGATTAACCAAAGCACTGGAGTTAGCCAATAAAGAAAGTGTTGACAAGATATTTTTCTGTGGAGATTTGGTTTCTCCGTTTACGATATCCCTCATAACTGGGAAACTAGGTAAAAATGTTAAATTCATTGGTGTCTGGGGGAATAATGAGGGTGATCGCGACACAATTATTCTTAGGTCGGAGAATCTTAGTTATGGCAGAGACGTAGTAATTACGAATCTCGATAATTATAGGCTCCTCATGCTTCACGGCGTAGATGATATAGAAACTACGGAAATTCTTGTAAAATCTTTACTCAAAAGCTTAGATTATGACATCATATTATTTGGCCACACTCATAGAGCAAAACTAATCGTAATTGGTAAAGAAACAAGGGAAATTAGGGAGATCAATATATTAGAGATCTTACAGTCACAAAAACATCCTAAAGAATTCGTTATTGATTTGAGTAAAGAAGCAGTAGCGGTGAATCCGGGAGAACTCTGTGGATACCTTAGCGGAATATCTACAGTTACGATCTTGCATATTAACGGGCAAAAACTAGGCATAAGATACATAAGAATAGACAGTAGTGCATAATACTAAGAAAGAAGTAATCTTAGAACTATTATTCCAATTACTTACTAATTGCGTGGGGGAAGTAACTATGAGTAGTTTTGAAGAGGATGTTAAGGAAGTCATGAGTTCCACTAAGGTCAGCGATTTTCTAATACGGGTTAAAACAAATGTGAAGGAAAATCTTGAAGATTTAGCTAACTCTATTGCTAAGATAGTTAATGGAGAGATCGCTGAGATTAATGAGGGACAAGCTATTGTGAAAACAAAGAATGCGCCTCAAGCAGATATAGCTACCAGAATTGCTAAGACAATAAGTTACTGTATCTATATCAGACCTTTAGAAGAGGGTCTCGAAATAGAGGAGTTTGAGTGCCCACCCTGTGAAGAAGGCGCATTTTCCAAACTACCAGAAAAGTACTTCCTAGTAGGAAAGGATAGAATAGTAGAAAAGCGTGGTAATGATACTTATCTCGTCTATGTGTGTAAGTTTAAGAAGTAATCCTCTAGGAGCTTTAACTTCTATTTTTTCCTCTGTACCTTAAGATTCTCATAGAGTTTATAGCCACTACGATCGCTAATCCGTCATCTCCTATTAATACCGCTTCTATCAAAGTGATCATTCCGAGTAGTGCAAGGATTACTAGTAAGAGCTTGAATAGGATAGATAACGCAACATTAAAGCTTATGATCTTTTTAGTCTGCTTAGCTAGATCTATTAGGTAGGGAATTTGAAGCAAGTTATCATTCGCTAATACTATATCCGCCGTCTCAATGGTGGTGTCAATGCCTTTCATTCCCATGGCAACACCAACATCAGCCACTGCTATAGCTGGGGCGTCGTTTATACCATCACCAGCGAACATTACTGGACCAACTTCCTTAGCCAATTCTTTTAGCTTCTCTGCTTTCTCATGGGGAAACATATTGGCATAATATTCTTCAATACCTACACTCTCCGCTACACGCCGAGCTATCACTTCATCATCTCCAGTCATCATAACTACTTTAGCCACCCTTTTCTTTAACAAGTTAATAGCGTCTCTCGCTTCACTCTTGATGACGTCTTCAAGTACTAGAATTCCCACCGGACTGTGGTCTACTGCGACATATACCATCTTGCCGTATATGCCTTTTCTCATAATCTCTCCCAAGATCCCAGTGCTTATTTCAACATTGTTTTCTCTCAATAGTTTCAGACTACCAACTAGAACCTGTTTACCATTAATAAATCCACGAATACCCCTACCCGGATGCTCCTTGAATTTCTCAACATTTAATAACTCTATTCCCTCGCTTCTGGCCTTCTCCACGATAGCTCTTGAAACGGGATGGTTGGATAGATTAGCAACACTAGAAGCAAGAACCAAAATTTCTTTGACGGAGGCATCACTACTCAAGGTTATTATCTCCTTTACCCTCAATTCTCCCCTCGTTAGTGTTCCGGTCTTATCCAGTGCTACCACCTTTGTATCGGCGGAGATTTCGAGGTGCTTACCTCCCTTTATAAGAATTCCCCGTTTCGCGGCATTAACTATCCCAGCTACGAGTCCAGCGGGAACAGATATTGTTAGAGCGCATGGGCATGAGAGGACTAAGAGGACGAGTCCTCTATAGATCCATGAAGTGGTAGTACCACCAAATAATATGGGACCCAAAACCATGATTGCCATAGAGAGTGTCAGAACTATTGGGACATATTTATTTGCGAAACTCTCAACGAAACTCTCTATTTTAGCCTTCTTTTCACGGGCCTCGAGAACCATTTGAATTATCTTATTGAATAGGGACTCCCTAGCTGGCTTCTGGACCTTTATTACCAATTTTCCATCAAGGCAAAATGTTCCCGCGAATACTTCATTGTTAACTGTTTTGTAAACTGGGATTGACTCTCCCGTTAGTACTGATTGATCAATATTGGCTTCTCCTTCAATAATAATGCCGTCTAATGGGATTCTTTCTCCAGGTCGTACGAGTATTTTTTCTCCGGGCAATACTCTCTCGATGGGTACTTCTATTTCCTTACCATTTTTTAATACTCTAGCTTTTTGAGGAAAGTACTTCATCAGAGTCTTTATTTCTCTCTCCGCTTTAGCCACGGCTATTGTTTCTAGATAATCAGCTACCACGAACAAGTTCACTACTAGGGCAGCCTCTAAGTATAGACCTATAGCAATTCCACCAACCGCCGCTAAGAATACTAGAAAATCTACATCAAACTCTCTATGCTCGAGAAGTTCCTCAAATCCCTCGACGAATATTCGGAGACCCCCCAGAAATGTGGAAAGTATAAAGAGTAGGCTAGATAAGGGCAGATTAATCAATGGCATTAAGATGTTGAGAGATGGTAGTAGAAATTCTAGAACGATAGCTATTCCGAGGAGAGTAAAGGATAAATATAAGAAGAAAGGTATATGGCCAAGGAACCCCTCGCTTTCTGCTCTGCAGACTAGAGGACCGCAAATTTTACATTTGTAACCGGCTTCTCTGGTTTCTGGTCTAGTGAAGTTTATTTCTAAACTCATCGCTAAGAACCTCCAAAAGCTATATATACCCTCCTAACTATGGTATTCTCAAGGAAAGAGTTAAATTATTTTATCTTTTATTTTGGTATAACATGGTTATAAACAAAAAATATAAAACATATTGTATGAAGGTGCTAAAATCGTGCATCACGATGTCTCTTCTTCTCACTCTCATGAAGTGATGAAAAAACATTCTGAAATGGAACATGTTGGGAAACATGAGCAGGAGCATGGAGATGGTTCCGCGGTTCCTCATATCAAGCATCATAAGATGATGTTAAGAGATTTTAAAAGAAGGTTCATTGTATCAACGTTGCTAACGATTCCCCTGCTGCTAGTGTCCCCGTTTATACAATCCGTAATAGGCATCACAATAGCTATTCCCTATAAAAACTATATCCTGTTTGTCCTGGCCTCTATCATTTATTTCTACGGCGGCTTTCCATTCTTAAAAGGGCTTATCGAAGAGATCAGTAAGCATAAACCTGGAATGATGACTCTGATAGGTCTAGCTATATCTGTTGCGTACGTATATAGTAGTGCGGTCACTTTTCTAATACCTGGTAAGACATTTTTCTGGGAACTTGCAACTCTGATTGATATAATGTTGTTAGGCCATTGGATAGAAATGCGCTCTGTTCTCGGGGCTTCAAGAGCATTAGAAATGATATCGAAATTGTTGCCTTCTAGGGCTCATAAGGTTCTAGAGGACGGCTCTGTAGTTGATGTTCCAGTTTCAGAGATACGTGTAGGGGATAAAATTCTCGTAAGACCTGGAGAAAAGGTGCCTGTGGATGGAGTAGTTGTGGATGGAAAAACTAGTTTGGATGAATCCATGCTCACTGGCGAATCTTTACCCGTACATAGGGGGCCTGGGGATAAGGTTATTGGGGGTGCAATAAATCTTGAAGGAGCCATAATCGTCGAGGTCACAGCTACTGGCAAGGATACCTACGTGGCACAGATAATAAATTTGGTACAAGAAGTTCAGATGGCTAGATCACGTATGCAGGATCTAGCCGATAGAGCAGCTTTCTTCTTAACAATAATAGCTATTGTTGCTGGTACAATAACTTTCTTTACATGGTTGTTTTATCTGGGAGATCCTCTATTCGCATTAGAAAGAATGGTTACTGTCATGGTAATTACTTGTCCTCATGCGCTTGGTCTTGCTATCCCATTAGTAGTAGCCGTCTCTACGGCGGAATCTGCGAAGAATGGTTTATTAGTAAGGAATAGACAGGCATTTGAAAGGGCAAAAAATGTGAATGTAGTTGTTTTTGATAAAACTGGTACGCTTACTAAAGGGATTTTCGAGGTCACAGATATTGTAGCTATAAAAGATGTCGATAGCAAAGAATTGTTAAGAATCGCAGCTTCTCTAGAAGTGAACTCTGAGCATCCAATCGCTAGGGGAATCATGAAGAAAGCTGAGGAACTGGGCTTATCCTTATTCAGGGTAAATGATTTCAGGGCGATAACTGGTAAGGGAATAGAAGGATCCATTAATAGTCAAAAGTTCATGGTTGTAGGGCCTGGTTATTTGAAGGAAAATGGTATTGAGGTAAAATCTGAGGAAGTAAGGAAATTACAGGCCGAAGGAAAAACAACGGTGTATGTCCTTAGGGGTAGAGAGGTTCTGGGTGCTATAGCTCTTGCAGATACGCCAAAACCAGAATCTTTTGAAGCTATTAGGGAGCTTAAACAGCTGGGAATCGAATGTATAATGTTAACTGGTGATAATAGAGTAACAGCGGAGCGAATAGCTAAAGAGCTCGGAATTGAAAGAGTTTATGCTGAGGTATTGCCCCATGAGAAAGTCAAAGTTATCAAGGAGCTCCAGTTAGAGGGCAACATTGTAGCAATGGTTGGAGACGGAGTAAACGACGCACCTGCTCTTATTCAAGCTGATGTAGGAATCGCAATAGGTGCGGGCACTGACATAACTATTGAGTCTGGCGATATAATCTTGGTAAGAAGTGATCCTAGAGATGTCGTTATGGCTATAAGATTAGCAAAGGCAACATATCGTAAAATGGTTCAGAATCTTTTATGGGCCACGGGGTATAACACTATTGCTATTCCAGCAGCTGCGGGAGTCTTTTATAAACTCGGAATCCTGCTTTCACCAGCTGTAGGCGCAATATTAATGTCGTTAAGCACTGTGATAGTGGCTATCAATTCCAGATTTCTGCATATTGACTAAATTTTATTTCCTTTCTTTGCAAAAACTTATTAGGACAGAAATATTTTGCGCAAAAGCTTTTAGTAAAGCTGAGGAGGCATGAAAGAACTGGGAGAAAGGCTGGAAAGAGTTTATAAACTTGTTCAATGGGCGGATGATCCCTATACACAAGCGGGTAAGAAAAGATTCGAGACCTATGTAACGCTTTTTAAAGGTTTTGTAGAACACGAATGGTTGTCAAAGCTTTTAGAGAGAAAAGTCTTGAGGATAGTTGATATTTGTGGATCCACAGGGATTGGTGGGATAGCTCTGGCTAAAGTTTTGAGCGAGTATACTACTGTTAAGTTATGTATTCTAGATTTGAGGAGGGGTGCTCTAGATATAGCTAGGAGATTTAGTAAGGAAATGCTTGGTTCTGAAGCAGAAACTATCGTGCATGATGTTAGAAAGATTCATGAGCTAGGTAAGGAGTGGGACATTGGATTAATGACTGGGTACTCCATGACTCACTTTAATCCGTGGGAAGCTATTAAGATATTTTCGGGTATAGCAGCCTCGTTGTCTAATGATGGATTATGTTTCTTTGAGGAAGTTGATAGGATATACCATGTATTTCTGCGAATGGGTTATAAACGTATCTTGCCAGAGAGAATGGATGATGGATCAGTTACTATCTCAATACATAAACGCTACGATGTTATCACGGGTTCAATGGAGAGAGTCTATATTGACTTAGTAACGAGAAACTTCGAAGGCTTAAAAACTTATTATTGGAGTCTATCAGAACTAATGGCATTATTATGGATCTTTTTCAAGGAGATCGACTTCGTAGCTACAGCTTCACCATACTATGGATTCATAATAGTTAAAGAACCGCGCCGAATAGTCACTCCTGAGATGTTTCTAGAGGAGCCTCAGGTTTTAAAGAAAAACGAGAGATAATATTTAAACATCTCTCTTCTTAACCGTAGTTTTCCCAAATGCATTGACGCAGCATAGAGTTCTCATGTAAAGAGGGACTATATTGTTATAATGTGAACTCACTACATCTTTTTCAGTGATATAACTATATAGCTATCGAGGATAATTGGTATGGCTAGGTACGTTACAATATCTGTTCCAGTTGAGGTAAAGAAAAGACTTGAAAAACTAAAAGGAAAGGAAGATTGGGGTAGTTTTCTCTTAAGAATATGTATGGAGTATGAGAGAATGTTGCGTGAGAAAGCTTTTAGAGAAATCCTTGAGATTCTCGACGAGAACGACTTGGAAACTATAGAGTCTTCCGCCAGAGAATTTAGGAAGAAATTCAGAATTGGTGATACTAGTGAAACTCTTTGACATATCAGTCATAATCCACATGATTAAGAGCAAGAAATTCGAGCCTGGAGCTATTTCTGTGATAACATTAATAGAGATTATCAGAGGCTTAAATAAAACCAAACGAGAGAAGGTAAAAGAGAAGCTTGAAACAGCTTTTGAAATTATTCAATTAGATAATTAAGGTGATTCAAGTTTACTGTGATCTCTATATACAATTAAAGAGAAAAGGCGAATTATTATCGGATGCTGATCTATTAATGGGAGCAAGTGCTAAGGCTTATAATCTAGAACTAGTCACTATGGATACGGATTTTAAAAAGCTAGAAAAATATGGTGTAAAAGTAAAGTTGATCAAAAATCAATGAAGATTAATGAAACATAATTCCTTAAAATAGCGAGTAGAGGTTTCTTAAGCTTCTTAGAAATTATAAGCTTTAGACAGAAGAGGTAGCGCAGTATAAATATTTAATATTGTTTTTCCTGATGAAGGATAACTCGGAAAATACTTCTTGTTAGGGTTCCTTATGCTTACCATTATTGATGCCTATAGGGCTAAAAAAAGATTATCTAGTTTTGTTAGAGAAACACCTATGTATTATTCTCACGTACTTTCTCGAAGATACGAGACCAAGGTATTTCTTAAATTAGAGAATTATCAAGTTACTGGATCCTTTAAAGTGCGTGGAGTCTTTAATAAGCTTCTTAAGCACAAAGATGAAGCAAGAGATAAAAAGATTCTAACGGTTTCTACGGGTAATCATGCAATAGCCGTAGCCTATGCCTCAACAATTCTAAATGTGGATTCCCTCATAGTTGTTCCCAGAAATATCACTGATCTAAAAAGAAGACGCATAGAAGCTATTGGTGGGAAAATAATTTTCCGCGGAAATAACTATGACAAAGCAGAAAAATATGCTAGAGAACTAGCTACGAGAGAAGGCTATCTTTTCCTATCACCTTACAACGATATAGATATAATAGAAGCAACAACCACTATTGGGCTAGAAATCCTGCTCCATAATCCAGAAATAGACACAATTATGGTACCAGTCGGCGGAGGAGGGCTAATATCTGGTATAGCATTTCTCGCGAAGAGCATTAATAGGGATATAAGAGTTTATGGAGTCCAGTCAGAGGCTTCCCCAGCTGTATATGAGAGCTTAAGAAAAGGAAAAATCGTAGAAGTACCTCTGAAACCTTCGATAGCTGAGGGTTTACATGGTAATCTGGAAAAAGGATCTATAACATTCGATTTTATCCGGAAATATGTTGATGATGTTCTCTTAGTAAGTGAGGAAGAGATCAAAATAGCTATAAAAGAGCTTTATGAAACTGAGGGAATTATAGCCGAAGGAGCTGCCGCTGTGACCTTAGCAGCACTTAAGAGATATCAGGAACTATTCAGAGGACGCAAAGTATGCTTAGTAATAAGCGGAGGCAACATTGATCCAGAGCATTTCTTAGAGGCCATAAGGCATGAGTAATGGTACTAGGAGGGATCACTGATTCGTAGTGAGCGTTTTAAAAGCTTTATTAGTGGATTTCTAGGTGGATTATTCTTCGGCACAGCAGCTATTTTTATCCGTTTGATAATGCTTAACGCTGTAAGCATCGTTGTTTGGAGGCTTATTTTGGGAGGTTCTCTTCTCTTTCTTATTTTGAGGCCGTCGAAGACGGAGTACAAAACCTATCTAAAACTAGGGGGTTACTTGGGTGTAGTTCTGCTTCTGCACTTCATATTTTTCGTAAAATCTGTTCAGGATACATTTGTGATGAATGCTACTGTAATCGTTAACTCGGCTCCAATAATAACCCTGGTGGCTTCCTGGTTATTTAGGACGGAGAAAATAGATTGGGTCGATTTTTTAATCGTATATACTGGATTCTTAGGCATTCTCATTATGGCATGGGGAAGCATAAGGATAAGCGGTAATATTATCGGGGATCTAGAAGCTTTTTTAGCCGCATTAATGATCTCTATCTACGCTCTAAGTGCGAGAAAACTTGTTAGGAGGGGATACGATCCCTATAGACTAGCTGGGCCAATATATCTCTTAGCAGGACTACTCGGCCTAATCATAACGGTTCCTGTGGGAGTATTTCAGCTACCTCAGTCCTGGAATGACTCTCTATTCATAATTCTCCTAGCTTTGATCCCCACAGCTGGGGGACACACACTCTTCTTACGGGCTTTGAAAGGTCTAGCCCCACACGAGGCTCAGATCCTTGCTTTACTAGAACCAGTAGTAGCCTCGATTCTAGCTCTAATAATACTTCAAGAAACCCCGCCTTTAACATCAGTAATCGGGAGTATATTGGTGATTATTAGCATTCTCCTCTTAAGCATTCGTTCAATGAAAGCCAAATAGTAATTGATAATTCATAATTTAGTGAGTAGTTATTTTCTCTCTATACTAATTCTAGTCGAGAATTATTGTGCCCCTTTCATCCTTTACCACATTCAGTATCAATTTTGTATGTGTTCTATCAACATAATTCATTCTCTGTAACATTTTAACGAAGTTATCGAGTTCTTTTCTGCTCTTAAACACAGCATAAACAGATACATCGTATTCTCCTGTTATATCGTATACTGCCAGCACGTTTGGATGTTTGGCTATTTCTTTCTCTACCTCGAATAATTTTCCCTTAGATACCTTAACATCTATTATAACTGGGAAAACATATCCCAGCTTTTCCAGGTCGATCTCTACTGTGTACTTCTTTATTATTCCTAAACTCTCGAGTCTCCTAAGACGAGACGCAACGGTGGAGAGTGATAAACCAGTCCTCTTAGCTATCTGCCTTAACGAGACTCGAGAATCATTCAGTAATACACTAAGGATTTTCCTATCCTTCTCATCTAAGCGAGAAACTTCTCCAATACCAGACAATTGTTTCACACCTTTTTATAGCGTATTACAGATTACCGAACACTTGTATATAATAATGCCCATTTTTCATATCAAATGAATTAAGATTTCAAAGAAATTCATATATTTGATATGAAATATGTAGAATTCTTATAAAAGTGTTTCGAGGAATCAGCATGTTACGAGCTCAGGAAGTCGCGAAGGATTTTCCCGACGTATTCAGATATGACGTATGGATTACTGATCTGACGGGTCATTTAAGGATATTTAGCATTAAAAGACTCGAACCTTATCACTTGGAGGAAGGAATTGGCTTCGATGGTTCTTCGGTTCCTTATTTCGGTGAAGTGAATAGCTCCGATTTCATAGCTAAACCAGATATCAGCACATTGAGAGTTTATCCATGGCTAATTGATGGGAAAAAAGTGGCATTTGCCATAGCAGATATCTATGAAGGTTTCACGCTTAGACGTTCACCTAGAGATCCAAGATTTGTTGCTCAGCGATTAGAGGATGATTTAAAGAGAAGAGGCTTGAAAGCGTTAGTCTCGGCGGAAGTAGAGTTCTTCCTATACGAGAAGGATTCTAAGGATTTTAACAGTTTTCTTCCCATAGAGCGAAAGAGCGGATTAATCTACGCTAAGAATGGATACTTTCAATCTCCCCCTATAGACCAATTATACGAATACAGAACCAAGCTTATGGAGACCTTAGAAAAACTAGGACTAGAGCCGCATAAAGATCATCATGAGGTCGCGGGCGGACAAATGGAGATAAATATTAAGGCGGACTCGCCGGTGAGAATGAGTGATAAGATTCAGATTCTAAAATTTGCGGCTAGAAAAGTTGCTGATCAAATAAAGCTCTTAGCCACCTTCATGCCTAAGCCTGTATCAGATGATAATGGGAGCGGGATGCATATTCATTTGAGCCTTTGGAGAGGTGATAAGAATCTTTTTTATGATGAAGGTGATGAATACGCAGAACTTAGTGATATAGCTAGGTACTTCATCGGAGGAATTCTTGAGCATGCAGAGGCGTTAGCTGCGATAATAGCCCCTACAGTAAACTCTTATAAGAGACTGGTCCCTGACTATGAAGCTCCTGTATATATTTGCTGGGGAAGAAAGAATCGCTCAGCAATGATCCGTATCCCCCTTTATTATAGGCGAGGATCTAGACAAAACGCTCATAGGGCAAGAATAGAAATAAGAGCACCTGATCCAATGGCTAATCCGTATCTGGCAATTCCTGCATTAATCTATTGCGGACTAGACGGTATTGATCGTAAAATATCTCCGGGGGATCCTATTGATGAGAATGTTTATCACTTACCCAGAGAAGCAAGGATTGAGTTAGGGATTAGGGAATTGCCAAGAGATTTAAGAGAAGCCCTAGAATACCTAGAATCCGACACTTTTCTACGAAAGGTTCTTGGGAGCGAGTTAATTGACGCGTATCTGGAATACAAAAAAGAGGAGTGGAGAGCATTCATGAAGACAATAACTCCATGGGAATACGAGAGATATTTCTTCGCATAAATAATTTTCCATAACCTTTCTCTTTGCCTCCTATCATCCCAGCTCTAAGATCTTATTATCTCCGCATATTCATGTTAAGAGACTTGTTTTTAATCCAGAACCTGTTAGAATTATAATACTGTTCCCTGTTTTATCCCTATACTTCTTGTAACCTGCATATGCTACAGCGGAACTAGGTTCTACATATATTCCTCTCCTAGCTAGCTCCTTATAGGCGCTTAATATTTCCGAATCGTTGACAATAACAGCGTCTCCTCCTATCTCTCTCATCCGCTTAACCATGAGTTTTAGCAGGGGTGGATTTGTGCTAACTAAGGCATCTGCTATACTTTCTACCTTTTCTGGCGGCTCATATCTTAGTCCTTTCAGAGCATGGTAAAGAGGAGAAACTTGTTCCGTCTGACAAGCCACTATTAGGGGTATATCCTCTATAATCCCCGACTCTTTAAGGTGTATAAACCCCTCCACAACACCAAGTAACAATGTACCCGCCGAAACCGGCAGAAATATCGTTCCC
The DNA here is from genome assembly GCA_964518475.1 of uncultured Nitrososphaerota archaeon. Lineage (GTDB taxonomy): Archaea > Asgardarchaeota > Njordarchaeia > Njordarchaeales > Njordarchaeaceae > Njordarchaeum. Next base: position 12,891 of record CAZFGR010000033.1, read on the forward strand.
AAAACCTTCCTACCCATTTGCTCATAGAGTTCGTAGGCAAGTGTTCGAATACCATCCCTAAAAACTGGATGATAAACATGACCGACATAGACCTTATTTCTTTCTGGCTTCATAGCTTCTTCAGTCACCCGAAGACGTGGACCCGAAACCTTGATAATCTCAGCTCCATAAGCCCTTATTTGCTCGAACTTCCTACCAGAAACATTCTCGGGCACATAAATCCTAGCTCTTATACCAGCGAATGCGGCGTAAGCTGCTACAGAAGCTCCCGCATTACCAGATGAATCCTCTGCAATAAAGTCCTCGGACCCTATCCTAGCTTTAACTGCTGAAATCAAGGCTGAGGATCCTCGATCTTTAAAAGATCCCGTAGGGTTCATGTATTCTAACTTAAGATAAGTGTTCGCTCCAAAACGTATCAGTGGCGTAAGCCCTTCTCCCAAACTTATAATAGAGTCCTCCTCTATATACGGATAAAAAGTCTGGTATCTCCACATAGAATAATCATTCCTAACGATACGATCCTCCGAAAACTCCACATTTATCTTTACCTGCAGAACTCCTCCACAACGCTGACATTTATAGAACAAGAAATTATCAGTTCTCCAGCCACAATTAACACAAAATGCTTCATAACCTATACTCAAGGCTCGCACCCTTTCAACTAAAGTAAAGAAATCCCCTAATAACTTAAAAACCAAGACAATTGTCAAATGCCAAATATTTATAGAGCATTAGAAAGATTAAATATGGGCTTTATTTAAGAAAAAACTAAAGCTAATAAAACAACTCTATTGAATAGTAAATTTTAAAAAAGCATTTACGATTTATAATAATGAAGATATTTCAGGAAAATCTCTTAAACTTTTTCCAGAAATAAAAATTGGTGATTTTTGATGAAAAATGTGATCATCGCCGTAATTATCATTGCGGCGATGATCACATTTTTCCTCTCCCCTGCTATTCTATACGACAGGGCTGATATTGTTATCGTCGTTACTGGTGAGGATGGTAAAGTCTTGAGTGGGGCTAGGATTCTAGTAACTATTCCTCAACCTCCTGGGGAGGCGAGGCCGATTATAGTGGTTAATGAGACGACGGATACCGGCACTTTGAGGGTGAGGATTGATAAGGCCAAGCTGTTTAAGTCTTGGAGGGAGTATGTTTCTAGGCGTGGATTGGCTCGTGGTTTTAGAATCGCAATCATGATTGATGCTGTCTGGGTGAACGAGACCAAGATTGTAGCGAGTCTAGGAAACACCATCTTGGTGGATCCCCTGTCTAGGGAATACGTGTATAGGAGAGTCGTACTCAAACCAACATGGGTTCACGATAGGAGTACGCCCAGCGAGTACTTAAGGGCATCCGCTGAGATCAGTACTAACTCGTTCTTGGAGGCCCCGGTTCCGGTCTTGACGGATTATGAGGAATGGACCAACGTAATGTTTCCCCTCTTATCCATTCTGCTTGACGATAACTCGCTGGAGAAGGACACTACGATTGATGAAGACACCCTAGTCGCTGGTGCATCAGTATATTTTATTGTTGGTTCATCGTCTGGTTGGGAGTTAGCGTATAGTGTCACGACGGGCGTGGAGACCGAGTACCACATAGGCGGATTGACCGTGCAGAGAAGTTTCAGCGATGTTGATTCTAAGATTATTTGGACGAACGATTTTTATGATGTGAATTCTGGCCTGTACTATGCCGAGACCTTCTACGTTAATGTTACTATTGCCTATGAGAAATGGAGTTATTTCGACTATTGGACTGGAAGGCATCTGTACGATGTTGAGAAGGTCTATGTGAAGGATTTTGAGACAAACGAGATATTATGGAGAGACAACTATTTCGTCGAGCCGGAGGGATTCGACGGGACACTGTATAAGACGTATATAGGGACTGGTGAATACAACAATCCTGGAGATATAGAAACCTCGCCTAATAAATTTACTGCTAAAGACGTCGCTAGCTTTATCTTCGGTATTTCTGTTGATGATGCGTCTGTAGGCGTGCCTATCAATCTCATCTTGGGTTTCCTCGGCTTTAAAGTCCCCTTTGATCCCTCGTTTATTCTCACTTATCGGACGGTTGGTGTCGAGGTTTACGGCTTCAAGGTATATCTTGATGGGGCGAAGGGTACGACGATTAATGTCTATGTCTACTCCACTGGTACTCGGTGGTACTTTGATAGGTATGGGAAGAGTTTCTATGTGCCTTTGACCAGTATCTTCATTGACGAGCTGGGATACGGAGGGAATGGTGGAGATACCGGAGGTGGAGGCGGAGGTGACCTGATAACACCAGGATTCTAAAAGTA
>CAZFGR010000034.1:0-14434 GCA_964518475.1 uncultured Nitrososphaerota archaeon
ACCTAACCGAACAATGGTAAAGTACCCATAAGCAATACCAGAAACCTTCCACAATGATGCACCAGAGGAATCATAGCAATATAGGGTACTACCAGCTGAAGCAAATATATAGTTCTTATGGATGATAAATTGAAAGACATTCGATAAGGATATCTTAGTGAGTAAAGATTTATTGCTACCATTTAAAGCAAAGATCCTAGATGAATTAGATATCCATACAAGTAGTCCGTTATTGGAGCTATGAACTACAGCGTATCGCGGAGGACCATGCAGATCAAAAAGCAGACTAAGATTGGACACTACTTTGACACTATGAAAAATGGAAGAGTAGTTCCGAGCATCAAGACAACCTGCACTCAACAATAATAAAAGAATTATTGAAAAAACATAGAAATCTCTAGTAGCGACCATTAACCTCAACCCAGAAATCTAATAGCAGAAATCTGATAGATAACTATAAATGATTACTCTTCAATTCCAAACTTAAAATGGCTTATTAAGATTTATCAAGAATTATCAAAATTAAAATTATAAGTTACAGCTATGACGAGACCAGACCTATGCTCTTTTAGATTTTAAGATCTACTTATAGATTTTCGATTTATACCTAAATATATGGCTTGAATTGCTTGGGCGATGATAAAGGCAAGGGCTAAGCCTAGTTCGCCTATAATGCTTCTCATGATTACTAGTCCAGTTATTAGCGAGACTATGTAGATTACGCCTGCGATGAAGACAGCTCTGCTTTTCCCATTTGCTAGGAGGCTGGCAGTTAGCATAGCTACGGCTGTTGATGGTATGACAGCTAGACTCATGAGTTGTACGATTGGAATGGAGTCAGCGAAGGATGGGAATAGGGTTTGTATTATGTGTGGACTTACTATATAGAAGGCGAGGGCGAGGACTACGGCGAAGATCAGGCTGACTAATTTAAGTTCTTTCTTGCTTTTCCCGCTGGATTCTTCTGGTAGCAGATACCCGTATAGGCTACCAGATATTATGCTTAGGAACATGAAGAATTGAAAGCCCAACTGGTACAGTCCTAGAGTATAATAGCCGAATAAGGAGCCTACGATGATTTTATCAAGGAAGTTTGGAAGGGTTTTTCCGATGAGATTATAGCCATAGGCGTGGAGGGCGAAACTCCATTTTTCTTTCAAGCTTTTGATTTTAAGGGTGAGGTTTCTAAGGGAAAGAAAGTATTTGTAGCTGAAGGCTAGGTAGCCTAAGAAGTAGCCCAGTATTATACCCGTTAAACCCGTGTGGAAGTAGAGGAGAAGCGAGGAGGTTATTTGGAGAAGCCTTGCTCCGATAGATAACAGGGCGTATTCTCGGTACATTTTTCTGCTCAGTAGTTCTGCCTGCGTCATGGTGAAGAAGAGCATGGTGGCTGAGAGAATGCCTAAGCTCCAGTGGAAAATGGAGAGGCTGAAGGCTAAGATCAAGCCAGATATGAGGATTAGGGAATTTGCCTCGTAAAGAACTTCTTCCTCTCCTTTGGGCAGAAAAGCGATTACTGTGGTGTTCAACCCTATAGCACCTAAGGCTGTGAAAATAGAGGCTAAAGACAAGTAATAGTTCACTAAGCCATAACTGCTTACTTCAAGAATAGTGGCTAGGATGAACCAGAAGAAAGCGCCCAAGACCGCTGAACCCATATTGCCTAAGGTAACGTAAACTAGGCCTATGTCCTCTTTCAATAGCCTCTTGATCAATCCTCTCATTATTTAACACCCTTGTCTTTGTTTTTCCTCTGCTTTATCCTTTCCTCTTTCAAGAAGCCTATAAATTGCAAAGCAACGCCTACTACGAGCATGTAGTAAGTACATTCCGCAACCCTATCGGCTTGTACCGAGTAACTAATAGATAAGAGAACCGCGTAAGATAAAAGAAGAACATAAACTTAATAATAAAAGGGCTCTTGGGTCCTTCTTCATGTATTCCTCGGCTCTATGGAGGAGGATTTTTTACTTTAATCTTTTTTCCACCCATTCAGTACACCCTTACTCTTTACTTAGCCATAAATCGGCATGTAATACAGGCGATTGAGATGGTAATCAATATTATTGAGCCGTAGTAGAACTACATGCTACTTGTAAGGTTTTGGGTAAAGCTTGGTTCAAATTAGTATTCCTACTTAGAGACTCTAAACCGCCTTCGTTTAAAGAATCTTTTGAGTCTTCTCTCAATCTCTAGCACCCAAGTATCCCCCTTCTCCCTCCTCCAGTCGTAGAATAAGTAGACTATACAGCCTACATGCGTTGCAAGGGATACTCTCAAGCCGATTTTAAACCAATCCTGAGGCTTATATCGGATCACAATTTCAAGCTCACCAGTCTCATTTACCCAAAAACTATTGATAATCGAATATAGCGGAATGGGCTCAACAATTCCGACTTCTTTGCCATTCTTGTATACTCTAGCCTCCCAAAGCGGATCGTAGGTCATGGCAAATGAGAGCATGAATGGTCTCGTTGCGTTGACCCTAACTTTCCAAAGGGTAGGATTAATTTTCTGGTAGTCTATTATCTCAGCATATTCTTCCTTAGCTTCAAATAATTGATCTATCGTTCGATTGGTTTTGGTGGAGTATAGCCATATGTTAAGGATGTAAGCTCGCGATAGCAAGTAAATAGTGATGTTACCAAACCACGTAGTAGCATTTCCTTTACTTGGATCGAGTACCCAACCAGCATTAAGGGCAGGTCTTATTTTAGTTATGTTCTCCGGGATTACGATTACAGCCTTATATTCTTTCCAATCCGAAGTGCCATCTTGCCCTGGAGGTACCTGTACTAGCTGCAAGGACTTACTCCATTTCTTTGTCACGTTGTCGAAGCCTAATATAGATATGTGACTTTGTTTAACGTTTTCATATCTCATGTGTGTGACGATCAAGTATGCATTTCCGGGATTAACGTCTATAGGCTCCCCAAGTATCCAACTCCAATCTCGTTTATTTCTGCTCGTTACGACCTTCAACACATGTTCTTCATTAGGTCCTTCACGTGTGATATTGAGAACGTAACCTTTGGATATAGCCTCTTTGATATCCCATTCACGCAGATCTTTAAATGAATACTCCTTTAAAACTATAATGGGTGTTGTAATGGTCAAATTATACATTCCTTTCGATAAAAAGAGGGGTCCAAAATATTTGTAACTAAAATCAATGCTGCTGAATTTAAATCTCTGATTCGCGATCCTCGCCTCAAAGTAGCCTTTCCCATAGATAACTAGCGTATATCTGCCGCTTTTAGGAACATAAATATTTTCATTAACAGTTTTTCCCGACTTTACGTAAAAAGTCTCTCCAGAATCGCCAACTATAATCATCTGTGGCATAGCCTCTACTATCTTATTCGGTTCTTCGTTAATCTCATATATTATTATGTCTCTGTTTTCAAAAATCTTTGTTATTAAACCTTCTTTTTCGAGGTTCTTTACGAATTTTATTGTTAATGGTGCAATTCTTATGTAGTATGGAAAATTTTCGTACTTCAGCGAGAAATCTTTATGTAAGACTATATATTTTATGCTTACAATCTTTAATAAATTCAAGAATGCCGAATAATCATTTGCTTCTATGTATCTAGACAAATAATCTATAAATACTCTATCTGCCGGTGAGAAATGAGCGAACTGAATAACTGTGCTATGCGGCACAAATGCCCAGACTAATGACTTGAGAGCTACGCGGTTAACTTTTCCTGAAATATTATAAGAGTACGTTGCTGTAGGTGAGTATGGGACGACCAAAAGTCTGTAACTCGTTAAATCACTTAGATTTTTTCCTAATTGTTTTTCCAAGCGGAGATAATCTGTTGAGGATAGATCTATTTTATCAGTAGGGTGAACTATATTGCCCGTAAAGAAAGGGTAACCTAAGAAAGAAAACAGTATAAAAATTAACAACAAAATTGCATAAAAATGTTTAGATTTGAGCAGCATGTACATTCTTCTAAATAAAAATAGTAAGATTAGGCTATAAATAAGGATAAAAGAATAGATAAATCTATCATGGGGATGTCTAAAGAAGATTTCATGTATTTTTAGCAAATATATGCCTATTTCACTAAAGGGGTCTGCAGTACCCTTCATAACTATGGGGAATAATATGAAAAAGGCGACTAAAATGAGGAATAATTTTTTTAAAGTTTTATCTTTTTCTTCGCTGTATAAGACTATTGAAAGGGCGAATAATATTGGATGAATAAACAGCAAACTTGTGACTAAATTATTATTTAGATAAGATTCCGCCCAAGCAAAGGGATAGCTGTCCATATAAGTACTATGGAGAACCCAATAACCAATAAATCGATAGATGTTTGCAATTGTGGTGAATTTAGATGCGTACTGGAGAATCTCTACTGTAGGCGTGTATGCTCTTGGTTTTGCATTAAGAGCAGTGTATTTGCTTCCGATGATTTGTGGAGTAAAGGCCCAAAATATTAGTAATGTGAATACGGCAATGAATGTTAATGCTTTTAGTGCTAGAGCTTTTATGGTATAGTTTTTCTGCTTCACATACACTAAAGTAGTTATAAGAAAATACATAAAGAATAAATTAAAGAATCCAACTTGAGAAAATCCAGCCCCAAGGGGCGTCAAAAACGTCAATGCAGAAAGTAGAATGAACTTGAAGTTTGATGTGCATAGATACCGTAGATAAAAGTAGCAGAGTAGCGGGGTCGCCGCCAAAAACGGTGCCCAGCTCATATATCTGCCAAAAGACATGCTCATCGTGATTGGATTCACAACATAGAAGAATGAGACTACTATTAACGCTATTTTAACTTCATTTTTCTCAACGTTTAAGCCGAGTAAAACTTTCCCTATTTCTCTGAAAAATAGCCATGAAAATGCAAATGCGGTGAATACGGTTAGATAATACATTATGAATTGAGATATAACTAACGCTTGCCAATAGTCAAGAAATATTGAGAAGAATTTTAATAAAAGTGTCTGGAAAAAGTAAAATGGAATTAAATTAAAACCAAACCCTACTGTACCTAATGAGATCGAATCTCGCCAAGAATACATAACTACTTCATATAACATTCTTTCTGGGTTCAATGAGAATAATCCGTCTATTTGATGTATATAGTTCCATCCATCAAACCAGTTTATAACAGCTAAAGAAACAGAGAAGAATATAAGAATTTCGTACTTTATACTTATTATCTTATCGTAGATGCTTCTAATGATTCCTTTAATGGTTCGTCCTCTTCTCATTGGTTAGTAACCCCCCTAACCATCGATTTTAGCCCCTTACATTTGTCTCCACTCATCGAGCCCCAATAGTCTATCACTCAAAAAAGTTTTAAAGTTTATTTCTAATAGGGATTGCACACCTTATCTATACTCTCTTTAACATCTGGAGGCTTATTAATGCCTCTTTAAAATCTCCTAGCCTCAAAGACATCGCTCTCGGAAAATTTTCATGACTATTTTAGAAATTTCCCAAATTTTTCGGTTCTTACTTATAAAGTCTTTTATTTTGTCTTCATTATTCTTGCTGTATATTAAGTATACTCCATCTAGTGTATGAGTACCATTGTGTGAGGGATCGACGGGAAGTCCAATTATTTCGTCTCTACCAAACTTCGCTCCACTAAGTGGGTAGAATCCGTAGTTTGGTATGAGAAATATATCAGGTAGTTTAACATTCGTGTTTCTATATAGCTCTTTACTATCAAATACGTACAGAAACACTTTTTTTCCATTGACTTTAAAGTTTTTAAGCATATCAATTATCATTCTCTTTAGATCTTCATCTTGAACGCTTATACTCCAAGAATCAGAGTTATAAATGAGCCTCTCCGACACCTTAGATGTTATGACTTCTTTATCTTCGATGGAGAATACTTTCTTAGCGCATTGCACGACTCTTCTAAAAGGAGTATACCTCCAAGCGAGACGAATCAATACATTCAGAATCCTTCTCTTGAGATTATTTGAATTTCTACCGAAAACTTTTTTTAGTAAATTATCAACGTAGATAACCGCTTTTACCGTATTATGACCATGATCCGAAGCAACAATAAGCCAATCATCGCTTTCCATTTCTCTTAAAAATTTTGATAGTATCTCGTCAACTTTTTTATAAATGCTAAGTATTTTCGCTTCATCCCTGTAAAAATGCTGAGCAACATCGGTTTCTCTAAAAACAAACCAGAAAACGTCAAATTCACTAAGTTTCAATAGTCTTAAATATGCCTCGGTTCTTTTATCCATCAAATCCAATAGATACTCAAAGGCTTCTTCCTTGTTCCTATGGTATTTCTTCCTAAACTCCACTATATCTATATCTTTAGGCAGACCAATTCTATTCGCTAGAATATATGCCCATTCTTGCGGATATACTATCCTTTTGAAGTCATTGGTGGGCGTCGGGAAACCAGAGACAATTAATCCATTGATGCTTTTATCAGGGGGGTAGGTCATAGGCACATTAACTACGCAGAATCTAAGATCTTTGAGATAATCCCACAGCTTCTTTACTTTTATATTATTGTAATTCATTACCTTGCGGGTTTCTACATTGATAAACCCATATATCCCATGCTCAGCTGGCGTTTTGCCAGTAAACATCGAAACCCAAGCCGGAGCCGTCGATGGCGGAATCGTGCTTTCTAATTTACCGATAAAATTTCTGAGCTTTCTAAAAGCGGGTAAAGCACCTATATATTTTTGAATTCTATTATAATCCAATCCATCAAATCCTAGAATTGTTATCCTCATCATCCCGCCCCCAATATACTTTTAAGATCTTATCGCACACTTTTTCCCATCTCCATTCCTGGGCTTTAGCTTTATTGTTCTCAGACATCTTGTTTACCAAATCTTCATTATTTAGTAGAGATATTACAGCATTCATAAATCCTTTCTCATTTGCCACTACAAACCCATTCTCTTCATTCTCAACTAAATACTCTAAGGGAGTAATATTGCTGACGATTACGGGCTTACCTCTTGCCATGGCTTCTTTTACTATTAATGGCTCTGTTTCGAAATGAGATACTAAGACCACAGCCAAAGCATTGTCTATAAGTTCATACTTTGATTCTCCGTAGACCTCTCCTAGGAATATCACTCTATCTTGAAGTTTAAATTCTAAAATCAAATTGTTTAAGTACTTATAGTACTCTTTATCCTGTATGGAACCTGCTATGAGAAAGTTAATTCTAACCCTATCTTTTATTTTTCCAAGATTCCTGATTACGAACTCTAAATTCTTAATTCGCGAAATTCTGCCAATAAACAATAGGTATGGTGTATACACCTCTAAGTCAACACTTTCTTTCTTTGGTAAACTGTATGCTAATTTCTCAACAGCATTTGTAATCACAACTATTTTTCTAGCATTAACGTCCTCCCTGATTAATTGTTCTCTTTCCCATTCACTTACTGCTATAATTTTGTCTACCACGTGGTTTAAGAAGAATTTTCCTAAGGTTTTATGATATATTTGCTTAATAAACCCGCCAAAACTAGAAAAACCTTTCCACCATGGCGTAAATCCGCCGTGTAGAGTGATAACTAGCTTCGGAGTTCTCATTTTAAATAGTCTTCTGATGAATATTTTCAGGAAAATCCAGAAATGTGGGAAGACATTAAAATTATGAAGATGAATAACATCGACATCGTTGTCCTTAGGAACGTATCTCCAGAAATCCTTGTATCTGAATACTTTGATACCATCTATAATTTCATAATCCTCTAAGATGCCCCGCTCTGTAAGGGTGTCCTTAGATGTGTGTATTTCGACGTCTATGTCTCTTTTTAGTAGCTCCTTAGCTAAATTGTAGCAATGGTTCTCTATCCCACCTTTTACGGGCAAGAAATATCTTGTTATAATAACAACCTTCATTTTCTCACCACAGCATAAATGTTACAACCCGGTCTAGGGATGATCTTCGAAATCATAAGATCAATGAGTTTCAACTGTCTCGGAACAATTCTGGTTTGAACAGTTTTATACTTCAGGATTTTGAATCCATAGTCTAATAACATTTCACGTAGACTTAGATAAGTAAACACCCTTAGATGCGCCACAACCTTCCCCTTCTCTTTCATAAATTCTTAATTTATGATTTTTGATGAATGTACAACTTTTTCTAATATACTTCTTTTCGGCTTTGTTTCAAATTTCTCTTTTTGCCCCTTGTCTCGTTCAGCCTTCTAAGCCTCTCTCAGCCGTTTAATTAGGACTTAATGCGACGATCCTGGCCACGTTATAGGCTAGGACTACGATGAAGACGTCACAGACTCTTGCCTCCCAAGATCTACTATAGAACATATCCCTAACCATAGCCTTTGGAGAGGAAAATGCGTCCTCTATGAGACTCCTAACATTACCAACCAAGTCTCGGAAAGTCTCATAGTTTATCCAAGCCTTGAGTCTAGATCCGCCTTTGAGTGTCAACTTCCCCGGCCTAGTTGAGATAATCGGAACAAGTCCACATCTTTCTAAGCTCTCTACGACGTCGGCTATATTATACCTCTTGTTTGCGAGAGCTCCTCAGAAAATCCCAGTACTCATTAAGGCTTTGAGGAGGTAGTTTCTGAAGGCATCGATCTCCAGAGCGTACAGAGCAGTCAACAACAAGCATTCCCGTTGCTTTCTCATTCGCTTTAGATAATGACTTGACGTCCTCCCGAGCCTGATACCAGTTCTGTCCACAATGCTAATAATTTTCCACAGATCCTCGTTCTTGCCAGTTCATGGAAGAATGAGCCTTATCAACAGAGCTACTGTTGCTAGGAGATCAGTCTTCCACCTATGCACGGATGCTAGGCTCGGCACTCTTTCCAAGCCAATTCTCCCGCATGTGTTGAAGTCTCTTGAGGTCGTCTAATGCTCGTCTATAGTTCCGGTTGTTAAGGAGTATCCATGCCAGAACAGCTATCTTAGAGGCTATGGAGTACCCCTTCGGTCTCTTCTCTTTCTCTGGCTGGGTAGGCTTTTCTTAGCTAGTTTATAAATGGCCCTAATAATTATAAACTTGCCGAGCCAACATATTTTCGTTGGGACGCCCCTTTTTTTCTCGTGGGGTCGCAGGCAATACGTTTATAATACCTATAAAGGCGCCCCACCACAAAGCCACTACAAAGCCATTAACTGGCAAGAACTAGGCTGAGAAAAGAGATAAATTTGAAAACACAGCCTTTCTTTAGAGAATTTTCCATATCACTTTATCGTAGATAATACTGAGGATCCTAGCGACTCATCATCTTCTTCATCAATCTAAAGCCGTCGATAACACCCTTAATAATCGCTTTAAGCACCTCGCATCTACGGGCAGAGATCTCTTTGAGAGACAAGATCATATAGTAGGCTGTTACCGCGAGAGAGGCTAGTAATGCTACGGATCTCTGCAATGCGCTCTTGCTCCACAGGGCGTGGAAGAGTATGCGGTTTCTGATAGTGTAGTATGCCCGAAGGGGGTTCCTTAGGCGGAAAAACCCTGCTCTATTCTCTTTTGGTAATGGTACGTCATGCCATACTTTTGCTGTTGGTACAACCATTACCTTATACCCAGCTTTTCTAACCCGTTGACAGAAGTCCGCTTCATCATAATGTATGGGGAATATCTTTGAATTAAATAGGCCAACTTTTTCGAATATCTTCCTCCGAACCATGAAGGCGTTTGGGAAATCCTCAGACTCGTAGGGCTCCCTATACTGACCGATATCTCTAGTGTTGTGCCCTACGTATTTTGTTATTGTGGTCCAGTAGTTTCGCTTAATACCAGCACACCCTATCCTTGTTGGGTCCTTTAAGAAGTACATTATTGGCCCCGTGACGCCTACTTCGGGGTGTTTCTCCATAAACTCTACGAGCTCCCTTATGGTGTTCTTATCCACAACATTATCATCGTCTATCAAGAAGATGTACTCGCCCTTAGAAGCTCTTATACCTATGTTCCGTGACTCAGCTAAAAGCTTCTCTTCATTATTGCGTATAACCTTCACCCGAGGGAACAGCCTCTTGATGTATTCATGCGTACCATCGGTTGAAGCGTCATCAACAACGATGATCTCCAGCCTGTCTCTCGGGTAGTTGCTTTCAAGAATAGACCTAATCAGGCGTGCTAGTTTCCTCTTCCTATTATATGTGGGGATTACTACTGATACCACTGGTCTATCCATGAGTATCCCTCTATACCCCCAATATCCTCCAAACTAAGTATTCATTAAGACCTCGTTAGTCCATATTAATATCAGACTCGATGTTAAGCAGGATCGCCAAACCTCTGGAGTTGGGAATTGCCCCTTTGTCGCTTTTTGGCAAAGATCTAGTTGTTGCGTGTAATTACTTTTGGTAATTTCCATCTTATGTTTACAAACTTTATTTTTAACAGTATGGTAAACCAAAAACTGTAATTAATTTTTTTCAAATTTAAATCACTACTACACTGTTAACGGTTACTTACGAGTTACTTATCAGTACCCCTATTACGTTTAATTGAGCATATATCGAGATCTCTTGGATACACATCATGAAGAGCTCTTAACATAATTAGTACCATCCTCTGGTGATATTGCCTCTCCACTCACCCCTTATATTCGGTCACTTCCTCCTTCTTCGGCTTGGTAGACTTTTCCTGACCAGTTTATAAATAATCATAATAACAATTATAAATCTGCCTAGTTGACATATCTTCATTGGGCATCTCTTTTATAGTATGCGTCGCAAGTAATACGGTTATAATACCTATAAAGGCGCCCCACCATAAAGCCACTACAAAGCCATTAATTATCGAGAACTAGGTTGAGAAAGTAGAAAAATTTGAAACACAGCTGTTTAAAGTAAAACTTTTTATCAGGCGATATACAGTGAAAAATAGATGGGGAAAAGGGATATTTAAAGTGATGCTTTTAATCTTTTACAACACAAACACAATGATTGTAAATCCCATTATTTATCTAAGATTTTTAATTCCATATTTACTATATCTGACTTTATTACACAACGATATAATCAACTTTCATACGGTTCTACACTCTATTTTCATTATGGTTGCTCTTCTGTTGTTATATAACGTCACATATATAATCAATGATTATTACGACTACGAGAAAGATCTACTTATAGGGAGGCGTAAAAGGAGCTTTGTCTATATAATATCTGCCGAATTCAAGTCCATCTTCATAATCCATTTCCTAGAAATAGCAAGCCTATTAATGATATGTATGGCTCTTTATGACCATACCGTAGCTGATATGCTGTTAATCCTATACTTGGTTCTAATTATTCTTTCAATAATTCACTCAAAGATTTATCCAGCTAAGTGTTTTACTTTCCTAGTGCTTAGGTATATCAGAGTGTTTTCTCTGCCTTTTTTTCTTTGTCTCCTTGACTATCCTTTTTCTAAAGAATTTTTGATAGAGACTCTTATTATTTTTCCCCTATGGAATTATGGAAGTTATTTGGACTATTTACGGACAAAGAACCTAATAGGTAATATTAATGGTATTATCAGATTTCTGTCTCTCCTTTTTTTAATCAGCCCTTTACTTCTCGCACTTTATGAGGTATTACTGTTTCATTTAAACATATATACTTTAATAACTTTAACTATATTAACAATAGCATTAGCGTTTTCACTAAATATTATCAAGCGTTACAATCCTCTAAGGGGTTCCAAAATAATACGTAGACTTTTAAGCTCATTTGGATATCCCGAGCAAGTTATAGATGAAAAAGTGGATCTTATCTTAGAGTATTTCATATACTTCCTAGTTTTAGTTGGGATCTTTTTTGCTGAGGTAACCTGTTATGCTAATAGTACTAGACTTTGACGGAACATTAGTTGAAGAAAATTCATCCAGATTATTTGAAAAGCAATTATTGGAAAGAGATCAACCTTCAATATTAAAACATCTTCTTCTCTTAGTATTCTTCTCAAGATTATCATATTTCGTAGATTTTGTATTAACTATAATTTCGAAAATTACCAATGGTTACGATTTACGGAGAAGAATCATTATAAAAAATGTCAGCAGACACATTGATGTTCAAAAAATTTGTGAATGTATAGAACTAACTGCCAAAAGTTTAAGCTTTAATAAGTCACTTTCTTCTCTCGTTAGTTCCTACCAGAATAAGCTTTTAATTCTTTCTAGTGGTCTCGATGTGATTATACGTAAGTTTTTAGAAATAAGAGGAATAAGAGTGAAAGCAGTTATTGCGAGCAAGCTAACTATTGATCAGAATAGTATAAAACTTTTATACGAAATCAGACCGAAAGACAAAGTGAAAATTTTATGTAGGTTGTCGCATCGTTTCGGGAAACTGATCTATATAACTGATGATATGAGGGAATATTACGTTCTAAGAGCAATGTTAATAAGAAATAGTTGTGAAAAAGTAGTCTTAGTCTTGATATAGTGAATACTTAAGCCGGAGGAAAGTCCATGCCCAACGAGGATCCTTTGGCGTCAGTAGTTATACCTACATACAATTCGGAGAATACACTATCACCGCACCTAGAATCAATAAAGAGACACAAAAGCATATATAAGAGTATATTGTTTGAGATAATCATAGTTACTAGTATGAATTTTACAGATGATATTGTTGGAACCCGATTGTAAAATGGCGGAGATCAAGAACTGCTGGAGAGTTTGGTTGGTATGAGGGGCTCTCCGTTAGTTTCTGTGATAATCCCAACTTATAATTCTGAAAAATTTATTGAATTGTGCTTGCAGTCGATTAGAAAGCAAACCTATAAAAATATAGAAATCATAGTAGTTGATAAAGGTTCAAAGGATCGTACAACTTCTATCGCTAAGAAATATACAGATAAGGTTTTCGTTATTCCAGCCAAGGAGAGAAGTGAACAGAAGAATTTTGGAGCGAAAAAAGCTAAAGGTAAGTACTTGTATTTCGTAGATTCTGATTTCATCTTAGAGCCGACGGTTATTGAAGAAGCTGTTAGTAAATGTGAGAAATACGGTTATGACGCTGTATG
Organism: uncultured Nitrososphaerota archaeon; assembly: GCA_964518475.1. Taxonomy (GTDB): domain Archaea; phylum Asgardarchaeota; class Njordarchaeia; order Njordarchaeales; family Njordarchaeaceae; genus Njordarchaeum. The sequence goes on from CAZFGR010000034.1 coordinate 12,981, forward strand.
CGTTCACAATACATCGGACCCCCATATAAGCTTCTGGTCAAAAGTTAGAAAATTAGAGAGAGATTGCTACGGGGATGATGAACTAAATGTTGCTGCTAGATTTATTAGAAAAAATGTTTTTGAGAGCATTGGTGGATTCGATGAAGAACTAGTCGCTGGAGAAGATTATGATTTCCACAACAGATTGCTGAAAGCGGGGTACAAAGTTGGTAGAATCAAGGCTAAGGAAATACATGTTGGAGAACCAAGATCCTTATGGGAAATAGCTAAGAAACACTATTATTACGGAAAAACACTACCAAGATTCTTAAAAAAGAATAAGAAACGCGGGATAAAACAGCTAAGCCCCTTAAGACCAGCATATTTGAAACATTGGAAGGAATTCGCCAAACACCCCATTCTAACACTGGGTTTTATCATCTACCAAATAGTTCGGTACACTTCGGCGGGACTGGGATATTTAGTTGGAATGGTAAAAAAAGAATAAAAGTTTATTTACGAGCCGCTTACCGGTACCCTAATTATATCTAATTAAGCAGATTTATCGAAATCTTATGGATCCATGCTTTGAGGAACTCTCGACATAATTGATACCATACCCTACTAATGTTGGCTCCTCACTCTTTTCCCATTGGATCTTCACAAATGTGCTTCAGCGCAATGTACTTCGTCGCCTCATTCAGCACTAGCGCTAACTGCTTGACCTCTTTGATGCCCTGAAGACTATCCAGTAGTCTCTCAAGAATTTTCTAGGAGGCATTATCGGTACCCGCGGATCAATGTATGTTAGGAACTTGTGCTTCTCAATATTCTTCCAGCTAAGGCCTTCGCCAAACTCCCTCCTCAAGACTTCTTAGGTGGCTCTAAGGGTCAAGCCGCTCAATAACTCCCTAAGCTTAGGAATCTTACGCAATGTAACTCCTTAGCACCAAGGCCCAGCAACTTTGCCAGAGTCTTGGGACGCTCGGGGCTCGAAAACTGTAACAACTCAGATACAGAAACGTTTCGAAACAGTAACGGATAATACTATCCCGCCCATCTTCATTGAGGTTCTTTGGGGGCAAGATCTCCCTCTTCAGAATTCTTAGACAAGAGAAAAATCGAACTTAGTTATCTCCATATTGGGTATCGTTCTGATTGCAATTATTATACTACGGAAAACTTTAACCCATTGAGGAAGTACTCCTCGTTTTTTAGAGGAAGATTTTCATAATATATTAGCTATTATTTGCGATAAAACCTTTCCTTTTTAGTTCATTTTTATTCTTACTCGCCTTTTATTTACTAAACACTTTCCTTTAAATCCTTATCGAAATGTCCTAAAATCTCTTGGTATACTCTATGACCCTCTTAGGAGGATTCTGGATAATACCTTCTTAAAGTCCTCTGCACTTTTGTCCCAGTTGAATTGTTTTGCCCAATTTAGAGCGTTCTCTGCTAGTTCTCTCCATAGT
>CAZFGR010000035.1:0-14023 GCA_964518475.1 uncultured Nitrososphaerota archaeon
TATTTCAATTCCCTTTCTAGGGAGTCTATTTCTGGCTCCGAGGCTCTCGTTGAGCCCCTTGTCCCTATGCTCGGATCCCGACAACATCGGCTTCGAACATCTATAATCTGAAAACTGGTATTTAAATATGTTCCCGATCATGCTTCACAGAGATGAAACACTGTCCCGTTTTCATGAGAAAAATATTAAAGATTTTCCATTGTTATGATGTTTGTTTTTCGTTTTGTTTGTACTTGGTTTCGTTTTTCTGCAGTTGTTTTGGTTAGGTTTTTATTTGTTTATTTTTCTTTGGTGTGTTTCTTAGGGTGGTTGTGGATGGTTTATTTTCTTAGTGGTGAGGAGCGTAGGTATATTTTTAGGGGTTTGCTTTCTCGTGCTAGGAGTGTTGGTGTTTCTTCTGATTGGAGGGGTTGGTCTTGGGATCGTCCTCCTTTGGCGTCTCCCTATGATGATGTTTTTCTTTCTCTTAGTGAGGTTGCTTCTAGGTATTGTTCTACTGGTAGGGATATTTATCTTAGGCGTGTTGAGGGTGTTAAGTATTTTCCCAATAAGAGGATGGTTCGTGGTTTAGTTCTTCATAGGGTTGTTGAGGGAGTCATTACTTTTGGGAAACAGGTTCTCTATACTAATGGGGTTGTTTCTGGGAGTTTTATCTCGTCTGAGCTTGGTTCTCGAGCAAGTGAGGAGGTTGATAGGATTTTTAAGGATTTTGGGGAGTTGTTTAAGAGGGCTGGTTATACGGAAGAGGATGTCGATGTTTTGAGGAGGAGAGCTATTAATCTTTGGTTGTATGAGACGAACCAAATTTCCGCTACTGTGGATTCCACTCTTTCTAGGCATCCTTATATCTCCCTAGACTCTCTGGTTAATCTCGCTATACCAGTTATTGTTGAGCAGCGCTTGGATGGTCGGTTCCTGGGTTTTAGTGGTAATTTATCCGCGGATGCTCTGAGTTATGCTCCCGTTGTTCTTGATTTGAAGACTGGTGAGTTCCGCCCTTTTCAGAGGCTTACTACTACTGGTTACGCATTGGTTCTTGAGGCTCTCTATGAGGCACCGATTGATGTCGGTGTTCTCGTTAATCTGAACTTTGATGCTCGCGACTTCCCTATTATTCACAGGCGGGCCCATATTATTAGTGAGGCTTTGAGAATGGAGCTTATTGAGGAAAGGGATAAAAAGATGGAAATTGTTGCCGAGGAGATTGATCCAGGTATAGCACCTGATTGTCCCCATGATTGCCCGTTCTATAATACTTGTCACGGGGAGTGATGTGGGGCGATCCCTTTACATTACCAAGTACGGGGCTTTCATAGGTAAGTCTGGGAACAGGATAGTTGTGAAGTTAAATGATAGGAAAGAGGAGTACGTGCCTGATGATCTAGAAGATTTAATTATTGTTGGTCGTGGAAAATCAATATCAAGCGATGTTGTTAAGCTCTGCGTCGAGGCGAAAATCCCCATCTTTTTCACCACAATGGGTGAGTATCCGTACGCTACCGTGATGCCCATGACTATTTCTGGGACTGTGAAGAGGAGGCGGGCTCAGTACGAGGCCTATATTTCCCCGCTAGGTATCGAGATTGCTAAGAAGTTCTTGGTTGGAAAACTATATAATCAGATGAATCTTCTACGTCTATGGGCTAAGTCGAGGATGAGAAGTGATAAAGTTGGTGCTGCGATGATTAAGAAGGCGGCTAATACGATTAAGGATCTCCTAGATTCCTTGAAAAGCATCGCTGGTGAGAGAATGACTGGTGAGATTAGGGAGAAATTGATGAGTCTTGAGGCTAGGGCAGCGGATATTTACTGGATATGGTTTGGTCGAATACTTGGTGATGTTGCTTTCTTTCCGGGAAGAGTGAAGAGAGGCGCTATGGATCCTGTAAACTCTTTATTGAATCTTGGGTACGCGATACTGTTTAGGAGAGTTTTCAAAGCCGTGCTTATCAATGGTCTAGACCCATACGCTGGTTTTCTACACGCTGATAGGTCTGGCAGAGCTTCTCTTGTTCTCGATTTGATGGAGGAGTTTAGACAACAAGTAGTGGACCGAGTCGTGCTCAGGCTCTTCACGAAAAAGATGATTAGGTACGATGAGTGCGTGAATGATGAGGGTAGGTTAAGGGATAACGTCGTAGCAACAGCGATTAAGGAGTTCGAGAATAGGTTATCCGAGGAGGTAACAACGATCTATGGCGAGAAGAGGAGTATTATTAAGCATATAAATAACCAAGCAAGAAGCCTAGCCCGTTTCTTGATAGGAGATATCCCCGAGTACAGGCCTTTCGTTCTTTCCTGGTGAGTATATAATGATACTATTCCTCATAATATATGATATAACTAATGACAAGTTGAGGACTAGAATAGCGAATACGTTAAAGGATTATGGGCTGGAGAGAATACAGTACAGCGCCTTCATCGGTGAATTGAAGAGGTACCAACTTAATTCCTTGGTGACAGATATTAAGAAGCTCCTAAAAGAGATACCCATGGAAGAAGACGAGAGAGTCAGGAATGTTCAGATATATCCAATACCAGAGATTAGTCGCAGAGGCAGGATCGAGATAAGTTTTAAGGACGGGAAACTAAAAGAGTATAGAGGAGACTCCACTCAGGAAAAGGAAAGAGTCGAGATACTGTAAGAGGCGATGAAGCATGTTCCTAGTATACACAATCAACGCTATCGCCGAAGACAAAGCCACGCTAGAATTCACCGGCCCATTTGTTAGGGGCTACTTTCTCAGCCTCGTTAAAAGAATTAGCCCTGAAAAAGCTGAACAGCTACATAATCCCAGTCCAGTAGCTCCCTACTCAATCAAACCAGTCTCTAAAAAAGTGATTATCAAGGGTAGGGTAAGGCATGTTTATGGGGATAGGATAGAGCTTAACCAAGGAGACGAGGTCTCGTTCGGTTTCGCGTTGCTGGGTAGGGAAATGGTCAATGATCTAGGGATAGAGCTTCTCAACAAGATCTTCGAGGACTCTAGAATAAAAATAGGTAACGCAACCCTTGTCCTGAAGGAAGTAAATATCAACAGGGTAGAGAGGATCCAGACCCAGGAAAGCGAGAGAATCCTCATCCACTTCCTCACACCAACATTCTTTAGGAAAAAAGGAAGTGCTTACAGAGACCTCTTCCCAGCGCCAAGGAACGTGTTAACATCCGTTGCTAGGATCTGGAAACTATTAATAGGAGAAGAAATAGATCTCGAAGAAATTAGAGAGATCGCTGAAAACGAGATCGGCGTACTAATGTATAAGTTGAGAACCTCCAGAACAATAGATCTAGGAAAAAACAGGAAAGCAATCGGTTTCATAGGTAAATGCGTCTACGAGACCAGAGACCCGAAGGCAAGGAACTTGATGAATAGGTTCCTAGCTATTGGAGAAGTAACGAATGTGGGTGGGAGCAGATCCCTTGGATTCGGTGTAATAAAGTGCACCCCGATTACGAAAGAGAAGTTGGAGAAGATTATGTCACAGGAACAGACATAAAGAACTGGATATACTGCCCCCTCATAGTGTATTACAGGAAAATAATGAAAGCGCCAATAGCGGTAAAGTCACAGCAAAAAGAAGGAAAAACAGTTCACGAAGAAGAACTAAAAAGAATAATCAGAAGAGTAGGGCTCGCAGCAAGAAAGAAAAAACTAGACATAATAGAGAAAATAATTAAGAAAAGAATACTCATAGAAGAGGAATCCCTCTACGGAGAAATAGACTTAGTAATAAAGACGAGAAGCAAAGAGATAATACCAGTAGAACTCAAGAATACGCAGAGCAATAAAGGAAAGCCCTGGCCAGACCACAGATACCAGCTAGCATACTACGCAATCCTACTAGAAAAAGAAACGGGAAAAATAATCAAGAGAGGATGCATATACTACATACCAGAAAACAGGCTAGTAGAAATAATAATCACAAATCACGAGAAGAACTATGTCAGGAAAATAATAGAAAAAATCAAAGAAATGATGAAAACAGAGAAACCACCAAAACAAAGAATACACCCAAGAAAATGCACAGGAGGATGCGGATACAAATGGATCTGCAAACCATAAAGATTAGTAAATAACTATCCAGCACCTCCACCCAAAGAACCCGCATCAAGTCAGATACTCTTCTCAACTAAGTCCCAGAAATCACTCCTTCTCAACTCAAACACGAATATATCTAGGTAAGGAATCCTATACCTCCTCCTATAGTTCAGCAACTCCCTAATATCTATCTCTAAGCACTGATTCGAGATAACCTCTAGAAAATGATAACCCCGCCTCGACAACTCCTTATCCGCGTATGAATCCCTATAAGAAAAACCCTTCTCGATAAAAAACCTCGCCAACAAAGCAGTGTGTCTCTTAGCAGTATAGGAAGGATACGGTGGAAAAATCGCCACAGACGTGTAGCATATCTTATTCCCATCCTTATCAACTTCCTCCGAACCATAGTTAATATAGACATATATCTTCTGAGGCTCCACCAAAATAGTGTGTAGAAGATCTATCAGTGAAGATAATAGAGATATAAGAAGAGGAGAAAACTTTTCCCTCACCTCATCTCCCTCTTCTAGATACTCAGCAAGAAACCTTGCCACACTCTCTAAGAAGAAAGGAAAAGACCCACCCATACAACCACCAGAACAAAAATAAGATAAAAATCACAGATAAAGCTTAATAACAACTACTACCACCCGATAATTCCGTCATTAATTCCCTCATCTAAAAGCCTATCATTAGCTCAAAGACTTCTAGGAAAAAATAGAAGGAAATTTACATAACGTAGTTCTCGTAGACATACTCAGTAAACTCCTCAGGTGGCGTTCTGAATCTTAACACCCTTATGAACGGAAGCTGTCTCCTCTTCCTAAACCTTATGGGTCCATCATATTTATCACCAAGGGAGCCGTAGTAATTGCATGAAATATATGAACCCCTAAGGGTTCCGCAAGAGTCCATGCATGGATACCCCGTAATCCAGTTAATACTTCTCCCTAAGATAGTCCGCAAACTTCGAAGCATACATTACCGCTCTCCTACTATCTCTCAAATACCTAGGTGGCGCCCCGACTATGTAATTATCAAACTTTTTTCTCCACCAGACTCATCGAAGAAAACACACCTATTAATTGAGATATGAACCTCATTAACATAATCTCAGAACACCATGAGAATTATCGGCACGAACACAAAAAGTATCGAGAAAATTCTATACAATACTTCCCTATCTCTCTCTGTCAACTTCCTAATTGCATTAAGAATCTCCCTCACATATGTGTTCATGAGTTCCTTCACCTTGACTATATCAGTTTAAAAGAAGAAGCCTATACCAGAGGAACTTTCAATTCCCTTATCTGGGAGTCTATTTCTAATTCTCAAGCGTGTTTCACTAATTTTTATGCACTTAGATAATAGCCTATACTCATAAGGAAAAGATGTGTGCCAAAAAGGAGAAAAGAGTTATCTCTGAAGTAGCTTATTAATTTCCGCAACAAGAAGCTCTATCTCATCCTTAGAAAGTATCTTTAGTTGTACCTTATATTGAATGTAGATAATATCTTCTAGGTTGTCATAGATATCGATCAAATACCATTCATTACCAATTACCTTCCAAAGCCTATAGAACCTCTTTTTCTTGCTTTTATCATAACAGAAATCTAGCTTGAATGGGCCAAATCTATGCTCCCTCTCCACATAATCATCCCTAGCAACATAGTACTGAATTATCTCTGGAGTTGGTGCTATTAGATCATCATAAGACTCCTGACCATGGTAGCAATACCTGATAGTGTCTCCTACCCTAATACCCTTCAAGCACATATTGACAGCTTCAAGTACTAGTTTTATTTCCTCTTCCTCCGCACCACTAACATATTTATTATCTTGGTCAAGAGACATGTGCTAACTCTCCATAAGTAGTCTTATATTTCCAAATTCCCTTATCTGGGAGTATAATTCTGACCGTTCATACGCTTCTTGCTCCTTGTTCCAGTACTTAACTCTCCATGGCATCGATCTCAATATCTGTAACTAGGGAATCGCTATTTAAATATATTTCCAAACGAGTCTCGTTAGAATGAAACACTGTTTCACTCTAGTGAGAAAAACATTAAAAGTTTCTTAAAGATAGACTACTTGTTTCTCGCATTAATTGTACCTTATCTCATTTTCATGAAAAACAAAGTAAGAAAATGGTTTGTCAAAATTTTTACTCGAAGTGGGATTGTTGTTTCCTCATACGCCATAATAATCATCTCTTGATGTAATACATTATCACAAATAGCTATTTCTCCGATACAATTGGTGAAGAAGTGGCTAGAATAATTATTAAGTTGAGTACTATAATGAGGAGACAAAATGACTTCCAGACAAGGAAGTAGGTGCGAAGAATAATTCCATTGAGGATTATTTCTCAGATGGCTAATCGTGTAAGACATAAGGTTCTTTTGGATAGCTGATATCTTAGTTAATCTTTTTTGAAAATATAAGGCGATTCTCGTTAGGGAATTGGAGATATTTTAGTTTTACTGGTATATTAGAGAACTCCCGATGCTATTTCATAGGAGATAATATTTGTGATGCTTCAATGATTAAAACTACTTGTATGTTTCGCAAAAATGATAATGCGTATCATTTTTATGAAATGCGCTTTGAATTGTGACGCTTAATTATGTTTTTTCTGTATTATTGTATTTCCTTAGCATTCTTAGATGGTTTTTAATATGCATTTTTATGAAGTATTTGATTATATGTATTTTCTTATTTTTCATTAGAAAAGTACTGCGTTTCATTTCAGTGAAAATGTATTTAGTAATGTTTAAAAATATCTGTTTCTTGCTAAAAAAAGATAGACTTAATTGCTGAGATGCAAGTTGTCTTCTATGAAGCTTGAAGAGTTAATTGAAGAACTAAGAAGAATTGCTGTGAAGAATAATTGGCATCTCAAGTATGCTAAATTTGGAGAGTTAGGCCATCAGAACTTGTTAATGCACTCTTTATCAGTCATGAGTATTGCTCTTAGGATCGCAGAGGTTATAGGCCTTGAACAAGAAAAGTACGAGATCCTAGTCATTTCCGGTTTTTTGCATGATGCCTTAAAATCTAGTGATCGGTGGCAACGAGCTATAAAGGAGCGCGGGAGCGTTCCAGAGGATTTCTGGCAAAGGAATCCTGAGGAATTAAACAGAATAATTGATCAGTACTCTGATGAGCTTGGTATTCCTGATCATGTCAGAAAAGCTGTTAAGGACATTATATATGTGGTAGAAAGCATCGAATCTGTAGAAAATTTGCTAGAAGCATTAAAATCGAGGCCAGATTCTACAGTTGCTCATATTATCGAGTTAGCTGATAAGATTGGTAGTTTTAAGGAGCCTATGGAGGTAGAACGAGTATCCTCTGATTCGAAACTAGCAACGATTTTGAGGAAATTCGGTCTAGTGCTAGATTATCATCAAGTCGATATTGTTAGAGGAATAACTACGCAGTTGCTTCATAAAGGTATTATGAAAGCATATGAAAAAGCGGGTTATACACCAGTTGCGTTCTTTTCCACAGGGACAATATACATCGGTAAGCGTGAGAATGTTCGAGAAATAACTGAGTCTGATATTATAGAGTGCGTGAATGAAGCTATTCGAAGTTTCTATGAAAGAAATGCAAAGAAACTTGGAGAAGCAGCGTATGGAGCTATAGGACAAACAGTGATCAAAGTTCCAGAGTTTCTGTTCTTCTCAGACGCTACTATTAAGAGCTTCTGGGAATTTGTCTCAGGTAAGTTCGATGATGTAAAAAAGTACATCATTAATATGACCATCATAAGGAACTCTATAATAAATCTTCTAGGCCAGAATGATGAAGTAAAAAATGTTCTTAACGAACTACGTAAGGAACTTTACGAGAAATATGGAATTGAGGATCATATTTTCGATTTATCTTTAAAGATCATTCATAAGAGTAGTAAGGATGAAAAAGAAGTTTTGGTTAAGGGAATATTAAATTCAGCATTAGGTAAAAAAGAGAGTGATCTTAAAGAGGAACTTAAAGAGATATACCTAAACTTTACATTAAAATTGTTAAAAATTGGTCAGGAGAAGTACAATCTAAATAAGCGACTTTGCGAGATCTCCAAAATCTTGATCAGTGATTTGATTCATCCAGTGATCTCGGGAGGAGCTGAGAGTAGGGAAAGAATCCTTGACGAATCATTTAGTAAATATTCAGAAGGCAAGGAGAATAAGCCGCCTTTATGCGTTTTGTGTGGTCGTCCAGCGGAGAGAAAAGCTATTGCTAGTTTGGTTGGTGAAGGGGCAGAGACTTTCCTTAATTTACTTCGTGGAGGCCGTATAATTGGAGGTGATGCAAAAGCTTGGTTATGTGATCTCTGTTACGCTGAATTTGAAATGCGAAGTATTCTGGGAGGCGGTGGTCAAAAGCGTTTTGAGGAGATCATCTACATACTACCCCAGATATCCATAGGTTTTCTTATCGTAGAAAAGCTTAAACAGAGCGTAGAGCATGCAATAGCTAATTGGCAAGTTACAAATGGCATAGAGGGAAACTATCTTCATTGGGCTGAAAAAATCGTCAAAGAACCAGAAGAGATCGATCCTCTAAGCAACTGGTCTGAACTATTTAATATTCTGATAGATAAGAAGAAGCAAAAACAAAACGAGAGAAAGATAAAGAAGATCATTAAAGAATTATTGGAATCCAATGAGGGCTATAGAGAGATACTTGAAAAAACCTATGGAGATATAAGTGAAGAACTCATCTTGGAGAGGTACTTAGATAATTCCTTGAAAAAAGATCTTGTGGATCGCTCAACGCCGAACTCCCTAGAAAAAGCTATTGGGATGGCATTTATAGAGGAGCTAGAAAGAAAACTTAGGGAGAAGAAAGTTCTTGTGGAACGAGAGATAGTAGTTAGTGAGTCACCAAACTACATACTGATTGGAATGCAGAAACTCAGGAGCTATAATGAATCTGAAGCAAGTAGTATGATCCGTAAACTATTTATAGGGGCTTTCCAAGCATTAGTTTTTCAATCAACAGTGATCTTTGCCTCTAAGAATGATGTACTGCGAAGACCTCATTTAATCTCGAAAGGTTATGTAAAAATTCCTCATAATATAATAGTAAAGGAACTTCTCAGAAGATACCGAATCGGCTACACAAAAGTACTAGGGAAAGAATTCTATGGGTGGGTAGGATTTGATGACATTATTAGAACTTTAAAAATTCTCGGCGCTGCTGTTTTGGTTGAAGATATCCTTAGAAGAGCCGGAGCTGATTATGGCGCAAATACCCTCTTAGAAATTCTTAAACGATCACCCGGTGTTATTTTGAATCGGTTCGTGCAAAATGTAGAATCCAAATCTATTAAACGTGAAGCTCTTAAATTGTTAAAATATTTGAATATTTTGAATAAAAATCATCAAATAAGTATTAGCTAAAAAGAGGTAGGACTTATGAGAAAGATAATAGTAATGAAAGAAGTAAAAGAATTTAATGCCGAAGAAGTTAAAGAATTAGTTAATAGAATTGTGAAAGTTTTAGTAGAGTACCTCGACACATTCGTGCCTAAGACTCCCGGTTGGAGTAAACACACTATCATGGGTCCTGTAGGCAAACTTCTATCTTTGATAACTAGTGGGCGATTCGAGAACCGGGATGCTATCATAGGGTATGTTATTAACGTACATAGGAACACAGCTCGATCTGATTATGTTCCTAAGGAAGCTATCGATAAGTTAAATGATGCACTAACATTGATGCAAGAGCTAAGAAAGAAGGTATCTACCCGAGTATGGCTAAGATTGCTGAGAGAAATAGATTATGCTGTTTATAAGTCAAGATTTGAAAAACTCTTAGCAAAAACTCAAGAAAAGCAGGAGGGAGCATAAATGAGTCTTGAAAAATTCTTAAATAATGTGAAAGAATATTTTGTCGAGAAAATCCCCCTAACTAGAACAGCAAAGACCATTCAGATATTGCTAATACGGGAGACCCATGACTATACGATTTTCAGAACAGAAGAGACACGAGAGCTGAACATTGTTACTTTGCCTAGAAGTATGAGTGACCCCACTCCTACTATTCGTGTAGTTATGCTGGCGTCGAAGCAGAAAGCTCCAGAAAATCGGAAATACATTGAATTGGTAAGAACATTAGCTCTTGACTACGGAATAAATCTAGATGATAAACAGAAAAACTGTGCATTAAAAGATGCTCTCTGCATGAAATGTCCCAGATGCGTACTTTTTGGTGCTGTATCCACAGAGGCTGGAGCGCAACGGTGGAATATAAAGCATCGAATCGAGTACAGTAGTGCATATTCTCTTGAAGATTACGAAGAAATTAGCGAGCTAATAACATTTAACGCGGTGGATTCTAGAACTCAATCAACGGGTCAAGCATTAGGCGTTACTGAAAACATCAGACCAATAGCTCACTTCCCTTCAATAATCACATTAAACACGGTTACTAAGGAAGAATTCATAATGGTTCTAAAAACTATATTAGCAACAAGATCTTATGGGGCAGAGACTAGGATAAAAGGTGATATGGTAAACCACATCGTGGGAATAGTTTTTGCTTACGAGGAACTATTAACTAGTTTAGAATTCCTCCTCGAGTTAGCTGATAAAAATTGGAAAGATGATATATACGAAGCTGTTAGCGACGTACTTAAAGAATACAAGAAAAACGCTGTCTTTCCAGATAAAGTAGTCATCTGGACTGGAGACGAACTAAGAAAATTCTTAGAAGAATTACATAAGTTCGAGATAAATAAGGAATTCGTTGAGAAACTATACACTACTGCTAAGAATTTCGTTGAGCAATTAGAGGCCATAGGAAAAGAAGGCAAAAAAAGTAAAAAATAACGGTGAGCTATAGAATGGAGATTTTCAGAGTACTTCTAACTCCTCACGATTTTTTCTTTTATGTTTCCAGAGAATACGGTAGAGTAGGTATTACCGAAAATATAATAAGTAATTATGCCTTAATGTACGCCTTAAATGACGAGAGTTTCTCTAGATTAGCCAGTGGAACAAAGCCTCATTATGAAGAAGATATTAAAAGATTTAGTGTTTACGCCACACCAGCAAGACCATATAGTGGTAGTGCTCTTATTGGTGAGAAGAAGATTCCTTGGTCGTGGGAAGACCCCGTTTGGATATCCTATAATGCACTAGACTCCACGCTTCTCTTTACAATGGAAAAGGATAAAATAATTAAGAGAAAGTACAATGTACCTAAGGTTGGAACATATCTTAAACATCCGCCTCTTAATACGTTTGAATTTTTTATAATAGGTTCTCCTAAGAAAAAAGTGATTAGGATAGGAAAGAAGTTATCCCCAGCAAGAATAAGACTATTTAAATGCGAGGACATAAAGATTAAAAGTGGAAGATTCACACCTTCTCATCCAGTAAACTATATGGATATAAAGGAAAAGACAAACATCATAAGAGGTAGATTCTTAACAATACCTCCCGTACCCCTGATTCTTGATGCAGTGCTGGAAGGAGAATACATAGAATGCAGATTTGTTAATGAAAGAGGATATAAAACCAAAGCTATCATCGCGCTTCCAGATAAGAATCAATACCCCGGGGTATTTCATGAATAGCGAGAATAGTAACGATTTTATCACTGTTCATCTAAAACCTTTGTATATTCCTTTTTCCAACGAATCTTTTGGGAAATATCGGTTACTTGAGAATCAGTATGATCTGTTGAGATCCACAAATAGAATATTGGTTATAGATTCCCCCACTTCTTCAGGCAAGACTCTAGGCATTATCGCAAAGCTCCTAAAAAGGGAACCAACTAGTAAAAAGTTGAATGGTATTTTAGTTTATCCTACAAATGAATTAATAAGAGATCAATTAAATAACATAAAGAAGTACCTGACCGACATGTTTGAGTACATAATAGATGACTTCGGTGAGATACCAGAAAAACCTTTAAAACACTCTGTTGGAATTTTCGAAGTAAGTGGACCTAAACTTGATGAGATACTAGAGGAGTATCATCTCAGAGCTAAAGGAAGCATTCTTAGAAGAATTCTAATAAGTGGTTTAGAACACAAGATAATTCTGACAAATCCAGACACGTTGTACTTACTTGTTCGTGCGGAATATAAGTATGGATTAGAACTTCTGAGAGATCTTATCCAAGAAAACTTCAACTTTCTCGCATTAGACGAATTCCATCTTTATTCTGGAGTAACTCTAATGAACCTCTTAACTACTCTTACCATCATAAATAACCTTCTTGATCAAATAATCATTTCCACTGCCACGATACCAGAAAAAACATTATTGACTAGATTAGAAAAAATTTTTAACGAAAGAATTTACCGCGTGAAGTATCACCTATATGCTCACAAAATTGAGAATGCTCGGAAAATCAGACATAGAACAAAACTTAAACTAGTAAAGATTCCATCGGAAAAAAAGGTACTCTGGAGAGAAGAGGATATCGACCTAATCCGTAATCTTGTTTACGAACTTTACGAGAAATACAAGAAGTACGACACCAGTGTAAAAGTTCTAATAATAGTAAACTCTGTTATATTTGCTGAAAAACTTAGGAGAAAACTCGAGGAAGATTTTCCTGAAAAAGTTGCTGGTATTCACGGATTTGTACCATCAAAATTAAGAAGACTGAACGAAATAACTGTAGGAACTTCAGCAATAGAGGTGGGAATCGACTTTATAACCCCTTCATTAATATTTGAGGCAAATGATGCAGCATCATTCATACAGAGATTAGGTCGCGTATCAAGACATATGGATGGAGAAGCTATAGGAATAATCCCTTACTGGGACTGGGAAGTCATTAAGAAAAAGATAAAAACCCCTGAACTTGACTATGAAACTTTCAATAGAATCATTTTGGAATCAATGAATATCTTACCTAGCTACTCCGATTTTATCCAAAGTCTGCAAGCCCGCCTACTTCTTTATTCATATATTTGGCGTCTAACTGGATATCTTGTAAAAACTAGAAAAATCTCTAGGGAAGCTAGAGAGTCCCAATTTATTAAACTAATAAACGAGAGCGCCAGATGTTTTCTATCAGATAGCCCAGATGACGCTGAAAAAGAGCTTAGGTACATAGTCCTATTCATCAAGAAACAAATATCTTTAGGAAAATACATAAAGGCTCTCGAAAAGTACTCATTCAGAGCACCCAGAGCTTGGATACCTGGTATATACAATGGAGAAATCATAAACCTATCAATCGAAGATCTAAACTACATAGATTTTGAGATACATAATGAGGGCGACATTAAGCAATTACACATTAGTAAGGAGACGAGAAAATACTTAAAGAGAAAAATGGAACTAGCTGATGCTGACTTCTTTCTAGAAATCAGAGACATAGGGACTTATAATAATATAAGATTTACAATTATTGATCGCGAATTGGAAGAATCTAGCGCTCCCTTTATAATATCAGATAAAAACTTGGCATGTCAAGCAGAATACCCAGATATAGCCAATCACGTAATGAAGATCCTAAGAAACGATATCGCATTCATCTCCACTAGAATCAATGACTGGCGACTATCAGGATTCAGACTATCCAAAAATAAATGGTTAATCATCGGGCCAGACTCCCTACTGGCATGGTACATATCACAACAAAAACAAATTTAGTCTCAATTTTACTCCTTGATCCAATTCCTAGTCAAAATAACAATTCAAAGATAGAAATGTTAATCCGAAAGACAATACTTAAAAACAACTCTGAAGTTATCATGAAAATGAAACGATGAATAAATAAGATAGGAATACAGCGACCTCTAATGCCAAAAATCTTTAATATTTTTCTCATGAAGATGGGACAGTGTTTCATCTTGGCGAGACTTGTTTGGGAACATATTTAAATACTGGTTTTCAGATTATAGATGTTCGAAGCCGATGTTGTCGGGATCCGAGCATAGGGACAGGGGGCTCAACGAGAGCCTCGGAGCCAGAAATAGACTCCCAGACAAGGGAATTGAAAGA
>CAZFGR010000036.1:0-13630 GCA_964518475.1 uncultured Nitrososphaerota archaeon
AGAGTATATATCTCTACCTCCACACCACAAACCCGATCTAAAATATTCAAATACAGCAAAGCGAGAAACAATATATACCAGGCCCTGAATTACAATTAATAAAAGAGCATAAGTTATGAGACGCTATTCTCAATCGGAACAGTAACGAAATATATGAAATACTATTCAATAAGCCCTAAGAATAATAAGGAATAGGCAAAAGCACTACATAGAGTATATAGATTAAAACTTATCCTAGGCAAACCACTAATTAGATATAGCAACACTAACGACATTATACAGTGTCTCCCAATATAATTCCTAGCCTTATCTTCAAGATAATCAAGTAAACATCCCATTTAATCCTAAGAAACAGACAAGGCCGCCTAACTAGACGATTATGCCTTAATACAATAGTAAAAATAGGCTTATCCCTTATATGCTGGTATCTTGTATTTTCTGCATACTTTTTTGTGTAGATTGCTGACTTATATACTCTTTCCATTTACTATAATACTTCATAGCGTAATTCTCTATTCTTCTAAATATATTGTTAGGAATTAGGCTAGGATCTTTTTCTCTTATTCCTTGGAGTGTGTAGAATACTTTGTATATGGCTAATATTCCTTTTTCTCTTTTCCTTTCTAGTTCCTTCCTAGTAATGCTAATAGCTATGCTAATTAATTTATTCCAGTTAACATTAGCTCTCCTAAGTATGCTCATTATATCTTCAACATCCTTTCTCCTCTCAGTAATGGACTTATAGATTATGATGGATTCGTTAGACAGAAGAAACGCAGTAAGATTACCATAACGACCTAGGAATTCTACATCTTTTTAAACTCACTATAGAATCTAAGTTTGATAAATTTACCTGCATCGATATCTATGTGTTCGTCTAATGCTGGATTTTTGTATCTTAACTCGCTTTCCCTATAGAATCCTAGTGGTTGCCCGTGCTTTATATTTTGGGTATTTTCGAAATTATGGAAACCTGCACAGGCTTCCCCTTCATCCCTTCTTGGGGTTGCATCTGGTCTGGGGCTTTCGGGGCCGCCATGGAACCACGAGGCCCCACATCTCGGGTTAGGAGCTTAAGTCCCCTCAATGCCAGGTTCCATGAGGCAATAAGGTCTCTTGTTATAATATAGCCATTGGATAGTTTAACCCATCTATAGTTGATAAATATGAGCTTCCCACCTAATGGTGATGTTCTAGAGGTTCCTCTTGGATTAACATAAACTATGTTTAACCCCTCTATCAATGCTTTATAATGGATATATGACTGTATTCTACTGTATGTCCATAGTGCGAGCTTCTTATTGAATTTCCTAGAATTACTGGCTTTACTCCTCAGCTTGTTTAAGTCTTCTAAGACTATAATAGCATTATACTCCTTTGCAATCTCCACTATTCTCCTAGATATGTAATGGCATGAATCAATGAGTATGTTTCTAGCTCTACGTCCATGTCTCTCAATAGCCTCTCTTATTCCTTTAACATATCTCCATTTCCTAGAGTACTTCCTCTGTATTTTCTCGACAATTATTTTATGAGTTAGTGCTCTTCTTAAGCCATTAAAAGGTATAGTACCCATTGTTATGAGTCTACCCTTCATATCTATTATGGTGTAGGCTATGCTACCGAAGTTAATGTCTACACCCATAACGGCTCTTGGTTGTCTAAACACCACTTCCTTCTGGAAGGTAAAGTAAACCCAGATTGTACCATACTTGTAGCTTACAGATATCTCCTTAAGCTTCCATGAACCATTAAAGTACCTACCTAGGTAGTCATACCATATTAGCTCTAACTCAATCCATTCATTATTTAGAACAGCTATCTTTATTCTTTTACTGTTTAAGACTAGCTTGTAGTCTTGATAATCTAGTCTAGCTGTTAGTTTTCTTAGTACTGGCTTTCTTCCCTTATTCTTCTTTACAGCCTTTACTATTTCCCGTGCTCTCCTCTCAATCTTGTGGCAATGGTGTGCTCGAAATCCATGCTTCCTCAACATATTGTAGAATCTATGGTGTAGCCCCTTCATAGAAGGTATTCTCTTATCAAACCATATCTCATCTACAACGTATTGTATCCAGTCACGGTATGCTCTGAGAAACTGAATGAGTTTATAGAGGGAGCTGGGATCAGGGGCGACCGCTTTAACTCTTGCAGTCGCTAAAACCCTCATCCCCAGCTTGCACACAATAAATTTTGTGTAAACAGTTTTATAAGTTTTTATGAACAATTATTACCTTGGTGTGAGTATGAGTGTAGTCTACAATTTTGAGGCAAAGATAATCAAGTTTGCTGGAAACCGCTACATAATCTACCCACCTAAAGAATACCAAGAAAAACTAAAACAATTTCATGGAAGAAAAGTCAAGGTCATAGTAATCATAGAGCCAGAATAAGGTTTCCAAAATACCACTAAGTTTCCTAAGTAACTATAAGAACAAAGATACCATCAACTATTAAATAGTCTATACAGGGCATCAACAAGAACATTATAATTGTCCTCATTTTCCACAATAATATCTACGTCAATTGTTGATTCTTTAATATCCCTAAGGGTTAATGCTGCTCCACCGAGAATGTATATTTTAACGGGTTTGGATAAAGTATATCCTATTTTTTCTAACAACTCTATTAGGTCTTCTTTAGTTTTTCTTGCTGACTCCATCATTTCTTTTTACCTCAATTCTTACAATACCGTCTGTGTTGAATGGTATTTCTATTTCTTCGTCAACATACACAATCGGCATTGATGCTCTTACCCCACTATCACCCCACCAGACTCTATACTTGATTCCTTTCTCCTCAAGTATCATAGTAATTCTATGGAGGACGCTTTTCCTCAATATTTTCAAGTATTCAGCGCCTAAACCTGTTAAGTGATAATACTTTACACCATTATATACTGAAACAGTAACAAACCCATAATCTATTAGCTTGGAGAGAACATTATATAGAGAAGTAGGATTATACCCAAGCTTGACAAGACCATAAATACTCTTCGCAATAACCAGATCATTCAAAAGCCTAGCAGTCTTCACTAAATCCCTAAACATACTCTGTTCCCCACGATATATGCGGATTTATCCCCTTTAAATACCTTTACAAAAACTGTAAAGATATTTTCAATATACACAAAAGCCCCCACATTATATTTCTTCATAACACTGAGAACCAAGCCCCTATCACGAACATCACCCTCAACAAAAACTATATGGTCAAGACAATCCCTAAGATTACCGAGACAACCACTATACAAGTTATCCAACACGGCTACACAGGAAAACTCCTCAACAAGCCCTCCAACAGTCCAACCACCAACAAAACCAGCACCACCACTAACAAAAAACACAGTCACTGTACATATCCAAATACAAATTAAATACCCTGCCCCCAATACTGATTTAATGAAACCATATTCCCTATTCTTGCTAGAAATAAAATATTCGTTCATTTTATTTTCTTAACTCACGACTTTAACTGCATATTCCGTTCTAGGGCTCTAAACAATTATCAGACGTCCAATATTTACACATTATAATGCTATAGAAAACTTCTTTTGTACCTTAACATCATATATAAGGATGCCTACAACATCCCTTAAAATTAAAGTATTTAACCTTACTACACTCCCCCGCCCCTTCTTTGGAGATCATCCTATATACTGTAGCACTATACTACGCAACTGTATAAGAGAACATATTCCACCTATAACATTGGACGACAGTTCTTCATATTTGGCCAAGCTTCAAAGAGTTGGGTATAGTGAAGCGTTAGGGGTTTAAGCATAGAATGCGTCGTGGATACTCCTCAATAAACTATAACATAGCCTTGCTAACAACCAAAATGATGCCTGATCTAGGAGTTGTTGATGGAGTAGTCGGTATGAAGGGTAATGGAGCAGTAAGTGGTGAACCCAAGAAGTGGGGAGTAGTATTCGCATCAACCAACCCAGTAAACCTAGATGCCGCTGTAGCTTATGACATGGGCTTCAACCCAAGAGACATAGGTTAGTTATTTATACTTCCTAGCAAAATGGGACTACGGCATAATATACCCAGATAAGATACCTATTGTTGGTGAAAAAACTAGAAAACATAAGGACGAGATTCAAATCACACAGAACATACAGGGAACAACTCTTGTGAAAAACAATACTTCATTAACCTACTCCAAGAAATCTCGTTGAATAAGTAATTTCAAGACAAGACGACTGACACTGTCACGTGGTGTTAGTCGTATGATCGATATGATTGATGTAGAAGTAAAGCGAGAAACCTAAATGTAAATTGTGGAAAAGTAATGGGTTTTCTACATATAGCCTAGAGCTCCGAGACTTTCTTTTACTTTCTCTTTTGTCCCACTTAGAGAAACTCTCACTATGTGCATTTTCACTCACAACCTCGTTAATACAAACTCTACGAATCCATCAATACTAGAAACCTATTAAGCCTTCACAAACTCCCAATTTCTTATACAGTCTCGTCGCGAGATATACACGGGAGCCTTTTCATTCATATTTTATCACAGATATTGACAGAAGAATGTATTTTAGAGACTTTTACTAGGCTTAACTTACTGTTATAATCCAATTGTTACTCTAAGGGCCTTAACGGTCTTTATATTCTTTAGGGAATAATTCACATAGAAATTTATAATTTTGTAGTGTGAGCCTCGAAGGCAGTAACCTTTGTTATCTACAGTTTGTGAAACACGTAAAATATAAAAATCTTAGTGAGCACCAATATTCATGACGCTTTGTAATTATAATTTTCTTGCAAATATAAAGTAATGAACTTTGTAGAATTCTTAAGTTTATTTCCATGCCAATACCTCAAGGCCGATCGCAAGACCTGCTTGAGGTGTACTTCTATATGCTTGGAAACGATAACCTAAGCTCCTCAAATGTCGGAAGACGGTTCTGAAATCGTAGTTTATTATATGTCCCCACTTGCCCAAATCAATCTCAAATTTGATAACACTGGGTCTTACTGATATCATTCTCAACTCCTTCAACACATCGATTTCACAACCCTTACAATCCATTTTCAACACATCAAACATTCCATATTTTTCTATGATCGAATTAATAGAGTAACACGTAACATTAACACAATTTTGTGTATTTTTCTTAGAGTATAATGAGAGAGCTCCCCCTCCCGTAAGAATTTTATCAAAACATAGCCTATATGTTCCATCTTTCCCAATTGCTGCATTTACAGGAATTATTTTATCCCTTAGATGGGGATTTAACTTAAGATTTTTAATAAACTCAACATAGTTATAGGGATTCGGTTCGAAAGCAACAACCTTCTTAGCACCCAGTTTAGCAAATCTTAGCGATGAATCACCCACCCACGCACCTATATCAGCAACGACCTTGTCCCTAGGTTGTAAAACATCATGGATTCTTGTAATGAATGTCTCTATTAAACAAATATCGCAACCTTCTATAGATCTTCTAGTGAGTCTTATTCCATCATTCTCAATGTAGTCCCTTGCAAAGATTATGCATTTATTATTCAATGCCTTAATACAATCTCTAGAAATCTCGACATCAACTGCTTTAAAAGAAAGATTGTATGCTGTTAGTGCGAAACGAAGTTCAGCTAAATTCTTAACGGTAATATAATCGCCTTCCGGCCAATAAACGCGATAACCATCATCTACTTTCCCAACTTCCAATCCTCCTAATCGTTTGACTAAACGAAGCGCTGTATGAAAATCTATTTCAGCTTTTTTCTTAAAGAATAATCTAATTAAACCTTTCAAAAGTGTTCTTATATCACCAAGTTCTATAATAAGACCTACCCAAAGAAATGCTGAGGATATTCTTCCAACGGGATTCAGAGTATATAACTCCCATTTCATATCTTTCAACCCGGGTTTATCGGATAGCTAATTTGTTACGATTAAGTATCTAATTAATTCTATGGTTTCCAATCCTTCAGTGCATCGTAGTCCGGTTCTAAGTCTTCGGTATAGAAGTCTAAACCAAACCAATGCACGACCTTCAAGATATTATTGATTTGCTTTTTTGAGAGTTTCTTCTTCCATTTACCTAGAAGTTCCCTAGGATCTTCAACAACTTCCTTCTTAACCCATGCAGTTACACTATATCTACGTAGAGTCTTAGTAGCCTCTCTTGGAACACCTTCGTTTATGTGTTGGAAGATATTCTTCAACTCTTTCATACCCTCCAGAACGAGTTTCTCATAAACAACAGTATACCACCAACCATATCTCCGGTAATATAGTGGGATATAGTAGTCGAGAGCCCATATAGCAGCGAGAGCTTCAACCATTGTGTTGATATTGTCAAGTTTTTTCACTATTTCACTTGATTGATTGAGTTCTGCTATTCTATAGATTTCATATATCAATAACTTCTTTAATGTAGAGGGCGGAAGCTTTGGTACGCCAGCACCTGTTCGTAGTTGTGAAGCAATTGTTGCACATGGGTGTCTGATTATCATGTATATGCCCCTTAACTTGAATCTTTTCGCGATCCATGGAAGTAGTCTATTTCCACGAACCACCTTAACTACTGGAGGATATATAATGTTTTTTAGGGTCTTCATTAAGCTGTTAATCTTGGTCTCAAGACTGTAACCTTTCTGAACTAGTACGGCAAGCGGTGCAGGAGCGTTTGTTAAGAGGGTTCTACCTCTAAAAACATCGCTTAAGTATTTGCATACTTCAGAATCTTCTTCGTCTATACGTAAATAAGGTCTAAATGCTGATTCTAAAATAGAGCATAACTCGAATTTTGAATAACATACTTTTCTCCATCGAGGACTGTTCGGAGGATTCAATGGTTCGAACGAATCCCTATATTTAGGCAACGTCAATAAGACCTCGGAGAAAAATGTTGTACCACTTCGTGGTGCGCCAGATATCAATATAGTATATCTTTCTTGGTACGATCTTAGCTTATTTGAAAAAGCGGATGCTATCCTATGTGGGAAACCTATACTTCTCATTAACAATGAATAAAAATAGTCGCGAACAACCAAATCCGTTCACCTATTTTTAATAAGTCGATCCATTTAACTAATCATATAAACTGATAAAAAGCTAATGAGTCCTAAGATCGGCCAGACGTGCAAAAGTAAAGTAGTGCATCAGGATTTTGGTATATCAAGCTATGTTTTCTCATTAAATCCTTGACTATACTTATAATGTATTTCTTATCTTCGTACACATAATATTGTGTTTGTATTACATCTTGCCTTAAAACACTCACTATCATCGGTTGCTTCACTCTATCAAGCGTTGCATTTACTATTTTCTTTTCTACAACATTCCTTATAGACTCGATTCTAAGCTTTGGATACAGCTCCAAACTACTTTGAGGATCATTAATGACTATAAAGTACTTTGAGTAATAGGCACCATACGGAACTGATTGAAAGTTTCTTCCTGACATATAGAAGACCGTACCAATCAATACAAGTAGGACTAAAATTGTACTAATAGCTATCATGCTAGAATTATTTCTCTTGTAGGTCAACAATTGAAAAATGACATTCTTAACCACGGAGTACGTTATTATGGGTAAAATGAGTCGTGGTAGTCTTTCTATGAAACCTGCTCCCCCAAGATACACGGCTATACCTCCGAATCCGAGAGTCATAAAAAGATGTATAGTGAACAGTAACATGTCTTTTCTTTTTTTCTTTCTTCTCTTAAATGCGCTATATGATAGGAGAGTTAATGGTAAGAGTATTAGGGTTCCCAAATAGATGCTCTTTAGGAATACAACAAAACTCCAAGTCGTATCAGCCCTACTAATTCCTTTGGGAACTACTTCTGTACCTTCCTTAAAGACTCTCTCAATAACATATTGAAGACGGTTGATAAAGTCATGGAATGTAGGAATAGCCATATACATCAAGCGAGCAATCCATGAAGCAAACACTATGACTAATAGTACAGTCGATATAGTGACAAAACGTCCCCTTTTTTCCGCGGTATTACTGTTAAGGAAAGCAAATAAAGTTATTGCTGCTAGAGTCAGTATCGATGCTATAGCTACACCTTGATGCACAAACACTATACTAATTCCGACAAGGAGAGATAACATCAAATATTTAATATTATTACTGTTTATTAATTGAAGTATTATTAGAATTATGAGCCAATAGAGAGCATTACCCCATGTTTGAGCCGCATAATGAAATCGTGTAAACTCTATCCCAAAGTGAAGAAACATAGCAATAGATGCTAATAGATTGTTCTTGAGCAAATGTTTGTAAAGAGTGTAAAGGATTGGTATGTATAATATAATGGCTATTATGTGGAACCACTTCACTAAAAATATGCTTATATAATCAACATAGGATTTCGGTATAGCACCGATTACATTGAGTAATATTGCTGTAACCCAAAAGAACGCAGGTTGGAGATCGAAATAACGATCTACTCTCGGATTCGAATGACCAGAAAATGTAACATAGAGTCCCCTAACTAAATGTCCCGGAGCATCATAGAAGTGAGTTACATAATACCTATCCATAATATCGGCAACAATAAACTTAATGAATATTAGTAATATTGAAGGAGCTAGGTACAGGAACAAATTTTTAATACGGAATTCAATTATCAATAGCATGATTATAACTGGTATCATTATTTCAGATAGGATTATGTGAGGATATTGTGATAACGAGCCAAAGGCATCACTATCACTATAATACGTTATCTCGACGTATTCATATGGAGTTAACAGTATAAAGATCATTAAAAGTTTTATGGTAGCTATCACAAACACATTTCTTGCTAAATAAGTTCTGAAAGAATTCCTAGTGAAACGGAGCATTGTATCCATACACGAACCTCTACAAAATGTGTAGTAGTGATCGACTAAAGTATTCGGCCACTCTTAAATATTTCAAACCAACGACTTTCCATGAAGGTATACGATCAATGTCAACTTTAGGTGTATTATCTAAAGCCCTTACGATTTTTATACAGAGTTCTCTGTGAAAATCATAGCTCATAATGTTTACTAAGTAATCTTTAAGTCTAACCAACTCTAAATATTCAGGGTTTCCTCCTACGTTTGTTGCAACCACTGGCGTTCCGCAGGCTAGAGACTCTGGTATAACTAGTGGCGAGCCCTCAGAGTATGACGAAACTACCGTTAGATCTGCTGCATTGTATAGTATGGGCATTTTTACATGCTCAATGTTTCCCAATAACTTTATATTATCTTCGAGTTTTAACCCCTTAATCATGCTTACAATATATTCTCTGTATGTCTTAGGGCTTAATTCACCTGCTATCAGTAGAATAAAATCATCGCCATAGAGCTTTCGTAGCATTGCTACAGATTTTATCAGGATATGAGTTCCTTTTATAGAAGCAGGATTTACATGTAATAAGACCTTGTTTTTTAGCTTAACACCGAACATTTCCTCTACTAATGTCTTAGCATACTCTTTGTTTATAGGTTTGAATTCTTCCTTATCAACCCCATTGATTATTGAAATTACTTTGTTCTTTTCAATTCCTAACTGTATCAACTCTCTCCTCGTATTTCTCGATACGGCCGCAACAACCGTATTTCCTTTAGAAGAGGCTAGCTTAAGTTGAAAAGTTTCATTAACTTGTGAGAAGGTTATACCCGTAGTATACCTGATTTTTTCGATGCTTTTTAGCGGATGAAAACGCATATATTTGATCTCGTTTAAATAGGTGCCGTGTACCACGACAATGATTGGTAACGGCGGTAAAAAATATGAGTATAGTGAAAGCCATCCGGGTTGAATTACTATTACATCTGGTTTCTCACGATTAAAGATTCTTTTCACTAACATTTGTTTCGACATAATGTAGTTGAAGGAGTTAGTGGGGCTTACATGTCCACCGATAAGATATATCTGTGATACATATTGTTTCATCTGCTTCAAGATTTTTGGGGCAATGATGGGAGAGATAACAATATTCTCTACTTCGAATTCATAAAATGATTTTATTAAGTTTACAATAACATTGGTAACACCTCCACCGTGGAGATCTTGCACAATATGTAAGAGTTTCATTATGGATTCAAATTTAATTGATCCTCTAATAATTTTCTATACAACGCCTTCATTATTATATATTCGCGATGCAATTCAGAAAGCTTTCTAGTTCTTGAGAGACTTTCGTCTCGTTCTATATGTAATATTGGATTGTTTGGAACATAAATCGAGTCAAGACCTTTGATTATTAGTTGTAACCCAAAGTGCTGTTCAAAACCGATGGCCCTTTTCAACGACTTGTATTCAGGGAACTTAGCATTATATATATAGCTTGCCTTAAAGCTCATGTTAACACCTTTGAATGGTAGTGAGTAACATGTTTTGCTTGGAATGTATGGTCCATGAGCGATATCAAGTTTTTTTGTTAGGTATATTCCTAGTCTATATTTTTTCAGTAGCGGGTGAGGTTGTTCAAGCCAAGGTCTAATAAACCACCTATAGAGCTTTACCATCGCCTCATCGTCAGTTGTAGGCTTGACTTTCAAGGTTTTCAAGTCTAAGTATAAGTCCCTACTACATATACCTACTATTTCCCTATATCTTATGTGTAATTCGATATATCTTTTAATCCATTTAGGCAGGGGTATCGCATCGTCGTCGACGAAGACGATTATATCACCTTTTGCCTCTTTTTTCCCTATATTGAGTGCATGAGTAACGTATCCTAGTGACTGCTCGATGGTAATGCAAGGTAAGCTATATTCTCTGCAAAGATCTTCAACAGCTTTAACATCACACTTTTTAAGAACTAGTATTACCTCATCTGGTTTTACATATTGTTCACGAAGCCCCCACAAAAGGTACGTAAGATATTTACATCCTTTGCTTGGTACTACGATAGATGCTTTCACCATCTGTAAGATCTAGGTATTGTTCTTATTTGTATGCTGGTCTTGCTTGTCAAGGTATCAAGCCACGGATTATCCTCCTTGTTATCTTAATATGAATTAGCTTGGGCTAAATACTATTTCAACCAATAGATAGGTCAAGATTTTCAGATTGTTAGACCTGAATATGTTTTTGAATCACTCCGATAAGGACATTATGGTTTCGAATCCTTTTGTATTCCTTAGCTTAGTATCAATAGATGTTAGGTTTGTCTACTATCGAATAGTAGGCTCTGATTGCATTAAATATTGCTTCTATAACTAACTTCATTACTTTACTTGCGATGATTCCTTTATATAATATCAGTAGACGAACTACTTGCTCGTGGTGGCGGCATTAAGGTTTCCAGTTCTTGAGATCATAATTTGGTTCTATGCTCTTGTCATAGAACGTTAGGTTAAAAGTGTGTGTCACTCTAAGGATTGATTCTATTTGCCGTCTTGATAAACGCTTCCTCCATTTATAGACATTGTCTAGTGCCTTGTTTGTGACATCTCTCGCTGTCGCAGAACGATGTGCTATCAACTTTGTTATCTCAGAATCTTCTATTCCATCTAGACCTAAAAACCGTACCAAGCTTTTTATTGTTGAAGCAGGGTGTAGTACAAGGTCTTCATACACGATTACGTTATATGGGTTTCGAGTATTATGGTACAATGGAACGAAATAGTCCATAGACCATATTGCGGCTAGTAACTCCTCACTTTTATTAATGTTCATCAATTTATGGCGTATATTATCAGCTAAATCCCTTAACTCTTCTACATCATTCAATTGTTTTAAAATAGCTTTCTTGACAATGTGTTTACTGCGACGACACAGTGGGTTGCCTATACATGTTCTGATTTGTGACTCTATTATTGCACATGGATGTCTTATGAGTAAAAACGTTTTCCTAATTTCGTGATAGAATCTATTGGTAATCCACGGAAGTAGCCTTGGGATCCAAACATCCTTTACTATGACTTTGTCAGCTTTGATCCATCTCAAGTTTTTCGCTAGTCTTGTTGGAGGTGAATACCAGTACCCTGCAACTCTTCCTCTAAGAACCCTGTCAAGGTATGTTCTGAGGTTACTATCTTCGTAATCTATAGGAAGGTAAGGTCTATAAACGATGCGATACGCAGGATCATCTAAAAATCTTGATATAAACCTCCTACTCATTGGATAGAAGCCAGTATGGAACGGTTCGAAGACAACACGATAATTACCTAGTGCTTCGATTATCTCCATAACCCATGTTGTACCGCTTCTTGGCGCTCCTACGAGTAGTATAGACGATTGAACATCTATTTTTGGATGTATAAAGATCCATATCCTTTCAATTACGTTAGTCGCCAAACCTGCGATTTTCCTTACGGTAGGGATCGTACTATTCATTAATCTGGTCTACCCTCTCATTATGAGAGTTCAAGCGTTTAACTATACAGTTTCTTCAGGTACAATTGTACAATGTCTTTCCAAGTCTTTATAGGTGCTTTTTCTGTTATAACTAGATCTTCTTTAAACGGTTTTGTTTTTCCTTCTAGGTTCTCTGCTATCTCTTTCGATATTATCGCTGGTGTTCCAATTGCTAGCGCTTCTGCTATGAATATGTTGAAAGCTTCGTATTTGCTAGGGTTCACTGCATACTTGGCTTTCGATAATAGCTTTAGATACTTCTCTCTTGGCTGTGGTTCTAGGAACTCTACGCCTCCTCTATACACCTTCTTTGCGTATTTCACGAGCTTTTCTTTATAGAACCCCCTTCCGACTATAAGCAATTTTAGCCCCATCTCCTTGGCTATGTCTATCACTATCTCTAACCTCTTGTACTTCTCTATCCTACCAGCGTAGATCATGTAGTCGCTACTCTGACCCTGCCACTTGTAATCCAGAACGTCTTCTTCAACACCGTTCGGGATAATAACTATCTTCTTACTTACATGGAGGTAGTGAGCATTTATCAGAGAGGCTTCTCTCTTGCTAACAGCATGTACAGTATCTGCAAGACTAAGTAGTACGGACACTCTGTGTCTCCAGTAAATCCATAGAAACTTTCTGGGAGCCGTATGTCCACTACCGTGGTAGTGTGGTGTTATGACCAGCTTAGCGTTACATGTACTGTCACTTATCTTCATACCTGAGAAAACTGTGAAGACAGCATGAACGCTGTGGATATGGATAACATCTACTTCTTTTGCAAGCTCTTTCAACGTCTTTTCTAGCTCTGCTCTACGTCTCGGTACGTGATACGCTCCTTTTGGACTCCAAGTAGGCCATCTAACAACCCTAACCTCATTGACATGCTCCTCCACTGGCCTGTCTATGCTGGATTCACCTGCAAGCACAGTAACTTCGTGTCCTAACATAGCCATCCTTTCGGCAACAGATTTGACAACGTACTCGACACCGCCTACGTGGGGATAATAGCTCGGGCTTATGAAAACGATCTTCATAAGGAGCCTCAGATCACTTGATTTGTTTACTCCAAGCGATTTCTTTTGTCCATAGATTTCTTATGCTCGCTATTATGAGGTGTATTTGCTGGGCTATCCACGTTCTATATGGCTTCACAACTAGCAATAACGTGCCCATAGCTAGCAAGGCTAGAGCTGTCGGAGAATGAAACATAGCTATGCTTATCGCCAACAGAATAGCTAACGCAAACAAAAGCCACGGATTGAATAGATGGAGAAACGTTTCGACCGCGAGGATCTTCTTGGAATCCCTTGGCGCGT
>CAZFGR010000037.1:0-12553 GCA_964518475.1 uncultured Nitrososphaerota archaeon
ATCTTCTCATATATCTCTCTTGATACTCTCTTTCTATACCGCCACCACAACCGATGTTCATAAAGACCAAATCATCATCTTTAATTTCCTTCGGATCTATAAGCCTTGGCTTATATCCCTGTTCCAATACGGGATCTACTAGCTCATTGAATTCTTCATAGGTTAGCGCTGAAGCTCCACCTCCAGTTGCTAGTGCTGCTGCACCAAGTATTAATGCCCACATATCATTCTTCTCTAGTTCCCTCATTTTAGCCACCATAATTTAGTAGACTGAAAGATTTTTAAATTTTATGAGAAATAAATAAAAGGGGGGTGTAGATGACTATTTGTTTAAATAGCCTAATTTAGTTGGCAGAATTGCGAAAACTTTTGCAAGAGTTGTTAACTCTTCCACCGTTATATATTCATCTGCCATATGACAACGTTTCTCGTCACCCATGCTGAAGACTGGTGCAGGTATACCACTTAATAGAAAGAGTTTAGCAACAGTTATCCCTCCGATTCCGAAGCATCTTGGCTTATAACCCGCTACATCATTTATAGTATCAGATAATAATTTCACTATTGGTTCATTCTCCGACATCGATGTAGCTGGTATCGACCTTGAAACCTCAACAACCACATTTATCTCTGGATCATTTTCCTCTGTCCTTACTTTTTCAATAAAGTTCTCCAGGTCTCTTTTTACTGTTTCTTGATTTTGCCCTGGGACTATTCTGATATCTAGCTGGGCCTCACAGGAAGGTGGAACCACATTTACTGCCACTCCACCTTTTATTGTCCCTACATTCAATGTCGGTTTCCCTAATAGTGGATCTGGTTTATATGTGAATTCAAATTCATCAAGTCTTGCCAAGATTTTTGCCAATTTCACGATGGCATTTATTCCCTGTTCAGGCATACTTCCATGTGCTTGTTTGCCTCTAGAAATTAACTTTGTTCCAACAGCACCCTTTTCAGCTATTTCAATATTTCCATTAGTTGCCTCTGCTACAAGAACATAGTCTGGATTTATGAGTTTCTCTTCTAGGAGATATCTAACTCCATACATGCTTCCACGTTCTTCATCAGCGACACCAGCTATCGATATAGTTCCATCAAATTTTACATCCAATTCTTTAATAGCTCTCGCAGCTATCAGAGCAGCTGCTAATGGACCTTTGTCATCAACTGTTCCTCTTCCATATATTTTATTATCTTTAATCGTCGTTTTGAAGGGGGGATAACTCCAGCCTTCTCCCTCAGGCACAACATCTAAATGTGCAATTATCATTAAATGAGGAGAACCACTACCAATCTTCCCGATTATATTTGTTCTTCCCTCAGCTTTTTCATAAATTTCATATGGAATATCTAGCTTATTGAATTCTTCTTCAACTATTTTTGCAGCTTCTATTTCATTTCCAGGTGGATTCACTGTTTTTGCCCTTATTAATCTATCTAGAAGATCTATCAAATCTTTCTGATGTTCTTCGACATAACTTAATAACTCTTCTTTGTTAGTTGTTGAAGAACATCCCATTACCAATCCCCTCAAAATTAGAGGCAGTTAACTTAAAAATTTTATCCTTAAGTTAAATTCTCTTCAATCTTTCAATGAAAAATTTTTTAAAAAGGAACCCCTTTCTTAACGATGATATGACGAAAGAGAAGATTCTCTCTGATCAGGATATTGAGGACTTTCTGATAGGTGCCGAGATCCTGGGTACTGGTGGTGGCGGTGGACGAAGATGGGCTGAATCTATGTTAAAAATAATGAGGGAAAAGGGAAAGAAAATTAGGATCATAGATCCAAAAGATGTACCTGAAGATGCAGTTATTGTTGGTGCTGCAGGAGTTGGAGGAGGAGTGGAGGAAGAGATCAGGAAGAAAATACAGCAGAAATTCGGTGCAATGCCAAGTTTGGAGAGTTTTATGGAGCGAGCATCATTAGCTGAAAAGTTAATGGTCGGATACCTCGGTGAAGAGATATATGGATATCTACCTTTTGAATTAGGATGTGGAAACACGATACTTCCAGCAGTTATGGCAGCATTAGGAGATAAACCAGTTATAGATGGAGATTGCAATGGACGAGCAGTTCCAGAAGTGGAGTTATGCACGCTAAATGTGGTAGGCCTACCCTTTACTCCAATAGCCCTCGTGACACCCTGGGGAGAGACAATGATCATTAAGAAGGTATTTGATTACAGCAGAGCTGAGGACTTCTGTAGGGCGATAGCGGTGATTTCAGGTGGAAGTAGCTTAATTGTAAGTGCGCCTATTAGAGGCAAGGTACTCCCCGATTCCATAGTTCTAAACACTATATCCAAATCCATAAAATTGGGGAGAGCTATAAGAGAAGCAAGAGATAAGGGAAAGGACCCCATCGAGGCAGCGCTTCAGGCGTTGGATGATGCCTTTCTCCTCTTCAGGGGGAAGGTCACCCACTTCGAGAGGGAGGAGCGCGGAGGCTTCATGTGGGGAGAGCATAGATATGAGGGAACAGATGAATTCAAGGGTAGAAAATTCCGTATCTGGTATAAGAATGAACATTTAATATCATGGCTCGATGATCAACCATATGTAACATGCCCAGATCTCCTCTGCGTCTTAGATGCAAAGACGGGGCAGGGACTCTCAAATTGGGGCGAAGACTTCTACGAGGGAAGAGAGGTTGCGATCATAGGCGTGAAGGCAGATAGACTCTGGCGTACGGAGAGAGGACTCTCCATCTTAAATCCAAAGCACTTCGGCTTCGATATAGAGTACAAACCCATTGAAACCCTGGTGAAGTAATTAGAGCTCCTTCTTTTTATTAAATTTTTATTTAATTGAAATTAATTGAAATAAATAGAGTCGAAGGGTTATTCCTCCAGGATCTCCACATTTGCTCTTGGTACGATAACTTTACCTATATCTAACTCTACTTCCACTACTCGTACCATCGACTCAGTTTCTATTTTTTGTAAATGCACCGGTAGACTCACAACAGTACCAATTTTTCCAAAGTATGGTTCACGAATTATTCTCACTAACGTTCCTGGTTTCATGCCTTTTGATAACTCTATTTCTCTATCTGAAACTTCAGAGATGTATTTCTCATTTGGTATTATAATTTCAGGTCTCATTACTCCTGCCCTAATTTGTGTCGCCCCATTTATGGCAGCTTCATATCCATCAAATTCCTTTAATATATTGAAAACTCTTTTTGACATTGGCATTTTTCCAAATCCCTCTGTAATTATCAAAGTTGTATTTATTTTTTCATGACCTGTAATTGCAACACCTATTTCATACCCCAGGAAATCAGTCACAGTTTGACCTTTTATACCTCCAACCACTATCCCCCTAACGCCTAATTTCTCGGCCTTTTTCAAAGCGTCTAAAGTTACAAGGCTCCCTCCAACGATTATTTTTCCTTTGTGTTCATTTTTAATCATGTCTTCCTCTAATATATCATCTGGGGAATCAACTAACACACAGATTTCTCCGTGCTTTTCTCCTCCTATGCCGAAGATTCCCTGAATGAAGGCCCCAAAACATTCTATTTCTACTCCCCTCTTTGGGATAATTTTTTTAACTTCACCTGGGATATATGCATTTATTTCTATTGGATGTGGCATCTCTCTTATAATTATTTGTCCAGTTATATCAGACACTGATTCAATTACCCCTTTAATAGGTGAACGAACATATTTTTTTATTAAGCCCCAAAATGGCGTATATTTAGCTATTATTTCATTTTCTTCCACTATATCCCCAACTTTTTTTACCATTAATTTTGGAAGCACCTCTGTTGGAACGCCCAATATCTCATATGCCTTTATTATATATGGTTTGCCTAGAATTGATGATCTTGCTACTATCGTTTCAAAATTAACTTTATCTCCAACTTTTACAGTTACCTCCCCATCGATTGGAAGTAGTCTCGTTTTTCTAATCCTCATTCCTTTTTTAACCTTTAATCCAGGAGTATATGCATGTGTTTCTTTAGTTGTTTTCTCACTCATTAATCTCACCCTCCCATTTTTCAATTATCTCTTTAGGATAGGCATCTAAATTACTAAACCATTTTAATAGAGTTCTCTTTCTTTCATCTTCTTCAGAAGGTAAAGTGAGAGGCCTTCCTCTTGCATCTATAAGTATACCGACGACTCCACCTTCCACAGTGGCCTCTCTAGATTTTCCAGGACCATTACCAACGTCTAATCCACCTCTTGGATCGATGAAAACTTTAGCTTTTTGTCTTTCTTCAAGAGATATTCGAATGATGTCGCCGTATTCTACCTCTTTCTCTATTGTTTCTCCATTGGGCATCTCAATCCTTACATTCAATGCTGGCTCTGTTTTATTCAATGTTCCAGCTGGAGCTATCACAGTTCCAAGTCTCACTAAGCAATCTTTATCAAATATATTCCAAGCTATTTCTGGAAATGCCTTGGATAAAACCCCTAAGTGTGGCATCATAAATACGCTATCCTGATAAATCTTTGTTACACCCTCTGGTTGGAAGGCGTCAGTTAAAATCAACATTGATTGTACTCTTCTTGGTGCATGCGATAATAATCCACCAGTTCCAGCGATTATTCCTATTTTCATCATTTCTATGTAAGTTTCCTTTAAACTGTATTCCAATAGATCTCCTATTGTTCTATCTCTTCTTAATGCACCCTTTAATCTAGTCGCTATAGTCTTATGGTGAATGAATCCTAATCTTATGGCTTCTCTTGCAACAGCATGTTCAACTACCAGAGATTCTATTGTTTGTGGAATTGTTGTTGGTCGGATCATCTTATTTCTTAACATATCAATTAATTCCTCTTTCTCTATGTAAAATGGAACCCAGCGAATTATATTATCTATGCCAGCTTCCTTCATTACATTACATATACTGTAACTCATTCCTAGATTTGCACTTACACTTCTCACGAATTTACCGTCAAAGACAGAGTATATATTTGTTGTAGCTCCTCCAAGACCAACCCCTAAGAGATTTTTCTTTTCCATGTATGCAATTAATTGCATTGCCATTCCTTCTCCAGCCGGAGTGGGAAGAATATCTAGATCTGTCCAACTCATTAGTTCCGGATAACCTGGAGCATGAGACATCACATGTTCCATGAAGAGTTCGTGAATGGCATTTCTAGCTGGTTCGATGTTTTCTATCTCTAAAACTGGTCTTATATTATCGACTATTGATAATGCAAATTTATCTCCCATTAATTTCTTTATTTCTGGACGAACATCTTTATTACCAGCATAGACTATAGGTAGTTTATAATCTTCACCTAATCTAGGTTTTGGATCTGATGCTGTGATCAATTCAGCGATCTGCATGACCAAGGTTTTTGTACCTCCATCGGTTCCACCGGCTAACAATATCATATCTGGTCGTAGATGACGTATCTTCTCTATCTTCTCATAATCTGGAACTCCATCATCGACAGCTATGACATCCATGACGATGGCGCCGGCTCCAAGGGCGGCCCTATTGGCGCTCTCCGCCGTCATCGTCTTGATTACTCCGGCCACCATCATCTGAAGCCCTCCACCAGCGCTGCTGGTGGAGCAGTAAAAGTCGACTCCCCGCCCCTTTGAATGAGGCTTAATAATTTTGCCATCTGGAGACAGAATCTGTAGGCCGGTTAGATCCTCTATCTCTCTTATAGCGTTTCTTACACCTAAAATTACGTTTTCATACGGCGCTTCCACAGTTGTCGGGGCTTCTCCACTTATAACGTATCTCCATTCACCTTTAATCTTCTTAAATAATCTAGCCTTGGTGGTTGTGCTCCCAACATCCGTCACTAGGATATATTCCATCTCCTCCTCAGATTTAGGAAGCCTACGTATCGCCTTCTCATCTCTTTTCCAAATCATAGTTTTAATGGGTTTTGACAAGTTCATTCACCCGAAGTCTTTCCATAATAGGAGGAAAGATTTGATTTATAAGTTATCCTTTTAGCTTTAGATGGAAACTTAATTCAAAGGGTGAAGGCTCTTATAAGATTTTTAAGAGACTTTAGATACTTATATTATAATAATGGATATCCAACCAATTATAAAAATCCATGAAAAACACCGGGAGATAATGGTTTTCATTTATTCCATCGCAATTATTATTTTTACATTTTTTATCGCGAGAGGGATCTCCTCTAGAAGCTATTTGAGAGCTGATCTGACATGTTACACGGTGTTGCATGGATATACGGCATATGATCCGTTATTAGTAGGTGAAAATGTGAGTTGGATTGGTTCATGGGGACGTGAGGGAAGTATTGTTATTGAAGGTTGGATATATAATTTGGGTCCTGAGGATGTAAATGTGACTCTTCATCTATGGATTTATGATGGAACTAAAAATGGAGGGGGAATAGGTTGCAATCAATCAGAATACTGGCAAAGTAATTATATACCGATAGGAGTCGTACCAAAACATGGTAAAAAATGGATTCACATAGAAAAACGTTATAATCCATTTGACCCCACGACGGCTTCCTTCGATTATGAACTCATTGCAAAGCCCCTTTTTTATAGTGGCCCTTAATTCGAGCTCCCTTTAAAGAAATTGAAAAATACTCTACGAAGGAAACCCGATTTCGATTTGGTTTTTTGTTCTTTCATTTTTTTCTCTTTATGTAGTTTTTTCAATTTCTTAATTAAAGCTTCTATATTCTCAATCTTTCCAAAGGTATCAACAAATAAATATCCATATTCATCTAATAATGGAAGAAATGGAGCTAAATAAAAATAAGCTAATTCTCCCCCAATCATTGATAGGGGTTTTATTGTTTGAAGAATGAAGATAGCCAAATCTTCCATGTCTAAGTCTGATATTTTTTGAGCGACTTTATCTATTAATTCTCTTTCCTCATCAATTGACATCTTCATAAATTAAGGAGAATGGTATAATAAAAAATTTTTGGATCTCTTTTTATAGACCTAGCCATAGCTTGATCAATCGATATAGCGAGCTTACCGCTAATCCTGATAGTTGCATTATGGCACTCCCTACTGAAAGACCGAAGTATATTAGGAAGATATATTTTCCTATGGTTCTTAGATATTCTGCTGGTTTGCTCGCTGGACTACGTACAAATACCGTGAAAAGTAGGTAGAATACTGCGATAGGGGTAAATATCACTTTTATTAGGTAGCCTATCTGATCGGTTAATGGTGGTGTGAATATTAGTGCAGCTTCAGATATCACCGCCTTAACGTTTCCAATGATGTCTGTCATCATTAGAGCTCTCATAGATATACCGGTGCCAACCCCGATCATAACAGCTATTGGGAAGGAAGCTACCCAAGCATATTTTCTCCATGCTACAAATAGCGACATTATTCCCAGTATTAGTGGGATGATTAGTATTGGTTTCTGGCCTGTAAATAATGGTAGGAAACGGCTTTTTAATGTGAAATATCCAGTTACAACTGAATGCCCTATTACAGTGCCTGCATAAGTGTATACTCCTATTCTGAATAATGGATTGTCACCATATAGTAGTGAATAGGAACAGATTGTCAGAAGCGCTGATAACCAGATCCAGGGATCTGTCGAGATCATTCCTCTTCCTCCCCCAACCTAGTTAACATCGTGATGTTTCCTAATATTACGAAGATGACGAAGGCGATGACTAGGAAACTGTAGGCGTTCATCGCTGCGTATCCTAATCCCTTTATTCCTACCAATTTTTCGTATTGAGCGCCTCCAAGGAATCCAAGGGTCATGAAGACCTTGCCTGGATACATCGCCATGTATGGGGCATAGGAGGCATAGGCTGCAGCCTGGGCGAAGTAAACGCTGGGAATTCCCCTCTCTGAAGTTACGTATCTCACTATCATTGGGAAGGCCCAGTGGATGCAGATCCATAGCGAGATGTCTTTATAGCTATGGAGATCGCGCATGAGGGGGAGTTCATCGAGAGGGGTTCCATATACATCGGTGGCTACCGCGGAATGCACATCCGTTAGGAAGGCGACGAGGGCAGCATCCATCCCCGGCATGTAGGGAAGCTGCACATAGTCTCTACCATATTTCCAGGGTCCACCATACTTCTCATCAACTCTCGCCATGTCGATACAGTATTTATGCATTTGCACCGCCTCGACGGATAGTGGAACGAAGACCACCCTTAGATGGTTACGTGCCATCTGCTTTAGGCAGGCTATCATGGAGGCTGATGACTCAAGGTCGAAGGCGAATACATAGGCGCCTCCCACTGCTACTATGCTTCCTTCAGGTAGATTTTCTATCATGTTATAAACATCTAATGTTGCTTTACTCATAGGAATCGGTATTTCGATGGGGTGTATTATCGCTACTGTAAATATCGCTAATAAAATAGCCCATATATATTGAGACTTTAATTCAGGTATCCTCATCGCCATCACACCTCCGTAGCTCTTAGAGCACCTTTCTCCAATCCTAATAATATCCGTATCCCTAGAACTACCCCTCCTACTCCTCCTGTGATCAGTAGTGCTCTACTACCTGCTGATGCAGGATAGTTTAAGAACCAGAATACTATCTTATCGGCCGCTGGAAAAGTAGCGGATACTATTGGAGCATTGCATATCGCTATTAGTAGGGTACAGCAGGCGAATATTGCAGTCCTTAAAGTCCTCATCCTGAATAGTCGATAACATGCTGAGATCATGAAGAATACCAGTTGGCCAAGGATTGCTATATGTAACGTGATTTTTGTACATAGATATGCCTTCTGATAAATGTCTGAATATAGCCCAACTTTCAGGCCGAAGATTATCCATACAACTATCAGTATCGCTGCATATAGGTGATATTGCCAATACTTTTCTCTATTCATAATGCTGCGAATATATCTTGAGTATACTGATAGCAATCCTACGAACAGAGTGAATGTGGCTATATTCATGTTCCATATCTGAAGCTCATTTGCTATTACATCTGCCTCTGGAGATACAAAGTACCAGCTAATTAGTACTGATAACATTCCGATCAATATTAGTATTCTTGTGAGGTATAACCTTATATATACTACGGCGGACATTTTACATCCCCAATAGATTTAATATCAGGTTTGACCCCGCTGCAGATAATATTGCTCCAACGATCATTAAGACTAGCAATATTAGTTTTATCCAATCTTGTGCAGCTAAGGTTGCGATAGCATATTTATCTCTTGTAATGGAAGCCGCAGCGGCGTAGAGCTCTTCTCCTACTAGGAAATAGTCACAGAAAACTGTCATCATATCCATGCTTCCGAGGGTTCCTCCAATTTGGATTGCTCCCACCCTCGCTCCTGTTTCGCCATCGACGATCACGTCGAATAGGAAATAGCCGATAAAACAGATCATACCCGGTTTATGTGCTAGGATCTGCCCCGCGGCCCCCACGGCATAGGCGAATTGATCGCCTCCGAACCATTCAACATATTTACCTGGAGCATAGAGTTCTGGTTTACCTGCAGCGGTGTAAGCGCTGCCTATAACTGCCTCGGCGGCGGTGATTACCGCTGAGTTGCTGGCGCTTGTGATCGTTGGAACCCCTATCTCCGCTCCCCTTTGCGCCAGCTCTCCTAATACAGTTAATCCAGCGATTGTTTGTGGATTACCTAGATCACTTATTCCAGGTAACACCATCATGGGTCGACCCATCTCCGCGCATCTTCCTACTCCTTCATACATCGCCTCTAATGCCTCAATTGGTCTGATCTCCCAGACCTTACCCTTTTTTGCTAGAGATGATGCTATATAGGTTAATATAGCTACCAGAATCAACAGGAATAGTTGAAATGCTCTTCCCTCTTTTATTATCATACCAGCCATGACAAAGTTAGTTGACATTTTAATTCCCCTTTTCCTAGTAATAACCTCTTTTGGTAATTCATATTTATAGTTTATTCCATTTTCCATCAATTATATGTAAAACAAACGGAAACCTAAAATAAATTAAAATAAAATTTGTTTAATGAAATGCTGGTGGCAATAATAGGTTTTTTAATCTTTTTAATGATCGCGCTATTATGTGGAACAATAACTCCACCAACTAGAGAAGAGATGTTTCTTCTATTTGCGTCAACGTGTTTGTTGATATTCTCCTGGTTTTATTCTAAAAATCGTGAGAAAATGATGGACGAAGATAAGAAATTAAAGAAGAGAGAGAAGGCTTAAATTAGATAATCTTTTCCGTCTTTAGTGGGGTATGGTGGACGTTCTTTTGATTTCCCCTCCGTTTAAGGGCCTTTTAAGGGAGCCTATTGGTCTTTATTATCTCGCAGGGGTGCTCGAGGAGGAGGATATTTCTGTTAAAATAATGGATTTTAATGTGGAACAACCGAGCAGATCATATTTTCACAATAAGATTAGGAAACTTGATCCCAAAATTGTTGGTGTAACTTCATATACATTTAATTTTTCAGCTGCAAAGAAGATAGTTAAAGAGATCAAGAAAGTCAAACGAGATTGCATTATTGTTATGGGTGGGGTTCATGTTTCTTCACTTCCAAAAGAGACTTTCGAAAGCGTTCACGAATTAGATTTCATCGTCATCGGGGAGGGAGAATTTACTTTTTTGGAATTATGTAGAAGTATAATTAATTGTGAAGATGATGCATTTAATATTGAAGGGGTAGCATATAAAGATAATGAGAGAGTGATAATTAATCCACCAAGAAGATTAATTAAAAATTTAGATGATTTACCTATGCCGAACAGAGAACTACTTCCCTTCAACAAATATCCAGTCGCTTCAGTTCAGACTTCTAGAGGTTGCCCTTATAATTGTATATTTTGTAACATTAACAAATTTTATGGAAATAGAATAAGATTTAGAGATCCCATTGAGGTTGTAAAAGAATGTGAATATATTGTTAAAAGATATAATAAGGATAAGATTTTCTTTTTTGGAGATGCCTTTACCTTTAAATCAGATTGGGTTGAAACATTTTGCGATGAGATTGTTCGTCGCAAACTTAAATTTAAGTGGGGTTGTGAAACAAGAGTTGACAATGTAAATTATAAACTTCTTAAGAAGATGAGGAGAGCAGGATGTATTGAAATACAATATGGCATAGAATATGGAGATGAAGAAATTCTTAAGATATTGGGTAAAAATATATCTTTAGAAGATGTTCATAATGCAGTTAGATGGGCTAAAAAGACGAATATGTTTGTTGGGGGATTTGTTATATTTAATGTCCCATATGAAAATGAGGAAACTATGGAGAAAACATTTAGATTACTTCAAAGAGTTCCTGTTGACGCTATAGAAATAAATCTGTTAACTCCTTATCCAGGTACAATCCTTTGGAAAAATCCTGAGATATTCAACATGAGGATCATTAATTATGATTTTGATTATTACACAACTAAGAAATATGTTATGGAGAATTTGAATTTCCCAAGAGAAAAATTTGTTCCAGCATTTAAGAGACTTCTCAAAAGATTGAATCTGATACCTATGCCGGGCCATGAGCCAGAGATTTTCAATTTTTTGAAGAGAGATATCAAAATAAAAGTATGGAAAGAGGAGGAAAGTAGAATTAAACACTTTTTAAAGATTTTGAAAGGATGATGTTCTTCTTTTCCGTTTCTTCCACTCTTCTATAAATATTTTTAGGAGTTCTTTTTGGAGTTTTTTCCTTTCATCTCTATTTACCATTATTTGCCTCTCTTTTAATTTATTCCTTAATTCATCGTAAAATTTATCATCTCTTAATTCACTTATCAATTTTTGCAGATCGAGGAGTTGTTGAAAGAGATCCATGAAGCGGAGGGAGGCGTAACTTCTTTCGTCAGCGAACTCTATGGCATAGTTTAATGTACGTAGTAGAGTGTCGAAAAATTTATTCCTCAGTTCTTCCCTCAAGTTTTTCCCACCTCTGCCCATACATATTAAGATAAACTATCTCAGATAGAGGTTTCCTATATGGAGGTGGGGGTATCTTATCTGGATATCCCAGTGATATAATCAATATCGGATCCCATTCTTCTGGGATCTCCAGTATCTCTCTTATTGCCTCCTTATTAAAGGAGGCTATTGCACAGCTTCCAATTCCCAGGGCATGAGCAGCCAAGAGAATGTTTTGAGAGGCGAAGCCAGCATCCAGAAACCCTAACATCCCTGCTTCTCGCCTTATGTTGATAACTATCGCTGCTGCGGCATCTCCATAAAATCCGGGGGAGCAATTTTTCACCATCCTCAATGTTTCTTTATCTTTGACATAGATATAACACCAAGGTTGTCTATTCCCGGCGGAGGGCGCCCATCTAGCAGCTTCTAGGATCTTCACAACATCCTCATCTGGAATTTCTCCACTTCTAAAACTTCTAATGCTTCTTCTAGTCCTTATTGCTTCCAATACTTCCATATTTAGGTAAGGAGGAAACTTGAAAATTTATAGTTTTCGAATTGATATTTACATGAGAAAAATGGGATCATTTAGTACCCAACGACTTTAGATACTGTGATTTACTCAATTCATCAACTTTTGATATATACATCTATGGCCAGCTGTCCAGCAGTATTCGGGATTTTTAGATGATCATGCAGAAGTCGATGGCGTTGATGATGGCTTAGGCTATCGGC
>CAZFGR010000038.1:0-12414 GCA_964518475.1 uncultured Nitrososphaerota archaeon
GGTTGCGTGCCGTGGCATTTCACCGGACGCGGCTCTGGAGTACTGGCGGAGGTGGGGCGTTGAGACGTGCAACCGGATGATTAAGATGTGGAGGGCGCGGACGTGCTCGCATAGCATTACGCTCAGGTGGTTTTTGCTACTTGTCTCCGCCATGATATATCTCTCGTACGTTTACTTGGTTTCGCGGTGCGCTTCTGCCTCGGGTGGGCACATGCGCTTTCTCAACGCGCTGTGGTCGTTTCTCTCCTGGTGGGTGGCTGATGCGGGTTTGCTTCCGCCCGGCGTTTCGGGTATATGCGGTAGCGCTTAGTGTTGCGCCCGCCGGTGCGCGTTTCGCCTGTGTGGAGTTGTGGCGGCCTCTCATACTGTTAAGTGCCGGCGGGCGCCCGCATAAACCTATCGCCTTCTGAAAAATTATTAGAACTTCCAAATGGTACTTAGTGCCTAAAAAATCCTATGTTAAAAATATAGGTTCAACGCTGACTTCTTTGCACCTCTAATAACTTATCAATCAACTCTCCTATCTCAATTTTAATCGAAATGCTATCCCTTTCTGCAATTTCCTCAATGTTAAATCCTATGTATTTTTCAAAAGTTTTCCTCAAAACGTCAAATATTCTTTTATCATTCTCCGGTATGATTTCCTCCTCATAAAACTCATCCTTCTCCTCAACATACTTTCTTAGTTCGCGTATCATTAACTTCCTTAACAGAACTCCTAGCGATAACGATAGCAGATC
This sequence comes from uncultured Nitrososphaerota archaeon, assembly GCA_964518475.1. Lineage (GTDB taxonomy): Archaea > Asgardarchaeota > Njordarchaeia > Njordarchaeales > Njordarchaeaceae > Njordarchaeum. Next base: position 741 of record CAZFGR010000038.1, read on the forward strand.
CCTTCCACTTAATTTTTTAAGCTTATCCTTTAGCGCACGTTTTTCGTAGTCTACAACTCTATCAATAAGTTCCTTCAAAAGATAATCTTTTAACTTACCCAGCAGATTTCTCTTAAAATCTTCCTCGATACCTAATGCTTCCTTGGAAATTTCAACTAAGTTTTCTCTTTCGGCTATTTTTCTTGATAATTTGAGAAGTTTCTTCTCAATGTTATCACATATGTCTCTTAACTCTTTTATTTTCTCCGTTCTTTCTCTTTTGCACATTATCTTCTCTACTATTTCGCCATTTATCCTCTCGATAAGCTTATACAAATCTCCTTCTTTTACGTAATATCGATCCCAAAGCCCCTTAAAGATGTCATTTAAGATAGATTCTAAAGTTTTTAAAGCGCTCATTAAGCCCTTGATAACATTTTTATTTACACTATCTTTCGATAAAATATTTTTAATTTTATTTAAGCTCCTAAATATCTGATCCTCAATCTTTATTACCTTATAGAAGTTTGAATTTATCTTTCTTAACTCGTCTACACAATCCTTTAGAAGACTCCTTAGGCGATCTCCAAATTCTTTCAAAGCCTTCTCTTTAATTTTCTTTTCCTTTTCCAAGAGTTCGCGCTCTACCTTAGTAGGCTCATTGGTGTTTAACATTTCTTTAAAGTAGCTATCTGAATCTCTTATCTCTTTAATGCGCTCCCTATCCTTTTCAAGTTCTCCTTTTAGCTCTTCAAGATGGTTCTTATGGTCTTCCGCCACTTTCTCTCTTAAAAGCGTTCTACTTATTTTCTCAGAAATGGAGTCTTTCACATTATCGATTTCGCTAACAATATTACTAATATTGTCTCTCAAACTCTCACAGTATTCTTTAAACCATGATTTTAACCCCTTACCATCATTATAATTAAGAAACGCGCAAGTCTCCTTAACGAGATTAAAGAGTTTATCCGGTGAACTGCAAATTTCTTTAAATTTCTCTCTATCGGTAAATCCGTTAATTACTATGTCAGCAGACTCTTGCAAATCTTTATCCCTGCTTAACAGTCTCGATATTAAACTTTCGTTATTTTCCCGCTTTTTGTTTATGTTCTCTAATATCTTGTCTATTGTGTTACCATTTACTAGAAGATTACTTAATTTGCTAAGATACGTGTTAAAGTCTCGTAAATCTTTGTCTCCAAAATTATAATTCTTCATTATGTTTTCGAGATCTGGTATTTGTCGATTTAACATTTCATCAAGAGAAGATATCATATCCTCAAATCTTTTGTCTCCTATAAATACACTCAAATTGATGTACATCGATAGCAACTGGCAGAAAGACTTTTGGTACTCAGAAATCCTGCTAATAATGTTATTTTCTATATGCTCAGGAAATTTCCTCAAATTTTTTATAAGCTTATTCTTATTGTCGACTTCTATTATTTTTTTCTCAATTAGGTTTCGAAATATTTCCTGATAATATGTCTTTAATTTCTTAGAGAAATTTAGTGCGAAGTTTTTCCAGATATTACTATCATCTCTTGACATCTTAAAAATAGTTTTTCTATTGTTGATTATCTTATCAACATTACCTAAAATTTTATTTTGTTTCGGATCTTGACTTGCCAAACTCGCGAACTTTACTTTTAATTCTTTCAGTATACTAAACACCTTCTCTCTGTATTCCTGATCCGACGACAATTGAATAAAGGGGTCTTTCAATTTTTGCTTTAAGTTTTCCTTAATTTTCTTAAAGTCCAGCATGAAGCTTCACCTAAATACTTAAAATATCTGAAATAAGAGAAATGAAGTCTTCAATAACTCTATCTTCCAAGTATTCTAACAGTTTTTTAATACTGTTCCTTATGCTTTCAAATGTCGACTTATTTTTGTTAATGCCTTCTATTGCATTAATAACCAATTCGAAGATTTCAATAGCGCTTGCTTTGACGGGGAATTCCTTTACAAGATTACTACTGGAGTTAAGCTTTTCTATTTCTTTATAAGCCTTTTCAAGATCTTTTTTAAACTCATTAATGTTTTTTTCCAGATCTTTCATTATGTCTGGCAATGAAAATGATTTTCCCTTTTTGGCAAGACTCATACATACGCATCCTCCTTAAGATGTTCTACAAGATCCTCTAGTAACTTACACAAGTTATCTAGTTTCTTTCTCACTTCTCTGTTCTTACTATAAAAGTCGTAATAGTATTTAACTAGACTGTTAAGAGCATTATTAAACTGCACTAAGTGATCACATGTGATATTTTGAATATTCCTGCTAACGCTTTTAGTATCTATGGAGAAGAACTTAAATGCCAATTTTAACACCAGGCGACGTTCCTTAATTATCTCGCAGAATTCGTTAATGCTCTTTACTCTTTCTTCGATACTCTTCAAATAATGGTCTACATTATCAAAATGCTTCTTTAATGCATATATTATTCTAAGAGGAAGAAGGTAACACAGATTACTCTTGTTTTTATAATTAGACAAATATTTCTGCACATTCTTAAAAACTTCTCCTAATATGTTCATGAATTCTTGGTATTTTTTCAGTTCTCTTATTAATTTTTTAGGTTTAATGAATTTGTCTTCTGTATCTAATATATCTCCTAAAATTGCCGGTATTTCTTTTTCATTACTTAACCTTTCTTGCAGGTCCTTTATTTCTTGACTTTTGCAAAATAGTTGTTGATATCTATCATCAGAAAAAGTTTTACTCACTACTTCTAAAATTTCATCTTTTTTGTATATGACGTTCTTTGTGATAATATTACTGACCTCTTTTAGAAAATCGCAGAGTTCGTCGGCATTTCTGAATTTAAGGCCAAAATGCCCATACAGATAGCGCATTAATCTATGGATGTCCTCGTAGTTTTTGCATAAGGATACTAATACTTCTTCATCCTCCAGTAACCCAAGGGTAATCAATTTCATCGAGTCAATAGAGTTCTTGTAATCTTCAATTCTCACCTTAATTTCTGAGTCTCCTTTCAATTTGTTCAAAACACCGGTGATATCAACAATGTTAAGTCCTTCCTTAATACCTTCTGGAAGTGAGTTTTTCTCAAATTCGTTTAAACTAATTAAATGTCCAATAAATTTGTCTAAATCATTTAAGTTATTTGAAAATTTATTCTTTGAACATATCTCGTATAAACAGCTGGATAATAATAGTACCTTAAATTCGTCCTTATTTATTCCGATTTCTTCGGTTTCTCTCAACACCTCCTCTACATCACCTACTGATCTCTCCAGTAAGCGCTTACACGAACTAGCTTTTTCTGATGAATCTTTTAGTACATCCTCCATATCTTCGTCCTTTCTAAAACTTCTCTCGATTTCTGACAGGAGTTTTTCACTGATGGCATTTATAAAGTAGATGTATTTTCGATATTCTACGATATTTTTCTTCTCTTCTCTTAGGAAATTCTTAAACTTATCTTCATCGGATATACGTTCACCAACACTTACATATAACATTATTAGCACTTTCACTAAGGAAGTTAGATATTCTCTCAGTCTTGCCTCCTCTAATGTTATAAGCGGTATAATTGGTACTTTCTCTGTCACTAATAACTCATATAAATCACGTAAAACTGGTGGCAACTTTTTTACACATTCTTCCAAGATATCACTAACATTATTCCTAATATTCGCTTTTTCTTCGTTATCGGAAAGATTTATGGGTATAATAACGAGCCTTGCGAAACTTTGATCATTTTCTGTTACTTTTCCTATTTGATCTCTGAGAAAGTTCATTAATACACAGTAGGACTCCTTCATACTATCACTCTTAAATGGGAAGATTATTAAGCTCACTCCACCGAGTTTCTTGTACAATGGATGTTCTTTTAACGATTTTAAGTTATTAAAGAAATTGCTTAGATACGAGATAACTTTCCTTAAAGTATCTTTATTATCAAAAATCTCCTTGATGTTAACATTAAGTTCTATTGAAATTTTTGGCGAGAAGATTGGTGAAGGGAATAATTCAACTATTAGTTTAGGAGTAGGAAATACTACTAGTGCTTCTCCTTCTTCTAAGCACTCTTGAAGTGATTCTTTAGAAAGATGGTACCGTAATAAAATCTCTCTCAGCTCTCTTCTATAATTGCCTTCCTTAAGATTCTCAGATAATCTATAAATTTTGCTAACACCTTCTCTAACGTTTTCACTGGTAAAATACTCTTCTAGAAGACTATTAGCCACGTACTCTAATAAGTATCCAAGTTGTGCAGGTGATAATTTTGGCAGAAACCGTTTTCCTCCCTCCAATTTTATCGTAAACGGTCTTAATAGTATTTTAAGTTTAGTATTAAAATCGAAAATCTCCTCTTCGAATTTTATACCATTATTAGTGAGAAACTTCTCCAAGACATCAGTAAAGGTATCCTCGTTCTGAATGAACTCCTTTATATAGTTCTTTGGGAATACAGCTATATAGGCCTTACTTTTATGATTTTTACTTTCATCTTCCTTCATTCCTATTTTTACTAAACTTCTCGCTATCGAATCTCCAATCCTTCCATTCTCCTTTATCTCTTTTAATAAATTCGTATATAGATGCGAGATTGTCTCGGTTAGGAGATCTTTTTCACTATTTTTAAAATGTGATTCCATTATTATCGGACTGCACTTTAAAATTAAGAGAAGTATCAATGGTTTAAGCTTTTTATCAACTTGTTGTAGACATTCATGAATTGGAGTGTAATTAAGTACTGAGGACAATCGTTTGCACATATTTGTCACATAATCTCCTAACCTATTATAGACATATAGGATTCTATCTTGATCGCTATCTAAAAGTTCCTTTATATAGTCGATTACTCCTTTTTTTGATCGTTCTCCTTTTAATTGCTCGTAAATCTCCGGTATCCAACCTATCCTTCCTTTTGTCGCAAAGTACAGGAAATTCTTGAATGACTTGATGTCCGAATTTTCCCGATAAAAAACTTTTTTACCCAAAAAATCTTCAAATTCATCATAATCTAGAGGCTTTAAGGATACTTCTAACGGTCCTCGTCGCTGAGCGGCTCCCATATCTACAGTTTCGATATAACCAGCTTTACTTAATAACTCTGAGTAGCTTATAAAGGACGATGCAAGGAATATAAGAATGTTCTCCATACCTTCTAAAGGTTTCCTTCCTAAGAGAGCATCAATTATTCTTCTAATAGCGCTTTTCTCCTTCTCTTCATATTCTTCGTATTTACGCATGAACTCTTCCATTTCATCCACTGCTAATATAAACTTATTGCTTTCCATATTCTCTAATAATGTGTTCACATATCTTTTGAAGGATCTATCATCCGGATATTTATCAAACAAAGACCCCAAAAACTCTTTTAAATATTCCTTGATCGAAATGTTACTCCTATCAGGCTTAGGTAGCCAATACCTTCTCTGAAATTCCTCTCTGCTCTCTATTCTCCACATTTCATCACTTAGAATGTTACTTAAGATATTCCCTTTTAGCAATTTTGCCTTTTCTTCTAGAAGTTTCCTTAAAATTCTTGTTACATCCTCTTCTTTGACATCCAACTCTCCTAGCTCTTCATGTATTTTCTCTATCAACGTATCTACTAACGTAACTAAGTCAACGTAAAATGATGGTATTCTCTCATTTAATCCGCTTCTAATGATCTCGTAAAGTAATGTTGTTTTACCAGTTCCATAGAATCCAACTATATACGTAACTGGAACTGGTCTTCCCTCGATCAAACTATTTATCTCCTCTTCTATGAGACTTTTTATCCTTTCCAGCTCTTTCGTTAAAGGTAACCATCTTGTTTTATGGGTAGGAACTTTTTCTATACTTGTACTCTTTGATCTTATAACTAAATCCTCGCTCATCCTCTGACCCCAGACAAAAATTCTTCAAAACTTAAGAGTGTACATTCATGAAGATCCGCTAAGAATAGTTCGGCGTTAACCTTAATCTTGTCCTTGTAACATTTACTGAACGCTTTAATGCTATATAGTAGTTTTTTAAGTTCATTTGAATTGTAAATCAGCAACTTTCTGAATGGTATCACAACCCATATTTCCACTTTTCCCAAATTCTCCAAAATCTCATAATATTTTTGTTCGTCGCTGAGAATATCCTCCAAATATCCCAATATCCTACTAATTTTCGTTTTGACAAAATCTATGGGATAATGTATATTCTTGAGAGTTTCGACTTCTATAAACAATGTTTTATTACCTTCTTCATCCAATACTTTAGCATAAATATCGACGTAAGATTTTGGCAGTTCTCTTTCAGTTGTTACAATAGTTGTTTTAGGCTCGGGCTCATAGAACAGAACACTTTGAAGCGACTGTAAATCTTCATACTTATTTTTAAGATCTTCAAAATCTTCTCCTTCTCGCACACCTTCGCTTAGTCTGAAAAGATTTCTAAGATCGTATTCTATTTCCAACACTTTTTCGTTATTTTCTTCTTGAATTTTAATGCAACCGATTTTTTCGAGTTTTAGGAGAGTATATAGCACTAATAATTTCATCACATAATGTTCCTCGGATTCGTTCTCTAACTTGTAAGTTTTTGGTTTATATTCGTATCTTTTCCGAAATCTTTCTAATATTTTCCGGATTTCTTTATCAGATTCGAAATTCTCTCTAAGTTCATGAAGTGCTGTAAAAGTATATCTTTTCAAAATTCCTACGAGGTCGTTAAGGTGGAGATATTTATTAGCATGTGCATATATTTCCTCATTGATGAGGCGAATTTGATTTAATAAATCTCCTTCCCAACGCTTTGATATTGCAAATATTTTCATCAACAGACGCACATATTCTGCAAGATTTTGTGAATCAACTGGAGTTATATGCACAACGGATACTTTCGAGAACTCCCTAACGAGTTTTGCGTACCTACTCTTTAACTCTCTCAATATTTCATATTCATCCATTTCAAGTACCGTTGGGTCATAGACAACGATGTATCTCAAAATACCTTTGTTTAACATTTTACGAATGACATTTTTCACAAGATGTAATGATAGAAATTCTTCTTTCTTCTCCTTTTCTTTCCCTTTTTTGGCAACCTTTTCTTCGGAAATCTCTACTTCATTTCTAATAAGAATCATTCGGTAATAATCGTGTATATCATCGGAGAGATATCTATCTAGCGACATAAGTCTTTCCGTGAAAAGCATTAGATTTAACTTTTCATCTTCTTTAGTAAGTACCGTCTTCGATAATTCTCTTATTCTCTTAGCAATACCGTCATGGACTACCATAATATTCGGGGATCTGCCCATGTCTAAGATCTCTAAACTTAGCAATGAAGTTACGAATTCGTACTCGTATGGACCATACACGTATATGAGCTGACTTTCTGAAGAAATTCCTATAGAGAAATCCTTTGGATAACTTCTAATAATAGGCCAAACGATTTCACTTTTGATACCGTGCGTTCTACCCCTTATCTCCTCTTCTACTTTTTCGAGTTTCCTGCTCATCTTGCGACCCTTCTCACTAATTTTTCCTCTTACGAACATTAACTGTATGGGAATTGATTCGTCAAGATATTCTTCATCAAAAGGCACCAGTAGTTTAAGCTTAGGTACACATAATACTATCGGTCTTATTAGAATTTCTTCTTTTGATGACAAAGAAACTATGGGAGTGAAGTACGGTTCAGGACAGTACTTTATAACATTATATTGTGAAAATTCCAACTTTGGAATTTCATTATCATCAAAAACATCTTCTGGAAGTAATTCATACTGCCGAAAAATAAGTCCATCGAATGTACCGGGAGATACAATAAGTCGTTTTAACTTTTTAAATCGAAGTTTTGGATGCTTAAACCTTAAAAACGGATACGGAAAATCTGATATCCTTATTTTGGATATCACATCAAAGTTATCCGATGGTATTTGATTAAAGATCATGGACACATATTCGTGGCATTCGGAAAATAACTCTATTTTCATTAGGAATGTTCTGCTGGCAAAATTGTTGTAAACCTTTAGAAAAGAAATATCGTGTCCTACGTACAAATTAAAAGTAGTAAAAGTATCTGAAATATTTTCAGTAACATAATATAACCTGAGAGGGTAACAGAAATCAAATCTTATGATTGAGGGATCTTCTTCTATTGGAATGTCAATATATAAACACCGAAGAGGTATTTTCCAAACGGGAGTAAAGGTAATATACATTGGTGTTTCGTCAAGGTGGGGTATATCAAAAAATTTCAATATCACGGGAATTTTCTTTTTCTCCTCTTCTCTTGACGGTTTAGTTTCTTCTCTTTTTCTTTCCCGATGAGGAACTTTCTTTTTCTTCTCTTCCTCGGAATCTTGCTCTATAGGTAACTCTTCTAAGCGACTCCTCTCTATAGTAATCATACTAATCACCAGAGGCTCCCTTATAATATTTTAGAACCGCGTATAACAGTCTATCTTTTCCATCTATCTCTCGGATAACCCCTATTTCACGCAAGAAGTAATAAAGATCCTCTGCAACCTTAAAGGCCTTATTATCTGTACTTTTTAAATCTTTGAATATTTCCTCTGGAGGGGGGACTTCTGCTGATGTGTAAAATTTACAGCGGGGATCATATTCACTTTTACACCTGCCCTGATCGCCTTTAAGAGCATTCACTATCGCTTCTAAGTATTGTTTTATCTCGCTCTTCTTTATTCTGATACCTAATTTCTCTACTTGATCTGCCCACCTCTTTATTGCGTCCTCAATAAGTTCTCCAAATTTCTTTTCTAAATCGTCCATTCTCTGACCGTATGCCTCTAATGCCTCGTTGAACAGTTCTTTAATCTCATCTTTATCTAAGTATTCAAACATTTCTGCAAGAAAGATCAGGATATTTCTTATAAATCCATTTTCAATTATTATTTTTTCGGAGATGCTTAATCCAAGTCTTTCTAATTTTTCATTAGGATACTCATTGTAATTCTTAAGAAAACCATAAATATGTCGCCTTTCCGGTGATAGTATTGCCAGTGCTACTAAATTATTATATGCAGGCGATAACGCTTTAATCGCTAGATATATTCTCTGCAGGGCATCTTCAACTTTTAACTGTTCTCTTTTACTTGACATTAAGCCCATACCCCGCTCCATGCACTAATTATTACGATTGAACATCGAGTTTTATACTTTTCTTAATAATTTATTATAGTTTCCAATGGTAAATTGAACGCCAATAACATGCCTGAACGTTCATAATCTGATGAATTTAGGTTTTCCGGCCGAACTCATTATTTTGAGAAAAATTATTAGGGATTAAGGCTATTTGAACCAAAAAATAGTTATCATAAGAGGAAAGGTTATCTAAGGCTTTATTGCGGAGTTATTTGGAATATCAACCAATTGTCGTGAGAGGTATGAGATATAAAGAGATACGTGATATTGCTTTTAATATTCGTGTTGATGTGTCCGATTGTTATAGCAACGGAAGTGCAGGTGGCGGCTGCGATAATGGAAAACATACTTGCTACAGGGTGTCTGAAGCTTTACTCTGCGAACGGCACGGAAATTCCGATTTGCGAGAAAGTGGGGGAGGAAATTATAAATATCAAGGCGAGAACATGACCGCCGACGTTTACATAAGCGCTAGTGTTTATGTTCTTGAGTACTGGTACGACCCAGTACTGCTACATTCCACGTGAAGCACCTACCAAATATTTACTGGGCATAAGGCGAGTTTCAAGGTGCACGGTTATGGCCTTTTCTATGCGCACATTAGTAGGAGTCATCTGAGGCCGGTTGCGATGTGGCAGATGGTCAACGGGACGCCGGTCATGGTGGATTTTAACTGTACGGAGAGTGTTGACTGTGTCGGTAGGGAAGTATGGAACGTGACGCGCTGATACACTTTTCCACGACGGAGATCATAATATTGAGCCCGATGATTATTTTGACAGTGATATTGATAGCAGTTCCAGCGGCACTGTTTGTGCGGTACATAAGGAGGAGACGAAGGGTGAAAGCTTCTCAGGAGGTTTGATGTCTCGGGGCCGGTTCAGAGGTGCAAGGACGGGCAATTTACAAGGTCATACTGTTATTATCCTTTTTGATCTCAGCCACAAATGAAGATCCACTTGTAAGTAGTGAGATGTTGTCTTACACTTATTATAATCTGCCGTTTGGCATGGTTAGTGCTCTCTAGTGAGTTGTTCTTCTGCGGTTCTGCTTATGAGTTCTGGTTGGAGTGAGGCTTTTATTTTCACCTTTTTGACGAGTTTTAGTAATTCTTCTAGGGGGTCTTTAGAGGGTTCTAAGGATGTTTTCTCTTCATTAAGGCGGAGCTTATCTGTTCTTCCGTGCTTGTTCTCTCTGGGAGCTGTATTCATGTTAATCACCGTCCATTAATCTTGCGGGTTACCGTGAGTTATATGTGATATTAAAATATTCCACAACGCTCTTGGCTCTAAGCTACATGTTTTTATGACCAATCTGCTCCCCTACAACATATGAGCCGGGCCAGGCTGAAGCTGACGCGCACCGACGAGCAGGTCCTCCGGATGCTCCGCAGCCACAGATGGCCGAACGGAGTAATATGCCCATTTTGCCGCTCTCAAAAAATCATACACTACGGCAGGGCATCCAACAGGCCATACGTCCAGCGGTACCGCTGCAAAAGCTGCGGAAGACAATCCAACGACCTCACCGGAACGCCCCTCGCGTGAACGAAATCGCCACCCGGCGAGGTGCTCACCATCGCATACCTTTACTTCAAGCTGGGAATGAGCCAGCTTGCGGTGGCCAGAGAGACGGGGAGAAGCAAAAAGGCCGTCCAGCGAACGGTCAGGCTCTTCGGAAGATCCATAGAAACCTGGTTTCGCATCCTTGAAGCTCAGGGGCGAAATGGAGGCCGATGAGGCGTACGTCCCGCTCGGCGGAAAGGGCAAGAAGCAAGTAAAGCCCAAAAGGCGTGGGGGACGCTGCACCGAGCGGAAGAGGCCATTCTCCACACTGGTCGAGCGGGGCTCCCGAAAAACGCTCTACCTGGCCGGAAGGAACGCGAATAGTGGAACGGTGGCCTCGGTTCTGCTGAGGCATGTCGAGCCCGGTAGTACTGTGTACACCGACGAGTTTTCGCGGCTACAGGCGCATAAGCCGGCTAGGCTATGAGCACTTCCACGTCAGGCATTCTAGGCGTGTTTACGCGATCGGGTCCGTGCATGTGAACAATGCGGAGAGCGGGAATTGGCATCTCAGGGCTTTCCTGTTTTTCAAGCGCGGGACTGATCTGTCACACGCAGAATTCTACGCCGCCGCGGCCTCGGCCTTCGTAAGGCTTTATGCCGAGGGCCCGCTACAAACATGCCACTGGCTACTGGAGGTGGTCCACCATGTAGCTTAGGACTAAGAGCGTTCCACAATTTGTGATATTGTACATCATAGTGATGTTTGTTTTTATGGTGAGAGATTTAATGTCGGTGTATTAAAAATTGGAGGCGTTGCGACGGAAAAGCTAAATGTTAAAGAATTGGAGGACGAAAGTTCGCGTAAAGTATTTCTATTTATTAAAAAGATAGTAGTGGGCAGGGTTACAGTTCTTCTTCGATTAGGAGCTCGAGGTTTACGAGGAGGGAGGGGTCGTGTTTTCCGCCTGCGTCTTTGAGCCATCTTCTTTCTTTCTCGTAGACCTCTCGTAGGGTTTTGAATATTTTTTTGAGGTATGGTGCGACGGTGCTGTTTTTCATTCTTC
>CAZFGR010000039.1:0-11070 GCA_964518475.1 uncultured Nitrososphaerota archaeon
GGAGTCGCAGCATTCGATGTCGAAAGCGGAATCATAAGCCCCGGGGGAATAGGGTTATCAGAAATATCGATATTTATTTAATTATTAATTCTTAAAAAGATCAATATGAAGGATCGTCTTCTCAGATTGTGTGAAGCAGCCGAACTTCTTGGCGTTAGTGTAGATACATTACGTAAATGGGATCGACTCGGAAAAATAAAAACAATTAGAACTCCTGGGGGGCATAGGAGGATCCCCCTTTCTGAGATAGAGAAAATCCTTGGTAAAAACTTCAAGAGAAGAATACGTTGTGCAATATACGCACGGGTATCATCTCACTCTCGGCAACAAGACCTCGAAAGACAAATAACAATTCTCAAGCAATTTGCTCAAGAGCAAGGTTGGCTCATCATAGACATAATAAAGGATATTGCATCGGGCCTAAAGGAAAGAAGGCGTGGTCTAAAAAAGTTATTCAATCTAGTGATAAGAAAAAGGATAGACATTGTCTTAATAACATACAAAGATAGGCTCACACGCTTTGGTTTTAAGTATCTTGAGGAATTCTTTAGAAGCTACGGAGTACAGATATATATCCTTCTCGATAAACCAGAGAAATCAGAACTGCAAGAACTAATCGAGGACTTTGTAGCAATCATTGCGAGTTTTGCTGGAAGAATCTATGGTAGAAGATCTAAGCGAATACTCGAACTTTTAACTAAAATAAAAAATAAGGAATAGAAAATAATAAAAAAGAACTAAGCAGACTCAATCTTTTTCTTTATTAACTTGGCCAGCTCTCCACTCAATTTTTCTAGGTCTTTTTCGTGTTCTCGGAGAACCCTTTCAAGACCGACTTTTAGAATCTCAGGATACTTCGCAGCAACACCTTTAAAAACTCTCTCAGCTAAATCATCTCCAAGACTCTCTCTAGTTAATGCGGAACTAATACTACCAGGATTAGTACCAGTAGCACGAGCTACTTTGCTTAATCCAATTTCCCGCACTAGGTATTCTAGTAATTTTATTTTTACTTTTCCAAACCAAAAAACAATAAGTCTTGCTACCTCATCAGCACTCATAAAGAATACCAGCCTAGCCTTATCGTTTTGCATCTTTATATCACCACATGCAAACGATATTATGAATTTTTCTCAAAGAATTATGATGCTATGAACATAATTTAAATCTTCATGAAGAATTCACAAATTCTTATGAATTTTGCAAAAGATTTATATACGCTATTCAGCAATACTATTTCTATTGACCCCCTATCCCCAGGTGATATACGAATGTCTGAAGGAGGAGAAAGTTTTAGAAAAGCGATAGAAAAGCTCACAAAAGAATTAAAAACTGTTGCGAAAACATTAGAGCAAATCCCGACTCGCGGCTTCATCAGAGAACTATTAATCCTATACATTCACGAGAAAACGGGCCTTGGTAAGCGGAAGATAGAATACATTCTGGACATAATTAGACAATTTGCAGAAGAAATTCTTAAGGAGGGAGAAGAGTGAGCATCGAGAATGAGTTACGCGCATTTGAGAGTTTTTCCTGCCCCCGCCTACATAACCTAATACACGAGCTAAAAGAATGCAAAAACATACTAATGCGTGCAGTCGTGCATACAAAGGATAAAGAAGCAATCGATGAAGTAGCTGAAATAGTAAAAGAAATGCTTATCCTGAGAGAGAAACTAGAAAGATTCGTTAAAAAAGCTTTTCAAAAAAGAAAAAAGCTCGAAAAACGGCTATGGAGGAGGGCTCTCGATGATTGAGATCGAGGAGACCGATTTCCACAAATTATATCACCTAAAGATAAGAACAACACTCGGCACAGTAGAATTCCCAGCAACAATCAACGATATAGTAGACATCTGGAAAGACCTCGGGAACTTCATCCTCACACAGTTCCTCAAACAATACAAAACATCATTCCTGATCTCTACCCGCTGGACCAAAGATAAACTAGAATTAACAATAAACCGGGACAGCAAGAAGAGAAAACTGGAGCTACATCTAGACGAAATAACCCCCCTCGCAGCAATACTAACAATAATAAGCGAGGGGATCCAGGGATGATCCAGGAAATCTATAACTATATAATAAAAAAGGAAGGACTCGCGAAATACCAGGATGCGATAAGAGAACTAATAATCTCAAGGAACGGGAAGTACAAACTAAAGTTAAACAAGAGATATCAGCATCTCCGCAGAAAAACAACAATAACCGGGAACCTGGAAAACTCCTTATTACAACAACTAGAAAAGACACTGACAGAATTTGGTGCCGCAAAAATAATCGCTAAAATCACTCTAAAAAAGACGACGGGAAGGGTTTACTTCGACATACTACTTTCTCCGAGGTGATTCCATGCCCTACAACTACATTATAACTTTCAAAATCAATCGCGATTTACTAGAACATCTCGATAAACTAGTAAAACAAGGCTACTACAATAGCAGAAGCGAAGCAATCAGAGAAGCAATCAAACAGCTAATAATAATACATAACAACTTCCGCGAACAACTAAGAAGAGCATGGGGTGAGGAGGAAGATGGCTAGGAAGAAAGACAAAATAAAATTACCAGATAAACTCTTTACCATTGTGGAAGTGGAGCTAGAGATTCAGCGCATTGCTGGCGGTGAACCTGGATTAAGTATAAATCAATTCGGAGAGCCAATAGAAACGCGTTTCCAGAACAACATATTTAGGAGAAAGGAAAATGGCACAAGGATCTTGTTTGAAGAGAAACACGTGAAGGGGCTTTTGAAGGAGGTAGTTAGAATCTTAGGACTGTCAACCAAAGAAAAAGGCATACTTTTCAAAATTCGCCATAGCCTGGCAATGGAACCATCCGAAATATTAATTCCTCCTGGCACAGAGGTTTACGGTCGCCCAATACCGGTTCTCTTAGGGAACCGGGTATCAATCACATTCACAGAAGTCATCGAGAAACCGCTAAGAGTAAAATTCAGATTAAAAATCCCGAACGGACCAGACGGACCAGTAGTAAGCCCTGAGTTACTACGTAAATTATTCGAAGTGGGGCAAACTGTTGGCATTGGGGCTAAGAGATCGTTGGGCTATGGCAAATATAAGGTGGTGAAATTCGAAGTCATAACTTAAACCTTCTTTCCTTTTTTTTATTTTTTATTAAACCAATACTGCCCTTTACCTAGCATTACAAAACAGTACTGAACTCTCCTCTCCTCATCGCATTACATAACTAGACATAACATTACTTAACAAAACGATCCAGCAGCGCTAAACAAAACACTACTTTACAAAACGCCTCACCCCCATTAGCAAACCTAACCGAGACGTTCCATAACTCTGCAATCCTACAGCGCTAAACATAACGAGACAAGACGAAACAATCCTGACCCGGCAACACATAACAGTATTTTACAAGCCGGGCCAGTACTATCTACTCAAGTTAAAATTCACAATAAGGCCCGGAAAGGCCGAGCAATGAAGACATCTTCTGAGCAATGAAGCCCCGGAGCAAATAATTAGTAAGTTTTTCCTGAGGTGGTGTAATGACCTATCTCTGGAGTCCAGATGACGACTTAATAAAAGAAGCATTAGAGCGAGGGCCAGAGGTCTAGGTGATGTTATATGCCCATCAAAACCAGAATTGTTTTTCTCCCGGATTTTAAGATTGATATGCTCCCCTTCAGTTTTTCCACAAAAAAATTCACGATTTACATCGAGAAACTAGCACCGATGGAATTCGAAGAAGTAATCAAAAATAATGTAATCGCGGCAAAGCGAGGCTACCAGGAACTAGAGATCCTATGCTTTATAAAACATAAGGAGACACGGGAACTCCTGAACACAATAATAAAAAACACCGGCTGGAAAATAAAACTCAGCACAGAAACATACAAAGTCCCCGAAAACCCAACAACAGACATCATATTAATAGTAAAAGCAGAAAAAGTAGATGAACACGACTACGTCTTTCACACTTATATCGTATACGTGGAGACAGGGTGGAGGGAGTAGGGTAGGAACCGGATCGCTGCTTTACCCTACTTCTTTTTCTTCTTTATTCTTTATTATTTTATTATTATAGATGAATAAGACGAATTCTCAACTCACAAACAAGTATCAACTCTATTACAAACACTATACTGAAAGTAAACAAATACAAAAACATCTCTCTTCTTCTCGCTTTTATCAAAAATAAGCTATGAGGTAAGTTTTTGGAGCTGCAATAACAGGGTCTTCCTCACAACTCATGTAATGTGACCCCCTCGTATCTTCTCAGGACCTTTATAATTTTAGCGATAACTATAGCAATCACCTCTAGAGGATCAGACTTTCCTCGGTTAGCAATCTGTGTTTTACTCTTTCTAGGTATGGCTCCATATCTCTCGCTGAGATACTGTAATATATACTCGTGTTTTTAGGATCCGTATGCCTCAAGAAACGCTGTAAAACATTTAGAGGAACACCCAGTGTCGCTAATAATATCGCAATGCTATGCCTAAGCATATGGGGGTATACTCTTTCATACCCAAAAACCTTGAACGCATCATGTACGGCTCGCCATACACCAAATCTTGTTCTGATATCTACTATTGGTGAATCTAGATCTTTTCCGGCCAAAAACCTCTCCCAAAATCTTATCTCGTCATTTGGCACATGTCGTAAACTTATCGTTATTTTGACAAAACTACGCTGTTTTAAGGTCGGTGCATGAAGCAATCTCGATGCGATATCGAGATCTCTACGCCTTACTTTTAATAATTCTGACGCCCTTAAACCGGTCCAGAATAGAAACCCAACAATAAACCGTCTCTCTTCCCAGGATTGCCTCTTCCTTCTTCCTTCAATATACTTGTCTAAACGATTGAGGACTTCAAGCACTATTTTTGGCCTAACAGCCCTAATTACTCTTCCTCCAACCTTAGTTACAATAAGATAGTCCAAAACAATTCACCCAAAAAGTATACTATTTACTTCTTCACAGGAGTGTTACTCATTTATTTTTTCACATCACCAAAATGTTGCGGATAAGAAATAGTAAGCATTACAATAGTCAACAATTTACTCATTCTGTTTACTGTTGATATTTAAAAGCGAATATTTAAACAAACAGCGAATCTAGGATAATATATTGCCATATCCCCAGTTTTATTAAGCAAAGGTGAAAATATGACAGTTTTAGTAAAACTGCCAAGACGCCTTCTCTTCGTGGCCCCAATCCTAGTCCTACTCATCATACTGCCTCTGGCCCAGGTCCAAGCCCAAGCACCAGTAGTCATAAGGGAGGAAGATGCTGTAATACCATACCTTGAAGCAACAATGGATATTTTTATTCCATCGACTTCTGCGAAAATACTCTCAGGTTTTCATACACTTACGACTGGCGACTTTATAGTTATACCAAGAGTAAAACTTGAACTTGGAATAATTCCCAGTGGAGATAAAGCAATAGCTTTATTCCGCATCTCGCAGTTCTACTCCAAGGACGGGGTAATAATTAGGTCAACAAACGTCGAGGAATTCAAAACGGATGCTAAAAAAGAATATTCAAAAGGAATACTGGCAGAGCTACACCCAGTAAGTACGCTAGCTGAATTCCAAGCAAATGCAACGTGGTATACACTCTCAAGTCCGGTAGAGTCCGATGGAGAGTACTACATATTATATTTCAAGGCTAGTTCTAGAATAACAGTAACTGAAGTTAAGATAGACCCTGACACGAATCATTCAAACGGGAACGAAATAGTTCTCTGGAACAAACCGGCAACAGTAGAAGAAAACGAGGAATTCTGGCTCCCACTGCCATACACAACAATAGCAGCAATATATGTGGTTACGAAAGGGTCTTATATCCCAGTTACGAAGTTATACTACAACGAACTATCAGTAAGAGACCACAGATTCTTGGAGGAGCAGAACTTAACGGTTAACGATACAGAGAGCGAGATAATAAGCGAGGAAACAACGGAGGAAGCGAAAACAGAAAACATCTGGATAGGAGTTGATAGCTTACATGATTACATCATGGAAGCGCTGAAGAATACATTCGGAGAGGTTGAGACATATAACTTAACATCATTCAACATTGAGCTAAAAGTAGGAAAGAATATAAAATACGAGACTGCGGGAATCATCAAATATTCTTGGACCTCACTAGCGATCCTACCGGATCTCTCAGGATGCTTTAGGAAGGTAAGAGTAACGGTAGCGGGATACCTAGATACTGTAAGAATGTATCTGAGCAGAACAGCAAGTGAACTAAAGAAGACAGCCACGAGCACCGCGAACCTCGTAGTAATTGGGGCGACAAACGTAGCAAGAAAAGCATCAGAGACATACAGCCGCATGGCTAAAATGACAACCTCAACGGTTCAGAACTTGGCAGAGAGCATCAAAAACGCAGGGCTAACAGTAAAATCTCTCGCTGAATCAACGGTAAATAATGTAGGAAAAGCATTAGCAAACGCCAAGAAAACAATTGTTGATGCTGGAGCAAAACTAGTGCATGCCGTTAAAGCAGCACCAGGAGCAGTTCTCAACTTCGGCAAACTCGCATACGGAGCAGTCACAGGATTCATTAAGAAATTCAAAACGTACATTGTGATTGGTATAATAATCGCAGTAATAGCAGTAATCGCGTTACTAAGCTACGGCCTAACAGTAACAAGGAGGAGATTCTAGATGGGATTCCGGCCTAGAACAAAAAGAGAACAGCTAGCACTAGCACAAGCAATAGCATTCGTAATAGCAGTAATAATCACAATAATTTACTTTTTATCACCGATCGACATTATTCCTGATGCGATACCCTTAACAGGCTGGACAGACGACGTCGGAGTAGGAATCATCAGCTTAATAATCAGCAGCATATTCTCTCGCGCACTAGTCCAAGAACACTTCGAATAATCCTTTCCCTATTTTTATTATTTTTTATAAAAGCCCGAGAGGCCCGAAAGGGCCCGGCAATCTTAATTATAGGTGTTAATAATGGCGAGGAAGAAAAGAGGCATATTCTACGAACCCCCCTACTATCAAAAATACGCAGAAATAGTGAAAATGGACACACCAGCAAACGCAAGAAAATCAGCAAAACAGTTAATCGAGAAATCTAAGTACAAAAGAGAAGAGAGAGCTCCGGGAGATCGCAGGAATATATAGACGGGCAATGGAGAAGGTACAACAAATATACCGTAAGAAATTCAAATAACATATATTGCACAACTCGCCCAGGGTGACTCAATGAAACTACACATACTCCCAATACTAGTCATAACACTCCTAGCCCTGACACCAGCAACAGTACAAGCGAAAACCAATATCCCTAAGTGGAGCGATATCCTTAAGTGGCTCAAAGAAGGAGACTGGTTCTACTATGAAGTAAATGTAACGTACCATAACTTAGCAACTAATTTAACCGAAAAAATTCACAGACAATACAACTTCACCATTAAAGAAATCAGAAATACCACTATTAAGATAGTAAGATATCTAAAACAATTTGATATTGAAACTGGTAGAGGCGAAGAAGATACTGCGGAACTACTCGTTAATCTTTCTGATCTGAAGCAAGTGGGATTGCTATTTCCATTCTTTACTCCTGTTAATGTTACGCATGGAAATACACCATACAAAATTCCAGAGGGAGAATGGGTTAAGATAAACCAGACAGTAATCATAAGGCATATTGAGCTCAAGCTTAAAGAGGGCAAATTAATCATAGAATGCTCACTAAATGAATCTATCATTCTCAGTTGGTTCGAAGAATGGATTATTCTCGGTAATTACAGTATATATATCGAAATATCTATCCTAAAATTAGGTTTAGTCACATATTTTGAGATGAACATCACGAGAAACTTCATAAGGAATACTAATGTAAACTCTACAGGATATCTCATAATGAGTGCATCTAATGGTACTTCTCATGAGATTGGCATATTAAAAGATACTAATATTGAGTTAACTAAAGAAGAAACCACTGAAGTCACTAAATCATCTGTAAACTACTTGCTTATTATTCCAATTCTAATCGCTATACCAGTTAGTGCTCTCTTGGTAAAACGTAAAAAATAAGGGTTGCGGTATGAGATCAAAACTCATTCTTGCTCTTTTCCTAATTTTTTTAGTTGCTAATTCTACGCTGAGTGTTTTGTTTAAGCTTCCTGGTACAGAAAAGTCTCTCGTTTCCAATTCTAGCTCTAATGAAGAAGATAACAATGAAGTGAAAGTTTCTAGTTCTAACAATGATTTCGCCTTAACGTTGAAGTTTGAGCCTCCACCATCATTCCCTGATGATGGTTATTTCACATACGATACTTATAACCCAAATACAGAAGCAAGTCTAGTGACATCTTTTGATACAAGCGGATATATTGGAGACACTATTGCAGCAGACGATGCATACTACATTGGTCACATAGATGCTAACGAGTATGCCTTCTCAGTATCTTCAGACGATAAAATCGATGAGGGATACTGGTATCTTTATTTTAGAGCATCAATACCAGCATCATACCTTGGAACTATTAGTGTGAAATACAAAGTAAGGATGACTATAGAGGGCGGAGATGCCCTGCAATTCATCTATACTGATACTTTCGATGCCACAGCAGATTACATAATCAACGGACATATTTACTTAGAAATTAAAGCAAAATTCTATGACAAAGCATCATATTGGGAAGGGGAATACTACGATGATTTCGAAATAGATACTTTCGTGTATCTGATGAAATGGGATGGGACAAAAGTTCTAGTTGCCAGCCATGATAACGATCCCTATACAATGGGATCTGTTGGCAGTACAGAGGGTACTGATGACTGCTACTTAATGGTTGACCAAGTCAAGCTCACCACAACTTACTACTACAGCAATGTCATTCCAGAACACACAACAACAGACAACTATGTCCTCCACAAAGTAACCTTCGACGTATCCTATGCAGGGACAAAAGTAACATTCCTCAATCTCCCAAGAAACTGGGTATTCTATAATGCCTCACCAGCAATAGACTGGAATGATACAGAGAAGAGCTTCTATGCAATAATAGAGGGAACATACACACTATACTTCATCTCATATAACACTTGGAACTATCCACAATACGAGTTATCAAGGGTAGCTTTCTTCAACAGCAGAGGAGAATTTTTGAACTTCGACAGCTTCCACACATACATTGCTGAATCACCAACGAGGCTGATAAGATACGCACCAGATATCAATGATCCCGATTTGGTTGCATGGTTCAGATTCAACGAGGGAGAAGGAAGCGTAACATATGACTGGAAAAATAATCTGCAGGGAATAATTCATGGAGCAACATGGGT
Source organism: uncultured Nitrososphaerota archaeon (assembly GCA_964518475.1). GTDB lineage: Archaea > Asgardarchaeota > Njordarchaeia > Njordarchaeales > Njordarchaeaceae > Njordarchaeum. Next base: position 9,304 of record CAZFGR010000039.1, read on the forward strand.
AACAGGATATATTGGGAAAGCACTGAGTTTCGATGGAACAGATGATTATGTAGAAGCAGATGATGTAACACAATACTTTGTAGAGACCGACTTTACAGTTGAAGCTTGGATTAAATGCACAGATATTTCAGGGACTGATACAATAGTAGGTAGGTATGATTCTTCAGGTAATAATCTATGGGTTTTATGCGTTGATGGTACTGGTCAAATATACTTCCATCACGGCCCAACCACTACAAATAGACTTTTTAATGCACGTGTTACCAATGAGCAATGGTATCATATAGTCTTCGAGAGGGAAGGAACAATTTGGAAATTATTCCTGAACGGAAGATTTATTGGATCATATGATCTATCGATACCTGATGAATCGAGCAATGATAGATTCTCAATAGGTCAGGATTGGGATGGATCAAGTACATCTGATTTCTTCGATGGTTTAATCGACGAAGTCCGCATCTACAAAAGAGCCTTAACCCCCGAGGAAATCTGGTGGCATTATTGTATCGTGCTCTATTTTGATGGTTACAGAGATATATTAGGTAGAGAGCCCGATACTGATACTCGTATTAGAATTGTACAGGGAGTATTTGGTTATGCCTCAGAATTCGACTATTCGAAGTTAAAGTATGAAGGTGATGATGCTCTAAGGTCATTAGTCGAGATGACTTGTATTGCTATGTTCTACAGGTACGGTTATAGAAAGACAGGAGCTCACGGTGATGATTATTTCGTTTTATTCGAAAAGACAAGGGAGACATCTAGCGGTACTGAAATAGTTTTCCTAGAAAGTCTTGGTTCAGTAATTCTGGAGTTCCGCACAGAAGGTTATTGGCACTCAGCATACACTTTCTTCGACATAGAGCATCGTGATAAGGTTTGGACTTTTGTTGCTGGGTCTATTAGCTATGATGGCCTCATGACAGTATACTATACAAATAAATATGAGGAATCATCAAAAACTGAAGCAACATCTAGAAAAGATTATGCCATGCCAACAAGAGATGCTGGATCAGCATTTATTGGTTATACGCATGGGTTTAATAGATACGCATGGGGTTTAATTGATGAGCTTATAGTTCTAAGAGAACCTCTTTCGCTTGATATGATGAAAAAGCTGTACCATATTGCAGAAAAATACATCGGTGGCTATTACACTGACGAATCTTTCAGGGCAACGTGGGATATAGAACAAGATTCACCAGAGGATGGATATGGATTTGCGGAGGATTTTTCAGATATTAGTGAGTGGGATTGGTGGGCGTATCAAAACGCTTATTCTTCACGGAGTGCAACTACAGATGGTGATATTCTTACGTTATATGCTGATTTTCCAGCAGATTCATCTTACGGCTTCGTGACTTATGGAGTTGATTTTACTGATTTCGATTTAGCTAATTATCCGTTCATTGAAGTACGGTGGAAAGGAGAGACAAATGCCTCAACTTACTTGAGAATTTTCGCTAACATAACAGATGGAGGATCAAACACTTATAACTTGTTAATTGTATCGCACACATCTACTTTCGATTGGGAGATTGTTAGAGTTAATTTATACGAATTAGCAAAAGCAAAACAATCATCTTGGTCAGCATGGTATTTAAGTGGCATTTATTTCGACATCAACGATAATCCAGATGATGTAGCACAATACGGCAAAATTTACGTCGACTGGATACGGATCTATCGGATTGAGGGATACAAGCATTATGACTACTATGGGCAAGACTCATCTTACTGGGCTACATCGATTGGTGGAATACTACA
>CAZFGR010000040.1:0-10456 GCA_964518475.1 uncultured Nitrososphaerota archaeon
GTTTCTATTAGACCGAGTTTAATCTCATACGCTAAGAGTTCTTTCTCCATTTCTTTATAGTTTGGGTAGCGTTTTTGGATGCATATCCAGAAATCTTTATTATGTTTTGGCTCGATTATGTGACATATTTCGTGGTATATTATGTATGATATTAGATGATCGGGAAGATAACTGGCTAGTGTGTTTATTGTGATGGTTCCTTTTGGACTACAACTAGCCCAGCGCGATTTCATCTTTCTTATAACGATTCTACACGGGTTCATACCTAGAATCTCCTTTGTAGCTTGCTCAACAAGTTCCTTCACCAAGTTCCTGAACTCGGCTTTGCTCCTTTCTACTAACTCAACATTTCTTGAACGTTCTAGAGCCTCAAGGAGCTCTGCATGTTTTTTCTCAATCCATGCTCTGTGTCTCTCTATAATCCTATATGCTTCGTTTCCATCTACTCCTTCAGGTAGAGTTACTAGTATTCCCCAGGGCTTAACTTCGAGCTTAGGTCTTATGTTTTTGGAGTATTTTATCTGTACTTTCCACTTACTCTCGCTGTTCTGAATCAATGCTCTTCACCCTCTCAACTAGTAGGTCTACAAGTTTCTTCGCATTCTCCTTTGGAAGACCAGCTCTACGAGCCTCACGTAGTATTGTTATAGCAACTCTCCTCTCTACATCGCGAATTAGCTTAGGGTTATGAATCCAACCTGGCACACTAATTCTATCACTCACTTGCTTCATAAGCTCCTTTGTAACCTCCATTGCACGTCTCTGCTCAAAGCCTGCATCTATTAGTGTACGATAAACTAAGTACTCTCTGCGTCCGAAACGTAGCTTTGCCTGCTCCTCTTTTAAAGCGTATATCTCTTCCCAAAGCCTTTTAGCCTTCTCATAAAGCTCTAGGCTAGTCTTCTGCTTCCTTCTCCACTCCTCTAGGAGAGCCTCTATTTTATCAGCTACAGACACATAGACAGGGTCATTACGTGCGTATAACCTAAACCTAATTATACCCATGATAAGAGCCGAGGCCTTCTCTTCATCACTCATATCTCTGCTTTGTATGAATTCTTCGAAGAACTTACGGTCTATAGTAATAGGAGAAAACTCTGCCTCCTTCTCTAAGACTTGTAGAGACCGGCTTATGGCCTCAATAGTCCTCTTGTAATATTTCTTCGCTAATTCCTCCTCTGGGCTAGTACCTACAAAGTTCTTTATGTAGAATGTATATATGTCTGAAAGCCACTTATACTCTTCTCGTTCCTGTCTCGTAAGCTTTGGTGCTATGAGCTCGTATAATCTACGAAGTACACGATATTTCTCAGTGAACTCTCTCTCTAATTTCTTGTCTTTAACTATGTTCTCTGCCTTAATCCTTACGTGTTTAAACAATTCTTTATCACTCTTAACGGTGGGTCTTGAACCAATGAGCTGTAGTAATTGTTGAAGTATCGTCCTAAACCTTCCTAGAATGTCTTCAACGTCAAATACTGCTCCCTTAAGGTCTTCCCTCTCATACATAGCGAAAGCTCTTTCAAGCTCATCGAATATCCCTATGAAGTCTATGATAAGTCCATACTCCTTAACTCCACGGTAAGGCCGGTTAACTCTCGCTATAGCCTGCAAGAGACGGTATCCTTTCAGGAGTTTATCAAGGTACATTGTCTGAAGTATCGGTGCGTCAAATCCCGTTAAAAGCATGTCTGTAACAATGAGTATTCGTGGATTCTCCTCTGTCCGGAATTTCTCTATGATTTTTTGAACAGCGTCTTTGGGGTCTGTTACATGGTATCTTTCCATTAACTCTCTCTTATACTCCTCTATTAATTCATCCTTCTCTTGGTTCTGAAAGGTCATCACGACCTCGCTGTACTCTGGCGGCAAATACTTATCCAAAGCCCTCTTATATAAGACACATGCTTTCCTGCTAGTAGCTACAACCATGGCTTTGAATCTACCATCAACATTTTCTCGGAAATGCTTTGCTATGTATTCTGCGACTTTATCTATTCTTTTTGGATCTTCTAGAAATACCTTGAACTTCCGTACATCAAGTTCCTTGCCTATACGCTTCTCAACCCTTCTCCTAACCTCCTCGGGTAACTCGTCAAACTCCGACTCCAAGAACTCGTCGAGAAGCTCTCGTCTAAGCTTATAGTCGAAGGGGCCAGGTTGATAAGCTATCCTTACCGTGTATCCATCTCTTATCGAGTCGAGAATGAAATACTTGTCGAGGTATAGTTCAGTAGGCGGGCTGAACTTTGCAAATGTATTCTTTAGTGGGTTCTTCCTCGGCACAGGAGTACCCGTGAATGCGAAATAATTAGCCTTTCTTAATAACTTCATCATTTGCTCCGCTAATACTCCATACTGTGTCCTGTGTGCTTCATCTACTAGTACAATAATATCTTTCCTATCCATGACCGTCCCTAGTCTAATCTTAGCTATAGCTTCGAGGAGCTTCTCAAGTTCTTCAAACTCCTTAGGCAAGAACTTCTGTACTGTAACCACAAACACTCCAGGCTCCCCACGGTAATCATTATAGCTTAAAACTTGTCTGAGCCTAGGGATACTATCGATGAGCTTCGGCTTAACCTCAGGGCCTAAGTCTAACTTGGTGAGGTTCTCATAGTATAACTGATTCTGAAGTTCTACTCGGTCAACAACAAAGAAAATCATCGGGTTCTCCAACAACCAGTAAAGCTTCATAGCAGCGAAAATCATTGTCAAAGTCTTACCACTACCCTGCCAATGCCAGATAAGGCCACGGTCAATATCGGTCTCCCCTCTAAGCCTCTTTAAGACACGTTCAACAATCTTGTTGGCAGCCCTATACTGCATATACCTAGCTATAACCTTGGTTTCCCTACCCTCTTCCATCCTAAAGTATGTATAGAACCTTAGGATATCAAGAAGTTTCGTAGGCCTCAGCATCTCAATAGTCGAGTCTATAGAGTCTAAGCCCTCTTCTCTCCACTCATAAACAGTTATATTATCGGGCTTAGCCCAAGGCACAATAGGGAAATACCGAGCAACAGCCTCAACAGCCACACCAATCTGGATATACTTATAAAGCTCCGGAACATCCTGTTCATAACGCTTAATTTGGAGGAAAGCATCACGCCAAGAAACACCAAGGTCAGTAGGACTCTTAACCTCAATATTAACTAACGGAATACCATTAACGTAGAGAATTATATCGTTCCTAATCTCATGAATACCGACATGAGGAACTTGCTTAGAAACAATAAACTCGTTCCTACCAGGGTTGTCATAGTCTATCAGCTTAAGCCTAGCAGAAGTACGTGTCTCACTAAGCTTGACTGGAACACCAAACTTTAGATACTCAAGAATCTTGCGGGCACCCTTAGGCCCATAACTACGTCCTTCAAGAAGCGAAATAGCCTCAGAAATATCCTCTTCGGAGACGCCAGGATTGAACTCACGAATCTTACGCCGTAAAATAATATAAAGAAGTGGCTTATCCAGCCCTTCCCGCTCTAAGCGTGAGGAGCCAACGTATCTCCAGCCACGCCTAACAAGCTCATCAATGATATAATCCTCAAGTCCTCTCTCCCGAACCATAAATAAGTCACCTAAGAAACACGCTCAACTCTTACCCTAACCCTACCAGTTAAGAGAAGCTCCATCAAACCACGCTTCAAGCGCTCAAGCTTCCCCTTACGCTCCTCTTCCGATATAATCCACTGGTCAATTGAGAAAAGCGTGTTTGCTATCATCTTCTGCTCTTCTATAGGCGGTCTTGGAACTAAGAATGATTCTAGGTCTTTCTTTGTGATAGCCTTGAATGTTGAACCCTTTCCCATAGCTTCAAGTTTTGGTTTAATTAAGCTAAAATAGTAGAAATAGAATAATGTAATGGCACTATCGTTATTGAAACGGATAGCTGTCAACCCTCTTCCTATGCATAGTTTATACGGTGCTATGTTTACATCACCTACAGGTGCCCGAACAGATATTAAGAGATCACCCCTTTCAGCTACTTTGATTGGTTTAGACGTGTATAGCTCTGGTGTAGGATAAATACGACCAAACTCAGCCTTACCCTGCAAGAAGGGCAGTCCAACACCATCTTCGTTATAAGTGCTAGATGGCGGCGACTGACCCATAATAATTCTAGCAATTCTCGAAAGAGATACTACTTCCCATTGTTTTGGTATTTTTCCTATTGGTGTTTGTTTGTATTCTTTGTGTCCTATTCCCTTGGTTAGTAGCTCCTGCATTAGACCACGTTTCAAACGCTCAAGCTTCTCGATGACCCTCTCAGTAGCCTCGATAGCCCTGTCAACCGTGGAGAGAACCTCAGCAATACCCCACTGCTCCTCTAATGGTGGAAGCGGTATAGTGAAATTAACCAAGAATTCCTTCCTTAGATTTTTTATATTTGTTCCAGATACTCTGTTTATTAGATATCGTTTGAATATATTGGATTTAAGTAGATGATATATGAAAGTCGGATTCAAGACTCTACTATCAATCCTTAGTATCCCTAGAAATGCTCCAATAGCAATTTGCTTACTAACTAATTCTTTGATGAGCAGAGATCTTCCAACAAGATGTCTACTTCCGCTTGAAGTTACTATTATTATGTCGTTTTTCTTAATTATCTGAGAAGGCTTGACCCTATTTCTATTGATATAAATTAAGTTGTCAAGCAGAAGAGAGTGTTCCCCTAGATTGGTGGCTCTTAATATTGGTATTGAATCATCCGTAGGGATGAAACTTATTTCTGTATTTTTAAAACTCACTCCTCGTACAAATTCCTTTATATGTCTACCTAGCTTAGAAATTGTCCATTCTTTTGGAATTCTACCTATAGGTGTGTCCTGAACTGTTGTTTCCTTATAGAATCCTAGTATTTTGTATATCGTCTTTTCTTGTGTCTCCTGCTTAGTTATTTTTGGTGAAACAGTATATCGTTTTAAATATTCGTCAAGTGTTTTCATCTGCATTTTTGGCTTCACCTTTGTTCGCTCGAATTATTTGTTGTATATATTGTAGTGCCTTGGCTCTGGCTTCCATCGCTTGTTTCTCTATTTCTAGAAGCTCCTGTAGCTCTTTCTCCAAGTCTATTTCCTCAGTTTCCAATGGTGGAGTTACGTAGAGTGTTACGTTTAGGTTGAAGTCGTTCTCCCTTACCTCTTTAATATCTACTACTCTGGTGAAACCTTCTATGTCTTTGAACTCGTGGTACGCTCTGGCTATTTTCTCGATGTTCTTTCTTCCTAATCTGTTGAGCCTTCTTATGCTTGGGTGTGGTTCGTATTCATTGCTCGCGTTTATGAATAGTATTTTTCCTTTCCGTTCTGGTGGTTTCTGTTTGTTGAATATTATTATGACTCCCGGTGCTTGTGTGTTGTAGAAGAGTTTTTCAGGTAGTAGTATAACTGCTTCTACTAGGTCTCTTTCCAATATTTTACTTCTTATAGTCTTCTCTCTACCTCCTCTAAATAACGCTCCATTATCTATCACTATTCCTACTTTGCCTCTAGGTTTAGCCGCTGCTAACATGAGCTGTATCCATGCCCAGTCAGCGTGTTGACTTGGTGTGTATCCGTACTTATATATTAGGCGATATTTCTCGTTCTTCTTTAATACTTGTTCGTTGTAGCCGTCTTGGTTCCATGGCGGGTTGGCTATTACTATGTCCCATTCCTCTAGACCAAACTTGGGGTAGAGGAGAGAGTCTCCAACTTCTATCTTGTGGTTCTGTATATTGTGTATGTACATGTTCATTTTCGCTAAGGCCGCTGTCTTCGCATTGACTTCTTGGCCAAATAGGAATAGTTTATCTGCTTCTTCCCTCCCATATTTCTCTTCAACATATTTATAGCTTATTATGAGCATGCCTCCACTTCCAGCTGCTGGGTCTAGTATCTTATCGCCTGGCTTTGGATCTAGTATTTCTACCAGAAGTCTGATGACTTCTCTTGGAGTATAAACTTCACCTTCTTTGGCCTTCTCTGGGGCAAACATCATTAATAGCCACTCGTAGGCATCTCCAAGAATGTCTGGCGGAGTATCTATTAAGGGTACGGAGTCAAAAAGTTCCACTAGTTGGCGGAGTATCTCGCTGTTCTCTTTACTGGAGGCGAAAATGTGGAAGTCGAAGTTATCGAATATCGGGCGTAGCTCTGGGTTTAGTTCTCCTAGCTTCTTTAGTGCTCGTGAGAAATAGACGTGTAGTTCTCCCTTATGCTTAACTATGTTGTCCCATAGGTATTCCTCTGGTATTTGGAACTGGTGAAAGTATTTATCTCTTGCCAGCTCCTTGGCTTCTTCTGGGCTGTATCCTTCTTCTATCAGTTCCTTATACGTTTTCTGGAACTCTAGTTTCCATTGGTCACTTATCTTCTTATAAAATAGAAGCACTAATATGAATGAGTAATCTACGCGGGTTCTTATTAGGTCAGCCGCTTTTTTAAGAATTGATTCTAGGTCACCTCTGGTCACTGGTATTTGACGAAGCGAGTATATTTTTTTCTTAGGATTATCAGGATCCACCGCAACTACTACAAGGTTATGGCGTCTCAGATTACTTAGAAGTGTTATCACACTATCTACTGGTCGCTCTAGCACCTTAGATGCGTCCTCTACAGTAAATGGTTTTTCGCCAAAATATGCACGAAGACGTATATAGTCGTTAAGCATCCAAGAGGGGATTTTATTTGACGGCAAAACAGTCACCATTCATACCTAATATACATTATTTTTTAGTTAGATATCTAAATCTAAAAAATTTTCGGTTATATGATTTTTATAACCTATGCCAGCACACATACTATAATTAGGGAATAGTCGGTATCTAGGATGCGATTTCAATGTACTTCAAGCCATCATTTATAAGAATTCGTCAAAGCATACTGGATGTCCAGGCTATTGTAATCCCTAACATCTCCAGGCTTAGTGGTATTAGGTCTATGGACGTCCAACGTTTCTTCAGATCGAATAATTTACCCACAATTGCCTCTAAGCAATATATTGGTTTTCTCCCTGTTGCAAAGCGTAGTGATGAAGGCTTAAAGATGGTAGAACGAAATCTTCAACATCTTAGTTTTTTGATCAAAAACAAGAAGGTTAGGTCCATTCTTAAGGATATTATGGAAGATTTGGAGTTTATGCCATTAAGAGAGCTAATTGATATATATGATAAGCATTGGATAAATGTCGTTGATGTCCTAAAGAAATCTTTTCTAAACGGTTTTCATGCTTGGGGATTGTTAAATAATGGTAGAATTATGAGTAATCTAATTGATCCTAAATTGGGAATAAGCTTTGATGTATCCTTGTTTTTGAAGTTTCTGCGTCTCCCACCAGATTTTCCAATCGTAATGGTTTGTAGACCAAAAGCTATCGGAGAAAAATCTGGGGAGCGGGTTACATTAAGTAAAGCTGGAAAAGCTCTTGTGCTCGAGAAGTTTGAGGAATTTAAATCGAAGCTTAAAAAGATCTCATTCTACGTCGGAGGGACTAAAATTGATCTATCTAAAGCAGAAGAATTTGAGGACGTTATTCATTTAAAGGAAGACTCTATTGAAATTCCCTCAAACGAGAAAGTGCCGACTTTCTTAGAGATTCATCGCGCTATTATCGATGAATTAGTTTACTCCGCTACCATTAAGCGATTATATCATTATGGGGAAGAGCAAAAAGAACATCCATATCGTGATTTGCAGAATCTTCTGCCTTATGACTTATCCTTTAAAAAGTTCAGAAAAATCCGTATGATATTCGCTATCTCTTCTAACGAAAATGAAAAAGTAAAGGACCTGTTTCAAAAGTTTTACAATGCAATTGAGGAAAGTCCAAAAGATATGTTAAGGTTTCTTGGTGGCTCTGAAAAACTCGGGGATGTTCTTAATCTCAAGATTGTGGATGATATCATCGAGTTTAATTCTGTGGACGATCTCATCAACGATCTCAAACAAACTGCCCGTCCATTAAGTGTTGCTCTAAGTCAGGAAGAAGCTGACATTATAATTATTGGCACATCAGCTTATAGGGGAGCTCCACGAAAATCTGGGGCTAAAGAAAAGTATGATGCGGTTAGAAAGAAGTTATTAGAAAATGGTTATGCGAACCAGTTTATATCTTATTATTCTGCGTCTGGAAATCCAGCGGGTCTTTTAGCACAATTTGAGCGTGGAGGCTCTAGTTATGAGTTCTCGCTTGGGAATTTTATGTTAAATGTGTATTGCAAGGTTTCTGGGAGACCTTGGGCTGTTCGTCAAGATCCAAGTTCTGCAGCACATGCAATCATTGCATTAGGTTTTGCTAAAAGTGATGATAATAAATTCGGCATAGGAGTATCCGTCGTTATTGATGAGTATGGGGATCTAATACAAATAAGCTCATGGGATCTCCCAGACTCAGTACTACGTTCTAAAAACCTCTTCGTTGATAAAGGTAAAATGAAGGACATAATATTACGTGTTGCAGATAATATAGCACACAATAAGAAATATCTGTCAAGGATTAGCCTTACAGTATATAAATATGGTCGCTTCTCTGAGGATGAGCTCCAAGGTATGCGTGATGCGGTTGATGAGTTGAGTTCATCGGAGCTTCGAATATCACCTATTTCTGTTCAGAAAGAGAGCATATATCCATATTCCTCTAAGAAATATGTTAGACTCACGAATCGGAGTGTTCTTTTTAGTCCTCTCAAAAATGCTTATGCATCCGTTGCGATACTTTGGCCTTTAGGGAGTGATTATGATTACTTTTCTGATTTAGGGGGTATGGTCAATAACATTGAGGCCTTATTGAGACTACATTGGCAGACTCTCTGGACTAGAATACGTCGATTAGCAATTTTAAAGGCTGCGAACAGAATTGCTCGAGATCGCTTGAATGGTTATAGTTTGCCCTCTGATCCAGCGTTGATAAAGACTCCGTGGTTCATTTGAGTGATGATGTATGAAATTGTTGCTGGAAATTCTAAACATGATAAAGGATGGAAATGAGCTCTTCAAAAAGTGGACTAATAAGAACAAATCGCAGATCAGTAATCTTATTATGAGTATCTTATCAAATATCGAGGATAATCTTACACGCAAAAGCAATGAATTATATTATGGATTCAGAGAATTCTTCAGAGACTCAATTGCTTTAATGATGTATGCTATGGGATTCCATCTCGTATTTGGATGTGATGAGATTATTGCCAAGATAAAACGTTTAACCAGGTTGCTAGAAGATAAAGCGAGAATATTACATCTCACGGACATTAACTATTTTAGGGAAATCCTAGAAAATCTTGATAAAATTTATAGCAAGTACAAAGATCCTTCGTCGATAAGCCCTCCAGACGTAAATGATCCTTATTTCCACTATGATTATGTCCTTAAATTATATCATAGCTTTCTCACAGCTTTGGATTCGGAGGAGGCTGAAAACTTTATTTCCCGTTATTTAATACCTATAAACAGGGTGTTTGCATACACGATAGATCTGGCCTCTGACCTACGAGCCGAGATGAATAAGGGGGCATTTTTAACGGAGAGAAATTGCTTTCTCGTCACTGGAATATGTAATCTATTACTCAATTTATTACAAAAAATCCTCAGTAAAGCCTCCAAATTGTTTACCAAAATGTGCGTGAAAACTTTAAGCAACAATCGTTTCTGGGAGAACTTAAAGTCACTTCAACAGAATGAGCACAAAATATTAGAAAATCTAAAATGCTTAGGAACCGCTCTAAAAGATGCAAATACTACCTATGTGGGTGCCGCATTAGTTAATGTAGAACTCTCTGATATCGAATTTGACGGTTATATAGAGGTTCTTGGGGAGGAGCCTTCTGGACAGAGAAGACATTACATAATTATGATTATTGAATGCAAGCTTGAAATGTTTTCTGAGGACTATTCGGAAAGCGATCGAATAAAAACCCAAGCAAAGAGACATTTAAAGGTTATAAGGGAGAAAATAGTCCCTTACTTCAAGCTTCTATATAGAAATCCGCCTTTAATCGCATATTTTCTTCTAGTGAATCGTGAGTTGTCTAAAGAAATAAAAGATATTTTAAAAGAATTAGAAAACGAATTTACAGGCGAAGATTATAAAATATGTGTTAGTTTTCTTACTCATAAAGCTCTAGAACGCGCTGTTAGGAAGTATAGCGGCTTTTCTGACGACTTAATTAATTTCTTTTTCTCGAGCATGATAGGGGAACGGGATCATTAGAATTCTTTCAATTGTTATCATTCCCTAAGGTTATCTCGTACTCTGATGCATCCTTAGTCAAAGCGATTATGCTTAATTCCTTGACAATTACTGAGCTTTGTTACTCATTCGCCTTTCAACTACCTGATTAATCATTATGCTTCCTTAAATAATTACTAGAGTACTCTATATTACTGGTGTCGCATAGTAAAGCGAGACTGAAACCGACCTTCGTTTGAAGGTCAATATGTAGGGAAGAGGTTGGGGAAAGGGTTAGGGC
>CAZFGR010000041.1:0-9823 GCA_964518475.1 uncultured Nitrososphaerota archaeon
CGGCTCCTAGGGGTGTCTAAAATGTAACAAAACAAATTTCGGAAGTACTGTATACTAAATATACCTGATCTTGAATTAATTGGGACAACTGAGTTATTACCATTCAAAATAAATAAAGATCTCGCTTTACCTGAATATATCAAGTATATGTTGTTAAGTTATGAATACCTTGAAAAATCACAATTTTTGATGTATGGAAAGGAGCATCCAAGGATTCATCCATTAGACTTATTAAATATAAGGATTCCTCTCCCAGATTTAGACACTCAAAGGAAGATTGTAACTGATATACAAAAACAACAAAAAATAAATGAAAAAGCGAAAGAGAGAATAGCAGAATATAGACGTAGAATAGATGACTTAATAATTCAAACGATTTCTTATTAATCGCAAATTTTTTCATTATCAAAGTATCAAGTAAACATGTATATTTAATAGTGAGGATTACAATTAGTTTTTCCTTTTTTTACGAACAGAAAAAAGAATAAAATAGTTAAAATTAAAGCTTACAGTTGCACATGACATTTTCCCAGATGGTTGGTTTTCCTGGACTATTTAAAAGACCCATTTGATGAAGCTCCGACCATACAGTGTAGGGTTCCTTGCACAAAGCAATGTATCCTTTGTATCCTCGGCTCTTTAGAGTTTCAATAATTATGGAGAACATTCGAACTCGAAGTTTATGTTCTACTCTTAGTCCCCAAGATGTTCTCTCTGGAAACATTTTTATATATTCTAACCAACTATTATCATGAGTAAAATTTATTGTTTTCTTTAAGGCTCTTAGACTTCCAATAGTTATTCGAGAGGGATTAACTTTATCCAAAAGGACATCGATTAGCTGGGTATAATACAGAATCCACCCCTCAACTGGGATAATTGGATCAATTCTTATTCTAACTTCAAAACCCATTTCAAGTGCTATTTGGGCAGCATTGATCCTATCAAGTGGATCTGCAGCACCGTGCTCATATCGCTTGGCAACAGCTTGCGGATTTATAGAAAAACTGATAATAAATCTATCTCTCATATTTGGTGGTATCTCCTCGAGAACTTTAATATGTTTTGTTCCACCCTTTGTTAGAAATAAGATTTTGTGATCTGGATGCTTATCGAGGATAGGTAGTGCCATCTCTAAGAATCGTCTAACAAATTCTGGAACAGCCAAAGAATCAGCGATTTCGCCTGCATTTAGCAAAGTCCTTAATCCAACACTGTCAGCCCAAGAAAGAAACTCCGCAAGGAATTTAATAATCCTATGTTTATCCTTAATTCTTGGCTTCTTCCTTTTAGCGCCTCGAAAAGTTCCCTGTAAGTAACAGTAACTGCAGTTAAATGGGCACCCTGTCCATGCCTTAAGCTCCCAAAAATGAGGACAAACAATATCACTACTAGTCTTACTGAACAAACAAACTATAGATGAACCAACACCGCTTACCCATCTGTTAGGAACAGTTATAGGAAAAATATTATCTCTAGGTTTTCTTTCAATTGGGATAAGAGTTTTTTGTTTTCCTTTTTTAAGCTCATAACTTCTCGCGAAATAGGTATGCTCAGAAATTTGCAACACCTCCCATACAAGCATATCTTAAAATTTTCATTGTTTTCTGAGGTAGTCATCTATCATTTTTTCCATACCTAATGCCACACGTATAGCTCTATCAACATATCTCTTTTCTGCATTTTCTACAAAATCTTTGAGCCATCTGACTGTAGCGAGGTATGGAGATTTACGTTTAGTTTTCCTCGTGAGATAAATCAGATGATAGTGTATTGCCCGGAATAACTCTATGCTTATTACCTCTATCAATGCCCTGCTCTTCAGTTCTTTTAGTCTTTCAAGATAAAAATCCATTATACCTTTCTCTAACTCTCCTGAAGGTAAATCTATGAGAAAAGTCCACTCTTTCGTACCGAAGAATAGGTCTATTATTTTTGTATCTATTTTTTCTCCTGATCTTATTCGCCCTATTGTTCGCGCTATTAATCTTGATTGAAGCAATATTATAAAATCACCAGAGATTCCATAATTCTCTAACTCAATTAACTTTTCTATCATCTGCCACTGAGCCTCAAAACATTCTGGATCTATGAAGGCTAGAAAATGAGCACCACCAAATTTTTCTTTCATTTCTCTTATATCCTTGGTTATTTGATCTATTAATATGTTAGCATCACCCTTAGCAATCCATAGCTTGCTTGGTGGGATGTATCTTTCTAGTCTCAATTTGAGGACACGATAGTCTATATCTTCATAGCCAATAGCATATACCTTGTCAAAGGGAAATGTTGCAAAAAACCAAGCTATTAATGTTGACCCAGGAATATAAATTTTCGCTTCTTTATACGTGTTTAGCCCTGTTCCAGCAAATGGGTCTATAAATACCATAAATGGGTATCGGCGCCCAATAATTGGTGTGTAAACATCCCTTACATACATCTTTAGAAATATTAGCTTCAGTATAGTCCAGTGATGGGCTGTGTATGGCTTAAATGTTCTTGGCGGATACGATGTGACAATCTCGCCAGCTTCCTTTAAGGTATTTATTTCGCAGAGAAGTCTTTTAAAATCATCTTTCTCTTTTGTACACTGGCTAAATCCTAGAGGTAAAGGTACCGATTGATGATCCATCTTATTCATCCTTTTATTTTGAATTTAATCTTAATGAAGAATCGGTTTATTTTAGCATACTCTCTATTATGCGATAGTCTTCCTCAGGTATTTTTATCATTGCTCTTCCCATTAGATGTCCTGACCATCGTTTCTTATTCTTTATGAAAGATAGCTTCGGTATGAGATCTTTAAAATTTATTTCACCAAGCCTTACTGGTTTTATTTTTACTCTCCATGGGTATGTTCTTCCTTCGAAAATTTCTGTTTCGTCTCGATAGGACTCACTTATCGCTTCATAAATTCCTGCTATAACCGATGGATGCTTATTCTTACTATAGATTTTCTGTTTAATGTAGAAGATTAATTTGTCGCCTTTCTTTACTTGCGTTATCATGTTTTTATGTCTTTCTGATACGCCCCAAATATTATGCTTCTTGATTATCTCCCAGTTTTCTCTATTAGTTATACATAACCAATACAATATACTCACCAGATATATAATACACAAAAAAAAAGATTAAATTTTTGCGTGCACTTGCTATATTCTAAACAAAATCAAGTATTCAATACAAAATCTTAATAACCATCTCGATATTTCAAACAATTTTAAAAACTGTTTTTATTATTTTAAAAGATATATTTTAATAGGGGTATAAAATTGCGCTATAGCACAAATATATTTCCTATAATCATTGAAGATTTGAGCGATTTGTTCTTCTTAGAGATCCCCCATGAAGCATTAAGTGTATCGACCACAAGGATTATTCGGGATCTCAGATGGGCTCTCATGAGTAGTAGGCAACTGCCTCGGGATCTGAGTGTTGGCAGAACTCTTGATGGGAATTTAATAATTTTTTCTTCGAGTGAAGATTCTATTAGAGATCTTCTGCAGGATGAATTTAAAATACTTTTGAAAGACACTGTGGATATAGAGTTATTGCTAGAGAGGTCAATAAAGTTTCGTGATATTCCTTTAGAAGATCAATACCGTATATTATATGGTGTTGCAAAGGATCTTGAGAATAGAATTCTTCAACGTATATATGAACGGGGATGGATCATCACTTCGCGGCACCGAGTATATAAGAGACATGAATCACACATAATCAATCACGACAGAACAAGAGAGATAGCTGAGATCTATCGATCATTAAGCATTAAGGTTATCCCCTTTAATGCTATGGATTCTAGCTTTTTGCAACGAGTTATTATTGGATTAATAGCTGACTATAGCCTAATTATAGAGCCAACAATAACTATGGAGAAGATAATATCGAAAAAAATTGCATATCCTTACAACGCCATAAGTGTTAACGTTGAAATTGATCGATTTTTCTACAAGGAACAGAGAAAGATTATATGGGAAATTAAAGAAATATCTAAAGAGGATATTTTATGTACCAGAATAAGGAAGGTAAGATCTGATTGGAAAATTGTCCAACAAAAATTTTTGTTGTCCGAATGCTATCCTTTACCAAGGCCTGAAGTTTTGGACGATATTCGTGAGAAACTACGTATAGATGGTTCGTTCACAAAAATTGTTAAGCTAGCATCATTTCACATAACTGAAACATCAAAAAAGGATAGATATGCGGCTCTTAAACGCTTTGAAAATACCCAAATTCTGTTAGAGAACCTTATCTCCTCCCTACAAGGAATAAAATTCATTGGGAGGGAAATAGTTATAGAAAGCACTCCATTAAAGCTATTTATAGGCGATTAGAAGTGTATATGGTAGCGGGGGTTCTACCTCGCGTGCCGTTATCTTTTAGAAGAATGTATGGCAGAGAACAAGTATCTTATAGGCCGTATTTTGGTCTAAAGAGTTACGGTCCATATAAGGGCGTTGATGTAAATATTATACATTTGGTTCCCTCGGATGACCATCTGATTACGGAGTACGGAAATATCTTTGATTTTGTCCAAGATAGTATTCAGAGGATACTTTCAGATATTCTTTCTATGTCCGGTAATACTGTAAGAATTGAAAAAAGGCAGATAACATATTCTGACCTTGCTGAATTAAGAATGGAGGCTATAAGGGAAATCGTGGAAGAAATTGAGAGGGGTATTACCAATAATACTGTAGTTCTAATACCATTACTTTCCAATGTCATTGATAATCCAGATAAATTCTATGCTAAATTAAAAGCCTATGGACTCAAGTATAATATTATAACACAAGTGTATAGTGATAGTGGAATCATACGACTATTAAGATCGTCTCTCTTAACTCAACAAACAAGACAAAACATCACCCCTGCGTTGTTAAATCTCGCATTAAATATATTCGCCAAAGCAGGAGGAGTTCCATGGACATTATATAATGCTACCCCTTACGATTTGACTATCGGAATCAGTTGGGGCGTTCGCAAGGTATATGAAAAAATGACGGGTCCGACAGTAAAGATTTATGGGGTTGTAAGTGTTTTTGATAATTTTGGGAATTGGGAATACATGGACGCCTTTTTATGCCGTACAAAAAAGGATGAGTTAGTAAAGGCCATAAAAACAGTGATAGATGAATGTGTAAATAGTACTTCGACTAATAGGGATTACAGAAAGGTATTAATACTGACAAGGGAACCATTTAAACATGAGCTTATTAAAGGGTTTATTTTTGAGCTTATCAGGATGGGAATATTTGTTGATGTTGCGATAGTTTCCGTGATGGATCCTATAAGATTATATAACATAGACTCTGAAAATTATCTGCCTGATAAAGGAGTATACTGTATAGTTTCCAATAATCAAGCCTATTTAGCAACGACGGGGGTCTATATGAGAAAATATTATGGTATGGGTACTCCTAGACCAATAAAAGTTACCCTTCAGATGTCATCGTCTGGTAAGCCTAAAGAAACATTAAGAGATGTCTTATTCACTATACACTCTTTGACATTTCTAAGCTGGAGAAGCTTTTGGGGGCAGATAAGACTACCAGTACCTCTCTATTACTCAAGTATTCTTTCAAGATTAATGCGAATGCTTGACTCGGAAGATATCAAAGGTTCATTTATCATCCATAGAGAATACTTATTAAGACCACCTAATAGTGAGACTAGAGAGAGATTGTGGTTTCTATAATGAAGGATCGTCTTTCTATCGATGTGACATTGACTAGGCTCATAAGTTTTATTGAAAGGAAACGCACACCACTTTTTCTATGGGATTCGCATTTTATGCATCCAGACATCGAGCTTTCGGCACTAATTCTATGGTTCACTAGGAACGCGTATAAGCATTATAGACAAGAACATAAGCATGCTCGCTCATGTGATGCTCTGATACGAATACTAGAACTTCGTTTAAGAGAGCTAAATAAAAAAACTTACAGCATTAAGGAGAGAGATGTTTTAACTTATCTTCATGCAATCGCTACAATCACGAGGCATTACCAGAACGAAGAGAAAAATGTTAGGAGCATAACAAGTGGGCTCATTAAGTACATCATTCCAATCATTGAAAAATCCAAGAATTATGAGTTCAAAGCGATGGCGATCTCATTACTAATGATTATAATACTATCCATGGGCGCCATAAAGGATTACCATACTATAATTGATATGTACATACATAGCATACATAAGTTTTGGTATAATGTAAATCGATGGGATTCTGCTAGCATAATAACTTGTTTATACTGGATTACCGAAAGTCTCAAGTTATTATTGGAGAAACACCCAGATTTTCGCCGGGATCCTCAAGGCAAAATCCTTAGCTTTGCTAAGGGGGTTGAACAATTTATTATTGAGAAACCTCTAGAAAGCATCAGAAATTTTGCTTTGGATATAAAATTGTGGGTCTTTTTTGTGATTAATAACCTAGCCAGCATATATGATTTTCTTGGTGAGGCCATTAGTTCACGATTGTCCAATATTAATGAGCAATTAGAAAAAGATATCTTATACGGTTTACCGATCGATATTGAGCTTTATGTGACTAAGAAAAAGAGAAGAAGACTTGACCTAATTACGGTCTCTCTTGCCATTGGGGCTTTATATTTGGCCTCAAAGGACATTATTACATATGTTACTCGGTGGGACATTCAAAATATTGACAGAACTAGAAAAATTATTTTCTTTATGGGACTACTAGCCGTTTGGATTACAACAATCATTATTCTGTATACAATAACTTCATTAACAAGAGTACTTTCTCTTCCAATAACTATCATAGCAGAAATTATCATAGCAGAAATTTTAATATTTCTAGTATTATTGACTGGGGCCTCGATTCTATATAATCTTGCTAAAGGAACGATAAGATCGATGAGGGATCTGAAAAACTTAAAGCCTCTAAGATTAATTCCTTATATATCGATTCTGTATCTTATTATTAAGGCAATAATAACGTTTTTGTTACTCTTTTATTAAAAAACTATAACTATATTTTAGATAAAGTCACAGCTATACAAATTGTAACTTAAGTTGAGGGGGGATTTATTGAGGGAGATCTCATTAGACTATTTTCCTATAGATTATTCAATTGTTAACAGAATTTTAAGCTTTCTTAGGAGTGGCGTAACTAGGAAGCTTGCTGCTCGAAGGAGGATTTTTATTGAAGCCATAACCAAGTTTTATTCTATTGAGAAGGCTTGCGGTGTTCATGGGGACAATCCTATCCAAGTTGTTACACATCTCAGGCGTTTCTTGCCGAAGAATATATTTACTGAGGATGACATCGATTATTACTACTACCCCGAGATGGTGTTGGCTGTTTCAAGGCAATATAGTGAGTTTGAGCCTTCGAGAAAACTTTTGACTATGGCCTATATTGTTAGGATACTTAGTAAGAATTTTGTGAGCATCTCCCATCGATCAAGACAAGTTCCTCTTTATTGGTTTCGGAGCATAAATGACTTTCATATTTTTCTTTATGATCTGAAAGTCGGTTTTGAACGTATAAGAGTGTCACAAAGAAGGGTTAGTGTTCCAGAGTTTTCCGTTATTATTGTCTTGGATAGCGAAAGAGTATTCGATAGCCTATTAGATAGGTTAAAGGAATTTTCCGATTTTATAGTTTTTCTTATTGTCTCGGACAAAGGAATACGTATATATAAGCCAGAAGGCTTAGGCATTGACGATCTTATTGCTGAGCTTTCGGACATTATGGATGTTACCGTGGAAGAATACTCACCAAATTCGGAAAAGCTAGATGAGATGACTAGATATCTCAAGGAAGTAATATTCAAGAGCGATATTTGGCCATGGCATATAGGTTTCTTTGTGTCACGCCTAATAAAAAATCGTCCAGATTTTATACAACTTGCTTCGAGACTAAAATTAGAAATTGACTATTCCTCACCAATATATAGCGAACCACAGTTTCTTCCTTTGCTCTCGGCAGTATATCTCGCAATCAAGAGGATTGCAGAGAATATAAGCACGATTGAGCGTATGAAAGCAAGTATTATAAGAGAACAGAAAAAGTTGGAGGATCTTACTGTTGGCAGAATTGTGCCAGTTAGTCAACCTGAAGAACCCATCAGACCAATAGTACCAGTACAACGATTTGCGAAGAAGCCTAGAGTTTCTCAGGAGGCTGAATATAGAGCTACCGACATAGGTAGATACATAGCCTATAGATTAATTAAATACGCCACTGGGGCACCAATATACGCAGAGGATATTACATATACTAAAAATATCGTAAGATTTAAGATCGCTTTGCAGGAACTACATGGGATACAGGTAGATGACCTCCATGTAGCAGAATTATTAGACAAGAATGGAAATTGTTCCCTATATATTTACTACATAGGTAGCCTTGAAGATTTTTACTTTGCGTTTATGGAAGCCAAGTATCTTCAGGAACGTACCAAGTGTGGTCACTGGCTCTTAATGGATAAGACAACCGCTGTCCTTAAGACTCCCTGGAAGTCATCACTAATCCTAGTGATAGCCAAGGATATTGATGAATTGGAAACAATAATCCAGAAAATCTTGGGTAATACCCAGGAACCATTGAGCTCACAGATTAAGATGCAGGTTTACTTTGAGGACTGTGATACATATATCTCCGACGCTTTGGTTGACTTGAGGGAGGCTCTTATCCTTATTGAGACGCACCCTTGGGAGTGTTCCGAGAATTTTATTGGGTTCGAGAATAAAGGCGAAATAATACAATTTATAAGATTTTCTGAGGATTCATGGCTAATAGACGTTCCAAAGAAAGAGGGTGAGACCCTAGAAATATATCAAGATAGCACCCTCGATACAGAACACATTAGAAAAATCGTTAGAGCATTTTTCAACGGAGACGATTGGAGGAAGTACTGTAATCTACGAAAGGTAGAAAAGATCAATCTCCGTGATACACAAAGACTTCAAAGTAGCCAAATAGATTCCCTAAAACATATTGAATCCTTAACTAACAAAGACCCTCAGCAAAACAAAACAGCTGAGCCTCAAGAAACAGACCCATGGTAGAGAAAACAGCAAAGAAAGCCACCAAATGGAAGAAAAGAAAGAACACATAAAACCACAAATTCGAATGTGTAGGACGCAACGCGACACAAAATACATGCCGATTCTTCGGATGCACAGAACGAGGAGCGATGAGTGTTAGGTCGGATGTATAGCTCGATAACAACATAGGAACTGGGACAGACTGGGACAAGAATTGGGACAGCAGGAAAAACATGTGGTTTTCGTCCAATCTAAGCTATGGCGATACGTGTTTCGTTTCGGAAAAACTGGGACAAACTGGGACAACATCAGAATTTGAGAAAATTGGACTGGGACAAACTGGGACAGCCCGCCCTAAGACTTTTGGTTTTTGTCCTCCCTAACCGCCAACAATGGCTTTTCTGTTTCGGAAGAACTGGGACAAAGTGGGACAAACTGGGACGAGAACTGGGACAGGACTGCTACTCCTCAAGTATCGTGGTGTTTCCGTCTCATCTGCTCTGCAGTCTTGAGCGTTTTGTTGCCTGAAAACTGGGACAGACTGGGACAAAGTGGGACATGGTTTGGGTCTGGTTTCAACCTAAAATGAGATAAGCCCCATCCACAAAAAGTCTTGGATTAGATGCGATATAACGCTCAAAGTCAAACTTTGATCGCTAACTATACAGCAAACCTACAGACAATCTAAACCGCAACATCAAGCATAACAGAACCTACAAGGCGATTTGTGTCGAAGATTATTGAGAATCTCGATGCGATAATAACTATCATCAAAGAAGGCCTAGGAAAGGATAAGTCG
>CAZFGR010000042.1:0-9619 GCA_964518475.1 uncultured Nitrososphaerota archaeon
GAAATTATGCGATTCTTCCAGCAAATCAATTTCAAAGTGAATTTTGACCCGGCCGGCTATCTATCTTAATTACTATCTGGCAAGGGCGACACTATTGTCAAAGAGTACGATATCCAGGTACTTGTCTGAAGAGCAGATAGTAGATGTTGAAGCAGTAAAGAAGCTATTGATTCCTTTGGTTTTAAAGCCAAAAATTCTTATGGATATTCTTGTCTGCTTTTCTAAGAAACATGGAAAACTAAGTTTCATAATAATAGCATTACAACTATTTTGAGAATCATGACTTCCGTAAAACAAGACTAAGCATCTATTTTTGGACTCAACAGTAATAGACTTAGGAAATGATCTGTAAGAACAATCAGTGATGGTAGTTTTCACTAGCTCATATTAATTATTAGTTTGTGAGGGTTATGCTTGTGAAACTTATAGAAGATTATTACTAGACGCTTGTAACCGCTTTTAAAAATTCTTTAATATTTCCAACAATAGCCATAATATCACCCTCCATGACCCTATCATTGCGTTGAGGAATAAACCATTCATTACCTCTCTTTATAGCGAGTATTAGAAGCCCCAAATTTTCTAATTCAGCAATAGTTTTTCCAGCAAACTTATGATTAGCTGATATTAGTAATGGTGCGTCTTTGGGACTTACCTTGAAGAAAGCGCCTAGGACAAAAGATGCATGAGTAATTAATGATGTACTAAGGGGCAAATCAACATATCCCGTTTTCTGTAATATCTCGGCTAATTCATCATTAAATATTCTGACAACAGTTCTAATGTTTGGATTAAGTTCTTTTGCTTTCTTAGCTATCTCTGTATTTACTATATCATTATTAATCGTTATTATGATTGCATAAGCATTCTCGATTCCTGCATCCTTTAATACATCTGAAACCCGAGCATCCCCATAAATAACTTTTATTCCTTTTTTCACCAAGTCTAATACGACTTCGTTACTAAACTTATCAGCTACATCAACTATAACGACGAATGGTATACTATACTGCTCTAACATTTTTACGACTTTTGATCCAAGACTCCCACAGCCAACAACAATAACATGCTTCATAATGTTTCCCTCTTCACGTAAAAATCTTCTAATCTATAATATAAACTGAGTGAACTAATTTAAATAAGCTTGGCGCGGTATAATCGATGATGTCAGATTTTTTCTTTAAACTCTCAGTAATAAGAGCTGTTCTGACACCAATCGACTTAGCTTCAATAAGTGGCTCTAACCAATCATTAACGACTATGATTTGATATTTCTTAAGTTTTTCCTTGGTAATTATATGAACTATAGCCTCGCTAAATGATGAATAATCCTCACCGACAATTAAGATTTCCTCAAAATATTTCGATAATCCACTTCTAATTATCCGATATTTCTTGAGTCCACTTATACCATCATTATCACATAAAATAAATAGACGTGCCCCGTAGTTCCTCTGAAGAATTTTAAGTGCTATTTCTACATTCTCTTTAATTCTTGTGCCCTTTATTCTCAAATTCCAATAATCTTTAACGAGTCTATCAATGGATATGCTATCTAGATTTACATTAAAAACATCCAAGAGTGATTTGAAAAGAAGTCTCTTATCAAAGAGTCTTTTCTTTTTTGCCTCTTTTTCGAGTCTTAACGCCTCATATATGAACATGTTACAATTTGAAACTATACGATTAAAATACTTTTCCCATAGTTGATAATACACGTTAGGAAGACACGAAGAACTATCCACCAAGACTCCGTCGAAGTCTATCAGCCACAACATGGATTACAATCACCCAATAACCCTAGCTATTGTCTCTATTAATGCGTAAGTATAAAATGAAATTTTATAAGCATATGCCTGAGAACACTTGCGAAGTTTATCAGTCAGGGCACGTAATTCATCTGTAATAACTCCTCTTGAAGTATTTTCACTAATTAATGCCTTAAGTATATTCTTCGCAGGTAATAGAAGAACATCAACATATTCATCTTTAATAATGTTTTCTACTTTCTTCTTCGTTTCGTCACTAGTTATGTCTAATATGCCTAACAGCAATATATCAGGTTTACCGATAAAGACGAGGTTTCTTACTAATGCGAGGTACCTAATAAGTTTGATATCTTTTTTAAGCAACCCCAGTTCTTCCTCAGCTTCGATAAGTATATTTCTTAGAAAATCATATTGAGGATCCACAGATCCCGCAATTGAGGGGGATATTGTTCCTTTTTCTATTGAAACTTTTCTACTTCTAAGTTGCAGTATTATGTGTCCATCTTTTGTGAATAAAAATGCACAAAATCCAAGATGATTTGATAAAGGAAGATCAACGCATTGACTTATAGACTTTACTGGCATAGTCTCAGAGCCCGACAAAATCAAAGGCTCTAGTACCTCACGAACAGTCTTTGAGTTTATTCTTAACTCTGGGCAAAAATTAGTGATAGTAGAATAATAATATGTAGTATAATGCCATTCTATAAGCATATCGCTTCCTCTACAAATAAACTGTAGAGGTCTCACTTTTAGAAAAGATGTAAATTCATCCTTGTGCTTCTGTAAATCTTCTGGAAGATAATTGCGAACATAGTGCACCCAAGCATTAATTATCTTAGTCCACGGTTTATATGCTCTTCTTCTAAGAGATATACTTTTTATAGCTGGGTATAGCATTTCTTCGATAATAATCGGCAACGTTACTAGCCGAGAAGTTTTCTTTAAAAAATTTATCAAAACCTCATACCGAGAGTCCTTACATGCACACTTATCATAAAAGTTAAGGAGATCTTGATGCTCAAAGTATAGTTTAGCATTATTCATACTCTTCACAAGGTTTAAGGATTTCTTTAACTCTAGAATAATTAATACTTATGTCTGGGTCTATAACATTTTTTATCACATGTGTATTTGGCATTATTGGCTTTCTAGTGATAATAATCCGGCCAGGCATCGCTTCCACATGGATCCCTACCTGTACATAATCCCCCATGATTATTCCAAAATGCGTACGATTTGTATCATAAAGACCATCATCCAATTTTATGCATACATTTTTTCGCTTGAGATTTCTAGTTGCAACTATAAACCCAGCACCTATATTGGTATACCGACCGATTACGGAGTATCCAACATAGCTCCTATGGAGGAGCTTAGCTCCAGTCAAAAAAATACTTTTATTCACCTCAGCAAAATATCCAATCCGAACTTTAGGGCCAATGACCAGAGGGCCCCTAAGGACAGAGTGAGAGCCGATAATGGCATCAGGGCCTATTATGACTAAGCCCTCCACATATGTATATGGTTTAATTTTTGTAGTGTCTGAAACTATTAAAGTTCCCTCGATCGCAACATCGATTTTTTCACTTGAGTATGCCCCACTAGAAAACTTACGAAATGAATACTTTTTCAGAATGTCATCATTAACTTCTAAGTTTTGAATTTCTAGAAGTTCATAAAGTGCCATTAGAGGCACATATAAATCGTCCCACCACTGCTTTTTTCTAAAAAGACTAGCAATATTCTTTAGACCAATTTCCCACAAAAAATCACTAAAATTTTTTTCCAGAGTATGATCACTCATGCATCTTTACCCTATCTGAACATAAACTTTTGAAACTTTGCCTTACGATATTAATAAGCATATTAAACTCTGCAGATTTATTCTCCTCGCTTGTAAGAAAATACAAATATCTCGAATTAAAATTGGGGATTGGATATTTTGCGATTACATTCATATTGCACCGCGACCGCAAAATCTTCAAGAGTTCATGATTAGTCACAACTGCAAAATCTAAATCTTGTAATAGACAATACAATACTGAGTTCTGAGGCCTTCTCAGAAACATAACCGAATTCTCATAATTCTCAGCGGCAACTAGTGATATAGGCAATCGATCATCCCTATCCTTACTGATACTCCACGGCATGCCAATAACAAACCATCCCAATCGTCTAAAAGCTAAACCTAATTGTCTGAGGAAAGGAACATCATAGAACATTATCTTTATGGGCATTAAGTCTCCACAAATATCCACTAACACCTTTTCCTTCTTAACTGCGAGAATATTTTTAAGTAAGGAAACCTCATACCTCCTCCAAGCATCGACAAGCCTTGATTTAAGCTCCCAGAACGCACTACTTAATATAAAAGATAGACCCCCATACAAGATAAATAATGCGAATATTTTTGGCAACATCTTCATTACCCCTAGCTTCCTAGAGATTGGGAAATATTGCTTCTTAATAAGCCTAAAAATTCTCGTAAGAAGACCATATGACAAAAGTCTGCGCATATCTTTAGATATATTCTTCGCTTTAAGCAGTCCTAAATGAACGCGTAAGATGTTATTCGCCCAAGATCTAAGGTTGTATGTTATATTATCTGTGCCTAAAAGTCGTTGAACTAAAAAGAGCTGTACTATATCGATTTTATAATACCTACTAAGCCTCAAGTAAAATTCCAGATCTTCGCTCTGAAATAAGTCCTCACGAAAACCACCAAGTTGCAAAAAAGCCTCCCTTTGTATGGAAAATGATGATACCGTATGTATGAAATTCTTGATAATTAAGGCTAAAAAACAATCAGAATCTGTACCATGAAGCACTAGAGGCACAACATCAATAGGGCTGCGACTTACTATCATTTCCTTAAATGACGAGAATGCTAAAGAACATGATACCTTACTCCCACATGAGTAGTAAGCCGAAAGAATCTCTAAATATCTTGGATGCCATATATCATCGCTATCCAAGAAAGCTACAATATTTCCCCCTGCAAACTCAACTCCTAAATTTCTGGCGAAACTTGGACCACAATTCCTTGGTGCCCTAATTATTTTGATATCCATAGTTTCACAATTTTTGTTCTTCTTAAATTTTTTAAGTTGCGCATGTACGAAATTATTTATGTGTTCGTATGCGGTCTCATCAGCCACAAGAATTATATCCCGAGGATTATAGGTTTGATTTAAAATACTTAATAAAATATTTGGAAGTATTTTCGTTCTTCTGAAACTCCCCGATATAGGGACAATAACGCTAAATTTTACACATCGCTCGGTGATAGTCATCACCTATGTTTTCTCGTTTCTTTGAGCCATAACATCGCTAAGATATAAATTATAGACATGAGAACAGTACATACATGAACTACGTTTTCTGTTACGTATTTGAGTTATCCTTTCAATTAATGCACTATGGTTTAAAGTACCGCTAATAATCTCTGACAAATGTATGCTTGCAAGTTTCTTAGATCTTATTCGATAGCAAGGGTATATATATCCATCTGCGGAGATAAAGATAAAATATCGTCCACAACCACAAAAATTGGGTTCTGAAGGGATATTTTTTATATAGTTTATACAATTACAAAGCAAACTTTTGCTAAACCACGGTACGAGTTTATTTCTTCTTTTAAGATACAAATATAAATGCTCTAGTTTTTTAGCATCAGATGGCTCTAGACCATATTTTTGGTATAATTCTGTGTTTTTATCGTAAAACATTGGAGTAAATTTTATTCCATCAACCCCCAAGTCTATGAGAAAATCAAAAAATTCTTCAATAGAATCCAGTGACATTTTAGTTAACACAGTATTTACGACAATTTGAGTATTTGCTCCGACCTTAGTCTTTGCTTTTAAGAGAGTTTTAAGACCATTAATTGTGGCCTCATAAATTTTTTTACCTCTTATCATATTATGTAAATCCCTAGGACCATCTATACTAACCGAGATTATGTCGTAGTTTGCTACAAGTATTTCAGCTTTCTGAAGTTCATTTATTAAAGTACCATTGGTATTCATACCTATCAGCTCGATATTTATATTCTTCGAAAGTAAATCCCTAATATACCACGCATAATTGACTAATAGTGGTTCTCCCCCCGTTATCCAGAGAAACAATTTCCTATGAGTCATTGTTGATAATTTTTCTAGCAATTTATTAATAATTTGAAAAGGAATTATTGGTGATGAATTATCAACAACTGAGCAGAATATACATCGAAGATTGCATCGTCTGGTAATCTCTAAGTCTACTAAAAACAGTAAATCATCATTGGAATGAATCTTAGTCACTTTTTTCACGAGTAACCTCCCTAATGTTACTGATTATAGACTCACATAACTTGCTTTCTGCTATTAGTGTTCCTTTTTATTTCTTCATGATCTAATAATTCTAGCGTAATCACATAGAATTTATCTAAAATAGATCTTATAGATATTATTTTCTCGTTAATGCTATTTATATCCCATCCACAGGATTCTAATAGTTCATAACCAGCCTTTAGAGACACTAAGCCAATATTTCTTGCTTTTATTTTTCTTTTTCTTAATACATAATCCATGCGACTAAAGGTTCTTAATATTGGAAAAACACTCTCTAATATATATCCTAGATCTAACATCTCCTTTAATCCGTTAAACAAAAAACTACGGATAGTTTTGTTTATAATACAATCTTCTATTCCTAGTTTTATTAGTGTGTCGTATGCTTCTTTCATTTTCTGGTAGTATTCCTCCACATCTTTTCTTGATAGATTTTTGAAGCCCCACACCTCTAGGAGCTCGTCGTATAGGTGTCTCATGTTGAGCTTTTCGAGCAGAAACCTCACCATGACAAGATGTCTCCTGAATGTTGGCGGGAGGAGTTGCTGTGTTATTATCAGGTTTCCCGCGCTCATCAGTGCCCATATTGGCCCGTCCCAGATAGACTTTAGGGTTCTTCGGCGATACGCCGGCTCCTCCAAGTACTCCCTGATCTTCTGGTGTGCAAGGTTATATACGAAGTCTAGCCGTGCCCTGACATATTCCTTTTTGGGAAATTTCTCCATGATTTCTCTCTTTATTCTTGCTAGGAAGTCGTCTGTATCGTACAATATTTCCGAGTAGTAGAGATGCGTCGAAGCAGCCAATTGAAGGTGAGACCTCAACAACAACTCAACATCATAGAAAATTCTACTAGGCATCAATGCAAGTTTAAATAAGTGCCCATGCACTATAATGTAGAGAGGAAAATTCTTAATATAGATATGGTAACCATACCTATTTCTCCTGATAAAGCAAATATCTTTTCTTTGTTCACATGAATCTACGAGAATAAAGAGTTCTATGTCAGCTTGACCGAGATCTAAGAATGTTACATTTCTGTACTTATGGGCTTCTCGTGTACCATTTTTAAATATGCCTTTTAACATCAACCCACTTTTCTTGAGGAGCAACCGAATACTATCCCTACAGTCATCAAGAGACTTCTTAAGATGTTCGATATAAATCACCCCGCGGGATTCACTATGTTAAGGTTGATTTCATTTCAGGCCGTAGAGTCTAGTAAAAAACTAGCCTAACCACCCCGAATTGAAAAATACCTGAGCTTTTGAGCTTGAATAACAAAATACAGGTTTGGGAGTAGCCTAAGGTCTCCAGATGACTTCTCCAAATAAACAGCTAGAAATAGTGAATATAAATGAAAAGAGTCCCAGAAATCGTCGTTCACGAAGATTTCCTGGAAGTTACTTACAGACTGTTCTCCAGGAGAGTAGTTGTGGAAAGAGCTAAGTATATACCGAAAGAAATAGATAGACTAATAAGACCACCATGCAGACATGGCATAACAGATCTCTATATGGAGTCTACCAGCGACTACTACCTAATACTTTTACTATCCCAAAAGAAGTAGCATCAAACTACGTGCAATGAATACATATAAGATTCGCAGACCCGAACTCAGCAAAACCGGCAAAAAGGCGCCATATGACTTCTGGGGATCGGTGAATTAGAGCTATTCCTAGACTCCTACGTGCCCGAGAGAGACACCCAGACATTACGCTTTCTGATCAGGAAGCGAATGAAGCTTGTTGACAGAATCGACGATATCAAGCGAGAGATAAATAATATTCTCTGGTGACTTGGACTTCAGGTAACTCACTACGCAAAGAAGCTACGGAGTAAGAAGAAATGAATGTTGCTACTCGCTCTGCTCGAAGGCCTATTAAAGCTTGATAATATTAGTGACAACAATGTGAAACATCCCTATGATATCCTCTCCAAGCCCGAGTTTAGGGCACCCAAGAAACACAAACTAGGAAGCCAACCGAGGCGGGTAGTACTGCAGTATTGGTGTCAAATGGGGGTTGCCCGAAAACATTCGCCACCATATAAGAGAGCGAAAGCCATCACCACAACCACACAAAAGAGAATTCGATACATAATCGTGGGGGGCGCACCCCCAAAAAGCCACCACGGGACACTAAAATGAAAATAATCTACATGTCAATTTTTGGCTCCCTACTTTTTTATGCTTTTTCTTCGCGAAGGATGCTTTGATGTTTTTAGAAGCTTTCTAGTGACTATTCGCAATTCTACTGCTTAAGGTTCCTCCTCGGAAAAAGAAGGTAATGAGAAATTGACATGTAAAAAACAAGAAAGAATAAGTATCCATTGTTAATTTGGTGTTGTCTATCCATGTAATTCAAAACGCTTTCTATTCTCTTCATTCTTCAAGTTCTCTAGAGCAAATTCTGCATATTCGAGTATATATTTTACTTTATCTTCTAGTTCCTTTGGATAAATTTCCCTCGCGACACCAAGGGATCTCTCTCTTAGCCAATCTAGGAATAAAGCCATGGCGGGTATGTAAGCTCCAAAGAAAAACCCGAGGAGGGTTATCCATGATGGGGCTGCGTAAATAAGAATTCCGCATATAATACCAATAGTCACTAACAATGCTCCTATAATCCGTTGGAACCTCCTTGATTCATTCTTTGAAATATCCTGTGCTTTCTTTAGCTGATAATGAAGTTCCCTTATGCAGGTCATCATTCTTCTCAGTCCTCTGCCTTGGATAATTTCTTCGAGTCTCTTTTTGAGTTCTTCCTTCTCTTTTGCATACTTCCTAGTTTGCTCTTCTACTTTAAGTGCTGAGGGTACCTCTAGCGCGAGGTTAATTACGTCCACTATGCTCCATAATGCTGTAAGAGTTGGAATCAGTGTGAGATCCTTTCTTGTGCTTCCATAGTACACTACCCGAACATCTCTTCCGCTAATCTGAGCCCTTTTAATTCGCTCTCTAATAACGTAGTTGACCGCATGATGTAATAGCTCACAAGATATATCTCTCCTTATGCGGGCAAGTGTCTTGATTAAGTAGAAGATAATGCACCACTTTGGTCTGTATTCGATATACTCCTCAAACGTATCCTCAAACATTTGGGGGTCTTCCAAATCACTATAGAAGCGCATGATATCGAATTCTTTCTTTTCTTCCCCTTTAATACTCCAGATATAGTATCTGCTTTCTGCTAAGTAATTAACTAGCTTAATCGTATCTCCTAGCTTTTCTAATAATTTTTTATGTTCGGACAAGTATGCTAGTATAACTAAGGTTGCTGCAACGCTTGCATGTCTGATATCGCCAAATAGATGCCATCCACGAACGTCGTGATTCTATTAGCGACGAAGGAAATGTTTTTCTATGCTTCTTCAAGATCCTAAGTAATAGATTGTAAACTTCGTTAATTCTAGCGTTAGGGCTCCTACTCAGATAAGTTGAATCGAAGTCCCTTACATAGTTGAGAGCCCACAGTACTATTGCTGTTCTTGTGATTGGTGCAGTTAACTCTGGTG
>CAZFGR010000043.1:0-9416 GCA_964518475.1 uncultured Nitrososphaerota archaeon
CATATTTTAAGCGAATAAGAAAAAACTCAGTATCATAAACATCCTAAAGAGAAATTTTTACAAACCAGTAAAACTTTTATTATGGTAAATCTTTGCCTAGACTAGAGAATAATTAATAGTCAATATTCTGTACTATACTTTCTCACGGAAAAATTCGAAATTAAAGAAAATGGGGATAACGTTGGGCGAGTTATTCGGAGTGTATAGGGAAATTCCCGAAGGTGAGAAAATCCTAGTTAAAGATGATATGTTTGCAGAATTCGCTTTTAAAGAAAAGAAATTGTTAAGGAAGAAGGAGCTACCAATACTCGAAGATATTCCTGGCGAAGTTATCGACTTATACGCTTTACCTTGCTTGACGAATAAGCACTTACACTTATTACTTCTAGTCATTGTAAAGAAGCTTGGTCCATTCACTAAATGGTGGAGTATACCGCTTGAATACATTGACAATGCTACCATTAAGACCGAGAAAAAGGGAGGAAAGAAGGTAGCAGCAATAAATATCTCGCTAGCATTACCTAAAAAGGGATTGTTATTCAAGAAGACGAAAATTGATTTTACGTTCTACACACCAAACATTGTTGGTTGGCAATCATACTTAGCAAAAGTTGTAGAGTTTAATGCCATTCTTAAGAAGTATCAAAAGGATCTCAAAAATCTGAAGAGTAAGATAGAAGGATTAGATAAAGACTTAGCTAAAGGTAAGATAAGTACAGAAGCGTATCAACAACTCTTATCAAAATATAAGGAGGAGATGAGCGAGTTAGAGGAAAAGATAAAGGAGCTAAAGGAAAGGGGTGTTGAGTAACGCCCCCCATATTCCTCTTTAGGTATTGATGTTGGCATTATTCAGAAATCTAATCAAAAATTCCTTACTTCTCATTCATAGATTCCTCTTACCACTCTTTTTATAATCATTTTTGATAAAAACTCCTTAACCAGGATCTCCCTAATTTTACTCTTTATCTCGCTAGGTTGTACTTATTTTTTAGTCGCTAAATATCTAGACCACAATACTTCATGATAAGATTTGAAAAACTGTAGAGAATAGGAGTGTTCATTTAAATCACCCAAATCTATTTTTCAAAGAAGGTCATTCAAACATTACTAAAACGTCGCATAGGTAGAAATTGTTAAGAGAATTCTAGATTGCAAGATTGAGTATTAAGATTATGGTGATGAATACCACGTGTGCGAGACCGTATAACATAAGTACTTTTTTTACTCTTTCTCTAGCGGACTCATATTGTTTACTTGCACGTTCCAAAATATTATAAAACCTATGACTAATCAGAGGGAGCATACCTACGGGAAAATAAAAAATCAGTTGATACCACATTTAGCTTCAGATGGCGTAATAAATTTAAGAAAGGCGAATAGATGCGTTCCTCGATTATAAGTAAAGATAACAAAGTATTCTTGAGGAAGAAAAAAGTTATAGCTGTTCTAGAAGTAATTCTCCTAGAGACAATTTTCTTCATATCAGCATGGTACTTCCAATGGCTT
This sequence comes from uncultured Nitrososphaerota archaeon, assembly GCA_964518475.1. GTDB lineage: Archaea > Asgardarchaeota > Njordarchaeia > Njordarchaeales > Njordarchaeaceae > Njordarchaeum. Next base: position 1,510 of record CAZFGR010000043.1, read on the forward strand.
TACCCATCATCATACGGCTGGTACTCAAAATCCATCATGATACTCCTCGGAATAATCGGTATTCTCATTCACAAAAGAATAAGAGACTATGGCTTGTTCCCCAAGAACATAAAATTCAGCATCAAATGGTCCATTTATACACTTCTGCTCTTCTTCGTGATCATTATTACTGCGATAACAGCGGCGTATATAGCTGGTTTTCTGGAGCCTAAAGTTAGTGCAAGATTATTACTTATTGACGCTACCTGGTTCTTTATCTTCGTCGGCTTCGCCGAAGAATTATTCTTCAGGGGATACGCACAGTCAAGACTAAATGAGGTTTTTACTAAAAAGTACAGAAAAATAATTGGAGTCGATTTTGAGTGGCACCAGGGAACACTCATAACTGGCGTTGTTTTCTTTGGACTTCCTCACATACTAGTTGGTATAAATCCCCTCATCAGAATTTACAACATAAGTCTAGCACACATAATTATCGCCGCGTTTGCATCTTTCCTCGGAATAATCTTTGGCATTATAAGAGAAAAAACCGGAGGTATAATCATTGTCACAATACTTCATGGACTAATAGATTTTACCGTATACGGAATTGGTAGAATAATCGGATTAATGCTATCTAATATCATTACCATCATAGCACTATTCTTTTTCTTCGCCGTATTTTTCGAAAAAATTTTAAAAGAACCACTAAGCGAGCAACAATGAATTGCATTAGACTTTTCAAAAAATTGAAGAAATACCGATTGGAGATAACAAGAGGCAAAAAGAAACTCCCAGACAAGGGAATTGAGAGTGTTGTCAGCATTATGATCGGTTTCTTATATAATTAACCATAAATTCTGGAAGAGTATATCTGAATTGTTAGTCAACTTCTCTTACCGTTAAGAATGAATCAGGGGTGACCGTTGGGTATTCGGCCATACAATCCTATAATGCCTCAATTTTTTGTAAAACCTTGGGAAGAGAATACGTTAAGAAGGATTCAGATCATTATGGAGTATTTGCTGAAAGTGCATGTTATAGATAAGAAGAGCCTTATTGATGTGATTCTTAGCGGGATTAAGCCAGGGGAGGAGGAGGAAATCCCAAAGGTTTATAACGATCTCAGGCGTTTCGGGCTCATTCTGCTAGTTGAGGAGGAGAAAAGGTATTTAAGAGTTTATCCAGACGCATTTTCTGAGTGGAGCGGAGAATTAAAAGCGATGATTAATCCCTTAGTTGCGAACCTGTATGTTGCTATTAAAGCCAAGAATTTTATGCTGGCTCGGCATATTTTATTGAGTTCTCTGGTTTTGGAAAATCCCCTTCTTCGTATAATTTTCGAGGAGATTATTCTGTGTAGTCTTGTTAAAAGGAAGTCCTCAATCAGTAGTTTAGTAAACAGGATATCTGAGATAATGATCGCGAAGGGATATGGTGAGCTTTCGAAACAGATTCTGGGAAGTAGTATTAGTAGGACACTGGAGATAATTCAGAAGTTATCTAACATGATTGTGAGGATAGAAAATGGGTTTGTGATCGTAGAGGATCTTAACAAACTCGGGGTAATAATACCTATAAAAGCCCTCGAAGTACGACTTAGTGACTATAAAAAGTATCTTGAATTGGGAGCTGAGCCAGTGTACTTAGCGGAACTGCCAACATGGATTCAATATTCCTACCTGAGATGTTTAGCGAGACTTGGTGAGATAAATCTCTACCTAAGGGTCACAATTCCGGGGAAAATAGAATACGTCTGGTTTTAATTAGTTTCCCTTCAAAATCCTCCTGAATTATTAGTCTTAATGTGGAGCCATTCTTCAACAAATGGAATATCGCTCTGAATTTTCGGTTCTTCTCCCGACTGTTGGTTGTCTTTATCGAACTATCCTCTGTCCAACTATAGAATTGTTCACCACTCATTAAAATCTCTATCTTTTCAAGAATAAACACTTCTAGAAGTCTCTTTGCTATATCATTAGGTCTTTACGATTATATTACGCGTTACTATGTCGCCGTTTTTAGTTCTCGAACTTGGCATAGTTATTCACGTCTTGGTCAACCTCATTATATGCTCCCCATAGTGCCCACTCTGCCGCTCTAGTGAACCAATACTGCTCCTTCTTGCCGAAATCCGAACCCGCGATCCATTATAGTATGCAACTCTCACATGCCTAGGACTTACCGCGGAGAGTGAGGTTAGGAGAAAGAGGGGATCGACGCGATTCAAGACTTCATGTCCTCACTCTGCCCTTGATCTTCGCATACGCGTATAATGTAATTAGGATTGCGTACGCGGTGGATAAGATTAGTAGAATGAGTTCTGGATTAGCGTTGAGGAAGAGAGAGAGGCTGCGGTGAGTCCGAGGAAAATTCCGTAAAGAACCCCAAACGGCCCAAATCCTAAAATGGACAAGCCGGGAATTAGGATACTGAGAGAGCTTTCTATACCATGTTTTTGGAAATATATGATGTCATATAGTAAAACTATTGGTAATATGTATATTGCTGCTAGCTGGGTTGCGTAGGCTATTCTAAAACCTTTAACAAGCCCTATTACCAGGGGGATGTGGATGATAAGCACTATTAGGAGATATTGCGCAAAAGCTAGCCAAAGTGCATAGCCGTAGGGGGCCCTATAAAAGAAAAAAGCAATTATTATTACGTAGAGCATATAGAGAGTGTTTAGGACAGCATTAGCGTAAAGAAAAGCTTTGAGAAGTCTCAGAAAAAACTTCATCAATACTCCCTACAACGTAGATGATAAAATATGCATAGTATAATTTACATAATTTGCATAATATCGCAATACTGAATAATAAAAGAGCTCATATATAAATTTTGTACTTAAAATTTTTTATTCGCTTATGAGAAATTGAGTTGCTTCGTTTTTAATTTTTTCATACATTAAGTTATAACTAGCTAGTTACACCATGACTAGATAGTTACGACTCGATAATTGATTCTCGGAAAAGACCAGTTTACTATTGATTCTATAGTGCGACAAAAAATTCCGCTTCTTTATAACTTCCAACCCCTCTTCCAAACCCCTGTTGTTGATTCTAAAGCGAATAAAGTGTTGCGAAAATGAGAAAAATTAGTCTATGTCGATTCCTAACCTTCTGCATACTTCTTTAAATCTCACTAATCGTTCGGGTTGATATAGTTTAGAGTGTTTTGGCTGCTTTAAATACGGTTCTACAGCTTCTCTTTCAACTTGAATTAGGATGCTCCTCAATTCTTGCTCCGATATGTTATAGTTCTTACACTTAGTCCTAATCATCTTGACTGTTTTATCTAAGGACTGGCTTTTCCCTTCTACATAAGATCTTACATGGCCCTTAACTTCATTCCTATGGTATTTCCTGATCTCATCACTCATAAGCCCGCCTCAAATTAATCATAGCGAAAAAATAAGAAAAAGGTTGTCAAAATGAAAAAACTACTACTTACATTATCCCACCAGACTGACAAACCGCTAGAGCCAGCTCGTATGTTCCTTCGACATTGAACTGGATGGTGAAGTATGTTACATTATCATTCAAGCCGGGCTGGAAGTGGAAGTAGGTATCAGATACATAGTTCACTTCGATGATAAAAACTAGAGTATCCCCAACTTGGGCTTCCTTTATGACCCAAACAGGATGACCCTCGTACTTTGCATCTGTAGTTACATAAACATCGTCCCATGTTATACCTGTTCTTGTGACGTTCAGCATTATCTTGCCGTTTATTGTTATGTTGTTGGGATTCTCCACATCCACTACTATAGTATACGGTACACCAGTTAGTATGGTTTCGGGGAAAGGTGTGTTTGGATCTGGATAAATCTCCAATGGCTGAGCCTTGATTACTTCGGTTTGCCACCTAAAAATATTCGAGATGATGTGCCACTGGCTCTCAGCATATATCGCTATTCCCGTGGTTATACACATCATAATAAGTACGCTCAACAACTTTTTCCTGCTAAGCTTCATTAGGAACACCTCAAAATGTAGCCACTAATTGGTTTAATCTAGGGTATCTTCTCTTGGATTTTATTCAATAATACTTCCGCCACGTCTGGATCCTTTATTTTAAGCATACAGTCGGGAGACCCCTCCTTATGCGATAAAACATTTATTCCTCCTACATAAACTGTTTCACGATCGATGATTACTAGCTTAGCGTGGAATTCTGATAATTCGTAAACTTTAATACGGGATTTCTTTAAGGCATCAAGACAGCGCTCGTAGTCGTCTCTATCAAATATGGATGGATCTCCCCTTGGTCGTACAAAAACCTCTACACTAACTCCTCTATTGACGCACTCTCTTAATTTATTAAGAACTCCTTTACCCATTAATCTTGCACTGTAGACGAATGGACTATATATTTTGACCTCTTTCTTGGCGTTATCTAGCTCCTTAAAGAAATCCTCATAGAACTCTTTTTCTCCTAAGAAATCTGTAATAATGTTTGCATAGATAAGTTTAAGGACTTTCCTATTTCTCAAAAATTCAATCAGAAATCCCGGTTTATCTTTCATCCATTCTTCAATAATAGCTCCTATAATTTTGGGATCCCTTAACTTCTCACCAATTTTGAACATTCACTACCACCCCTATATCCTAATATATTCAATTAAACACGAATTCATAGCATCAGTTTTGATAATTCTAATCTAATATGTGCATATATTTTTTCTTTATCTGTTAAACATTTAAAATGATTTGTAAAAATGAAAGCAAATCGACAATTTTTACAATTAACTGTTAATAATTGTTATTTTAAGGGGTTCTGTGAAGGAATGAGTGCTATGAGCACTACCCCGAGCTTCTCTAAACTGATTGTTTCCCTAAGGGATGATTTTAAAAAATGGCTTGAAGGATTAGGGGAAAGCGAAAAAAGGACTTTTTGGTCTGAGATCTATTTGATGATTACTCCAAAGATAAAGACGAGTGATGCGAAGGAGTGGGTCAAAGGTCTGAAAGAAAATACACGTTTTGTTCTTGAAAGAAGCAGTATCGCTTATCTTATAGTAGCTATCTGTAATCAGCTAGTATGGGCTGGATTCGCGTGGACGATACCTTATTATCTTTTTCAGAAGTTTGATCTACTTAAACGCCTTAAGACTTCTTCTGGGAGTGAAGTATATGAGATAGATAAAACACTTCTTGAGAAGTTAAATGATGAGAATGAGATTATGCAGGCTCTTTATGATTGGCGCAGGATATGGCAGGAGAAGTTGCAGAGAACACCATCAAGTAGAAAAGGAAAATGGGGAATATATGTTAAAGTAATTCCAAGGCATCTAAGAGAGGCGAGCGAGAAATTAATTAATGAATACGGAGGTAATGGAGACAAAATAATTTACCAATCTAGCCAATCTGCAGGGGGATGCCTTAAGCAACAAAACAAGGCTCTAGTGATAAACTTAAAAAAACTTTATTCGAATTTGAAAAGAATCCCTGGAATAGGCGAGAAAAAAGCAGCTATGTTAGTTCGAGATGCCAAAATAGCTATAGCTAAAGGATTTTATATTCCTTGGATTTCTGGCTTCAAAAAGAGAAACAAAATAGAGAGCCTAAAAGTCATCGGAAGAGAACCTATCCCCATCGATGTCCACATAAAAGAGTTTATAGGGAGTATCTTTCAACAGTTTACTAGAGAAGACGCGAAAGCTTTTATATTGGTTACAGATCCAGAAAACCCTGGACTCGTAGATCTGTTCATTTGGAGCCTTAGACGCAAATACTGTGAACCTAAGAGATGTAGTGAATGCATTTTATCTGATGAAACAAAAAGAATGCTTAACGAAATATACTGTAAAAAAGTAACTAAAAGCAACTAGAGGATAATACTATTTTTTCCGAAATTTTCCTTTATAATTCTATTAAGTAACGTCCAGCCTCTCGGCAATAAGCATAAACTCCCTTTATGTCCCATTGTCTATAGCACTCCTCAGCTTCCTCTACATAACTCCGTGCTTTTGATTATTTTCATCCCTTTTGTTATCTCGATATAATCTTTAAGGAATTAAGGAGGTATCTAGAATTAAGAGGAGAGATAAGGGCTTGAAGTTAGAATAGTGCATCGGCGGGCTTCAAAAGAAGATGGTCGCCACTAGATTCAGACTTTATTTGTGATTTTCACGTCTATGAAAAGCACTACTTGGAAGACCCTAAAAATGCATCCTAACGCTTAGTCTGGAAGTAGTGCTAAGGCTCTTTGGGGCTATCCTAGTAAGGAAAGCTATAGAGTGGTTCTGGAGAACCTTCGGGGTACGAATAAGGTTTGGTCTCTGGACATAGATGGAGCTCGATTTAACTACTCTCTAATTTCTCCTCTTTTCCCCTTATTTATAATTTCTTCAATAAGTTCTGCGTACCATACAACACCAAGGTCTAGATTTGGAAAGGCACCGCTATTAATACCAATCAAGTAGAAAATGCGTTCAGTAGAAAGGAGTACGTTTCCCATCTCAGTAACGATTACTGAGGGTTTTGTGAGAACTGGGCTCCCGCTTGTGCCTGGATGTAATTTAGCATCTATTAGAAAGCAAGGCATACCTCTAAATAACGTTCTATAAATTGATGCTATAGATGCTTTCCTAGCTATAGGTAAATTATGCTCTTCATCATAAAATCCCAGCGGATACCCAAGGACTATGAGATCATCTCCAGGCAATAAATCTATTGCTGCAGGAGGTAACTCTCGTTTTGAGAAAGCATCGATAACCCAATCATCTTCTTTTTCAATTGGTATTGCTACGACATCGGGGACACAGCCATAGTAGTCATCTAAAACAACGTTTTTATGTTCCAACCACACAGGTTTTTTCTCATCATCGTATAACTCAATAGTGATATTCCTATTTCTCTTAATGTTAATAAGATCAACATGAACCCGAATAACTATCCTATCGGGAAAGTATCCCTTTTTCTCATCTATAACGACGTGCCTATTAGTCACTAAATAGAGGTTTTTGTCCCTATCTTCATAAAAAAATCCAGTAGCATTGCCAACCACACTTTTACCCGAGTATGTTGTAATTGGCGTTACCGCGAAGAACAACCTCATAAACATCACCACCGCTTCGCATATCTATGATCAATTAATAATTAATAAACCAAGAAAACCTCTCAATAATAAATAATAAAAATAAGAGAAAGCATAGTAACGAAAACTCTGGAAAACAGAATATGTACAGTATCTATCACTTAGATTTAGGCCCGTCTCTATAGATAGCATGGATAGAAACCGAAGAAAGAATAGGCATTATTCTTCTGAGAGTCCTATCTTCTTCATTACATGTTCACACCTATTACTCACGCATCTCGGGCATACCAAGACCGCTCCGTACGGCGTCTCTATCCTCCATAAATCCCCGTCCGTCTTCCTGATCAGTCGGAAAATCTTATCTGGGAACTTCGCTACTAAGTATCTAAGATTCGGATCCCTGATCTTATCTATCCTAGTGGCAACGTACCAGAAGAGATAAGCTATCTTCGGGTACGCCTCAACCCTTATCTCATCATCCAAGTTAAATGTAGCCTCGCATGATTTGTCCACATAGTTGATGATTCCCACAACATCTTCGGCAGTCACTGGTGATTTTGAAAATGCTCCATTTTTCAGAAAAAGTACTCCAGCATTATACTTCATTGTTTTGAGGACTCGCTTACCGTTTCTCTCTAAGAAGTAGCCGTCGAGGCAGTACTTTACCATGAGATCTTCTGGATCCTTAATTATCCTGAGCTGGAGTGGAATATATGGATACGGGTGATATATCACGTGGGACAATACTTCCATACCAAGCGATGTTAACCTATACCTCGTTCTCTTACGCACTACTAGGGTCGGGAACTTCCTAGTTATTTCCCTTAAGTGCTTCCCCCTCTTTATATACTTAGAACCCAAATACCGCGATATTCCCACAAGCTTGC
>CAZFGR010000044.1:0-9392 GCA_964518475.1 uncultured Nitrososphaerota archaeon
AAAATAGAATTATCTTATCAGAGCTTATCTAGACAAAATCACTTGCAAATATTTTTTAACCTAGTATTCAGATTTTTGATAGAATGTAAAGTTATTTTAGTAATGTGATAAGTTATGCCTAAAGGGTTTAGGCGTGAGGATATAGAAATTCTTCCGGAGATAGCTAAGAGAGTAAAAGAAAATATATGTATGATAATAGCTCGGATTGATCGTAGACTTATTAATGTCGATGTGCAAGAGCTTGTTGCGCGTGCCTCTTCACTACACGCCATGAACGCTATAAGTAAAGGAACGGGGTTCTTAATATCATCTGGGTATGTTGTTACGGCCTATCATGTAGTGAAAAATGCGTATAAAATAGAGAGTCTAACTCCACGTGGTAATTGGATAAACCTCAAACTTACTAGATATAGCGAATTACATGATATAGCTTTGTTAGAACCCGAGGTTAAATGGTCCAAAGGTATCAATGTAGAGATGGAAGAATTCCATTATCCCGAAAAAGGTGAGCTAGTTTTTACGCTAGGCTACCCTCTAATGTACTATAATCCCGAGCCGCTTCTGAGTGTAGGATTTCTTTCGAACATTCAGAAAGCAGACAATATAAAAAAGCTGATTGTGAACGCCGCTTTTAACGTAGGAAACTCGGGAGGCCCCTTATTAAATCTTCAAGGAACACTTTTAGGAGTAGTGGTAGCTAAAAGCATATTTCCCGATCCGCTAATGAGAACTATAATCCAAGCCCTAGAGAGACCTAATATAGAAATAGTATACAGCACAATAAAGTTGCCTGGAGGGGTTACTGAGGAAATTACTCTAGGTAAGATTATTTGGATACTTGTAAGATGGGTGCTTAATAATATACAGACGAACATTGGAGAAGCTATCTCAATCGATCATTTGATACCACTATTAAGGTAAACATGTAAATGGGCAATATTCTGGAAGAGACTTGATGGCGGAAGCAACTTTTCAGATTTCTTAATATCCAGATTATGTTATCTTGGCGATTATACTTTTAACGCATTAAAGAATCTGTGAGATAAGTGAATGAAAGGAGGGTTTAAGTAGTATTCTTCTCGGCTTTCCTTGTTAATAAACAAGTGGTATTGCGTAATTCCTACCTTCTAAGCGGCCATATAGTATTAGAACTCTTTTTCTACTAACGATATTTCTTTGAAGATAGTAATCAACTACTTCTGCTAAGGTTGGTAAATCTTTGTTAAGAATAGGAAGAAGCCAGCTATACGCCATGTGTGATATGTCTAATATTACGACTGATGCTTGCCTAAATTCTTCCTTGATTTTTGGAAGTGAAGAATTAATTATTTCATTAATTATTTGTGGTGATGTGATCGATTTTCCCGTCCTCATGCTTTGTCTTGTTAACGGTTTCTTGGTTACTCGACTACTGATTTCTACTGGGATCTTCCCACAGGGATTAGACAAGAATATATCGGGTCCTTTCCGACTGGGATTAAATTCCACTTCGATATTAGCAGCGAGAAGGTCTCTTGTTACGCGGACTTCTGATAGCATGCCTCTAAATTCTGAGAAGAGAGAGTCTATGTATCGAGGGAAATATGACCTTCCTAATTTTGCGAGAGCCTTATTAGGCTCGGCTGTATATAGTATTCCCTGAACTTTCTTTGTTATACCTCGCATTTTCTTTCGATAGTTATTAAGTCTGTTTTCTAAGTTACTAATTCCTGATTTTCGGATAGCTTGGATGTGATCAGCGAATTCTGCTAAAAATTCTATTCTAGAACTAACTGGTAGGGTCCCCGATTTTACTCTGATAGTAGTTTCGGTTAGTAAAGAGATTTCAGCAATGGTGTCTAGAGGAAGATTGTATTTCTCGGTTAAATATTTCCATCCGCTGATAGTATCGCTAGTTGAGCCTCCATATCTTATCTCGGGATTAAATTCCGAGTGAAGTATTCTTAGAATATTATGTCCCTCAACCTCAGGGCCTATTCTGATGGGAAGCCTTACTATTAAGGAATTTCCCTGAACTTCCGCTAGTCCCTTAAAGTTAAAACCGCAACAAAAACGTTTATTCTTGTAGAGTCTTATCTTCCATATACTGAAGAACTGTCACCTCCATTTTAATTTTCTATCTAACTAACTCCCCTACTTTTTATGGAATGGATCATCTTTTCCTAGATATTAAGGGCGTCAGAACACTCATGAGAATCCATATAATGAAGAATACAAAAGCGATTCTAAGTAGCATAGAAATATACTGATCAATGTAACTGCGGGCGGATGGGTTAAACACTCCTAGAGTTATTAAGAAAATTATTCCCACTAGGATTATGTCCCAGGTTCTTTTGGCGATCGCTTTAAAATTAAACACTTTTCATCACCAATGATCAATATCATTAGCCGTATGATAATAAAAATATTACTCCTACGATTTACATTTTCAGTAAAGCATTATTGTAAGATATTCTGACATTTTTATATAAAAAGTTTCTTAATATTTATGTGATATCTGTGGGTGATGAATCATGACATCTGGATATTCGGTACACGAAGTACTGATGCGCGAACGAGCGAGCGATATATTAATTGAGCTTCTGTATTCTGACGAATTAACTGTAAGTGAATTATTAAAAAGGATCGGGGGGTCTGCGTCAACGATTATGCGTCGTTTAAGAGAACTCCTTGAAGTAGGTTTAATATCAGAGGAATCTACAAGAGTATGGCCTTATAAACGGTTAATAAGATTAACAGAACATGGGAAAAGAATTGCCAAAATGATAAGAGCTATGCGGTTATCTGAGATAAGTGTTTTAAACCGTTCTCCAGCGCGATGGATCATTCTTCTTTCCTATCTTACTGGTGGAAAGTTCGAAAGTAGAACGCGATTAGTGAAGTTTTTATTCATACTTAAGAATGAGTATGGGGTACAGATAGACTATGATTTTATTTGGTATAAACATGGTCCTTTCACTAAAGAAATATTAATTGATCTCGATGCGTTAGAATTATTTGGTTTAATAAAGGTACATGAAGAGTTTCTTGATTATGATAAAAAAACTGGTGAACCTATCGTTAGGTACACCATAATTTTGACAGATCATGGAAAAAAAGTTGCTGAGGATCTTCTGTTTAAGACCCCACAAGGCATCGTAGATATTTTGAAGGAATTAATTAAAAAGTACTACAATATGCCCCTACGAGATCTGTTAGATTACATTTACTCAAAATACGCCAATAAGAAGACTCAGTCATTCTAATTCTCAAAAATGTTTTTCTAATAACCCTTTATGTTATGTAGTTAGAGTGATACTGGACTGATGGGAAAGTTATGGAAGTCGAAATAATTTTTGCTTTAGATTACTCAATCTATGGTATTAACTCCAAGTTAGGCAGTAGAGCTATTGAGCTGTTTTTAAGAAATCTTTATGATAATGGGCTCTACTATAGGCCCGTGAACTCTAAGAAAGCAGCATCCAATAATATTGATAGAGTCTCAGTTAATTTCCTTAAGTATGTCTACACTCGAAGAGGCTTCTCTCTTTTAGATGTTACAAAAATTGTTAGAGGCGTAGCTAAAGGAGCATACTTATGTGATAACAATATCCTTATTCTTAAGGATCCATATGAAGATGTTCTAAAAGATGTATTAAAGGATATAATGGGAAACCATGTTTACATAACTATTGATGACGTAGTATCAAAAAGCACATTTTCTAAAAAGGCTTTTTCATCGATTATTTTTAGTGATAAGTTTATTTCTACCGACGAAGATGATGAATCTAATTTCGTAATTGGTTCAATAGCAACGATAGTACTAATTAAGGTGAGGGATGAAAGAGACCTGAAGAAAGCGCAGGAAAAAATAACAGCTTTGCTGGGATTAACAAACAGAGACGGATACAATACTATTCCGATTAAAAAATTAGCTAATGGAGTTTACGTTGGAGAGTTTCCGATATTTGAATATGTTTATGAGCATTTTTACTACGAAGAGTTAAGTAATTTTTTGCGTAAGTTGTCACTGAATCCTATCATCATAGTTGAAAGAGAATTAGATTCTTCCTCAGGATCTGTGTTAGCTTCGTTGCTTAGAATGTTGATAAGCTTCTCTAGGATAATATTTACCTTAGAATTCATTGAAGGGTTTACAGATCTCTTCTTCTCTTATGAGAAGATATGGCTTTGGGATGCTGATAGAAAATGGAGTATATCTGACATGAAAAGAGTTTATCGAGTAGCTACGATAACTTATAAGCCAGATTTAATTCTACGTTCGGAGAAAAGAGTTATTTGGTATAGGCTCGCTGGAGTGCCGCCGACTGGTTTTGAAAATGAGTTAGAGCTACTATATGCGCTATATTCTAAGGTATTTTCTGAAGATTTCCCACGTGAAACAGTAAGATGGATACATAGTGAGTTCGTTAATAGATTTAAAAAATTGGATAATTTAATTGCTTCCTTTTTAAAAGAATTTCGAGAAATTATGCGCGATAAGATGACTTATCGACAATTACAATATGGTTTTCTATCCCTATTAATAAGCCTCCTTCCGATTTTCTTTAACACCTCTTATCTGCTACCACCAGAGGTTCGTGTTTTAATACTCTTCGTATTCACGGGCATAATTGCTACTAGTGTTTTTTTAATTATAGATGAATAACCCTTACTAATAATACCTCTTCTGCAAAATAAAATATAAAGGTCTTGGAGCTACTCTTAACATGTTTAATCAATCTCTAAATTATTCATTAGAGATTCGATATTGCTCTGATTAGTGCTTCCCATTCTCCTTCGTATTCTTCTGCTTTTGAAGCTATTTCTTTGGGGTCTTTGTGTTTTGTCTTTAAAGCGTCTACTGAACGTGAGTTGAATAGGATGAATGCGTTCTTTATGTGTTTCTTTGTTTCTTCGTAGTAGTTGATTCCTTTTTTCTTGGGTTTTGTCTCCATTAGTGAGACGTATAAGCACTTCCTGAGATTTTTGCATATTTTCTTGGCTTCTTCGAAATTATAGTTGATTTGATTGAATTTCTCGGGAAGCTCCTCACGTTTACCATAAATACCGCTCACCTTGCACTCGAAGAGGGCTATTATGTCATCTGGTAAAAACCAGTTCATATTATGAAGCCTTTTGGCACCTTCTCTAACGATTGCGCAATCCCATTCAATCCATTCAAGTCCTCGAATCCATAATGGCCCGACAACGATTTCTCCAGATTTTAGGTGAGACTTTAAATACTCCGCTAAGATTTTAGAGAAGACATATCCCCTGAAAACTTTATTACTACGCCCTTTAGGAGGTCTTCCTAGATTGGATTCTACTATTAAAAATTCGTATAAAATTCTTTGTGCTTCACTTAACATCTGGATCTCCTGGTTTTACGGTTATTTATGTATGTATAATAGTAACATATTTATGCCTAGTCTTCTCAGTTCTTCCACGATGTCTTCTCTTAATCCTTTAATTATTGTTGGAAATCTCTTAACCAGTAAATATAATATTGCGTCAAAGACTCTAACCATGAAGCGGGCTGAGATTTCTAGCAGTTCCTCATCGATTTCAAATAAGAACCTCGGCTCTACAGAACCTCTCTCTGACACATGTACCCATTCTCCTCTATAACTACTATGCACGTATTTGGATAATTCAGAGTATAGATTTTTCAATTCATTCTTTATTCTCTCTTCTACTCTAAGTTTATCAATTAGTCTTGTGCTATAGAGCTCTCTTTCCGCCTCCTTTATGATCTCTATCTTACATTCTATATCCGTATTTGGGTGGTTTTCGTCGAGGTAGTATGCTTGAATGGATGATTCTAGTATATATCGTATTTCCCTTATCGCTTAGTGATATACGGTCATGTTTAAGAGACGAAGCGAATTTTTTTTTCTCTAGAATTAGGTATGTTATCTGGTCATTTCATTTTTGTCTTGTAACTTAGGGTCATTTAATGAAATGGATCAAAAGTTTTCACTATAATGCATTAAGAGGACGTGCGTATTTTAGCTACGATTTCGTTGAGTTTAGCGAGTCCTAATGTTGAGAGTTTATACACAATCTTATTATCGTCTCTGGTATCTACAATCCATTGATTTCTCTTGCATTCCGTAATAGCTTTTATTATGGTTGATCTTTTAAACCCCTTTCTCCTTAATGCTTCAAATATCACGTTTCGCTCTACAGCGTTTGGATATGCATCAAGAAAAACTAATAATACGGCCTCTTTAGCTGTAACTTTTGGATATACTAGAATCTTGTTATCAATTCTTTCGACGAGCGGAAGAGGTAGTGAGGTAGTCATAAATTGGAAAATAAGACTCGTCTTCTGATTAAAATCGGGATCAAAAATTTCTAGAAGAGATATTATTATCCACTTTGCAACTATTAATGCTGTTATTGCATCTGTTCTTTCCGCATAAAGTATGCCACTTAAGTGAGCTCCCTTTTTATTTCGCAGACTATAGAGAAAGTCCAGAGCTTTTACTAGGGGTATTCGTATCCATTCTTCAAATTTACCTTTAGAATTCGTCTCGAATTCTCTCAGAGCATCCTTAAAGCGAATTGTAGTCGGGTAATTTCGTTCAGTTAATTTTTCTAAGAGGGATTTCAAAATAGCCTCAGCAAACCTTCCTGCACTTGTTATACTATCTTCATAATTACCAGCATATAAGTTCTTTTCGATCTGCGTGTATGCCTCCAAGATAATACTACTGTTATTTTTGAAAATTTTTTCAAGACTTTCTGAAATTGCATCAATAATGGGCATTAATTATCTCTCCTATTCACTGATTTTGAGAGCTGTTTGTAATAATTTTTCGGCTTCTTTCTTTCCCTTTGGAGTAAGATATAATTTATAATTTTTCTCTTTTCCTCTTCTTCTCTCCCTTATTAATAGTCCCTTTTTCTCTAGATTGTCAATCAAGTGAGCAAAATTTTCTCTTATTCTTCGCGAATCTATTCCCAGCAAGTATAGTCGTTCTCTTATTGATTTAGAATCATTAACTCGTTTATCCAGAAGCTCTTCGTCCAGTAACATTAAAATTAGTATATACTCCTCCATTTTCTTAGTAATTTTATTGCAGGATGGAGGTGGGACACGCGGAAGAACAAGTTTCTCGTCATCTTCGTGAACTATTATTGCTTCTTTCAAAATCTCAACATGCACGTCAATTTTATTAGCCAATTTTCTTATTTTGTCTTCTATGCTAGGCGAATGCATTCATGCCTCACCTAGAATTTTTTCCTCGACGTATCGACGACCTTGAACTGTTAACTTGTAGCATTTTTTACCTTCTTCCACACCCCCCGTTAGATGTTTACGGCTTTTCATACGTATCAGATATACACTCACGGTTTTCTTGTCTGTGGGTTCGTACTCGTTTAGATACTCGGTGATCTCGGACAATGTGAGGCATTTCTTGGGACTATAATAGAGAATAAGATAAACCAGTTTTTGCTTGCTTATCTTGGGAAAACGTTCAACCAGAGATGTTATATCTATTTTTTCGCCCTCGATAGTTTCAGTGATCCTTTTGGTTTCGAATCTTGCTGGCTTTTCAAGTATCTCGCTACCAAGTATCTCTTTATACTTTTTAATTATCTCTAGCGCATTTGATAGGATACTTTCTAAATCTTTAATGTCCCTTACTAATATCTCCAAAGTCGCGTTTCTATCAATTTTTATTCGCAACCTATAATTATAAGACACTATTGATCACTCTCCTTTAAGCCTTTTATTCTTTGGCGGAGCACAGATATCTTGCTTACAGTATTTATCCCTATTACAGCTTCATATTTTCCACGATCAATTTTTCTGATATATCCATCGCGCATCAATTCAGCTATTCTGGCCCTTACTACTTGGTCTTTTATTCCTAACTCTTTCGAAACCTCTTCGCATGTCACATAAGATTCAGGCCAGTATTCTGCTATAGCACCCAATTTCTTTAGAATTAAGTATATAAGAATAAGATCTTTCTTCGCAAGTTTCCTCCTAGCATTTTCCTTTATTTCTAACCTGACTATATCATGAGCTAATCTGATGAATCCTCCAAACGAAGAGATATCATCGATTAATTTTTGCGCAAGTTTTCTTTCATCCACTTCTAATTTCTTAATCATCTCTTTATCTAGGGAGATTTCATCTCTAGGTGTACGAATCATTTATAATTCACCATTGTTATCCGTTTGATGTATACTTAATAATAAATTCTTAAGGCGTGACCATATTTAAATATAATTGTCTCATTCTGGCATTTAGATAGTATTTTGATTAAAAAAGAATGAAAGAATAAAAAGATACTTAAATGTATGTTTACTACATTTTCTAACAAAAAATTCAATAGGAAATTTACTTCATTTTATGCGTATAATTTCTCGTTAAAGACGATTGTATACATTATACTGTTGTACTATATGAAGATATGTGTAGAACTCAAAAATCATAGAAAATAACATTAGAAAACGGGTAGGGTTTCAATATTTCCAGAAGAGGGATATCTCTAAGTGAAACACAAGTGACCAAGGAAATACAAACTGATAATCAGAGACATACCAAAACAAGATGTTTTAAACTATAAATAATAAATAATAGTAGAGAACTGTTCGAGTCTATTGGTGTGACGAATCTGGACAATATAAAGCATCGTCTTTTAAGAGAAATTCTTAGTGCCCTAAAGAGAGAGGAGTTGATTGATTAGGCGAAATCGTATAGTTCTGTTGATAACCTGCTGAAAAAAGAGACAGCATGAATAGTTCTTGAAAAGTTGAGAGAAAATGAGAGAAGAGAGAAAGTTGTAGAAATCGTTAAAATACGTATTAAAAACTTTCTCACAAGGAAGAAATGAATTAATTGTGAGAGAGTCCAGAAATACAAATTTGCTTGAGTTTATTAGGTAGAAAAAATAAACAAATCAGATATGGCTGCTGAGGGTACAGGATCATACAAAATAATCACCTTAGTCAAATTTTAAGAAGGAGATATGGATTCTAGATTATCCTTTAGGGGGCGCGCCTTCTCGGCGGATAGTCTAAATAATCTGCAGTATCTGTTTCTCCCATAACATCATCATGTAGTAATTTATTAAATTTTTCATTAAATTCAGCTGAATATTATTACGAAATAAAAAAATCAGAGCGGAGAGGTTATATGCGCGTGTTGTTAGCTAGGTTAGGATGGTCGAGTTTTAACTGGAAAGGGCTTCCCCCCTCACCGACTCAAAACCAGATTAATCTATACTCTAGCGATGTTCAAAATGCAACAATGGAGTACATAAGGATAAATGGGGTAGGTCATGAGTGGTGGAATTTCGATGAAGCATTCTGTACGCATTTCCAGTTACCCCACTGTGATGTTAACTATTACTATGGTACTGTACCTCGAAATTTGAGAGGATTACGTCGAG
>CAZFGR010000045.1:0-8852 GCA_964518475.1 uncultured Nitrososphaerota archaeon
GTAAGCGCTTAGTCTATTACGATATAACAGATAAAGTCTTTGAGGCATGGCTAGCCATGAACGAGAGCCCAAGATACAAGAAACTGAGTTTTGAACGCGTATATATCTCGTCTCTCTCGTTCGAAGCTCTAGTAAGAGAGATCCTGTTTAAAATAGACTCTCAAGTTTCTTTAGAAGATTTCCTGGGAAGGAAAATCTCTATAGGACCTTACAAGAGTGTGGAAAAATTCGTAACAGCCACTACAGAGATCGATGCTCTCGCCCGCAAGAATGATGTGTATGATGTTTTCGAAGTACACTTCGGAGCAGAAATGCCATCCAAAAAACTTGACCAAGTATTGAGACAAATAGGAATCCTAACCAAGATGGGGTTCAAAATAGAGAACATATACCTAGTATCATATTTCGGTTTCGACAAACAATTGATCGAGACAATAAGAGAAATGACGAATGCCAACATATATCTCCTAGGAAAAAATCAGATAAAGAAACTAGCGAAAAAAGCGAACATGAATATTTGACTCAATCAAAAGTTCTTCTTCGGCCCCTTTTCCTTATGCTCATGCCTTGTCTTAATATTCTCCGAACATCCATATTCTGCAATGGGGTATTTAAATATGTTCCCGATTGCGTTTCATTTTGTGGAATATTATATCGATTTTTAGATTCATAAGAGTTTCTTTATTTTTCTCTTCTTTTTCTTGGTGGTTTCTTGAATCAGAACTAGACTCCCAGACAAGGGAATTGAAAAATTGATTATGTGTCTCGTTTTGCTTGGTTTTCTCTCGCTAGTTTGAGAAGTGTTTTTGCTAATCTGCGTGTGCTCCACTCGACCAAGATTCCTTTACTTTTTGCTTTCTCTAGCACTTTCTCATCAATTTCTCCAGTGTATGAGAATATTACGAGGATGCTTGGTTTTACACCTTCTTTCTCTTCAAAGGTTTTTGCTCCTCTGATAACTTGGTCGAGATCCTTCATCGTACATTTCTTGCAGATCTCTATGAGTGCGAGAAAACCGTTTGTTTCAACGACTACGTCAACATATGGTATATCAGGGAAATGCTGAAAAACATCAAAACCGTGTTTCGTTAAGAAGAATGTTAGATCCGAAGGCTACTCGGGACTCTACCAATTCTCCACGAATTCTACCCATTTCACCAACAAGTGAAGATACGATTCTACTCAACTGGTTTAGCCTCTTCTCTGTCTCAGCTTGAGCCTTGGCCAGCTCGTTTAGTCTTTCCTCGGTTCGTCTTTGCGCCTCGGCCAGCTCGCTGACTCGTCTGGCTAGTTCTTCGAATCTCTCTTCCGTCCGTCTTTCCAGCTCGTTTAGTCTTTCCTCGGTTCGTCTTTGCGCCTCGGCCAGCTCGCTGACTCGTCTGGCTAGGTTATTTAATTGCTCTTCGGTGCGTTTTTGGACTTCTGTTAATTCTGTTATTTTCTCGGTCAGTTTGTCGATGCTTGCCCATGTTTTATCCATGGAATTTTTTAAAGCGTCTACACCTCTTCTTAGCCCAATGATCTCTCCTGTTAGTTTTGATAGTATCGATTTCATGAACTCGTCTGCTACTTTCTCTCCGATCTCTTT
Source organism: uncultured Nitrososphaerota archaeon (assembly GCA_964518475.1). Classification (GTDB taxonomy): domain Archaea; phylum Asgardarchaeota; class Njordarchaeia; order Njordarchaeales; family Njordarchaeaceae; genus Njordarchaeum. Next base: position 1,589 of record CAZFGR010000045.1, read on the forward strand.
AGCAAGTTTCTCGAGTACCTTCTCTGAAGTCCCCACACTTATCACCGATACATATAATCCCAGCTCAATATATGATTAAAACGTATCGAAACTAGAGTACTTATTAAAAATAGGTATTTTGTTAAAACCCTTAGCGATCCCTACGTTTAGAGAGATTAGCAATAGCGGATTAAAGGGGTTGGGTCTAAGAAGTTTTTAGTTTTTAATTAGTAGTTAAGAGGGAATGGGGGGCTAAATAAGCAGAGAGAAAGAGAAAAGTTAAGGTGAAGTCTTTTGTTAAGGTATTAGGTATAGTTCCTGATTATTGATGGGGTTTTTATGAGGTTGTTTATAGTTAAGTTCTGGGTTTGTTCAACGGAGGATCCTAATCAATGTAAGGAAATTATTGGATGAGTCAGTGATGTCGCTACATACTCTGTTATTTCTGGAGAGATTTTAGAAGAGCTAGGCATCATTCCAGAGGATGAGAGGGGAGTTTCATTTAACTAGTAATGTTAGGGTTAGGAGGAAAGTTGGTAGCGCTATTATTAGGATTAAGGTGGGGAGTGGTTGGGAGGAGGAGTTATCTGGAGCTACCATAGTTGCGTTTGGTATAAGGAATGACGAAACCATTCTAGGGGGGCATGCTTTGGATGCTCTAGGTTTGGAAGGAGATCTGAAGAAAAAAAGAGTTGAGGAGAGCTGTACTTTCTTTATGATTCTTTTTTAGTTATTAGAGTCACCTATCTTTTAGGATCGTTTTTAATATCTCTTCTAGTGGCACGTATTCTTTTGTGGATTTGAACATCCATATATTTTGTTTCTTTGCTTCCTCGGTCAGCTCTGGTGTCGGTAGGAGCACGTAAAGGATGAGCAATACCTTTTTTCTTAGATATTCTGGGTATTTTGTCTTCAGTAACTCGTATTTTTTGAGGAGGTCTTCAATGGTCTTCTTGTCAGCTCTTATGCTTGCCTCACCGATTACGCAGATATCCTTATTAGCTCCATAGATACTTATCTCGGTCTCTCGGAGCCTTAACTTATCGATCCGAGTCTCTAATCCCTTCTCCTTTAACCGATACTTAACGAATGATCGAGCTTCCTCCTCGACATCAACAGTCATTTTCTTAACAATCCGTTCCAGTCTCTTTAAACGCTTGTCCATCTGCTTAATAATAGTAAACATCTCGTCAAAATCACGCCTTAACGCTCTGAGCTCCTCCCACATCCTCGCCTACACCTCTTATAGGCGAACTTACTCCTTCTACATGATTCAATGTTCTCTAAGATTTCGTGAAATTTCAGCTAGCCACCAAGTACCTGAACACATCATCATCCTTTTAATGGTAGAGTGAATTAATAATTGATATGATGGTGAAGATATATTTCTAAATGTTTTTAGGACGTATTTTTATCTGTTTATATCAGGATTGTGTGGGGAGATTATGGAGCGGTCTTTGCTTTTTAAGAGGTTAGCGGTTCTGTTTCTGGTTATTACGGCTGGTTTCTGGATCATTAACTATGATGTGCTGATGAGCGAGAGTATCTGGATCTATGACAAGGGCTCGCTACTGGGTATGGAAGTAAGGAGTATCGTTAATGATGATTCTGTCCACACGATTATTGATGATATGATTCGTGAGTATGGATTAGAGGTATCTGATAACGTATATTTCCGACTAGATTCTTCTATACGTACTCTTGACCCAGTGGGGATTGCTGAGGGTGTGGTTTCTTTCGAAATGCCTTATGATGTATCGGTGTCTAATGATAAGTCCTCTTTTAGGGTGCTGAAGCGTTTTGTGATTCCCATTTTCATGCCTAGGAATTATCGTGAAGTGGAAGCCGCTTTTCAAGCCCTCGAAGGTGTGGAGTTTAGTGCTAAGCACTACTATATTGCTGACTCTTTTTGGTGGTACTTATCCTTTGAACTGAACGGCTCCAGGGTAAAGCTCTCTATCAATATTAAGAAGGATGGTTGGTTGGATGGTTATGAAATAGAAGTCACCACTGATAATGTTTCGGAAAGCTTGCAACTGGTTTGGAATGGTGTAAAAGAGCCAGTCTATACCCCTGAGGCGAACAGGAAAGCGTTTTACAGAGGAATAGCAACAGGTTTATTTTTCACAACTATAATTTTTGCAGGGTTATGGTTACGGACAAGAATCCATCTCAAATCAAGCCCCAGTGAAATTCGAGAAGCGCTCTATGTTGTTAGGAAACGTATAGAGATGTACGGAGAAACGTACTCGTTGATTTGGAAGCTTTTCTGCATAAGTAGCGTTGTGATAGGCCTAGTAGCCGCATATGGTACGGTGATTACGGATTCAGATCTCCTAGCAGTTCTCCTCCTAATATACGGTGTAGCAGCTACAGCCATATTACTGATTATCGGTGCATGGATAAGTAATCTCAGAAAACTAGCCACTTTCAAGCACGAGTCTGGAGAAATATTTATTGGTGTAAGCTCAATAGTCCCCATGATCATAGCAGTGACCACATGGTTCATAGGCATGCTAGCACTCTCCCACATATTTGCCCCAGAAAACATAGGCTTCGAAATAATCTTCACAATAATTATCACAGCAGCTATCACACCCCTAATCTTCCTAATGCTGAAACTGATAAATCCAAAAACCGAAATAGAAAACACAAACAAGAAAATCCAAAAGATCATCAAAGAACTAGAGAAAAACAATATTCCTCAAAACCATTACTTTGAGGATTCTAACCCTACAGCTTCATACATAGAGTAGGGAATCAAGGGGCAATTATGGAGTATTGAGGAGGCTTCTTTTCACAGATCCTTGCGATAATTTATAGCACTATTTTTGAGAAATCTACACAGACATCTAGGGGTTCTTCATAAATTAACTCTAATAAATCTTTGCCAAAGGCTTTTTCTAATGCTCTTATAAATTTACTGATAAGCGTTATTCCTGCTTGTATTCTTAGATTATACTTAGATAAGAATTTCTTAAATTCGTCTTCCCAGTTTTTGTTTGGTTGCCAAATGTATATTTTTACGAAATCTTTAAGTGGAATATATCTCGCTGCCACAGCAAATGCTCTCACTCCACGCTCATACATTATTGATAAGCCACATATTCTATAGGTTCTATTAATCCACGCCTTATAACAATGTGATTGTTCCTTATATAGGACATATCCAGTTAAGAATTCAGTTAAAGCTTCTATGAATGGACGAAAATATTCCATTTTCTTCTCATCATAATTATGTGAAAAATACGAACAAGCGTGCAAGGTTTCATGCACTAACGTTATTTTACACCAATATAGATCGCTCCGAAGTATCAATTTTTTCTCTATTGGATCATATCTAGCTTGTTCAAAAAAGTCATATTCCGCAGCTTCCACTACTTTCAGATCTGGTGGTAAATGAATTTCTATATTTAAAGCTCTTTCAATCATTCTTTTGATGTCTTGCATAATAAACATAATTAAGGGCTTTTGCTGAATTTTCTGATGAAAGCATCGGTAGCATTCTGGAACATCAGCTTTAATGGACATCCTCACGATCCTCATTTCTTAATGAAAAATGTGTTCAGATTACATGTAAGACATCATATTTTTAGTTCTGAGAGGCAAAATTGGTTAGGGTTGATATTAATTCCTTAACCTTATATTCTAGATTACTACAAAAGTCGTAGATTTTGTTCTTATCAGTATTTCTAAACACTATATACACATGATATGCCTTACTAGGTTTCTCTATTGCTGGGATTATTTCTATATCAAACCAGTTAGGACTATCAGGGACACTATTGGCGCTACATATTCTGATCCCGAATACTTGGCTGTCATGATTTAGTATGTCTGAGATTTTTCTAATTAATTCGATATTTCTACTAATATTCTTGAAAATCCTAAGAGGATCGTCTTCACTGAAAATCTCGATTTCCACAAGTACTTCATAAAAATAAGGTCTGAGGTTTATCATCAAGTCTTCTTCTATGACCTTTTCTATTTCATTGAATTCTTCTAAAACCATAGATATATCGGGTGAGAGTAAGCCGATAATTCCTTTCTCAGTGTTAATATCCACTATTATTGATGACTTTTTAGCGATTGGCCCCGCCACACCAATTTTTCCTTTAAATGGTTTTGAAGACAATTTTGCGAGAGGCATATATCCCTTTTTCGACAAGGCATTTAAGAAATCTAAAGGATCGAAAAGGAATAGATTCAAGTATCTTCCTGCTATTCGAAAATATTTTAAACGCATTGATGCGTTATCCATCACTTTATTCACCTCTCTCTATTCCTAGATTACATCATTAACTGAACTGATTCGACTTGATATTCAGATACAGCGGTAGTTTCGCCCAGATCTTCTTTTGTGAAAATCTTACCTGAGGTTGGTAGAGTTGTACTCGTGATAAAAATTTGGTCTTCTGCTAATTCTATTCTCAATTCAGATGATATAGAAATCTCCATACTCTTGTGTTCAAAACGTCTTTCTAAAATTTTTAGAAGTCTATGTACCTCGGATCTAATAGGGTCTATCAGAGAAACATCGTATTTCTTGTATATTCTACGAAAAGCATTATAGTATTTCACGCTAGTACTTTCAGGATTACTCACAGCTTTTTCAAATAAGAACTGGAATAGAGTAGAGAGAAGCTCGATAGACAAATTTAAGCTTTTATCTATCAGAAATTCCAGTGTTTTTAATGGCATAGATTGTAATGCTAGCCTAATAATTTTTACTCTAGTTTCCTTTTTTATCTCCCTAGCTTTACTCCAGTGATAAAATGTCTTTCTTTCTATACCCGCTAATTGACACACTTTAGAAACGGATCCATGCACCTTCTCTAATTCCTTAAATAGTTCTAGTATATCTCCCTTCGAAAGTACTTCACTCATTTTTTCAACTAGATATTCTACCATTTCAAAAACCATTGTGTAACTTGTTACACACATAATTTAAATATGCGTTCAGAATATTTAAATACGACACTAAGAAACACGACCTTTTCTTGGGCTTTTCTAACTAAAAGAGGCCATTGATAGGATCCTTCATATGTCCTAATTATACTTTAATTAATTAACTAAAATTGTTAAAGAAGAAAAAGAGCTAATCGTTCTCGTTTTTGTTTCTTTCCCCTACTCCACGAAGTTCTCGTAGAATTCTTTGTCCCAGATCTTTAGGAATATTCTTCTCAGTTCTAATTTCAAATGATCTGAAGGAAATCGAGGTCTTCTTCTTAGCCCTAACTTTTTGGTATCCAGAACATAATAGCTTGTTCGACAGCTCGTGATAATGCTCCTTTTTTCATCCCGAAAGTCTCCGCAACCAACCTCCTAAACTCCTTTTCTAGCTCATCATTCATCCATACAACGAGACGACCCACAACTCTTCACCAATAAAACTCGCTCATCGCAAACCTCTTTTTCAATATTCTTAGATACTTTTCCGAGACTATAATAGCTCATCAATCTCTCTTTTCTTTTTATCTATTTCTTGTCTCAGTCTCTTTATTTCTTCTGTCCAGTGCCATTTTAGTTCTTCCCATTCATGTCTAAGAGGCGGTCTAGTGAATTTGTTTGTCGCTACAGTGACGTTGCTGTGCCAGAGCACATCTCCTTTTGGTTTCCAGAACCTGTGCGTGGATGGCGTAGCTATGTTGCTAGTGGATACGAGCTTTGTTTTTCTTCTCTTATCCTCAAGCGTGTACATCCCTGTTATTATGTCAGAGGTTTTGATTGCGGAGAAGGTGCTTTCCCACAGTTTTTCTTCCCAGTCATAGAGTCTTCTCATATCATCCTTAAGCTTTTGTCTCCACCGTTCGTAATTCCTAGTTCTCTCTTTACGGGACTGACTAGGAGTTTTCCTCACTTCAACTTTTCTAGGGGTTATCTGCGGAATCTGTGAAGAGTTCGAGCTGGAGTTCAGTGATAGTTCTAATAAACCGATATCTTCGTATAACCAGTACGGCCCAGTCGTGAACGATGTGAATATCCGCGATATTATTGGTAAGAAATCGAGCTCTATCCTACTCGGATAAATCGCCACTTTCTCCAGAACTATACTGAACATCTCTTCCTTGGCTAGGTTATAATAGTTTTGAAGGTCCCAATAACCAAAGATCCTCCACAGATCTTCTGGATCGGATAAGTGGTAAAACGCCTTATCATCCTCGACAACTTCCCGAATCACAACATACTTGTCCAATTCTAGATAATTCTGAACAAACCAGAGTAACCTACTCTCAACAAAGTCTTTAAAATCGATAAACAAGTGATGCGCCCTGATAGATACGTAGAACCTATCCGTAAACACCTCAAAACCATAGATATCCGGGCGTAAACCATAATTAGCTGGAACCTCAACGGACCACCTCAAACCCCCAAGCATCGGACTCGAGACATACTCAAACCTCTTAAACGGAACATTCTTACCAAACAAACTCAGCTCCTTCTTAACCAGCAATGGCAAATTAGCTATCAACCTAGCTATGTAAGGCTCAGCCTCAGTCCCAAGGTATCCCTCATCAAAAACAACACAATAGAGAATAGTATCTCTAGCAGAGTAGTCCCCCAAGAAATGATCAAAGACACGAGAAAAACCAAGAAGAATGTACGAGGAATCAGACCCCCTTACTCTCACTCTAAACCTAGTAGACTCACCCGATGGCCTCTCTAAAACCTCCACATCAGCAAAGTATTGTCCAAAAAGCTTCAGGACAGAAAACTGAGCAATCTTCCCCAGATCTAAACTCCCCAGCAAATCATCAAGAATTACTACTACAATCCCCACCTCGTTGTTAGGATCCCTAACAGCCCAAACACCCTTCTCACCGAAACCCGTAAAAACCCAGCCCCTAGGGTACTTTAGAACAACCCCATAGTCGGGATCCCTAACAACACCAAACTCCACACTACCAACTCCCAACCAACCCGTTTCGAATGCAATAACATATCAGGAATAAAAATATCCCCAACCAATCCCATACCCCACAATATTCACCTATCAGAGAACCAAAAACCCTATAGAAGGATTCCCACTATATTGCATAAAAACGAAACCAAATACAAATAAGACAAGAAAATAAACACACCAACGCTAGAGAACCAAACATAATTTTTCACAAAAATGAAACAGTGTTTCACTCCAACGAAACCAACTTAGGAACATATTTAAATAGTGGTTTTCAGATTATAGATGTTCGAAGTCGATACTGTCGAGATCCGAATATGGGGACAAGGGGCTCGACGAGAGCCTCGGAGCCAGTAATAGACTCCCAGACAAGGGAATTGAAAG
>CAZFGR010000046.1:0-8766 GCA_964518475.1 uncultured Nitrososphaerota archaeon
CCTATGTGGATGAGAAAGCTTACTCACATCAACTTTTATTTAATAGAATATGAGGCGTTCGAAAAACGTAGGAAACTCTAAGTTTTGACTTTCTCTCAAAAGCGCTAGAAATGAAGAAAAAGTAGTTCGGAGGATCTTAGCTATGATTCTCAGATTCTGATAAAATATGTGACGTTCTTTCAGCTGCTCGGTCTTATAATCGCTATTGGTATTATTGTTTCCTGTGGTATTAACCCTCCATGAAGAATTCTTCGATTCTCTTTCTTATTCCTTCTCATCAGAACCTCCACTTCCCTTTTGGAAATACAAAACAACATCCTCCCCGTAAACCTTCTGCCCTTCAAGCAGAAGCTTCTGTATCCCTATCTCATTAACTCTTGTTACTAGAACTTCCCTCTCACCTATAAACTTTCTCAAATCTACTCCTTATTTCCTCGGGATCTTCCTAAGTCTCTAACATCAAGAATCTATGCTCTATTCTTGGCATAGTCGCTAAGTTTAATTCTATAGCTAATTCTTCTAGAGTAAGCTCCATGGTATCATTGCTTCCAGAAGTGTCTTATCTCAAAGGATCTAATGGAATACAATTTATTCATCTTTTATTTTTTAGACCTTATTTATTTTGGTCCTTTTTAATAATCGAGAGAGACTAAGGCTGAATATGTAATATACGTATTGTAATAAATAGATGATGACTTAAATTTCAAATAAGGAGATTAACCTATTAAAGTTACTCCAATGAACTACACTTAAAACTCCTAAACCATAAGTTCTTTTCTCTCCTACATTTGAAAATTCTGCAAAGTAAATTAGGCGGGCTAGATCATTCATCATTTCCTCGTTTAAGACTAGCCATTCTACTCGACCTTTAAAACCCGTTAATTTTACTCCTTTTATCTTTACTTCTCTAGTCATTAATTTATAGCTCTTTACTGATATACTCCTACTAGCCCAGTTTATAATATATTCACGGTTAATTCTTAAGTAAGGAGGTACAAAGGAATTCCAGATCCTAGATAAGTTAGAAATTACTCTAATTGGATCTGGATATAAAAATGGGAATACTCTACCGCGAATATTAAAGAGGGTAGGAGTTCTGAAAATTAGATAAATACGCCGACTAATTTCGCTAGGAATTCGCTCGTATTTAATGCTAATTATTTTTATGTTATCTACTCTGCAATCTAAGGTATCGAAATTAATCAATTGAACATTCCTCATGATTTCTATAATATTATCATTTACATCATCTCTGAGGACAGAAATGCTGAAGGACAATTTATCTCCTTCCCATATTATCCAATGACCGTTAATAATTCGCATTTTCTCCCTAAGGGGTCGAAGCGGTCTAATCGCATAAGGTCTAGGATTCGAGATGAAAAAGAGATTAGTGAATAATCTGAGATCTGCATGTTTAATTAGTTGAATAAACCATTCTCTCACGTATTCTCCAGTAAAGGGTGGAAGAGCGCTATCTGTCTCGGCAGTTAGAAAAAAATCGATTCTAAGGGGCATTTTTAATTACCGGCAAACGAAGTAAAAGTTACTCTTCATAGATTCGTGCTAACTCGCGTTCCTCTTCTGCAGTTCTTAATATTACGTCGAATCCAAGTTCCTTTATTTTTTGTAGAATGTCTTCATCTTCAAGGATCAATAAATGATATCCTTTAAAATATCGATGTTTGTATTTTTTTGGAATTTTATTAATCAAGAATATTGGTACATTAACCGAGTATTCGTACAAAATTCTAAGAATTATCCATTTTAGATTCGCTTCATTAAGATTTATCCTCTTTACGGTCTCTTCTAATTCTTTATAAATATCCTTTAAAGAAAGGTTCTTTAGGTTGCATAGAATTTCACCAAGTTTCTTTTCCAGGGGATCAGAACTACTTAACATTAGCTCTGGTATAACAATAATTTCTCCCGCTATTTGACGGAAGATTCTCTGAGCATGCGATTTTTTCTCTACTGTAAAGTATTGCAATTCATTATAAATTCGTTGTATCTCTTCCACGTATTTACTTCTCAAAGGTTTACCATTCATTTTGTACTCAAAAACCTCTCTTATAAGCCCTTTTTCGGCTTCGTAATCTAGAATTTCATTATTATATCTCTTAAGAACTTCAAAAGTAGCTATTAATACATCCTTATCGTATATCGCTGTTGATCCCATATCTAAACTTTGGAGTACAATAATGTTTGGTTGTTCATCATTATAATCTTGCTCTCTACTTCTATATACTCGCCCCCATCGCTGTATTTGGCTATCTATGGTTGATAATTCAGTGATTATAGCATCAAAATCTAAATCTATTGAAGCCTCAACAACTTGAGTTGCAACTAAGATTATCGGCTCATTTTCTGTTATCTTCTCCTTTATTTCTTGGATTCTTCGACTTTTTTCTCTCTCTATTATTCTGGAATGAAGCAAATATACCTGGCATTCTTCATTTATAAACTTCTCTCCTCTGAGGTTCTTGAATAATTCTATAGCTTTGGAGACATTATTTACTACAATGAATATTCGTTTCTTACCACTTGAAATCCATTCTCTAATCTGTTCAAGAACTTTTTTATAAGCGTCCTCATCAATCTGTAATCCTTTTTCTGCATCATATTTAAATAAAGAGAATTCCTCAACCTTAATTTTGTGGCGCTTAATCTTATAGTTTTTAACTCTCTCACGAACTTCAGGATATTCTGTGATGTCAATTTTTTTAATGCCTAACTTTTTGAAGAATTCTTCAAAATAAGGTGGGTATGTGGCAGTCAGTATTAATATGGATGCACCCATTTCTTTGGCTACTTGTAGAGTCTTATAGATTATAGCGGCCATCTCGCAATTATATGTTTGAACTTCATCTATGACCAGTCCCATAAAGGGATAAGTGGCCATTATCTTATCAGAGCCATAATAGTTTAATGAGGTAAGAAGGATCTGGTCTGGTGTTGAGAGGTTAATTATGTTAGATAATAATCGTGCAGCGAGAATTTTCTCGTCTACTCTGAGTTCTCTTTTATCCCTAGCCTCTCGAAGATACTCGATAAAAGCTGTTGAGTGAAGCAAGCCCACTAAATTTGCATCGGGGGAATATTTAGTTAGTCGAGTATAAATATCATTTAATGCAACTCGCAGAGGGAGTGTATAAGCTAACTTTTTTCCTACCTCCATTATCCATAATAGAGCAAATTCCGTTTTTCCAGAGCCAGTCGGAGCTATCAAGACTACTTTATCTATGGAATCTAGTGTTTTCTTCATAATTCTTAATAATTTATATTGCCATAATCCCTCTACTCCATCTTTTACTCTCCATAAATTCTTTGCTATTTCATCCATTCTTAATATAAGTTGTTTATAAAACATCTTTAGTTGGACGTCAGATGGTTCCACATTAATGTATCCGCTAGCTGCGTAATCGCATCTTCTAAGTAATCCTGAAAGTAGTATGAAAAATCTAAGAAGTTCCTTTTCTTTTTGTCTTAAATCAATATAAGAATGAGGAATATCATACAATTGGCAGTATTCTCCGAAATCTACGCCTTCTTTCAAAGCTATCTCGAATTCTTGAAGTCTTTTAAATCCTATCCCTGTTTTGACATTTTTTAATAACTCTTCCAAACCCCTTTTAATTGGCTCTAAATATGGTTTCTCCAATAGATCTGATAATTCTTCAGTGATTTTTCTTAATAATATCTTCAGAATATCTTTCATTAGTTCTTCTTGCTTCGTTAGGAAAGAGGTATAATTAATAATGCCATCTCTATGGATAGGATTCCGAAGAATGCGGGTAATGCGTTTATCTTCTATAAAATATTCGTTATAATGATGAAGTAAAACAGCAGTTCTAACTAACGCATCTTCCTCTTTCTTATTAAGTAATATAATAGACCATACAAGCGATAAAATTTCGTGACGAAGATCGATTCCTTTTGTTTTCTTCAAAAAACTTTCTAATTCAGCGGGTAGCTTTCCACGCCAAAGTTTTCTCTGAAAGCGATAGTTTATTTTACCGAGATCATGAAGTATGGCTGCCTTTGCTAAGTACTTAAATAGGCTTCTTGGAATAGTAGACTCCAAATTGTTCTGAAGTATAAATTCTCGAAGCTTAATTATTTCCTTAACAATTTCTTTTAAATGATCCACAAGAGTAGGTTTCTCTGTATCTATGCTTTTAGCGAGTAAATAATTAAGCAGTAATTTCTTATTGTTTATCACTCACAACCACCCTATATCATCAATAATCCAGAATTTTAACCTCCTCCTATTCGTAATTTTAATAAGCCAAACTCTCGTTTCTTTTCGAAACTCTAATATGGCATTGAAACCCGTCCATAATACGATTTCAAACTCAACTTCGCGCATTCTTTCCTTAAATTTGGCGCTAAAGAGCTCATATATATCTCGGATTTTAATTTTTTCTTCTCTGAGAGTCGGCTTGGACGATTTTTTTCTATTTCCTAGAACTATATAAAAGGATTGACGTATTGGAATCATATATGTTGGAAATCTGCGAATACAATCATCTGTTAACACATAGTCTTCATCTTTTATTTTTACTAACCTTAAATATGTGGGAAAAGAAAGCATAAGGGTATTTTTTACCCTCCGCTCCTCTAAAATAACATTATCGGAATCTGGAATCCATAGAACTTCTCTGACAAATACTATATCTTCTGAACGCCCAAGTCTGATGATAGTTGGAGGTTTTTTCAAAGCAGTGTATATATCCTCAAGCAAATCTTCTCGTCCTTTAATGAATAGATAAATGTGACCATTAAAGAGTTCCTCTTGATGCGTCATACCGCTTCGATATGCCTTTGCAAGCATTTTTGTCATATGTCCGTATAGGGGTAAGAAATCATCTCCGCCCAATTGAAGTTCGCTTTTTATACCAATGAATGCTCTTTCTTGATTTCTTATAAACCCTATTCTAGAGGTTCCTATTAACTGTTGAAGGTTCCAAAACCTAGATTCAAAGCCTCCATGAATACTTATCTTAAGATCCCAAAAGTCTTCATCGTAATATCTATTAGTAATTCTCTGAAATAAGCCGATTAATGTTGCTTTAGGGGGCAAAGGATAAGATTGTGCATAGTAAAAAGTGATTGGGTTGCGGTATTGAGCGAATGGCTGGAAAAAGTAAGTAAAAATCATTTGCTCTGGCATTCCTAAATGTGCCCCCTAAAAATAATTTAAGATTCTCTGATATTCCATATTTTATGATCGCCCAAGAGATATCTTAATCCCTGGACGGTAGTATACTTTAACGGCTTTATCTTTTTCTTTTCCGTCAAGGAAGTTCGATATAAATTCTATAATTTTTTCTTCATCTAGTTCTTCTGGCTCTGTGTCCAATCCATATATAATAAATTCTGGTTTATCGCTTAATGTGGATTTTCTTCTAACGATCCTGATAAGTTTTCCATTCTCTTCTTTTTCTTCAATTTCTTCCACGTATTCTCTCTCAAAGTGCACTAACTCAATTCTGTCTTTATATGTGTCATATATTGTGTCCTTGTACACGCCTATAACTAGTAAGATAGGGCTGAGATCCTCTGCACGACCCTTAATGTTACGCTTAAGCTTTAGGAGTACTCTTACTAAATTTTTAATACGCTCTTTGATTACTTTAGAATCCTTAAATCCATAGGTCACTAAATAAAGTTTCCTCCGTGATCTTTCTCCTATCTCTTGGAGTTTGATTATTTCGAATTTATTTGGATCAAGCTTTGGCTCTTTAATTAAGATGCAATCAATTTTTCCTATTCTATCAACGTCTATTACAACGCTATATACATAGAAAGCTTCGTGTTCCTCGATATGCAGTGGATTCGGAGACATCTCCCCTTCCTTTGCAACCATTCTCCGGGCTAAGCCTATGTTTGCTGAAAAATGCTTGTCAAAGTAATAGGGAGTCATTGAAATTGCATGACTGATCTTTACGGGACTCTCTCTGATATTTGTAACTGGATCTGTTATCATGTAGCCAAATAAGTCAAATTCTGGATATTCAAGAATTTCACCATTTTCTAGCAAGCTACTATCGGGCTGAATAGGGCCCTTTCTCTCTCCCCCTTCTCTTGGTTTTGCTCTTCGTAGTTTTTCGGCTGGGGCTAATCTCCATAGCCCCATTTTTTCTCCGGTTTCGAGAATGCTATATCTTAGGGCATATCTACTGACAAATGTATGTACAGCTCCATTCCACTTTCTGAGTTTTTTAAGTTCATGGTAAGTTGGGCCCCCCAGATCATAATTAAGAGAGCTAGCCTTAAAAACGATATCTAATACAATAAATCGAGCCATTTACTCCCCTCCTCTGACTTTAATAGACATGAAACCCATGATTATTAGATATCCAAGTTTTTGAAAAGATTCTTCAGGAAGTGGAAACACGTTATATAACTTTCTCATGAACTCGCTAATCTCTTCTCTATTAAATGTGTTCAAGAAGGTTATCAGATAATTGAGAAAACTGTTCTGATCATTGGCTTTAACAGCACTTAATAGAGAATAGATTAATCCCTCAATATATCGGGTTGAGACACGCTCACTAGTTGCAATTACATTAAGAACTTTATTAAAGGACTGCTTTATTTCACTGAACAGTTTAATAGTTTTTCCTTTCATATAGATTTACCTCCTATATAACTTTATCAATAAACCGAGAGCATAAATATACCAATAACTATCCTGAAAAATAATTCTATAAATTTTCTTAGAAATCTTAGGAGTTAGCGGTTCTGGATATTTATTCAGCTCACTAAGCAAGATATGCATAAAAGAATTCTTATCCATTTTACTTAATGTCTCAAGTAATATGGTTATCAAAGAACGTAGTGCTTCGGATTCTTCATAGAGAGGACTAATGATTTTTTTAATAATACTAGAGATCATCTCGAGATTTCTAAGATATGAATAAGCGATTTCTATATTAGTAGGAATTTTAACAAAAAAATCTGAAGTAAAAAGCCGATGCCCCCTTGGCTCTTTATTTCTATGCCTAATCGAATACTCAGCAGCTAAAGCCATGATTAATTTTGATGCCTCAAGGAATTCTTCTCTCTTTGATAGCTGGTTACTAAAATAGTTTAAAATTATAGAGTATAAATCTTCGCCTTGTAGAAATCTTTCTATCAACCATACAGTTCTTGACTCTTCGCCCTCTCCAATATTAATTCTCCAATTAAGGCTTTCTCTTATTCTGTCATCAAGTATCAATGTAGCTCGAGCTTTGTCAAAACCGATATACTCAACGCCAATTATTCTTTGCCGGGTTATACTCTTATACTTAATAATGTACATATCTTCTAAGACCCATTTTGCATGCTTCTCATATAATGAGTCAATTATGGCCTTCCACGTTAATCTTAATACGTCTCCTTTCTTTGCTCTTCTTTTTAACGCGCTTAATCTCCTATTAACATAATAGGTGAATTCTAGATCCGGAGAGTAAAATGCATAATATCCTAGTGGTCCAAAGTTTTCAAATGCTATTTCAAAGCACATGAGGAAAACAAGAGGATACTGCTCAAATAACTTATATATGTTTTCTGCATTAGTCGGTGTATAATACACGTTAGGTATTTCCTTTTCGGATACCAGAAACTTGTTAATAGTCCTATCAAATTTTCGTAAAATTTCCTCGTCTAAAGGAGGGTATCTCTGCACTATCTTCTGTAATCTCTCTTTTTGTTTTTCTACATTTAAACTGGGATTAAATAACATGAAATTATGATAAAAATCGGAATGGATTGGCAATTTTCGTACTTTAATTTTGTTTGAAGCGCTTAATAAATAACATTTTTTAAATTCATTTTCTAATTTTTTACTTATCCTCTCTAATTTTCGTTTGTGAAGGTAATTTATCCATCCTAAAATAATACTACCAGTAGCCTCCGCCAACTTTTCTATTTTTTGCCAGGTTTTTTCGAAAACTTCTCGTTCATTACAGTTCTCTTGAGAATCTTCCAAGCATAGTTCATAAACCTTATTAATTAAACGAGCTTTAACGTTTTCAAGCTTTAGTGGGTTCTCTTCGATTATATCATATAATCTATAATCTCGGCTTAGATAAAATCTCTCTAATCTCTTGATTAAGTACCATCCTATATATGCGACTGGAAAGTATCCAGCGAATATAAGATGAGGTTCTTTTCGTAATCTTTCTCTTATCTCTTGGAGTTCCCATCCATAGATCTCGTTTAAGAGTTTTATAAAGCCCAATATGCATAAGTCAGTGTACCAATTCCCAGAAAAGCGTAGCTCTATGACTTTCATTCTCAATTCAGCCTCATATGTTATATTCGTCACAGTTATGAGTCTATACGTATATATTTATTCCCCAGACATACCTTAAAATGTATCTAGCAAAGGCTTAATATATAAATATAACGGAAATAAAAGTACCATATAGAAAAGCATTGCTAACGAAAATTTCTTTCAATCCTCTTTTTTGAGGTTTTCTTTGAATTTTCCGGCTACCGCTTCGGCCTCGACGACGTGGTGGTGGAATTTCAATCCTCTTTTTTGAGGTTTTCTTTGAATTCCGCAAAAGTTTGAGGTGATTGGCAGAGTGGATCCAAAGATTTCAATCCTCTTTTTTGAGGTTTTCTTTGAATTAGCTTCTTCAGGGAATGGCTGGATGCACTAGCAAAACATTTCAATCCTCTTTTTTGAGGTTTTCTTTGAAACTTAGACCGCGCCGACTTCTCTCAGTAACTTCTTAATATTTCAATCCTCTTTTTTGAGGTTTTCTTTGAAAC
>CAZFGR010000047.1:0-8750 GCA_964518475.1 uncultured Nitrososphaerota archaeon
TGGCGGAAACCCCCAATTTATTTCTTTGTGATCGAAGAGACAGATGTGTCTCTACGGGTGAGTTTTCTTATCCCAAAGTCCCACGCATATATTACTGCCACACACCACCACAGAGAGCAGAGCCTCATGAAAATATATGATATTCCACTTAGAAGGCTTATACTCAAACTGAGGCGGACGGTAAGGAAGAGACTAGACAAGAGGGATAGGATAGGGCAGAGAGGACGACACAGCACACCACTTTACATAAGGATCACCGCCATAGCATACATAGTGCTCACAGACATTGTTCCTCATAAAGATAGAGCAAAGCCTAAGAGAATGCCCAGAACTGAGAAAACTCTTAGGCCTAAGATGGTCAGTCTCCAAGATAGCACTCAACAGGTGGCGAAGAAGCCTCGGACCAATAGTCCGAGAACTCATCAAATACACATATAGGGCCATAGCGAAACCCAAAGGAATTCCCAAAAGCATCGCCATCATAGACACCACTGGCTTTAAGCGAAGCCGTTCAAGCAGCCACTATGAGGATTAAATCAGCCGCAAGAAGAAGATATATGCAAGAGTAATCGCTGTTTGCAGCCTCGATGTCGACGCTGTGCTCACTATAGGCGCGGACTACAACACGATGCACAATGTTAGGACGGCTGAGGGTATTCTAGACCACATCGTTGATTCTGGGGCTTTCCAATAGGCTTGTTGGTGATAGGAGTTTTGATTCTTCAAATCTTATGATGCGTGTTGTTAGGCGTCGTTTGGTGCGTGTATTGATGCGCGTGGTGGTAAGCTTAGGCCTAGGTCTGGTATCCGCTTGTTGTCCAAGAGGAACTATGATGCTTTGAGGGCTGAGAGGGGCAATGTTAGGTCTCTTGTCGAGTCTCTCTTCTGTTCTGTTAAGGCTCTTGGCTGTGGCTTTGTTCGTTCGCCTCTTCTTGAGGGTTTCGCGGCGGAGATTGCGGTGATGTTCTTGGCTTACAATATTGCTGTCTTGGTGAGACTAGAACAGCGAAGTTCGAAAGTTTAAAATAGGGAAAAAGCCAGAAGAATAAAAATATAGAACCCTAGAAATAGATCACATAGAAAAGAAATAGAACACAAAAACTATAAACTTGAATACTTAGAACACGTCGTGACAAGGCTACATGTTGTTTTCTCGGATACACAGAACTCAAAGCGATGATTATTAGGTTAAATGTATAGCCTAACAAAAACATGGAAACTGAAGCAGACTGAGACATGATGAGGGCTGTCCCAGCTTTTTATTGCTTGTAACTCATCACTATGAAGATCGTATGGAGTGCCATGTGATAGCAATCGATAGGACAAATATTCAGATAAATACCATCAGACAAAGTCCAAAAGCAAGATTTCACATATATAGACATGAGAAATGGCAGACCGCGATGCCCCAGATGCAGAAACAGGATGTGCAGGGACCAGCTAGTACATAAAGAAAGACGGCACAAAAGTCAGACGATACTGGTGTCGAAGTGCAGAAGGAAGATACTAGCTACAAGACTAAAACCACAGACATAGAAGAAGCCTAAATATCCTCGGTGTGAAGTTGAACTACATGGAAGGGGATGGTACGTCAGTGCCGATAGTAGCAGCATTCGGAGGTGCTGATGCCCGAGATGCGGGAGAAGAATCAACCAGACAAAGCTCGAAAGGATTGCAAACAAAGGTAGTGATGATAGACCTAGCTGTCCTAAGTACGGTAGGCATATGCGCAAGAAGGGATTCTACAGACTTAAGAACGGCACAGGGGTCAGCCACTTTTACTGCAGCAAGTGCTATGTGTGGCTAAATATTCGAGGCAGGAAAGTTGTTGCGAAGAAGGAAAGAAAGATTTATTTGTCTGGAGTCTGCAACTGGCGGCACCACACCTCGATGCATTTATTGTGGTAATGATCGTGTCGTTTGGAATGACCACGCGTACCTTAGGTCTGACATCAAAATGCAGATCTACCTATGCAGGAAGTGCGGGAAGACATTTCATTGGACCTCCAGACTAAGAAAGGAAATAAAGAGGTTCTATTCGCATTGCCCTTACTGTGTGTCAAAATATGTTCGGAGGAGTAGTTCGAAGCTGGGAAAACAGAGGTTCATCTGTCGGAGCTATGGCATAACATTCTATGCTGTGTCGCGTCTGGATACCTTGACAAGGCATTGGGGATATCATTTTAGAGAGTTTGTCTAGAAGAACTTCTTTGTTATTGTCGACACAATTATCAGTGTTTTGTCGATGCTAGAGATTGAGTAGGAGAGTGGAGTTATCACCGGCTTGGGACGCCAGAAAATATGCTTGTTCATTGTCTTACTGCAGATTGAAAGCTCTGTTGCAGTCGCCTGTACCGTTTACCATCAGATATGTGAAGGATGAAAATTCTATTTGGCGTTCGGTATTGAGGCTAGAGCAGTGCTATCTGACTTTATAAGCTTTACATATAGTATCGCTAGGAACTTGGCAGAGATATTTACGCAAAAGCAAGACCAAATAGACGGCCGTCTCTCGTAGGCATAGACTCTACGCTCGTA
The DNA here is from genome assembly GCA_964518475.1 of uncultured Nitrososphaerota archaeon. GTDB lineage: Archaea > Asgardarchaeota > Njordarchaeia > Njordarchaeales > Njordarchaeaceae > Njordarchaeum. The sequence goes on from CAZFGR010000047.1 coordinate 2,539, forward strand.
ACGTTGGTAGGGAGCGTCTATCAAGAGAGCTTTGATATTTTGAGGTTTCATATCTATGGCGATCTGAGGCTAGAAGTTATAAGTGATGTCGAGTTTGACTGGGGCGTTTTGGATCTGCCAGTTCTTGTCGCTAGGGGCTTCACCTTTGTCCTTGGTGATTCAGAATATTATAACGGTCGCTTCCTTATCTGTGTTCTTCAGTAGGGATATATGCCTGTGGTTAGGATTAGGGGGCGGCGATTCCAACTGCTCTACTGATATTCCCTGCATTTATCGTTGGCTCTATCGTCGCTATGTTCGTTTTCTCTATCGTTGGCGCAATATTGTTGAGGGTTTAGTTGCATCTTCTGTGCCACACATCAACGTTTTTGTTGGCTAAGTCTGTTAGAGGCGGTATTATTGAGGTTATGCTTCGCTGCGCTGTCCGCAACATCTTTGTTGTGAGTGTTATTCTGCTCTATTTTTACTGAGGTCTATCTTGGCGTGAAGTCACGTGATATATTTAAGTTTGAAGCGGCGGAGGTATATATTGATGGTACTTGTCCTATCAATCGTCATTACACGATGCCCTACACAATGCTTCTAGCGATGAATTACAAGCAATAAAAAACTGGGACAACCCCCGACATGATGGGACATTGCTTAGGCGTAGTTTTAAACCAAAATAGGATAAATCTCATCCGCAAGAAGAGTTAGTCATATGTTATCTAACACTCAAAGTAAAACTTCGATCGTTAATTTTACAGCGAGCCTACAGATAACCCAGCCAACAATATCAAATAGAACAGGAAGCTATAGAGCGATGCCATAAGATAGACTACAGAGATGAAATTGAGCCTCCACTAATATCTACGAAATTTATGTATAAAATAGCTATTATACTTACTATGAAGATAATAAGTGACAAAAAGATATATTTTTTTATCGTTGATTTAACAAAGCGTATTGTATGCGAATTTTGTATAGTGATATCGATCTTACTAGCAAGCGTACTTAGCCTCCAATATGATAACATCTGAGCTATTATTCGCCTCAGATCTTCTATTCGGTTGTCTATGGCTTTCCTAATGTTTAAGACTTGAAAAATAGTTAAGGAATTCAAGGTAAACAATGCTAATAGAAATATCACTAGAAATTGAAATTTAGTTTCTAACTTTAGATATTGCTCTGCCAGGATGCGTACAAAAATTATAAAAATATTTGCAGATAGAAGATCCCAGATGATTTTGATGGTATCAGACAGTACATTAATTATTCCATTAAAGTGTTCAAGTATCCTTGTCGCTATATTTTCCGCTAATCTTAGTTTTCGTTCGAAATCTTTATCTAGCTTCGTGTATACATAAAAAATGAATCTTTCCATAAAATTGTTTAAGGTAAATTCATGATAGATTATATCTCTCACTATTTCATGGGATACATTGATATAACTAAGGACCGCATTCTTAAGAAAGCTAGGATTAATATATTGTCTTTGCTCTACAGGCCACTGCATATGCTCAAAAATAGTATCAAAAATTCCAATGAAAATATCGATATTTTCATTTTTAAGAAATCTAGAATAGAAGTTATGCCATATTTCCCTAATCTTCTCACTATTGATATCAATAGATCGTTCTAAATAGAAATAAACAAAGGATGTATAGAGAAACAATATATCAAACATCTTAGCCAACATCGGATTTATTCTAATTTTTTTGTTATCTATGAAAAAGCAAACATTAAAAGTAAATGATTGATAAAGCTTTGATAAGTCTAAGAGTCTATAAAGGAAAATGTCGTCAACATTTATTTTCGAGATCAAACGCTCAATCATGTATATATTCTTAGGAAATAAAATGAATGTGTATTTGCCAATAATGGATTTTTCTTCAGTTTTTGAATTCTTCAAAAAAATAATGAAGTTATATTTCCCCTTTTGAAAAATCGATAAGAGGTTCACCAAATTTTTGGTCATCCCTTCATGAATATAATTCTTAAGAGTTTTCTCAGCAAGCCATATCTGGAAGGAAATCTCTTTTATTAATGTTGGATTTTTAGTTTTGATAAATGGTTCGATAGTATATAATATTTTATCACGGATGACATCTTTGTTTATATCTATGACAATATTCTCGACTTTATTTTTTGAGACATATTGTTTTATCTCCTCAAAGGCCGGTTCAAGATATAACTCAAATTGTTTTTGAAAAGTGTCTATAACCTCGAATCTGAATACTTGCTTAGATTTCGCTGGAGTTATCTTTACACATGTAGTTTTTGCTTGTAGGTATATATATCTGAAACAACGTTCAGATAATATAGTTTTAATATAAACCAGAACTCTCCATATAAGATCATTTTTAAGTACAATTTTAATACTGTTGTAATTTTCACTTGATACTGATGACAATGGTATTTCCTCAAAAAAATTTAGAAGCTCCTCACTTATTGGAATTTCTATGCTTGACATATTATTCCCTAGCCTCGAATTTAAGTTCTAAGTTCGCATTTGTTGCATCTTTTATAAAATGATAGTAGATCTTATACTATTTCACTATTCGAACACGTGGAATTTCTTCTTCATATATCAAACTATCTAACGATAAAAAGCGTTTTAACCCAATAATTTTCAAATTTATCATAGATAAATCTCCCCCTAGATCTGGTATTAGTAGTCCTATACGATCTTCTATTTTTATTATTTTCAGTTTTTCGTCTAATAGATCTCTCAAATTAAAGGTTATTTGGATTGATTCTATTTCAATCCTGCATTTAATATCCTTAAATGCTTTAACATCCGTGATTACCCTACTATGCTTAACTCCATAAGCTTCGTTGAAGGCTTCCTCTACAATGTCTCTATTAAGACCAGATATTTCTACTATATCATCTATATTTAATACTCCATTTTTTTCTAGATTATTTTCTAATTCTTCAATTTTACGCTTAGTATCATTGAAATCACGAAACTCCAACAATAGATTAGATATTAATTTAATTACAAAATCCCTCTGTAAATCTATTGGTGGTTCTTTTAGTATTTGAAATACCATCATGAAATATTTAGATGATGTTTTCTGATATATCTTAACTCTATTGTGATTTAAAAATTGACCCCTATCATATGCTGGATAGATACAGATTTTACTTGCACGATATTCCTTTGTTTTGCCTTTAACAATCCTTTCCGCAATAATAGCGTTCTTGATTAATTCGGATTTAAGTTTTTTCTGTTTGGGATCCAACTTAGGTATTTTTTCGTCTTCGATATCAGTAGCAATAATTCCTAACATTTCATTGCCCTTAAATATAAATGGAGCAATTATTATTGCCCGTGATCTGGAGTAATCCGCTTTTAGATATTTCATTGCAAAAACATTACCCAGTTCTAAAAATTTAGTTTGATCAGCAGAATGTTTAAGAATTTCAGCAAATAAATCCCTGATTCCTATCGATCTATATCGATCCTTCTCGTGTTCTATTTCGATCACACTATTAGATGATGTGTCTATGTCATATATTTCAATACGTTTTTCTCCTTCGTTAGTATACAATATAAACTTTATAGAATCCAATATTACACTCTTCACAGTCTCATCAAGATTGTTAAATGACTCGATCCAGCTGGCTTCTGGAATGGTTTTCTGTTTCTTGCAGTAGGCCACATAAACTAGTTCTATACTGATTGGTGACCTACTATTCATTTTTAATCACTATCCGATATAATCAGTTTTTGTATTTTTAAATATTTGCTTCTTATAACTAAAATTTTTTAATATTGTTAGGTTTTCGTCTCGTTTTTTATTGGGTGTCTCTGAATGTCTTCTGCGTCCGGGTTAGAAGTTGTTATGAATGAACTAGCAGTGCTAAGGAAGAACCTTGATGCGATCTTGGAGCTCCAAAAACTATACTCAGCATAATAATAGGAGAGGAGGAGCCAGAGAGATGAGCTGGAAGCTATAAGGAGCGAGGATGAGCTTATCGATGAGAAGAAGCTCTTTGAGGTCTTAAAGGAGTGACATTTAAGCTGAAAATTAAAAGCGCGCTCTTAAGTTCGTAGAGAAATTATCTAAAAAAGAAAAGCAACAACTAAAAGTTCTCTTCGAAAAGTTGAAGTCGGAACCGATTCCCATCGGGACTATGATGTTGTGAAGCTTAGGGATCTGCAAAATCACTTTCGCATCAGAATTGGTACACCACATATCGTGTATAAGGTATTATGGGAAGAGGAGCAAATAATTATTCATTTCGTGGGGCCTAAAGGAAAAGCCTATAGGTAGCTCAAGCTAAGAGTATTAGTCCATATTTGATATCATGAAGTTAAGTTTACAAACCCTTTTTTCCTATAGATATTGTTGGGACCCCCCGCTACTAAGATGTGATGATCTGCTAGTGGCCTCCATTCAATCCGCATTACGGGAAATAAACCCAAAAAAGATTACTTGATTAAAGAAGAGACGTCCGAAGACCTTAAGAAGGTTTCTCAGGTAGAGAAAAATATTAGTTGATATTTAAAGTTTTGGTTGATGTGTCTTCGAGCATTGATATCTGTGGTAGTATATTGTAATACATTAACTATATCAATATATGTACACTCTGACATATATAGATATATTTTTAATAGACATAGCAGCAGTGCTTATTCGCTGGGGATAAGATGCGAGGTATTATCGAAGGATACTAGATTTCTAGGGCTAGGTGATGTGTGATGAGTTTATGCTATTTCCGAATAAAATGCCGATTTTTCATGTCTAGAAGAAACCTACGTACAATTCCTAGACATCAAACGCAACAAGTAGGACAAGATTAGGGTTTGGTTCTAAACCAAAATGAGATAGGTCTCATCAGCGGGAAGTTTTGAGTTACATGAAATCTAACATACGAATTAAGGTTTTTGTTAATATAATCGGAGATTTGGGGTCCTATTGGGGGCTTATATGCACTCTAGGTCTGTGTACGAGTCTATTATCCTCAATTCTGGATAGTTCAGAGTATCTGCTGGATAGAAGCTCCAGTACGATAGGGATCCACATCAAGCAGTTTGTATGCCTCATCCATGCTGAGCTTCCTAGTACCGATCCCTAGAATTTCCCATAATTTTAATTTCTGTGGGATAGGTAGTCTTATAGAAAAGTTTTACGCTCTTATAACTTTTTCGGTTGGTAGTCGAAAAGCATAGATTCAATGCTTCCAGCGCCTCCCAAGGCTCCAGAACGTAAAGACGAACCCAGACAGTAGCAGACGCGGCATAGAGATCGAGATAATCCTTAGCAACACCACGCCTAGGAAGCATAAAAATACCGAAGCAAAGATTACGACTCTCACAACCATTAATGTGGACATCACCATAGGCATAGACGCCTTCAGAATGAGCCACGCTCTGATGACCATAACCGTACAAGCCACGATAGCTGCGATAATCATCAGTATAGATGGTATTTCCCCTGACGATATAGGATCTGATAACACGCCTCACAGATCTCGCATCAGCACGCCTCTCCATCCTATATATGGTTGTCCGGGTCTTCCGACCAACCACCGTGAAAATGGGTGGTCGGTCTGTCCTGTATGTCCCTCTTCCACGTCTATGTGTGCCTCCCCGCTTTCGGCCCTTGCCGTTCCTCCTGTTCTTTCCTTTCAATCCAGCATTAACGTAGGTCTCATCGACCTCGCAGTCCTCATCAAGCCTTAGCATGTCCTTGAAAAAACTTGGCTGCTTTCTGGATCTTCTTGACGACCTCCCAAACAGTCTTATATGGCATTCTCAGTTCTCTCGCTATCGCACTGGTGGTGAGTCCCAGTTTTTAGGTGTAGGTATGCTATGAGGAGCCATGTGCTTGGCTTTACCTTGCTGTTCTCGAATATTGTGCCGGTTGTGTCTGTGAATGTCTTTCCGCAGTCTTTGCATTTGTAGCGTCTTGTTGGTCCTCTCCAGCCGTACTTTATCACGTTTTTTGAGCCGCAGTATATGCAGTGTAGGTTTTCTAGGTTTTTGCCGAATCTGTACTCTCTGAGGTGTTGTATGACTTCGTTGTCCGTGATGTTTATGGTGAGGACTGCTTTCTTTTTTGGCATGTGTATCCCGTAATACGTAATACAGAATTCTGTGTATATTTTTGTGCTTTTTGATGTCTGTACTGGCTAGAAACCATCAACCAAAAAAGTTATAAGAGCGTTAGCCAATATTCTGGGAATTCCACATCGGTTATGAAGATTTGGTATAGGAGGGT
>CAZFGR010000048.1:0-8527 GCA_964518475.1 uncultured Nitrososphaerota archaeon
TCATGATAAATGAAGCTTATTGACGCATTCATCGATAGTAATATCTCTGCATCTTCTAGATTAAGCGGATAAGAAAGTACTATTTTTCCAGAGGATTGAGCCATTAACTCATAAATATTGGTAACAACGAGCTCCCAATTCGTAACATTAAAGTTCAGGAATTTCTCTGTATCATGCAAGCCGTAAACATCCTTAGAGGAGATATAATAGCTACTTGCTAGGACGCGATTAAAAACGATTGCATTATTGAGTGATAGGATGAGGATAGATATTAGCAAAAATATGGCAATTGAGCCTATTCTAATGTTAAACCTTGAAAGAAATCTTAATGCTCTACTAAAGACCCTAGTAATCCTGGGCAAAGGATCATGTCCTCGTCTTACACGCCTGGCGTACGATAGGAGTAGATAGAACATCACTATACCCATTAAGAGGAATGGAAGATGCGAGACCTTATGTGCCATACCAAATATGTAGAGGTCTCCGGCGTAGTACCTATTGCTAAAAACAGCGAGAACGAATAGGATTATAGAAACGGAGATGAACGGAAGATCCAGTGTTAAATAACTTCTTTTAACTTCTCTTTCTATGAATTCTGTAATATAATTATAGATCCAGAAAATGCCTGCAGAGTAAATGAGTAGAAAGAGAATCAAGAGGTTTCGATCCATATCTGGCCATAATCCTGTGCCCCAGTGGTATAAACAGCCGATTAAAGAGCCAATAATGATCATTACTCTCATAAGAGTTGTATACATCTTTAAATCAGCACTACTCTTATGGCTTATGATCGGAGATACTAGGAAAAGTATGGCTCCCACCGTTACAAATAGGAAGACGGAGGGCTGTAAATAGATCACGAAGAAGAATATCATGAAATGGAACAAGGTAATTAGAAGAGACGGGGAAAAGCTGAGAACGACTATTGGCGACTTTGAGAATCTGATAAGCAATTCTAAGACTAATCTAAATGGTGTGCCTACCATGGCATATCGAGCCGCGAATCTCACGTATTTTTCCAGAACAGGTGCTATACCGACAAGCCATAAAGAGTATGGGATATCAATTAATAACTCGTAAAGGATTACTAAAAACAATATAAATGCATTAAACGATGAGAAAGCACTATCTTCAAGGTTTTTTCTCTTCCTTATCCAAATGATAAGTGAAGTCGAGATTATCATAACTGGTAAGAGAAGATTGAACTTAATTAACATTGATAAGATCGTCATTATGAGCGATAATGTAAACACTCTATCATTTACTTTAATAACGTTCTTATCGTTCTTTGTTTCCTCAATAAAGGATGCCATAAAATAATAGACTGATAATAAGGCGAAGCCAGCGAAGGATAAATCGGGAAGAAGGTAATAGGAGAGAGTTAAAATGATTGGATTCATGATTATCGGGACCGATAATATGATGCGAAGATAATGAGACACGCTTCTAAATAGCTTAGCGAATAGGCCATGGAGACCGAGCCATATCATATATATCGCGATGAAGTTAACTGCGAAAGGTGTTCCGAAGAGTAAGAAAGATGAGCTAATTAGAATTATCCAGAGCCACCTGCTCCAGAAAAAGATGGCAAAGCTTGTGCCTAGTATAAAGCTAACAGCTGGTGGAAACGTCTTTCTATTTTCAATGAAACTTATTGCGTACAGAAGATACATAGCTTCGTCTGGCGTCAGATACTTGTAATGGGCCATAAATCTTGTTATACAATAGATTAGAGCGACCAAGATAACTCCTGAGAGCAAAATATGAATTGCTTCTTTAGTCAAAAGGTTATCAACCATATCAAAGTTTCTTGGACGTTTCCCGATAAGAATTAACAACCATATTGTTGCTATTGCTCCATGCAATAGAAAACACTTAGAGTCAATGATGCTTAATGAAATCGCGATAAGCGTGACAATTATCACAACCAAAAAAGAGAGAATAAAATTATCCACAAGAAAACGCGCTTTCTCTTCCCCGATATACTTATTAGCGTAACTTATCATCGCGAGCAGATAGTAAGAGAGGAAAAGCAAAGTAGAAATAACGGGTTTTAACCAATTGAACAGAGATGCGAGTGGCCATAATAGAAAATATGTAAGCAATAGTATAATGGTTAAGAGGAGATACCTCTGCTCTCTGATTCTTCTGATCCAATTATCTCTTAACAACTTTCCTCACACTACTCAACACTCGTATATTAGTTTTCCTTAGCCCCGATACTGCAATACTTTTAACTTCATCAATGTTGGATATTTAGAAACCCTTCGTAATATGTCGGTATGAAATTATATGAAATTATATAAAAATATGATTAGGGATGCTTTTTGAAGATTTTAATGATTCTTATCGATAACACTTTCCCCCCAGACATTAGAGTGAGGAAGGAAGCTAGGACATTAGTCGATGCTGGGCATGAGGTTTATGTATTAGCCAAAGGAGGACCTGGGCAACCACCAAGAGAAGTAATCAATGGTGTTAAGGTATATAGATTTGGTACATCGCGTTTCGAGGGGTTTTTAAAGCTTATATTCTATCTTGTGGCTAGGATGATTCTACCCTTCTATCTCCTTTTCTTCTCTCTAAAACACAGGGTCGATGTGTTCCATGTACACGATCTCTTACCAGCACTACCCACATGTCTCACGGGGCGAATTCTTGGTAAACCTGTGATTTTTGATATGCATGAAGATTACCCATCCATGATAGAAGCCACTATAAGTGAGTTCCCCCCGATTGCAAGACCATTCCTTATCCTTGCTTCGAATTTTTTTAGACTAGAAGAAAAGCTAGCTGTTAAGTTGGCTGACAAGATCATCACTATAGTCGAGGAGGAGGCAGACCGGTTAAGGAGAATGGGAGTACCATGGAGGAAGATCGAGGTAATATATAATGTTGAAATGCTAGACGAAATCGAAGAATTAGTTAAAAAGTTAGGAAATCGTGGGCGACCATCGTTTCTCAGAGACAAGTTCATCATTTCTTATGTAGGGGGTTTTGAAGTTCATAGAGGACTTGAGACTCTGATAAAAGCTATGTCATTCATCCTCAGGAACATAAAAAATGCGCATCTTCTCCTTGTTGGAGATGGTGTCATTAAGGATGAATTAATAAATCTATGTAAGAAGCTGGGGTTGGAAGAATTTGTCACATTTACTGGTTGGGTACGTTTTGAGGAGGCCATGTACTACATTTTGATTAGTGATGTATGCGTAATACCTTACGACAAGACAAAACTCACAGAGAAATCTTTCCCTCATAAATTGGCCCAGTATATGGCTATGGGTAAACCAGTAGTTGTGAGCGATTGCAGATCCCTGAAAAGAATAATTAAGTCAGCGAAATGCGGGTTAGTCTTTAAAGCGGGGGATCCGCGGGATTTAGCAGAAAAAATCGTTCAACTATGGAGAGATCAAGAATTAAGAACATTACTTGAAAAAAATGCTAAGAAAACGGCTTTGGAGAAATATAACTGGACAAATATGAGAGTGAAACTAATTAAGATATATGAAGAAATTGCTAGAAGACGAGTAGTTTAAGGAGAGAAAGTTTTTTATTCCATCTCAATGTACTTCGTAAAATTCACTTCTACGTATGATGAATGGAGGATTAGATTAATAAGTAGGATTTGATCAGATACGAAGTGATGATGGAAGTGACCAAGATTGGTGGATAAGGTAACAGTAATAGCCTTCTTTTTTGAGCCAACATTCGGAGGAGCCTCGACAAGAAGTACTGAGATCGTGCGAATGTTAAAGAAGATAACTAGAGAGGTCGTTGTGATAACAACTTTTCCTCAGTATCCATCAGGAAAGATCGAAGATCCCAAATACCGAGGAATTACTGATGATATTTGCATTGAAAGAGATGATGCTGCAACCATCATTAGGATAAGATTGCCTCCTCTACCCTTTAGGGGATTATTAACAAGGTTTTTCTTGTTCTCAATATTTGGATTGAAGGTTATTCTTAACCTAGGTAAAATTGGACAATATGTAAAAGGGTCAAACGTGATCTATTCTCATACTCCTCAAGTAGTATCAATGTATTTGGGATGGTTCCTCTCAAAACTATTCGGTGCGGATCATATTACTGATATACAAGATCTGTTATCGTTGGAATTACGCGATTGGAATAGGAGAGGGATTCTCGCAAGGATTTTTGCTCTTATGGCTTTATTAGGCGAGAGACTAGCACTAAAACTTGTTAAGAGAGCTTCAACCGCTACTATATCACTAAAAATAGCCACTAAGAAAATATTCGGGAAGAATAATAAGAATGAGGTAGTATGGATTCCCACACCCGTGGCTCTCGAACATTTTCAGGAACGAGACAAATATGAAGCACGAGATTATGTAATAAACAAACTTAAGCTTGTTCCAAAAGAGTTTATGGACAAGAAAATAATTGTGTATACGGGGTTCTTTGGTATTTATCAGGGGCTTACAGATCTGGTAAAAGTCATTGCTAGGATACGTGACAAGTTAGATAATACATGCTTTATACTGATGGGGGATGGAGAGACAAAAAGGAAGGTTATGTCTCTTATCAAAAAGCTCAAGCTAGACGATGTTATTTATGTCGGTAAGAAGGTTCCTAGAGAACTAGTACCCTGGATTATATCTATGGCTGATATGTGTCTCCTCCCCCTTAAAGGGCGAACAAGCAAACTTCTTGCACTCCCAACGAAGTTTTATGAGTATGTAGCTTGTTCAAGACCAATACTAGCCGTTTCATCGGGTGATGTTAGGGCTATTATAGAGAAGTTTAAAGTAGGTCTGGTTATGGATTCCATACAGGAGTTAGAGAAAAGAGCAGAAGAGTTAGAGCGATTATTATCGAACGATAAAGTTTTAGAAGAGTATTGCAGGAGAGCAAAAGTCTTGGCTAGGTGGCTTTTCCTTGAGAATAATATAATTACGAGATTCTTTAGGATACTAAACAAGAAAGGTTATATACGATTAGAGAACTTAAGCAGATACCAAAAGAAAAGCACCTATACACACCAAGCTCCAAGCGATATTTACCAAAGCCAAGCTTTGTTTCAAATTTATCTTCTTGCCCTTCGTCCCGTTCAACCTTCTAGACCTCTCCCAGCCATTAGGTGGGATTCAACACGATTATCCTAACTATGTTATAGGCCAAAACTGCGACGAAGTCATCATAGATTCTTGTACCCCCAAAACCTACTATGGGCCACACCTTAATACCAGATATGGAGATCGATACTTTCTATATGCATTAAGACTTTTGAGATAATCTAGCGCCTCGTCTATCGCTCTGGTCGCTGAGAACTACCCATGCTAGGACGGCTATCCTAGAGGCTGTAATGTATCTCTTTGATTTTCTCCTCCTTCTCTAGCTCAGTAGGCCTTTCTGTTGATTAGTAAATAGCCCTAGCAATTACTAACTTGGTGAGCCAATATATCTCATTAAGAGGATTTTTCTTGGTATGGTCACGAGTAATATCGCTATGATACTTATAAAGACGCCCTTTATCACAAAGTCGTGGGAGAGAAGTTAACTAGCGAGAATTAGGCTAGAAAAGAGAAAAGTTGTTTGGATATTATATAAATATCCAAACATGTTCTGTTCTTGCTTTTACGAACTGATTAAGCATTGGGGTTGAGAATTGCGGTTAATGATAGTTGTCGGAACACGACCTGAGATAATCAAGATGGCTCCAATAATTAAGGAGCTGAGGCAGAGAAGCGCTGATTTTCTCTTAGTGCATACAGGACAGCATTATGATTGGGAAATGTCCTCTGTCTTTTTTGAGGAACTGAAACTCTCAGAGCCTGATTATTATCTAAATGTTAAATCTGGCTCTCATGGTGTTCAGACGGGGAAAATTCTGGAGGGAATAGAGGGAGTTATCGAGGAAGAGTCGCCAGATTTAGTCATGGTTGTGGGGGATACTAACTCGGCATTAGGGGCTGCTTTAGCCGCTGCTAAAATGCATGTGTTTGTGGCACATGTTGAGGCTGGTTGTAGGTCGTATGATAGGAGAATGCCGGAGGAGATTAACCGTGAGTTAATAGCTAGAGTTGCATCGCTAAATTTTGCACCATCTCCGAGAGCGTACATAAACTTGTTACTGGAGGGTATTCCAAGATACAAAGTGTTTCTGGTAGGGCATCCGATTGTTGATTTACTCTATGAAATTAGGGACAGAATAAAGGATGCTGTAATCAGGGAATTCGGGCTTACAGAGCATCAATATGTATTAGCGACGTTTCATAGGGCAGAAAATGTTGATGATCCAAAGACTCTTAGAGAAATATTAGCTGGTTTATCTCAATCCCCCCTGCCCGTCATATTCCCAATCCACCCAAGGACAAGAGAACGGATCAAAGAGAGCGGCCTGAATAAATACCTAAAAGAGCCAATAATACCTATTAAACCCCAACCATATTTAGAATTTCTAGGCTTTCTGAGGAATAGTCGATTAGTCATTACAGATTCTGGCGGTGTTCAACAGGAAGCAGCGATAATTGGGGTGAAAGCGATCACTGTTAGGGAGAGTATAGAGTGGGTCGAGACAGTAATGTATGGTTTTAACGAGCTAGTTGCCCCAGAGAAAACCGCTATTACGGAAGCCTTGGTGAGAGGCATAGAGAATCCGAAAGTTCCAAAGTATGAGGAATATGCTAACAAAATGTTTGGCATGCCAGGAGTAGCGAGAAGAATCGTGGACATGATCCTTAATGAAAAGGTGTTAGATAAGATACGAAGATTAGATGAGAAAATAAGAAAACAAGTTATCCACGGATACCCCACGCCAAAATTATCACTCAAAAAAGAAATACAAGAAGAATTTTCCCTATTATCGTTCGATAAAAAAGGAGAATACATAAGACCTCTTCTCCAAGGAGAGGGATTAGAAGAACCAGAATACCAGATAGTACTCGCTTTTAAGGCATTAAGAAAGGAGAAATCAGAGCAAAAATAAGTGCTCAGAAACCACTTAGTCTTTCAACCAATTTATACCCTCACAAGACGATTCATGTGGTCATTGTCCACGCACACGAGCTCGATTTTCTTGAGAGAAGCAGAATTCCTAGCAAAGCTGAGCTTATGATTGTTTATGGTAGACGAAGTATTGGCAAAATAATGTTACTTGAGAGAGTTTACGATATTCTAGTTCGTGAGGGACGAAAAGCTCTTTACATTGATGGTTATGAAATACTATCACCAGAGGCTCTCTTTGTGATCTCTGAGAGAACCCCGACAGTGGATGCAAGGAATTCTGCGATTTCTCTTAGAGATGCTTAATTATCTAATAATTAATGAGTCTACATCTCTTATCCAAATCCTCGCTAGATACACACCGGCTCATCAGAAGGGTTAGAAGTGCAGAAATTTATCAATCTTAGAGAGAAGAATCATTGGTGCTGGGGAAAGGAGAAAGGCGAAGATGAGAAGTATGGATATAAAACTGATGAAGAGCTGGAGGGAGGTAAAACTATGGACACTATGAGAACCTATGTAAAAAATGGTGCCATTAGCATCGAGGATAATTACACGCGCATATCTAGCAGCCTCGTAACTCGGGGAGAATTTCTTAACAGCATTAGGCAACTCAATTGATTTCTCTAGAAGGAGCCTCCTATAATCATTGGTGGTGTTTTCTGGGTTGAGCTGGAAGACCCTGGTGAAAAAAATTGTGGTAATAATAACGAAGAGTCTTCTTTCTTTTAACTCGCTGGGGAGCTTAATCAATATCTCGATGTTTGAGAAATTGAAAAACTTGAAGGAGACGTGTATTTTCTTTTGCGGATTAGAGATCTTTAAGAATTTACCGCTAATCCCATAGATCTCAAATTGAGAATCATGAAGTATCGGTGTGGTGTTAAGGAAGTTGTTAATGAAGTTCATGAAAGCTGCTGAGATACCATAGACGTACAAGGGCCAGGTAACGGCGGGAGCAATATGGTTTATTATGTAGGTTGACAGGTTAAGAGAAAATAAGAGCTTAGCCTCTTCATCAATGAAGGGGTAAGTCAAAATGATGAAATCATCATGAACACCATAATCGCTTAATAAGCTATAGATGTTCGTGAGAACAATTGAGCCGGCCGCATTCTGGTGGATAAATTCTCTAACCCTACCCAAGTGATATACATCATCGGTATGGATATAGTAACTATTCTCAGACACTATCCTAAGCACACTAAAATTATTCAGTACAGAAGCTATAACTAATACTAGAAAAGAGACTCCTAACAAAAGATTCTTGCCCGATAATCGCTGAATACGACGCAATCTCACTTTCAATAGGTCCCATCCAATGCCAAGAAGTATATAGGAAATGAGAACAATGTAAAAAAGAAATAAACTAGCAAATAATGCGTTTAAGTAGCTAATGGGTCTAACCATGTTAAAGACAAATAAGTTACCTTTACGACTCTCAACCACCGCATTCTCGATCAGCCGAAGTAATGATGCAAGGAGGATGAATAGAATATTCCTGAATAAGAACAATAGAAAGCCACGAAAATCCAGATTCAGAATTCTCTTGGCATCC
>CAZFGR010000049.1:0-7715 GCA_964518475.1 uncultured Nitrososphaerota archaeon
GGAGATGTCAAATATATGCTTCTGGATATCTCGAAACTCAAGAGTACTGGTTGGATGCCTAGGTTATCGAGTAGAGAAGCTGTGGAGAGGACAGCAAAAGAGCTTATCACCGAGCTCATCAAGGATTAGAAGCATCTCAGAGACTTTTGAGATCTGAATAAAGGCTTTTTTAAGGTGTTATATTGTGGTTCCATGAGGAGTCAAATAAAAGATTAAGTGAAGTGGATGGGGTATAATCAGGAGGTATGTTAGAGAAGTGTAATGGCTGTTCTTGGATTATAATTCTAATTATTAGGTTTCGTATATTTTTCTTGGTTTTTGGTTGCTGGAGGTTTCTTGGTATGCGTACGAATTTGTATGTTGTGTTTGATACTGCTGATTTTTCTATCAGGGATAAAGGCGGTTGGGTGTTATCTCTTTTATCTCTTTTGGAGCGTGATTATAACCTTGATAGGGTGCTCAGTAGAGCGTCGTCTTATGCATACGCCTTGTATCGGAGATACAAGAGTTTCGAGTATATTAGGAAGGGTGTGCATTTTAGGAAGTTATCGAAGTCTGATAAGATAATATCTATGCGTAAGTTTCTGCTTCTCTTCTTATCAGATGTTCTTAAAAGGTATATTCTCTTTGCCTTAATAGCTCCTACAGATTCTTTGTACAGCGATGATTTTAGGAGAAAAATTTCGCAATATATAATAAATGGCCTTACAGGTTATAACTTCGTAAAGATATACGCAATTTTTGAGCTAAGAGATGAGAGAAATAGGGAGATATTCGCTAGAATTAGGGAGATTTTTACATATACTCTTGATCAGCTTAACATTGAATATAGTGTAAGAGAAGCTGATGCGGATTTTTTCCACATATTATCAATTGCGGATTTCATGGCGCATGCGTATATTAATCGACAACGATACTTGATAAATGCAATGAGATATCCGTATGAGCGATTTTTAATAGAGAAATTTGCTTACTTAATAATTGAGAGACTTAAAACGCATCTTAACAAGAACTTTGTCTTGATTGAATAAGCTGATTAACGGTGGTCGAGGGGGTTCAATGAAGACACAACTTGTAGGGGGTATAGCGACACCAGCTAATGCTGTTAAAATTATAGGTGAGGAGATAAGGGTAATAAATAAGCCGACGAATCCATCGTTGCCACGGAACTTTGAGAAAGCTCTGAGAATAATTTCTCAGGGAGGTACGATAATTGGCTATTACGGATATGGTAAGACATTAATTGCTGTTTTGGCATCTCTTATTTTGTCTTTTGTTGGACGACGTAGCTTAATGATAGATGTTTCGAAATTAAGAGAGCTTCAGATTAAATCGGATTCTGAAGCTATAAATGTCAAAGTGGGCGAGATCACACCTATTCTTGTACAAGCAATGAAGAATTTAGATGATGACACTCTATCAAATATAATTAGATGGTTCAGTAAATATGTTCCAGAGGATATTAAGGGAAGTCATGTTAGGACCGCGACAGAGAACGTGCCAAAAGAGAACGTAGTTCGATTTAGAGAAGACTTGCAAAGGTTTCTTGATAAGCAGATAAGTTTCAAAAAGTCTTTTTCTCTGGTGCAGGTGATAAATACTATCAAGAGCAATCTTGAGTTAGACTTTCTAATGCTGGATGAGTTCGAGAGAATTAGAGTTTCCTATGAATATTTCAAGTACGAAAGTTTAAGTGCTGTTTTAGAAGAGATTTTTAGGATAGCGGATGAAAAAGCTTCTGGTGTATCCCTTTTCCTACCATTAACCATTCACAATATCCTGGACATAGAAACTAAGTCTCGTCTTGAGCCCATATATACGCTTAATATGTCTGTTAAGGAAGGAGCCGAGTTTGCAGAAAATTTTGCCAAGTTCTATTCTAAATTCAAGTTTGGAGATAAGAGAAGATTCGATGAGTTTATGAGTTTCTTTAAGGAGTACAGGATCTCCTATCGTGTTCCTAGATTACTTGTTTCTATGGTCGCAGAAGCTATTGAAACTAGTTATGAAGATCTTATAAAGAGTAGATTAGCCATCGCTTACATTGTTTCTGAGAAATTAATTAGGAGAGTAACAGACCTTTATGCGAGAGCCCGCAGAATTCTTCTACGAACGATCTTATTAGTAAGCATGTGGCTGGAACAATCATTTGTATGTGAAATCTCTTCGGATTTGATTAATCGTGCTTATAGGATTCTCTCATCATATTTATTAGAAGCATTAAGGGAATATAACATAACTACTGATGAGACTCAAACAATAATAGAGCAAGTACTTAATGAACTTTCGGATATGGGACTTCAAAAAGTACGAAACATTCTTATAAGAGCTCATTTGATCGAGTCTTTCGGCGATAGATACTATCCCTCAACAGACTTTATATTATCACTTAAGAGAATCACTTCCAAGGAATCCCCAATGGGTGAGAGATTAAGAACAATAATTTATCAGAGAATAGGGAAGGATCTAGATGAGTTTCTGCTCGAAGTCGGTGTGAGTGAGTGGCAGTAAAACTAAAGCATCTTCACAAGGGTTACTGGATTTACCAATCCCCAAGAGTTCTTTTGATAATCGCGTATTTGCTGAGCGAAGACCGGGAGATGATTAGCGAGGTTCTTCTAAAGCATCTAAATTTTGTTAAGGATAGGCTCAAATTGACGGATAGGGTGTATAATCTAGAGGAATTAAAATGGCTTGGATACGAACCTAAGAGAGATTGGGCCAAGGATCTTAAAGAGATTGTTCGTAAGGAATACTATAACGAATATTTGAGGAAACTGAACATTATAACGACAGAGCGTGATTTCAAAGCATTAAGAGAAGTCATTAAAGAGTCCTTACAGATTAAGAACTTCAAGAATTTTGCTCTATTACCACCTTCCTTATTATATATTGAAAAGGTATACTTGCTATCACGTATTTTAAAATCCAAATATTTCTGTCTAGAAGAAGTTCTAAAGGTAATTGCTGATAGCTGGGTTAACAATCAAAATCCACTTGATTTTCTAAGCGGTGAAAAAAGTTGGCGCAGAAAGGAATTTCGCTTTAGATATGTCTATTTAAACAATCTTGATCTAACCCAAGGTGAATGGAGAAAACCGAAATTAACTTCTATCGGAATGGCAGTAATGCTTGGATTACAACAAAAAAAGCCCATGAAGTTTTATGAGAGATATATGATAGATTCTGGGAAGTATCGGTTATCCCTTACTGTTGATATATGCTTGAACAACATCTTCTCTCTAGAAAAAGCAGTAAACTTTATCAAGTGCTCGCTGAAGTACTTAAGACAAATATTCAAGGTAGAGATTCCTGCCAAGGAAGATTCAATTATTAAAGATATTCTCGCCAATTTTACAATCAGAAGTTCAGATGTTAGTCAAGAAAAAGCAGTATTGTCTCCAAAAATAGGTATTATGGAGCTTCTCAAGATAATTAGAGGTTAAAAAAGCTAGGACTATGACGAAGAGAACGCTAACTCTCATTTCTAAAGTTTTGAGGATATGCTTAATAAGGGGAATGGTGAGTCGAGTGAGAAAGATTTGATGATTTGTTAATCATGCTTCAGAACTTCTTTTTTAAGGGGTGTTAACTTTGTCATTATCTCCTCTAAGGTATCTCGCTTTTAGGGATAGTTCCTCGGATAGAAGTGATGAAGTTATAGAGAGGATTTCTGATTATGAGGAGGCGAGCTATAGTATTCCTATGTTGTCTCGTGTAGATTTTGTTGATGAAATAGGAGCTCTAACTATAAATTTTGGTGTTAAAGGCGAAAAAATTGAGGTGCTTAAGTCTGATGCATTGGTGTTAGTCACTATCATTGATGGTAAAATTGCTGATATTGAGATACTTTTCTCAGATAAGGATGCGATTAAGAAACTATCATATATTTTCAAACCATACAGTAATAGGCAGTAAGCAATTCTTAGTTTTCTCTACTATGACGATTATCTCCTTATTTCTTTTGGGGATTGAGATTCTATATCGCGCCCCCTCTATTCCTGAATGTTTTTATCTTCGAAAAATCTGCCGAGTATATAATATTGCTTGATGCTATTTTCTGATTCGTCTAGGGATGTTAATTTATGGATCCCTCTTATTATGAATCTGGAATAGAAATGTTTTCTCGCTCCTGGTTTGGTTCGCAACAAATTAGGTTGTAGGTAGCAAGAGTATTATCTTCTAAATATCCTCTGGTTCCTGAATATCGATACGAACCTTGGAATTCACAACAAAATGGAATTCACTATTTTTGAGGTTTATCGACGACATCTTAAGAATACAGCTATGTGGATTCTTGTTTCTCCTCCATAATGATATGGTTTATAGTACTGTGTTTCGTATTGTGCTTTGTTCTGGTTTTTATATTGCAACGATGCGGATTAGCGATGTTTTTATATTTCAAAAAGTCCGACTTTAATCTGACTGTAGTGTATGAGGATTTTTATTACCACTAATGGGGTTATCGTTTCCTTTGTGAGTTGGTGGTGATATTTCGTGGTTAATGGAAGAGTCACTGTTTCTGTTTTTTTCTGGCTAAGATTTAATGAGGGTAAACTATTGGGGCTTCTCAAAAAAGCTGGTTTTCAAGAGATGGCTATTAGGTTGCCAAGTGTTCCTCTTCTCCCGGGAATAAAACTTGAAATGAGTTTAGCTCCGAAACCATTGGCTACGTATGGGAGTGTGAAAGCGAGTTGGCATGGTGAAAAGTTTTCTTTGATTTTTGATGGTCCAATTGATGAACTAAGGGAAGCATTAACAAGGTTTACAAAAGCTACAGAGGATTCTGACTATGCTTTGCAAGACGTGGTTAATTATTGTGAGATAATTGTAGCTAATTGGGAAATTAGAAGAGAAAACTTGTTATTAAGTTTAAGGAATAAATTAAAGTTCAGGCTAAAACTGCACGAAGAAGAATTCGATGTATTTAGTGTATCCTTCAGTAACAGGCCTTCACCAGTCTCTACTGAGAACTTTTATAAATGGTGTCACGTAAAACTTGAGCCAGATGTACATGCACCTGACAAGATATTTTATATCACTATAATTAGGCGGGTTAGGAAGCTGAAAGAAGCTCTCGAATTTATATCTAGACTAGATAAACATATAGAGGAAATTATCGCTCAGTTAACTAGGTGAGACTGATTATGAGTTCTTATTCAAGTTTAAACCCAGACGAATTTTCTCCTCCAGAATACACTGATTTATCCGTAAGCAGAATTTACATAGACCCGTTGGGGAAAGCCCTCATGGATTCTATAAAATTGTTAGAACCACTAATGATCCAAGTTAGACTAATGGGATTAATCTATGACACTCTAACAAAAATCGAGATTGACAAAATCCTGAACGAATTACTAAGCGAAAATGCAATTACGCATGAAATGATTCATGAGGCAATTAAATTATCTATTTTTGTGAACTCTTTGTTGCATGCAAGGAAAGTATATGTCGATAGAATTCTCCTATCCGCTTATATACCCGACGAATTTACAACCGAAAAAGAAGAGTGGCATTTTTACATCGAGTTCGAAGTGGAGTTAAAAGATGTAGATGAACTCATTAAAGTATGGGATGAATTATTGGAATGCATTAAAGTAATGCTAGGAGAAGATATTCTAGAAAAAATCGATATATTCCTTACGAGGGCACGCCATGCCTTTCAATCCTAATGAGTTTTTTAAATTGGCTCAAAAAATGCTCAGTGATACAAAATACGATAATGAACCTGGATGGAGAACAGTTATTAATCGATGCTACTATGGGGTATTCCTCCAAATTAGAGAAAGTCTTAAAGCAGAATTGTTGAAAGTGGATGAAGAGTTATTTGATGCCTTTAATAAAGAGTATACGCGTGGCAAAATGCACTCATTAATAAAAAACATATTAAAATCAATTAACCCAAAGACGGGCACATTTTTTGCAAAAGTCCAGAAATCGAGAAGAAAATCTGATTATGACCTATCGATAAACGTTACCAAGAATGAAGCAGAAGAAGCAATAGCTCTGGCTAGCATTATTTTAAAAAGTATCAAGACTGATCTTAGCAAAATCACTCATAAGAGAATTAGAAATAAGATACAGAGAATACTACTCCATTAATACTAACCCTTTTAATTATCTCATTTCGCTTAGAAGTCATGCATATTCGGCTAAACTCTGCTTTATATTTCGAGAACTCTCTTAATATTTTTCCTCATGAAGGTATAAAGTGTATGTGCTGATTGTTTCATCCTTTCTTTTCGTGAATGTACGCTAGAAGCTCCGTAGGACATAGTATTTTGATTCTCTTATCCATTATCTCTATCTCTTTTATATGCTTGTTTCTCAGAGAAAGTAGGTCTGGGTCTCCGGTTACAATTATCTAAGCACAGGAGTCATATGCGACCTCCAGAAATTTATTGTCATCTGGATCTCTGCATATGGAGATGCTAGTGAGAGGAATGATGACACTTGAGACTTGTCTTATGAGCTGCACATACTCATCAATATCTTCTCAGGACAGGACTTTTGCAAATTTGGATCTGTTCAATACGTCTTTTAGTTCGCATAAAATTTCTACGGAGGTGAAATTTATTACAAAACCGTCGATAACATGCTCCAGAATTCGGGCACATTTTCCATGGGTTGAGAGAATAGCTGAGACGAGCACATTAGTATCCATAACTATGCTCAACGCTTTTCTCTTTCCTCCATTTCCTTATTTCCTCTAATATCTCCTCATCGGAAAAAATAGCAGCACGTGCCCTAAGGTTTCTTAAGACTTCTTTAAGTTCTGTTTTGGTCGAGAGTGTGAGGTCGCGAGTTCTTGTATCATCGAGGCTCATTCTACTTGTTTTACTAATTTTTTGACGAGGATAGTCGATCTCATATACCGTTAAATCAACTGAAAGAGAAGACATATTTTATCCCTCCCTGGAATCATTGTTTAGAAGATGTAGTTACAACGTTTTTCGATAATATCACATATATAGGTTCTCCTGTAATTGGATCCTTCTCCGACGTTTTATATACCTTAACTAAAACAAGTCTCACTTCAGTTTTTACCATCTTCTAATCTATAAATATTCCAGTCCTCCTTAATCGGCTCAAATTTAATTTCTTCACCTTCTATAGTTCTACCATCAGGTAAGGTGAGCTTAACCATATTTCACACCTCTAGAAAAGTCAAAAAGATTAGTAGTATTTTTAACCATGTTTCACTGACACTAAATAACATCAAATTATACTGAAGCTTTGTTTCAAAATTATCTCTTTCCTCAGCCTAGTTCTCGCAACTTTGCGATGGAGCTATGTTAAGGGCTCCTCTGAAGTTATCTTTGTATCTCTCTTAGGAATTGCTCTGCGAAACACATAATGAGCTTATGATCTCTTCTCTTAACTACTAGTCTCGATACTCACTCTCTTTTTAGATCAGCTTCTTTAATATTTCTCCTATCGATTTAGCTAGGAAGGATTAAAATTGGTTAACAGAATTCTTACGTACTATACTAAGATTCAATAGCTACTTTCTAAGTGATAAAACACGATCGCAAAACGTTTTGGAGTCAGAAGATATTCAGAAAACGGGCGAATAATCTAGTGGGGGTGAATCTGGGTTAGGACTTTTTTACACATTCTTTTATATAGTATGCTATCGCTAGCATTCCTGGGTGGTTCGTCATTATTCCTCGCTCTCTTCCTGTTGTTATTGGTATTTTGCATTTCTTTCTCTC
>CAZFGR010000050.1:0-7580 GCA_964518475.1 uncultured Nitrososphaerota archaeon
GCATAACCGCACTGGTTACTGGAAACGTGAAAATCGAGGAAAATCACAACATTTATGCTGAACTATGCGAAAGAGTGGGACTTAAATTGGTTGAGCCACTTTACAATCGCGACACCTTAGAACTTCTAATAAAATACGCCGAAATAGGATTGGATTTCCTCATAGTAGGAATAAGGAGAAATAGCTTAAGCCCTGAATGGCTTGGAAAAACAATTACAAAAGAAAACTTTGAGATTTTTCTAACAGAAGCTCTTAGTAATGGTATAGACCCTTGTGGCGAATACGGTGAATACCACACTATAGTTACCCGCTTAGGAGATCAGATGTTGGTCATAGAACGTAACTCATTATCAATTCATGAAAAGGACAATACGCGCTATATCTCGCTTCGAGTAACTACTCATAGTAAATAATTTTTGGATAGTTACATTGTGAAAAGTGAGAGATTATATTTCTTCTTGATCAGGCTTGAATTGTCATAGACAAAGAAACAAGATTCTCACTAATGCTGATGATTACATAACGAAGTGCATTGAGCATCGAAGAAAAATGATGGATTTCACCGCGATTCTTTTTCGAGCTTAGACCATTCTTCGAATAAGTTCGTCATTATTCTCCTGAGGGACTGAACGTTATCTTTTAAAATCCTAAGATCATTAATGTCGTTGTTATCATATGCTAAAAAAGGTCCCATTGCCAGGCTTGTGACATCCGGAGATTTTGTCATCCTTCTTAACAGGCCAGCAATATGAAGCCAACTTCCTGATGTATTATTCCATAATCTAACGATATCATTCGTAACATCTTTCGGCAAAGCCTTTGATAGCTTGTCCTTGCAAAAATTCCTAAAGCCTTTGTTATCAATGCGCTTGATAACCTTTCTCCAAATATAAAATGAGTCTATGTTAGCGTATCTTCCGTTACTGATTAAGGTGTCAGCGAAATAAGCCGCGGTTACAGCTTCTAGAGTAAGTCTAATTGATAGGTTACAATGTGGTATCATGCCTGAGAGATAGGATGCTATCATACTTGCTGCTTGAGGAAAACTTACTACTATCAAGGATGTCACCAAGGAAGAGTCAACGTCTGATTTTCCGTAATTTCTAAGGTAGTCGATCAGGTCGTTATAATACTCTATAATCTCTGAATAGGTCTCTCTCGCTGTAGCCAGACTCAATATCGACTTATAGACAGCCGGAACCCAAACACTTATGAAATCATGAAAAACTGGGTCTTCTGGTGCTAGTAATTCCACTTGCCTAAGCTTTCCTTCTAGTGGATCTAATAAGAGACCAGCTTGAAGAAGGGTTAGTTTGCCAATTTGACAGCTATCGCCTTTGGCTATAGCTGGCGTGGAATTTATCCGCAAGTTTCCGGTTTCCATTCCTACCTGGTATAACTTAACTTTCTCAACTGATCCATTCAAATGTCGTATGCTAATTGAAGCGAACGGTTTTAACTCTAAATCTTTGATAATATCTTCTGGAATAATGGAGTACAGAGTACCTGATCCAACACTGAACTCTACTACCAATTTTTTAGTTTGAAGTTCCGGGTTAAATAGTTTCAGTGTAGTTTTATTAGAGGATCCCATGATTTAATCGATCTAAATCTTCCAACCATCGCTTTTATTTTTATCTCCCTTAGTCTAAACTCTGGAGGCTCGTTACATCTGCTGAGACTATCGATTAACTCTTATATCTGATTTAGTACGTCTGAAAGTGGTGACGATTTGAACGGAGATAAAAATAATTGGGATATGTCTCGGATTTTTGATGAAATCTGCTCTCATTTCTCGTCAAAGAAAGATTACATATCCCTTTTCGCAAAATATGATACTCAAAATGAATGGTGGTTTAGGGGCGAGTTGATTTGGCTGTTTGAGAAACTTGGATTAAGATTCAGTCTGGAGCAACAGGTTGATGGAGATTATCTGGACTTCGTCCTATACATCAATAATCAAAGACATCTAATAGAACTAAAAGCAATGAGCGTAGGTAAGCGTAGCCTGCGTGCTCATTTTGGAAAGAGCAGCCCTATCCTTAAAGACTTTGAAAGATTAATGAAAAAATTAGAGAGATACAAATGGGTGCTCACATTCGTATATCCTATTGATATTGAGTCTTGGCGAGATCAAGTGAAAATCGTTGAGGAGCAAAATGCTGGAGTTAAATGCTTAAAAGATTTCGTAATAAATCTGAACCTATCAGAAAAAGCTTGCATAGTATCTCTATGGAACGTGAAATAGATAAAGAGTCAATTTTAAAACGGGTTTACGTTTTTTCTGCTGTATAGCGTCCATGTGCTAGGGTTGAATTCGTTTCTTTAATCCGTGATCTGCGCGTAGCCGTTATTCTGAAACTTATTTTAATCCTCTATCAAGAGGTATCGTCTCGATTTGGGCGTTCCTGAACAGACCTGAAGCGAAGGAAATCCATATGTTCAAAGAACTACCGTTCTAGGTGAAATGAAGGGGTTTTGGGAGGGAGTCTTATGGAGCATGGGATTTAGAGAAGTCACTTCGAGGAGGAGAAGAAAATGCCGGTTTTGCGGCCGCCGAATACCAACAGACGCAAAATACTGCCCGTACTGCGGCAGGAGGCCGAAATAAGGATGAGGCTAAAATTAAGCTGGCAAAGAAGAATTTACTAGAGGTGAACAGTGGCTAACAATCATTCTTTCAACGAAAATCTCTCTGCAAAATCTTGAAAGACATGTCTCCAAAGACTTCACAATTCTTATGTAAGAACTTTCTCAAAAAATTAATTAAACACTAGCTCGACATTAAGTGCGAGAATGCACCTACAACGGATTGAAATAAAAGGGTATAGAGGAATAAGGAGACTCGTTTTAGACTTAGACCAGCAGATAAACATATTAGTCGGAAGGAACAATACGGGAAAATCATCGGTTTTAGAAGCAATAATGCTGGCTGCGACGGCACCAGCTCAATACTATGATGCGTTGGGTAATGATATTCTTAAATTAATTAGGAAAAGGGTTGGAGAACAAAAGGAGAGATATCTCATAAACGTTAGTGAACACTATGCGACTATACTAGCATCACTAGCGAACCTACCCTTGGTAGAAATGGCGATAGTCCCGCACGATTTACGTCAGGTAGAAGAAGAGTGGATTCGAGAAGCTCTTTCAAACTTATACGAGTTAATAGAACAAAAGAGAGAAGAGAGAAAGAAAGAATTCTTAGAACGATATGAACGACATGAAAGATTTCTCGGAAGAAGGTTGTTTCACATAGAGGAAGAGTTTGAGTCAATCGTGAATTTTCTCATGAAGATGGATACATCAATCTCCTTTGCAGCACTAACTGAGGCTGGAGTTTTTAGAGCTGAAAAGGGACTTTCTTCAGAGGTATTCTTTGCTGGTAGGGGTCTTAAGCTATCAATTTCGGAACTCTACACCGTTCTTACGCGGCGAGGACTAATTACTAAAGTTATGGAGAATCTTAGACGAGATATACCCTATTTAATTGACTTAAGATATGTAACTGATGGGGAACTCATGGTTTTCCTCAATTGGTCTGAAAAACCGTTGCCGTTGGAGCTTATGGGTGACGGATTTAGAGAAATGTTACGCATAGCGTTCATTCTCTCCCTTCCGAGGGTGGAAAAGGTAATAATTCTCCTTGAGGAACCTGAATCTCATCTTCATCCCGGCTTTATGGAGCTGATTACTGAATACATCGCGAGGGTCGCGAAAGAGAGAAGGGCGCAGTTTTTCATTTCTACCCACAGTAGCGAGTTTCTTGAGGGCTTGATAGATAAGGCGGCGGAGGTTACCAATGTCTTTAGGATGTATAGAGAAATTGATGGAGAAATAACTTATGAGTTCTTCGAAGGTTTAGAAGCGCGAGATTTGATTAAGAAAATAAGAGCTGATTTGAGGGGGATTTAGTTGCCTAAAGTAGGGCTGGTGCTATGCGAGGGAAAACATGACAAATACATGGTTGAAAACGTTCTAAGCAGAAAGCTTTCCAGATCTAGAATATTGAACGCGGAAGCTTATAGGGAGATCCATGCTTTCATCAGATCTAAAAAAGAGGGTTTTATAGTTTATGCATGTCAGGGGAAACCGAACATTTATAGAGTATTAAACGATCTCTCTTCTCAGTTTTTAAGATATAGATGTCTCGATTCTATATGCGTTATCGTTGATGAGAATCAAGGAAAACCTACCGAGGATATTGAGGATAGGCTTAGAAGCTACCTATTTGATAAACGTAAGTTTCCCAGCGAGAAGCCAGCGATTAATAGAGATGCGCGAGGCTTTCAACTTAGTTATAGAGGGTTTTGTTTGAGAGTCTGGGTTGTGGTTGTTCCCAAGAGCTTCGAGAAGCAAGTGAGAACAGCTCTGGGAAGTGAGGATGTAGATTATCGTAAACTTGATTACGTTAACCTGTTCAAGAATAAAAAGTGGTTTGAGGAGCTCGTGAGTGTTTTGGCATCCATGATCTAATAAGCGCTATATTTTCGAGGAGGAAAAAATGTCGTATGCTTCTAAGTCTAGAGCCTTTCCTCATATTACATTTCCAAAACATGCTTTGAAAAATAAGTGTTTCTGCAAGCGTATCGGAATATCAAGAATTTGTACAACAAAATTCAGGATAAAGTCTGTAGTGTAACTAATAGGTAAACTCATCTTCTTCCAGCAATTATACTGATGATATACCCTACTATTGTGCCAGCTAAAAATGCAAAAGTTCACCTCTCACTATACCTTGAAAAGTTAGAAAAGCCGCAACGCCAAAGATTCCAGCTATTAGGAGAAAGGCTGCAAGCATAATTAGTTTACGTGTAGTGGTATAATATTGTTTAATCGTATTAACAATGTATTGTATATTAGAAGATAACGATTCCACTATTTTCTCGGTTTGGAACTTTGTTGTATCTGCCTATATCTTGTTTTCTCAAGTTCTATGTTTTTCATCCTTCGTCAATTCAATAGTTTGTTATAACTTGCTTATAAAAAGTTTCCTTATGCGCTATCTAATTACTTATAGATTTACTCGTAAAGTTCGCCGTCGCCTAAACCTTAAAGACTTTCAACCTTTTCCAAGCTTCTTCATACTCCGTAGGAAGAAGAACCAACTCAATCCTCCTAACCACCCGAATCTTCTTAAGGCCCTCTTCTTGAAATGGAAGAAGGCAGTTTTTTGAAAGACTAAATTAACTAAAGCATTTAGTAAATGAAAAATTCTTGCAGATTGTCAACATGTTATCCAACTAATCTTTTAACTCTCTCTAGGTTCTCTCTTAGCAAGTTTATGATTTGAGGTAGATTCTCTATCACATCTTTAGGAATCTCCCTGCCATTTGGATATCTTGTCATTTCAAAAAACTGACATAAATAGGCGTGTAACTCATAATAGTGTGGAACAGTTATACTATTTAGGAATGATAAATAAGCGGATTGACAATCTAGGGCTGCTTCCTTGGCTACCTCATTGTCTCTGTATTTTTGTTGCACTTCCTGAACAATGTTTAAGATGATTTCTCTCACCTTATCTGTACGTTTCTCAATACTTTGCAATTTTCGAACAATTCGATAGGTGCCGGGTTCTTCAAACTTCGTCGCTAATGATGCTTGCATTAATTTAATTGCGTTGCCAATTAGTTTTTCGACTTCTCTGAACACTCTCCTATATTCATCCCTAGACATTTTTCTAAGTACATTACTGTCCTCCATCAAAACCTTGCGGAAATAAGGATTTAAAACTACTTTTTGATATATATCGAAGAATCGCTCGACTTTACTTATACTCTTTCCACAGAGATGTCCAAATATCTTAGGATCGCTAAACTCGATAATTTTATCACGCATTTCCTTGAGCCTTTTTATATTTTCATTGCCTATTTCTAAACTCTCGTAAAAGTCTATGATATTATCAATTTTTGAGACAAGTTCCCTAACATGAGGGGTTATGATATATACTTTAAGGATTTTTTCAGATGCTTGTTCAGCCCAAAATAAAGCGTGTCTATGAAATCCCGATCTAAGAAGTAATTCAGCAGCGTCAAGATCCTCTTCAGCATATCTAAGCCAAGCAAGTGCATTAAGATTTTTTGACATACGCATACTCCATTATTTGTTATATTTTTGTAGATTAAAGCGTTCTCACGTTCTCAGCGAGGATGCCAACGAGGCCCGAAACCCTGAACGAGCCTGCCGAAAAAGGATGAAAGCAAAATGCGTAAAAATAATTTCAACATAACTTTAGGATAGATCTACAGGTCGACGGAAGTACGGATCGTTCACATCTAGTTCTAGATAAACCCTTCTTATTCGGAACCAGATTAACCAGAGCTTTCTTAGCTTCCTGCTCAGTCTCGCCGCTCAGCTCCAAGACTGAGAATAGCTAGAGTAATTTCAATGGTTGTGTGGTTTCTTTGTGTAGTGTTCATAGGAATGAAAGTTTTTGCAGTCCCAGTAGTTACAGTCGTGGTCGAAGTTGATGTAACTGGGAGTGCTTTCGTTACTAAAGTCGAAGGGATCGTATAGACTGTTACAGTTCGAGTTACCGTAACCGTGGTTTGAGTTGGAGCAATAGTTTCATTGGTTGGAAAAGCAGTCGGTATGGGAGATGGAGCTATTAGAGTAAAAGCTCGTTGGATCGATATCATGATCGGATATAAAAGTGTAGGCTCCTAAGCTCACTAATAAGAGGCAGAGGCCAAAGCCTATAAGAAAACCGCCACCAGTTGAGACCATAATTTCACCCCGACTCTAATCATCAGCTTACATGCAACTTTCGTGAGAAGAAGTTTAAGGTTTTCTCTGAGTAGAATGTGCTAGCGATCTTCCAGCAAATTATATCCTTATCGAATGTAAGGTCATAAAATAGGGAATCTTCTAATTTTAATGCGGCTCACTGGAGAGCCTATCCGTAAATAGGTTGTTTTAAGAGGAGTGGTAATTGCTTCCATAAGTTCTAGAAAGATATGCAGCTCAAGCTGATTTACGCTATATTTAGCGGTTCAGCTGCTTAAAACAGTCCTAGAGACCCACAATAAGCTCTCAAAGGGTACGACTCGTGTATATGGTGTGCAAGTCAAGTAACGCTCAGCTCTCTTAATTTTCTAGCTCTTGATCTTGATATTCAGAATGTGTCTAATCTAGCTACATTTAAGTAAGGTTGCCTAAAGCACTCCTAGAGAACGACATTGAGAAAGGAGACCTATAAAAGAGTTACCAAGGCCATGGCTCAACTGTCTGGAAATCAGAAAAAGACAATGATTAAATAAAATTCCTTATACAAAGCCTCCGAAGACGAGCAATGACATTATCGGCGAAAGTTGGAAAATTCACCGAAGTCATTGGAATATTGATGTTTATACTGATGAGCGTATTAGTGTATCTTTTCGGTGAGAGCGCCTTTAGCTACCTAATGGGTTTGCCATCCTATATCGGCGTCTTCCTTCTTAGTTTTGTTGGCGCCTGCAGCGTTATAATCCCGATACCATATACTGCAGTAATCTTCGTTTTAGCAGGCAAAGGGGGTTTAGATCCTCTCTTAACAGCATTGTCGGGAGGCTTAGGCTCGGGAGCCGGAGAAATAACCG
>CAZFGR010000051.1:0-7332 GCA_964518475.1 uncultured Nitrososphaerota archaeon
TTACGCATTTTACGCGAATATACGAAATCTCCTAGAATCTTCTCAAAAATTTCGAATGGGTTTTCAGAAATGGGCTCTAGAATAATTCTTCTTCTATCACTAGTAATCCTCATCAACTGCCCCTTCTTTATCCCCAATTTCCTTCTAATTTCTTTAGGAATAACAATAGTATATCTCTCCCCTATCTTCACAATATTTTCTCCTATAATCCTCGCCAGTACTTTTTTTTCTCACAGCTCTAAAATCGGTCTGTATGATATTAAAAATTTATCTGACATAAGCTTTATCTCAATTTTATCTCTTTTCTCGGACTAGTTCTTGCCAGCCAACACCTCTCTCGTGGCTTTGTGATGGAGGCGCTTTGTAGGTATTATAGCCATATTCCTTGTAACCCCACGAGAAAATAGCCACCCTCAATGAAAATATGTTAGCTAGGCGGGTTTATAATTGTAAGCCAAGGAAGAAGGAGAGGACCAAAGATATATTACGGCTTCCAAGATAGCCGTTCTGGCATGGGTAGTCCTCAGCAACCAGAGCTATAGACGAGCCCTAGATGACCTCAAGAGACTCAACACATATAGGAGAATCGGTCTAGATAGAGTACCGAGTCCAGCACCAGTGAGTAGGTGGAAGAAGAACCACTTAGCCGCAGTAGTCTTGCTAATAAGACTCTTCTTCTACAAACTGGCGAGGACAAGGATTCACGGGAAATCATTAGCGATTGTGGACGGAACCGGCATCAGGCTTAGGATGGCGTCAAGTCATTATCTAAAGTGGGCGAGAAAGCGACGAAAGTACTTATTGACTGTTTTATACACTCCAGAGATCGATGTTCTTCGACGCTGTCGCTGCTCACGATGCGCTCTGTGAGATCGAAGCCTTTAGGAGCTATCTTCTTGATACCTTGGTGAATGCCAGGGTTTTCTGGTGAGTTCTCACAGACAAGAGATTTGATGCAGCTGACGTCATAGAGGCCTTGGAAAGGCGTGGATTTGTCCCAATCATTCCAGCTAGAACTGGGAAGCTGACGCCTAGGAGCGGGCCTAGGCTTAGGGCTTGAATGAACTATGAGGCCTTCCGGGACTTGATTGGTAATGTTAGGAGTCTCGTAGAGGCTGCCTTCTCTTCCTTAAAGTTTATGATTGAAGACGTGATCTATAGTAGGTCTTGGGAGGCGAGAATCTATGATGCTTTCGTTGTAGTTCTAGCCTACAACGTTGCTAGGATAATCGCGTTAGATCCCAATTAGTGGCTCGAGGGGTCTAGAAGGCTGAACGGGACAAGGGGGGCAAAAAGATAAATTTGAAACAAAGCCACATTAAGTGTTATTATGAAATGATTACGCTAGAATAGCTCTATTTTATCAATATGAGAAATAATAGGGGTGAATAGCGGCCTTATCATGGTAGGATTCGACTTATTTTGAGCATTGCTAGGAGGAGAACGCGGACGTCATGGACGTCTTCTATGCCGGTTTCATCAATTATTGAAGATAATAATTGGACTATTATTGCTATTTTTTCTCGATCTGTTTTTGCGTCTTTGAGATTCTTTGTTAATATTCTGGATAGGCCTTTTAGGTTTATTGCCATGGTTTCCGTTATTAGTATGTTATTTTTTTCTCCTATGTTGAGGTATGCTGCTGGATGTCTTATGATTTCTCTTGCGTTACTTACTGCCTCTAGTAATCTGAGGACTCTATATTTACTAGTGAGTAACTTATATGTGAGTACCCCAATGGTTTCGAAATACTCCAATATTTTTGCTTTGGCATCCTCAGAGAACATTTTTGCACATGGTGTGAGTGGATAAAGACGAAGAGCATTAATTAATGGTAGTAGCACTATTAAAATGGCCAAGAATAGTAAGTCGTGTGGAGGCATGATAATCCTCAAGGGATTCTTCTTAGTCAGGTATGTATAAGTGATTACAAAAACAGAGAGAAGAATTCCAATAATGTCTATTAATAGAGAAAGACTAATTATAGCATATAACGTTTTTCTTCTTTCCCTCAGGAGTGCCTCATGGGTTCTAAAAATTTTTCTAATAAAGCTATTGGTTTTTTCTGGTGGTATGAGGATACCCCAAAATAATAATAGCGTATGGGTTCCAATTATGACAGCTACGGCATCTGATTGCTCTCCTCGATAACTTATTGGAAATACGAGTATACGTAGAAACGCAATAACAAAGAAGAAGAAAAAGAGCCAGCCAAGTAGTTTATCGCTTCTTTCCCATGCCACAACATTGTACTTTTTGATCGCACTGAGAAACCATGTATAAACCGTTACTACTACAATGCTTACACAGTAAGAAATCATGAGGATGTAATCAAATGTATTAAATGTTACAAATGTTACTTGCCTTTCCAATTTTTATCACTTTCCCATGCGATTTTTATTGACTTTTAATTTTAAAAATTTTCAAACCAATCTGTGAGTTTAGATGTTGCTATAAATTAGTTTGTTTTGTTACGGTTAATGTTGCCAAAGGCAATATCCAATAAAAGATTCCTAATTATTGTTTTCTCGCCTTTCATTAAGGGTATTTCATTTGAATAGTCTAGATCTCTTATTAATTTCTTTGCAGAGATTGGTGATTTATTAGATAGTAGATAATAGAAGGTCTTTCTTAACTTGTGACTTTTTAGATCATTAATCATTTCTTTTGCTTTTTCCTCAAATACCTTTATTTTGTCACCAGCGATGCTTCCGTAACGTTTTCCTATGATTAAGTAGGCTAGGCTGCGAATGATTATTGGTTGTTTAATCTTTTCTATTATTATATCGCTTAATTCAGTGAGTAATCCAAGCTCACTTAGCCATGCTTCTAAATTATCGTATGTTTCAAAAAGTTCCTCTAGGAGATAAGTGTAGGAAGTCCTAACGTTTCCTAACAATAAATCTAATACGTCTTCGTATTTTAACGGATAAAAATACTTTAGAACAAATTCATAAAGAGTAGCTGTTAAGATTATAAGCAGCCCCGGATCTTGAAGTGGGTCTCCACACCCTCCTAAAACTTTAACTAATTCCTTGAAGAGTCTATTTCTCTCACTAAGAGTTTTTGTTTCACATATCCTTAAATAAATATCAAATACATAGGAAAACCTGCTCAGGATTACAGAGGATATTGACTCTATTTTTAATTCGTCCATCAGAGAATTTATGTGTTCTTTAACGCGATCTATCATATCCTTCTGAATGTTAAGGGAGTATAGGGAATATAGCCATTCTAATGATGCATTTAATAAGTCAAGATAGCGTGATTCGGGCATTCGTCTTCGAGAGACATCTCTAAGTGCGCTTTCAAGTAATTCTCTTAAAACTTTAACTTTGTATGGAGATAGCGCCTGATCCAAAATAGTTCTGGGATCGCTTTTTAATATTTTGGTTAGTCTTCTCTCTAGAATTTGCCTGAAAGCTCGAAATATCGACATGTATTGTTCAGAAAATTTTCTAATGTATTCTACTCGGTTATAAAAAATGCCTTCAATATCGTTAATTGTCTTGAGAATATTATCTATGAGCATTTTAGTATTTCTTCGTTTCCCAGATAAGAATTCAAAGTAGCGAATTCTAATGTTGTCTGGAGGAACTATCTTATTAAAACCTTCGATTGATTTTCGAAAAGCATAATAGTAGAGCATAATGATATCTACGAGCAAGCTCGTGCCGTAATTTGTAATAACCTTCGATATAATTTCCTCATCGATAAATATAATATTACGTTCCTCTCCACTTTCTCTTATTACTATATTAACTCCTAACCATCTAGGAATAAGCTTCTTAGCTCTCCCCTCTTCCTTAATTTTAATGAAAAAATTCAGATCCCTTTCTAGGATTAGGTTCGAAGTATTCGTATCTGGTCTTATCCTCATCTTTTCTAGCAGTTTAATCAGTGTTTTCTGTCTGTATTTATCCGAGAGGTATACTCTAATCTTCGCTCCAGGGTCTGTCTCATCCTTATTGTTCTTGCCGAAAACCTTACTAATTATTTTACCGATTCCACTCGTCGTTAACAAGTCTTCGCGTCCCAGATACCACAGAGTAGCGCTGACACGAATGATTAGAGGGAGAATTCTATTTCCTCTTATGAATTGCTCAAAAGCATCTGCAACTGATTCATTATCGACTTCTAATTTACAGATCATGTTCTTATTAATCACCCCATGTCGGCTCAAATCGACCCCTAACCTTAATAATTTTGGTCCATTAATAAGAAGAAAAGTGTTTTCAGATATTTTTGGGTAATATATTTTTCTTTCTACATAATCATTCAATTCAATTAAAATTTAATTCTTGGTTAGTAAAGAGCTCCAATCAAAGATCTTTAATTGGATAACTAATCATGTCTGTTATCATCGTTTCCGTAACATTGCTTTTTTCTCATCGCAACAAGTAGTTGTGATTAGTGCTATACGTCCATGTGTTGTAATAAGGTGTATGGTTCTTGAATAGGCCATGGGGCTCCCTCCTAACATGTCTAATAATAATGTTTAGCCTAATTATGCCACATAGCATATTAATAAGTAACGCAGCAGTGCAAAAAAACTTTGTAGTGAATAAAGCGTATAACCAGTATTGGGAGCCGGTGTTCAACCTAGCTGCTCCAGTTACCGAATCTTCAGACTACATTATTGCTCCTGTGTATAGGATGGTCGAACTAGGAACCGCTTATACAGCCTCTCAGGATATCCTAGACGTCATATTCTTCCAGATGAGTATTCTGGTAAAGTCTAAGGAGTACGATATTATCACGGGAAAGTATTTCTACACAGTGTCACTCATAGATGGGAAAACCTTGAACATGAAGTGGTCACATCAATTTGAGTACGAACCAGAACAAATACTTATCTACGACTTGAATAATGATAAGATAAGCGAAGTAATAATAACCTGTGCCAATGTAACTTACGTCTATAGCTTGGTCTCAGGCGACTTATTATGGAAGTATAACTTTTCAGAACCAATCTTGGTGGCTCCCCTATGGGATACCGATAATGATACGCTCGTAGAATTGTTCGTTATATCGCAAGAATTATACACGGACATTTTCGGACTAGGACTCTACTACTGGAAAATATGGATCACTGATATTAATACACCAGAAAACCAGACTGCATACCAATGGTTAAGAATTCCCGATGTAGCTTGGCCATACGCTTTAGCTGTTGGTAACTGGAGCTTAACTAGTTACTATAAGGTTGCAGTATTTTATAGCTATGGTCCATCAATCACATTCATAGATCCTATAAATCTAGAAGTGGAAAAAGTTTTGACTCTTACAAGTTCTTGGATTTACACGGAATCGATAGTCTATGATGATAAGTACCTACTATTCTATGATTACACAAGTGATACCGATACCTATAGAGTTGTAAACGTATTTAACGAAACCATAGCATGGACCTATCAAGTCAAAAATGAATACCCATATACTATCAGAAGAGCATACTTATCTAACTTTGACTATGATCCAAATCCCGAAGTTTTGGTTTTGGCTGGAGGAGATATAGCGATTCTAAACATAGCAACAGGAACAGCAATTTCTTACCTTGCTGGCGAGTATTATCAAGCGATCCCACTTGATATTAATAAAGATGGTTTGTCGGAGATTTTGACGTTCGAATTTCTCGGAAAGCCACGACTATTTAACAACACACTAAAACTTGTCTCTAATATAACTGATTATCCAGAAGATATAGAATGGTATCCCGAAAATGTCTGGCCCGTGGTTATGGATATCAATCAGGATACCTGCTATGAAATCTTCTTCATTAATAGTACTTCATCAGTGTCATTAGAAGTCTATTCGCTTAGAGAGGCTGTTCCACCGAGATTGGAAGTACTGTCTCCAACAAGTAATGCAATTATTAGAGATGTAGTAGTAATCAATTGTTCTGCATATGATAACGAAAGTGGAATCTTGCGCATTGAGATTATTCTGGATAACGCTTCTTTAATGAACATCACAACTCCTGAACACGGCCACTATTATACCTACTACTGGGACACGACATCAGTAAAAGATGGCCCGCATGTATTAAGAATAGTTGCTTATGATAATGCGGGCAATACTGAATCTGTGGAAATAAATGTCGTGGTGGATAATACATCACCAGTAATCAGACTAATCACACCCGAGAATCAAAGCTGGCTAAGTGGGACAGTAATTATTAGAGTAGATGTAGACGATAATACTAGCGGGATAGGTTCAGTATGTTTTGTAATAGACGTTGATAAACCGACTTACGTGGCTTATGAAGATACTGAACCACCCTATGAATTTACTTGGGATACTACTAAATTTGTGGAAGGATCGCACAACATCATGATAGTTGTCTACGATAAGGCGGGTAATTGGGACGTCAGATTCTTAGTCTACTTTATAGATAATACTCCTCCAAGCTTGGAGATCTTATCTCCCACAGAAAATGCATACGTAAGAGGAATCATAAAGATAGATGTCTCAGCCACAGACGCCCTTAGTGGAATCTCAAAAGTAGAATTCTATATTGATGGAAAGCTTGCTCAGTCAGACCATGAATCTCCCTATGAATACATACTAGATACTACAAAGTTGTCTGACGGTATGCACACTATAAAGGTCATAGCATATGATTTAGCGGGTAACTCGAGAAGCGCATCAATAACAATATACGTTGATAATACTCCGCCAGAAATCTTAAGCGTTGAATACAAGAGAAATCCCATGAGTGGACAAGAAGTCGAAGTGTATGTTCGAGTTACTGACGAAGTGAGTGGGGTAAAGGATGTTATCCTGACGTATAGTAGCGATAACGGAGTGACTTGGTACAACATAACAATGCAAAAGATCGGTGGTGATACTTATTATGCAAAAATACCAGGCCATGCTGCTGGAACTAAAATAGTATTCAAAGTTATTGCAGTAGATAAACTCGGAAATTCAATTATTTCCAGTGAATACTATTACACAGTAAGTTGGCTAAGAGAAATGATGTATGGAGGAATAGGTCTTATCATAGCAATAGCTGTAGTGGTAATTTTTATAAAAAGAAGATAAGCTGCCTAAATACTCTTTATTCCTTGCCTCTTTTCCACTTTTTTATTTTTTGAGCTATTAATTTACTCTCTGAAAAGTAACTCCACTCTATACTTTACTCGAATCTTTTAAACCATTTTTTTAAAGGGGTTAATGCATGGATATAATTATTATGGATAGATTGAAGAATAGAGTGAATAGGCATATGATTTTTAAAAGGGTCTCTTTCCTTGCCTTTTGCTTCTCTGGTCATGGAAAAGGTTAATATAGTGGTGGCTGATAAGGAAGTTGTAGATTTTATTTGCC
>CAZFGR010000052.1:0-7331 GCA_964518475.1 uncultured Nitrososphaerota archaeon
TTTTGCGTATTTATGGCAGTTCCCGATATATTAGCACTCAACAAGAAAAAAATAATAAAAAAGGAGAAAAGACGCATTAGAGACCCCTGGCTCTACTTCCTCCTCTTCTTCCGTTTTGATCTCTTCTTCTTAAGAGCTTCTAGTTTCTCTCTGAACTTATCAACAATACTTCTCGCTTTTTTCTTCTTAGTTCTCTTCTGGAAATCGCTATCTCTCGAAACAATTAGCTCAAGTAGGTTCAGACGAGACATTGCTTTTCGATAACTTATTCTTCCTGCTTTGTAATCCCTTAAAATCGCTTCCGCAATCCCTTTCACTTCTCTTAAATTATCAAGACCTTTTTTCCTTGTGTCTACTCTTTTACCCAGGTATATGTTTTTCCTAGCCATTTTTCTCACCTCGTTTAAAGAATTTGCTAAGATTTAGAGGAAGGATCTTCTTCACGGCCTCGTAAAAAGAGGCGTAACTAAAAAAGCGAATATATGGTTCTGAGACCTGATAAAGAAAACTAGCTTCGCTTAGGCCTAGAACGTCTTTGGTTATAAAATTCGCAATTACAAGGTCAAAATTGTATGAGACTAGGAAATATATTATGACAAAAGAGACTACTAAAAGAACAAGTTTACCCAGAATGCTTATTATTGTATCATAGAGCTTCATCTTGAACCTTTCCCTGAAGGTATACTTAATAACTAGCTTCTCCCTGCTCATTCCAATCCCCTAGAATGAGTTGATTAAGAAATGCATCAGAGCCGAATAACCCAGGCCGCACTTTTTGTAAATAATCGTTAAGACAACTCCTGTTACGAAAAGCCATATGACATAGTATAGCGTTTCTAATGGGAATAAAGTAATTAATTCCTGCCTCCTGATGAAGTGCAAAATAATCCAGGCCACATTGGATACTAGAAGAGCCGATTTATCTATGAATTCATCAGGCGTATCTCCCTCTATCGCTTTTACTAACTCATATATGACCACTCTGAAGCTTTCTTCTCCTAAAGCCACTAATACGCTTAGCCCTATTACGTTAATTATATCGTATATCGCTACTAATGAACTCAGAATAACATCTATTACACTAGCACTAGTATAGTAGTAGAAACCCATTTTCATCGCTACTGGAATCGACATTAGTAATAAATAACTAAGCTCCTTCCTTCTTGGAGACCTATGCTTAACGACTACGATTCCCGCTATTGTTAAACAAAACAACATCAATGCTTCTACCGAATAATATTCGCTCAAAACTAAGCTAGCCATTCCCAGCAATGCGAAAATAAACAATAACCAGAATACTCTATCCCTTAGCATTTTCTATCCCTCCGTGTAATATATTGTGACTATGAGATAGAGCTCTTGGAGAGTTGCATAAGAGTATCCGCTCAGGCCTCTGGCCCATACGCTGATACATACCTCTATTCTTAGTGTTGTTCCCGAGAATGCCTTACTGATCTGTATTTCCCGAGCGAATTTGTAGCTTCTATAAGGCAGTTCTATTGAATTACTGTAGATGAATTCATAATTCGCAGTTACTACTATTGAGAAACCTCCTCCAGAGCAGAATATGCCTTCATAACTACTCTCTACTTTGACATATAATTTGTCTATTGTGAAATTCGTTACCTGACCAGATACGTATTGTGTCAAATCTATTGTGTCTACAGCTTTAGCCTCTGGATTGTCCCCCAACCATAAGTCATCTTTTGCTGAGAGAGGATATACTGCTGGGTATATCTTCACAATTGCGTATTTTAGTTCCCCCTTGCTACCCCCTCCTATATGCTCTGATCCTCCTGGAATCGGATTTGGTAGCTTAGTTATATACGGCGCTAGCATAGACATTATGATGATGAATATAAATGCCCCAGCGAGGTATGTTGCTAGTTGTATATCCCCTCGTCTCATAACTTCACCACCTTCTTAAGTAGATTCTTGTCAACCTTCCAGAATAGGTATCCCGTGTTGAAGAGACTAAGGCCAAAGCTGAGATATGCTAGTAGATCTGGCATTGGGAAATACGAGAGCCACCAGGCATTAGAAATCCCAAAGTATACATAAACTGCGTTAATTAAACCGAGATTATTAAGTAATAACAATAAGATTATACCGTAAGCGAACCCGAGAACTATATCCTGCGTTTTTCTCTCTCGCAGAATATATAATGGCGTAATCGTTATTATTAGAGGTGTAAGCAATACAACAAATCTAAAAGACTCACTCATAAGATTCGCTACAGTCTGAACAATAGTATCAATTGCTGAGGAACTTGCCTGGCTAAGATTAAGCATATATAATATGATTCCAATAGCAATGCCAAGCCCTACTATAACACTCAGCATTTCTTCTTCCCCCTCCTTCTTCTCTTCATAAGCTCTCTAATTTTAGCTGTAGGTTTAGAGAATCTAGGAGAGAAAACATCAAGATATAAAGCCGTAACTACCAAAACAGGAGGAATGCTAGCCAAAGGTATCGCTAGATACGTCTTATACGTTGTAGCGTTGATTATATCTACTCCACCGGGGGGGAGACCGCCCCCACCATCGCTTCCTGAGCCTTCCCATTTAAGCGTGAAAGAGCCTAGATCAATATCATCATATCGCTGAGATAGGGTCTCTCCAGAGTATGCCCCCGTAACTTGAACACTAACATCATATTGGAGATAGATTGTATGCGTGTTTCCATCATCTAAATGCTTCCCTATTGAATCAAAGAAGTCATCTAAATCATCAAAAAGTATCGAAACACTAGTTGCAGAAGACTGAGAGTAACTCGTTTTTGTCGTATATAAATACCAAGCTGATCCATCTGCTTTTACGTAAATGTAGAATTTGATGAAATCAAATTCAGCATTTTGAACATCAACATCCCAATTGAAAGTAATTATTACCCTTGTCTTTCCGCTCTGACCATTTGCTACCCAATCCAGAATTAGCTGTATCTGTTCTATTTTCGCATTAGCGTTAATAATCGCTATTATTGTGTAATTACCTTCATAAGTTAGTTGTAGTTCTTCATTCTCACTATCCTCAGAAATAGGATATGTTCTTATGACAAATGTTGTTAGCAATAGCATCATTACCATAATAATTATTAAAAAAAATGAAGAAATAGATGATTGCTTAGACATAGCTACCTCCTCTTTCTATTTGCTTTTATTACCTTTGCTCTTAAATCGAAATCTGGTTTTACTGGAGAGAATGCTACTATTATAATCCCTATGAAGACTCCAGCTATGAAGACTATGACTAAGCTACTGTAATTCGATAGAACAAAAGAGGCTATCGAGAACTCAATGAATGAGCTTATTGAGTATGAGCCTGAAGCTGTAGCTGAGAAGCTCTCCTCAGCTTCCTGTATCGTTCCACTTACTATAGTAGCCCCTCCAGAATCACTA
Organism: uncultured Nitrososphaerota archaeon; assembly: GCA_964518475.1. Lineage (GTDB taxonomy): Archaea > Asgardarchaeota > Njordarchaeia > Njordarchaeales > Njordarchaeaceae > Njordarchaeum. The sequence goes on from CAZFGR010000052.1 coordinate 3,398, forward strand.
TAGCTTTCCCCTGAGTAAACTCCAGTCCCCGAAGCTGTAACTTCAAAGTAAAATATGTTGTCGTATCCAGAGAGGCTAGACCACATACCAGAGCCGGGTGTTAGTTGATAAGTGAAATCGTGGCTCTGACCAGAAGCTGAGGGATTCCAATTGTTATCTAGTAGCGTCTTTATCTGTAGCTGATCATTCTCATCTATATATCTGCTCTTAATTTTACAGTTCACGCTTACTGATTGCAGATTTTGATAATTTATCGTAACGCTCACTTTGAACTGTATATAATTCGTTACCTTTGTCGAATTTATCAGATAAACTAGCTGAGACTTAGATAGTGTTACGCCCTTGAGAGCATATCTTGGAGCTTTGAAAGTAGCTGAGGCTTTTACGTATAAGTGTAGCCATTCTCCAGTTGTAGCATTCCCTGTAAAGAATTCTATCGTTTTCTCAATGTAGTATGTAATTACCTCTTGGTTCATATAGGAATAGTATCCTACTACAGCTCCTAAGAGAATTAGAGAAACTATAGCTATCGTTTTTCCAATCTTTCTTAAAGTATTTCTTCTAGCCATATTATCTCCTCCTCTTTCTCCGAGAACGAGATCGCTTAATTGGAATATCTCTTGGTTTTCGATCTCTTACGTCTACTATTTTTACACGGCCAGAGCGTGAGCGTTGAAAAATTACCCATTTCTTGATACGAGAATTATATACTGCGAATTTACGAGCCATTTCTTTAACCTCAGCAATTTTTCGAAAAAGTTGGGGGCGTATCAAAAGTAAACTATATATAAAAAACGAAATATATATTTTTGCATTATTTGATGAACTGTAATCTTATCCGCATAAGATTACACCTGAAGACTTAAATGAGTAAGCTTATTATGTATATACTCTGAATATTGTTACATATAGTGATTAGGATGGGGTGGAATAGAGGGCTTGATTATAACGAGACATATAAGAAGCTGGCTTCTCTGCTCAGAACTTTCAGGAGTAAAATAAGCAAGAGTAAACTAGCTCAGAGGCGTTTCGCTTATCTTGCTGTATTATTGACTCAGCTAAGAAATGCCAGCCGAGTTTTGGAGGCGTTAGATGCAGTTATTCAGTTTGCTAATACGGGAGAGAGAGAAGTAAGAGTTATTGTGCGAAAATATAAGAAGAATAGTAAAGGAAGAAAGTCTCCACCAAGAAGGTTGATTGTCATTCCGAGGGAGATTAAGGATTCGGATAGATTGTTCCTAAGTTTTCTGACTTTAGAACATGTAAACCACATAAGAGTTTTTGCGGTAAGGTATCTAAAAATCAACACGCATAGTTTGAGATATGCATTGATAACATATCTGGGAAAGCTAAAATACCCGCCGCAGATTATAGCGAACATCACTAAACACTCTGATTGGCGTTTGATCCAGCATTATACAGAAGAACAAGTTGCGGAAGAGTTACTAATCAACCTAGACAGGATTGTCAGAATTTGATCTATGTTTTTTATTTTTGTTATAGTGTTGGTACAGAAAAGTAGTTTTTCGTAGCATCTGAGTATCATCCGTGAAACACGTAATGATAAATACAGAATGTATCTCTTTAAAAAGAAATTTAAAGGAGGGGCCAGGGGGCGGAAAGTCCATATGACCGAAACCGGGCTAGCTGATCTCTGATGAGTGGATTGACAGGAGAGGACTCGGCCCGATCCGATACCCCCTGGCCCCATTTTCTTTATGCATACACTAATATACATACCCCCCGGTACCGTATATAATTTTTCATAGTATTAGCGGAGTAAAAGATGAGTTCTTCACTATAATAATAAAGTAAGAAGAAAAAGAAGTAGGGTAAAGCAGCGATCCGGTTCCTACCCTATTCTATGCAGGATATACCAGTCTAGGAATTCAAGTAGTGTTTTGCTTGTTTTTAGTTCCTGGTCTGGGTATTGTCTTAATTCTTCTAGGTTTCTCTTTATTTCTTCTCTTATTCTTGTTATGAGGGATATTCTCTCTTTTGGGTTTAGTTTTAGAGTTGTATAAATGTAGTAGAAGAAGCCGTGGAGGATTGTGAATACCTCTTCTTTAGTATACAGTTCATCCATTCCTCCTCACCAGTCTTCATAGTCTTCAATGTCATCTATTTCGTAGTATCCTTCGTCCTCGCACCATTCATCTTCTGGATCCGGTCCGTATATGTCTTCGTCGTCAATGAATTCGAGATTTTCTGTTTTTAGTGTGTTTTTAGTCCGTATCCAGATCCGGATTCTCCACATAATGAAAACTATTACTGCAATGATGAGATTGTAGATGTAGTAATTTATCAATACTTTAATTATAGTCTGTAAGAGTTCATTTCCCATTTCGATACCCTTCTTAATTTGTTATAAGACTGATTGTTCCGGGGCTTCATTGCTCAGAAGATGTCTTCATTGCTCGGCCTTTCCGGGCCTTATTGTGAATTTTAACTTAGAACGGGATTTGCTAACGGGGGTCTCTCCTGGGGGTAAAAAATTTAGAAGTGAGGAGAATTTGCGGAACTTGTTCTTGCGGATCTCAACTATTATTATTTCAGTCATCTTCATCTCCCCATGCTTTCCTTAACTGTTCTCTGAAGCTCTTATGTATTGCTATTAATCGTCTAATCGCATCTCTTACTGCTTCGCTTCGGGAGAAATAGTATCTCTTATGTACGAGTTCATCGAGCTGTTCTAGGGTTTTCTTATCGATTTTTATTGAAATAATGTAGTTGTAGGGCATGGAATCACCTCGGGGAGAGAAGAATATCAAAAAACGTTTTTCCAGTTGTTTTCTTGAAGACTACTTTCGCAATTATTTTTGCGGCACCAAATTCTGTCAGTATTCCTTGGATCTGCGAAAGAATTGAGTTATCTAAATTTCCGGTTATTGTGGTTCTTTTCCGTAAATGTTGATAGCGTTTATTCAGTTTTAGTTTGTATTTCCCGTTCCTGGAGATTATTAGTTCTCTTATCGCATCCTGGTACTGGAGGAGGTTTTCTTTCCGTATTATGTAGTTGTATATTTTTTCGAGGCCCCTCATCCTAGCACCCCCTCTACTCTATCTGAAATAACTGATAGAAGCGCCGCGACTACTGGGATTTCGTCTAGTTCTAGCTCTATTTGTTTCTTCTTGCTGTTTCTCTCGATTATTAGTTGCATTACGAGTTTTTCTCGGTCCCAGCGGGTTGATACTTTCATATTATCGCTGTATATCCTTTCCTTCAGAGTCTCGACAAGAACTATGTTTCCTAGTTCTTTCCATATGTTTACTAATTCTGAGAACGTAGCTAGGAACTCGGTCGAGCCGAGAGATGTGTTTACCTTAATATTGTATAGATCCCGGAAGCTAGTTTCCTCGATCTCAATCATCTGCTTCACCTCTTTTTAAAAGAAGAAGGAGGAAGATTATTTCTGGGTCTGCGGTTTCTCCTTTTTCAGCTGCTTTAAGTGCTAGATTAAGGGCTTTATCGAGGAGTTCTAAGCTCATTGCTTCTCACCCCGGATCAATTTGCCTAGCTCGAATATGTTCTGCGGCATAACCTGAAGGATTGTTAGAATTAGGGACAGGCCTTTGATGAGTTTTTGGAGATACTCAATGGCTTCTTCTCGGTTCATTTCGGTGAATATTAAATCGAGATGGTTATGACCGAGTTCCCAGTACTCGTGTTTTTCGTGTATCTTTTTCATTAATTCGAATTCTTGATCCGCTATTCTTAGCCTGTATTTCTTTTCGTAGAATTCTTCTTCTGGATCTACATACTCTTCAATCCGATATTCGATCATTCTTCTCCCTCCTTGAGAATTTCTTCTAGGAACTCTAGTTCTCCTGCTAGAGTTATTACTGCTTCTTCTATTGCGGCTAGCAGTTCTTTTGATGTGTCTGGGTCTGTTTTTGCGTCTTTTGTAGCATCTAGGAGTTCTTGGAGGCTCTT
>CAZFGR010000053.1:0-7285 GCA_964518475.1 uncultured Nitrososphaerota archaeon
CCCTACCCCTGACATATCCGATGACCCTATGCCCCTCCATCATCCCTCTAAGCCTCTCAGCCCTCTCGATGAGGCCCTCCTCCTCTATCACCTCGATGTTAGCCAGAGCGGCTGCACATCCCCGAGAGAGGGCACCAAAGGTGCACGACACATCGACTGATGATGAGGTCTGGGAAAACATTTCAATCCGGATCATGATCCATATTTCCCCAGCCTCAGCCGCGAGTGGATGCCTATAGGCAGAGGGAGGAGACCAGCAGCCTCAAGTACCTTCACCTTATGACTTGGAGGCTCGACAACGATTCTAGGAGTCTTTAGGCTCTAGAGCTCCTCGACGCCCATCTACTGGGATCTCCTCGCTAGAGATTTAAGGAGGACTATTCTGCTGCCTATCGCTGTAAGCCCCAGCCTTTTTCTGCCTAAACTCCAGGCTAGGCTTGTTCCCTTCCATTCGGCTATGGTAAACTCCGGCCTTCATATAAGCCTCGTAGACCTCAATGAGATGGTTTATGACAGTTCATCATCTATTGATATACTCCTTTCATGAAGGTTATATTAGATAAACTTTTATTGCAGTCTATATCTATGATAAATGATGAATGAGGATAGAATGCCAAACTTTGATGAGTACCTTGCAGGAATTGTACTGGCTAGTGGTATTGTTTGGATTTGGTATTTTCTCTTAAGTCGTATCTCATTAAATATCTTAAGAAATGCATCATTTGTGATATATTTCCTTTCGAGCGGGATAGCTTCGTATTTAGTTTCTTTAAGAGCTTCAAAAAAATATTTCACAATTGGTTTTATAGTTTCAATGATCTCCTGGTTAGTATCATTACCACAATCACTTTCTCTTACAGCTGAACCTACCCCTAGCTTAACGCTGTCGATATTAACTAGCTTTATTATGGGTGGAGCAACCGGCAGCTACCTGGCTCTTAAGAAAAAATTGAGGCTTAAACAAGCTCATACTTTAAATGGCCCTAAGGGGAAATAAAGAACGGGGAGAGATTGTTCTGGGATTTCGAACTCACAAAAGAAGAAGAGGAGAAGATCATTAAAAAAGCAGCTGAAATAATTCATAGATATGGAATGGAAGTAGCAGCCATACTTATGTTAGAGAGTGTGAAACCATTGCTATATATAGGCGGCCAACTCGGAAGATTTTTTGCAGGTCCTTTTCTCCCCCTTATTAGTAATGAATTGGGAAGAAAAGGAGAAACTATCTTAAGGGTTTTTGAGAAGAAAGAAAATGTTGAGAAACTCATTAAGCTTTTAGAAGAGATGGCTAAAGAAAAAAGAGAAGAAAGAAGCGAAGAGAAGAGGGGATTAAGGAGATTTCTCCCCTTTTAATGAAGCTTGATAGAAATATTTAAATAAATCTTTATAATAATTATTAGTTGAAATGAAGAAGCTAACAATGGTTTGTCTCTTCACTATTGTCTTAATTGTAACTTCCATCACTATAACGGTTCAGGGAATTAATTATGATGAACAAGATGAAACTTACATAAAGAGTGATAAAATTATAAGTAATTACGCTTTAGAAGAACCTCTTCCATGTACAAATTCTAGATATAAGGCATGGTTTGGAGCTTCATGATATAATCTAAATTTTAAAAATGGACCATTTTCTTTTTTGTTTATTTTTAAATAAATAGTCAGCTTTATATCTTAAACAAAAACCTTGACATAATTTTCTATTAAAATTATAGCAACCTTCACAACGAGGTAATTTAAAATTTCTATACTTTTCTGTTTCTTTCATAAAATTTTTGAACATGTCATATGCTGTCATTTTTTGAATTTCATATGAAGGTAATATGCCTCTCATTGATGTACAATAATAAACCTTTAAATCGGGCATTAAATCCATATGAGGAATACATACCGAATAAAAATTGCTAAAGAGATGTAGAAATTTTAACTCCTCTTGTGTAAATATACAAAAAGGCAATACATCATCAACCCCTGGTTTTATTTGTTCTTTTATACATCTTTTAACAAATTCAATTAAAACGGGCTTTAGTTTTATTAATTTTTCAAAATCAACATATATATTATTTTTATCTGGCGCCGGTCTACTTATGTCATATCTTATGACAGGACACTCATATTTTTTAGCTAAATTTATTATATATTCATAATCTTGATTCTCCTCATAAAAGGTTATAGAAAGACATAAATGTCTTAAACTAGATACATCAAAACCAAACTTTTTAACAGATAAAAACTTATTTTTCCATTTTAAAACATCCAAATTTTTATTTAACAACTCCCATTCCTTATGAGAATATGTTTCTGGATTTGTAACATTAACTAGCCAATTTGTATTTGTCATTTTTTCTATTTCTTTATATAGTTGTGTTTCACCTAATCCATTTGTTAATATACCATCTATAATGATATCATTTTTAATTAATTCTTTAATAAAGGAGATTATTTGGGGGTGTAACATAGGTTCTCCTCCAGCTAGTTTTACCTGATATATTCCGGATTTTTTTAACCAGTTAATTATTTTTTTTAAATTTTCATATGATATATGATTAGCTTCTGATTCATCCTGTTTAGTCCATCCCTTAAGATAACAAAATGGACAATCCCTATTACAAAGATCAGTTAAAAATATATTTACACTACGGGGTTTAAAAATTGGTATTAAACCAGGCATCATTTTTCATCACAATAAATATAAGGGGTATCTCTACCCTATGCCTAGTATCGCCCTTTTAATCCAATCGTGCCAGAGAAACATTACTCTTCCTGTCATCTGCGTTAGATACCAGACAGTTTCACCTGACCAGTTTGCTCCTAAAGAGATCATCAGGAAGATCCTTCCTATTTTTGCTGATATTCCTAGTGGACCTTTATGTTCTTTTGTGAAGATGAAGAAGGATATTGACGTTAATACGCCTATTAATATAATTATCCCATTGAATATGTCGACTGGATTTGAGGATTTAAAGACGTCAAGAACAGTCATTTTTGCCTGATCTATTATTTGTCCTCTTAAAATCCCAGTGACCATGACACCTGTTCCAGTCCCGACGAGGACCGCTGTAGGATATTTGGAGGCCCATGCATAATCTCTGTGGAGACGTGTGTACATTAAGACTCCCAGGATTATTGGGATTATGAGCGTCCATCTGCCCTGGGTCATGATTGGAATTACGGCGTTATCATAGACGGATTTCATAGCGAATAGGATGTTGTGAGCGACGACAACTCCCACGATGAACTGCTGACCGAATTTGAAATATGGGTTGTCCTTCCATAGGAAGGAGAGAACGGAGAATGTGAAGAATGCTGCTACCCATATGCCAAGTATTTCCCAGAACGATGCACTCATTCTTATTCACCTCCCTCTTTCGATAATCTTCTCCCCCAGTAGGCGAGATTGCCTAAGATTAGTGAGACTATTAGGCCGAAGATTCCTAGGTTTTTTGCGTCGGTCATTGCCGCTCCAGGCCCTGGAACTCCACCGATTATCTCCAACTCTGCTCCAGCTATGGAGCCGCTAAGAAATCCCTTGATCATTTTAGGATAATATGGAGCAGTCATAGGACCACAGCAACCTAGAGTCATCGTTAAAACCGTCATGTTATAGGGAACTACCCACTGTCGAATTACGATTTCAACATCAGTACATGCGGTATACTGGAATATTAGTAGATCAATATCTTTCCAGCTATTAATATTCTTCATCATAGGTATCTCATCTAGCGGTGTACCTTTATAGTCCGTTGGGAAAATGCTCCTGATATCTAATGCAAATGCTGCTTCACCTGGTTCACCTATCGGGGCATAGCCGAGTCTCACATAATCTATACCATATTTCTTCCCATAATCTTCAGGCCTTACCTTCTTCCCCAGATGCATATCTAAGATTATCTCTCCATCAGCGGTTGGACTGTAGAAGATTACCTTTAAGTCCCTTTGAAAGAGGATCTTCCATAAGGCAAGGAACTGTGCTTCCTGCTCATCTAAGAGGCCGAGGGAACCCCTGAAAGAAACCGCTACGACACTTCCAGGTGGTAGTTCGTCTATTGTTTTATAGAAGTCCTTAACGGGTTTACTCACTCGGATGGGGATTCCAAGAGGATGGACGACGGGTATAACTATCAATATAATTGTTAAGAGATATATCCATCTTATATCAAATTCAGCGATTTTATCCCATATAGTCTTCTCGGACATGCTCATCTCACCTCGATCGTCGTTACCTCCTTACCTACCAGAGTTCTTAGACCAACAACGATCGATGCTAAGGCAACGCATATGACAGCCCCTCTACCGCCTGCGACGTTAGGCACCAGTAAAACCCATTCACCGATGGGATGCAGCGGTGGACAAAGGTATGTGAAAAGGGGTATTTGCCTAAAGGTGTATAGCAGTCCACCCAGCATTAGAGCTAATGCCTCGATTGAGCGAATTCTGAAAGCTCGATACGCGGCATAATAGCAGTAGAAGAGGGGGAGGGAAACATACATTGCTACTTGAGCTCTATAGATGTTTTGATAGAGCCATTGATATTGTGGACTACTAGTGTAGCCTGGAAACGCCGCTCCTATAAAGAATAAACATAGTGCAACAAATGGCGTGATGAAATAGATGTAGCCACTTAGAGTTTTTTGACGTTGCAACATTCTGTATTGAGCATAGCTCATGTAGAATAGGCCTAGGAAGATTGATACGTTAGCTATGATAACGGTCCACGTTCCAAGCTCTGCTTTGATCGCGGATAATGCTGGATGTGGGAAGAAGAACTCTATAATTACCAGTATACCTATAATGAATATCAAAGCAAGCGGCAAATCCCTTTTTATGAATACCTCCGCCATTCTACCACCTCAATATGCAAATATAGAAGCCATGTTCACACCTAGTGCCATTAGGATGACGCCGATGATGATAATCAATATCACAAAGTATTTTCCAATGTCTTCACTTGCCACACTAGCGACCATGTAAGGGTTACCTGATACCTTTGCCCCTGCGGCATATAGCTCCGAAGCCAGGAGGAGATAATCGGTCATCATCGCGAAGGCGTATGCCATAATCCATCTTGCCGTACCCCCTACGTTCATAGCTCCATAATGTGCAGCCGCACCTAAGGGCATAACACAATCCGTGTACCATATTCCAACACAGACATTAAGGCCTACGCCATCTCGAGCATAGGAATCAGAGATTGCCTGCGTAAATGACGTAGAGGAATACCCATAATATCTGAGATCCTCTCGTCTAAATAACTCCGGCTTACCCTCTTCTAGATACGCGTCGCGGACTATGCCTTCAACTAGCGGTATCGATTCCGTTTGACCTGGCACATGAACTATTAATCTCGCACCTAGCTTTGCGCAACATCTAACAGTGTGTCTAAGCAACATTAGTGCAGCCAGTGTCATCGAAACCAGGGAGGAGTAAAGTTGCCCCCCAGATGCGCCCATCGCAAAATGTACTGGTTTATCTAATTCGATGGAACGCCCGACACCCTCATAGATAGCATCAACAGCAGGTATATCTCTAATAGATGGTAGTTTTTCTCCTCTTCCAGCCTTCCTCATATAATAGTAGACAGCTATTGACATTAATACTAAAAGTCCTAGATCCCAGTAAGTTCCAGACCTTATCATACTTTTTCCCAATTAATACATTTTTCCTCTCGTAATTAATTTAAATCTAACTTTATTTATTTTAAATAAAAAATAAAGGAGTCAATTTTAAAATAAAAAATTAGAGAGAACCTAATGGAAAAACTTGCATCTCCAAATCTTTCAATCGAAATTTACATTAAAACCTTCAACTAAAAATCTTCTTAAAAATTATATAGCTGGAGCAATGTTATCTAACTCCCCCATATGGATCTTTATCGCATTGATACCTCATAGATGGTTTAATGAGGTTACCTTTTTCATTCTTTTAATACTTTATCTTATAAGCATGTCGGGAGGAGCATTATCAGGTTATTTGATAGCTAGAAAGACGAAAGAAAGATACAGTAAAACAGGAATAATTTTAGGAATCTTCGCTTATTGCTTATATGCCATATCAATGACCATTCTTGGTATAACGGGAGGGGTCCTTGAGCTCCCGCCATTTATTGGCTTTGTCATCGGTGGCGCAATTGGTGCTAGATATTATGAGGTAAAAGGAAAGAGATAATAATGAATATATTAATTATTTAGGAAGGTGGAATGGTTATGGAACGAAAAAGGGCGCGAGAATTTGGCATAAGGATAGGCTCCTTAGAACCAGGTAGATTAAATGCAATTACCGACGTTAAGGGGGTGGGAGTGGGTCATGTTACTTTAATTCAAGGAGAATCCATTAGAACAGGGGTGACAGCTATAACGCCACATCCAGGTAATATATATGAAAAGAAGGTTATTGCAGCTGTTGAAGCATTTAATGCATTTGGAAAATCAACAGGTCTCTTACAAGTGATGCATATGGGTGTTATAGAGACACCGATCCTTTTAACTGATACACTTAATACCTGGAGAGTTGCGGATGCTGTTTTAGATTATTTTAAGGAGAGATATAATTTTACACCTAAAACATTAAATCCTATAGTTGGAGAAACAAATGGAGGATTCCTAAATGATTCTTTTGGTAGACATGTTAGAAAGGAACATGTATTCGAGGCGATTGATAAGGCTAGAAGTACTGAAGGAAGAGGAATGGTAGAGGAGGGTAATGTTGGAGGAGGTACTCCCATGATTGGTTATGGCCTTAAAGGAGGAATTGGTACCGCATCTAGAATGTATGAAAATATTACTGTGGGAGTGTTAGTGCAACTTAACTGTGGTAGAAGAGAAGATCTCATTATAAATGGGGTTCCTGTAGGAAAAGAACTTAATGTGCCAAGACCCCAAAGAGGGGAAGGAGGATCGATCATGATTATCGTTGCAACAGATCTAGCTCTTACAAGTAGACAATTATGGAAATTAGCCAGAAGATCAATTATTGGCCTTGCAAGAACAGGATCTTATAGTAGTGTAACAAGTGGGGACTTTGTTATAGCTTTTACCACAGGAGAAAAAAATGTTGAAGATTTCAAGGAGTCTATCAAAAAAGGAGGTTTTAATGGAAATGAACTCTTTCTAAATCCACTTTATAAAGCAGTGGCTGAAGCGACAGAAGAAGCTATCATCAATGCTTTATTTAAAGCCGAAACTATGACGGGAGTAAATAACAATATAGTATATGAATTACCATACGACCAGGTTGAGGATATATTTAAAAAATATGGTAGAACTATTGATTAATGAGAATAAAAGAG
>CAZFGR010000054.1:0-6741 GCA_964518475.1 uncultured Nitrososphaerota archaeon
GAAGAGCTTAAACTGCCGAAAGGTAGTAATGTAGTTCTAGGCACTGATCTAGGAGGCTTTTATGTAAAGATTGATGAAAGAGAGGTCTATAGAAGCTGGAAGTCGCACATAGCTAAATTCATATATTATGCGCTTCTCTGCGGTAATAACATAGTTAGAATCCCCAGAGATGAAGATGTAATCAAAAAAGCTGTTGAAATGTTCGAAGAGGATTTAAGAAGATTAAAGGAGGAAGTAAGTAAATTACTAGAACTAACAATACCTGATGTTAAGATAAGAAGTGAGGTTGAAAATATAGTATGGAGAAAGATTTTAGGAAAGCGCTAGAAAAGAGAGTTAGAGATTGATTACATTATCGCATCTTTAGTAACGTCTACATGTTTCATGGAGAAAGAACACGGATTTAAGGTAATTCTATAACTATATGCTTTTTTCCACTAACAATGCTTTTCTCAATTATCTTGACTATAGACGATATAAATCCCAGTACTACTATATCGGAGAGTTCTGTAGGTACAAATGCGTGTAGTATGGTAATGTAGGTTCCTTTAATATGAACTTTTACATTGACAACATCACCCAATTGATCACGTACTTTATTTTTAAGAGCTTTGAGTATTGCTGGTAAAGCCTTATTAATTCTAAGGACATACTTTTGTTCAATATTTTTGTCCCAGTTATAGAATGTTATTTCTACACTTAATCCCCTGCTTATTGACTTTAATAAGTACATTGAATTTTTCTCTATAGCTTCTTTTTTGTACGCTTCTACGTCTTTTTCATTGCTTATAGTGAAGTATTTTACGGCTATGGGTATTCGTACTGTAACCCATTCTTCTTTTAGAGGAATTTTTGCTACAGTCCATCCTCTGGTATCCGTATCTAATAGTGCAATAACTGGTTTTTCCTTAGATATTTTTTCTAACTCCTTTTTGATGTCGAATGGGTTAGCCCAAGTGTATTCTAGGAGTTGGTCAAAGGTTACGGTCTTTGCTCTTGTTAATGCTTCTTTCACTACAGCTTTTAATGTACCATGCCATGGTCGCTCATGTGGGTATTTCAATATGCTTTCGGCTAGTTCCGAAGGTTTATTCATAACTTTGATAACAAAGTGTTCTCTGATTGGTTGTAGGTTCTTAATATAGTTAATTGCACTCTCGACATCATAATATATCAATAGGGCTTGTCTTACCGCCTCTTGGTATATTAGTTTCTCATTTAATGGGTAACCGAAGTGTTCTCTCATTTGGTCTAGTATTATTCTAGCGTAAGGAGACCTTTCATAGATATGACGCTCTACTAGTGTACGGAGCTCCTCAACTTTAAGCTCTTTAAGTATCTCTAAAGGATCTACAATCTCAGATCTTATCGCAAAACCGTGGGGTGCTATAACATATTTCATAAGTAAACTTTTCTCTGCTATTTTTTCGTATATTGCAGCAGCTAGTGTGCGGTTAATGTGTTCTCCAGCGAAGGTTATGAAAATCGTCGTTTTCATCGGGGGGATTTTCTCGACAATAATCTTTCCTTGGAGTAAAGATTCTATGTATTCCTTACCTAACTTCTCTATGTACTCTTTAATCGTTTCCATAGTCTTGATATCGGCTCCATAAATCTTCAGTAATTCGGGGTTCTTTGCAATTTCTCTAATTATTTCTAGCATTTCTCTTGCTACAATATGTTGTCTTTGTGGTCCCTCTCCTCTCCATACTGGTGCTTTTCCTTTTTCGTCAGTCTTAGTAACTATGATCCTATGATCTTTTTCATCAATTTCAACAACCTTCCAATTAGCACCAGCTAGTCTTATTACTAGTCCTGTAGAAAGTACGCGATAAACGTAATCGAAATCTAGTTCACCTATTTTTCTATACTTATCTAAACCGTATTCCTCTAAGACAACAAAAGTTTCTCTCTTTGGTATCATACTAAAGAAGTCACTAAAACTGAGAATTATGCCATTCTCTTCTTTTTGGTTAAAGCTCCATACTTTCCAGAATTTTGGTCCTGGTAATAGGATTTCATTCTCTAACGTTATGAGTTTTTCATTTCTTAGCAATTCTATGACGTCTTGGAATTCTTGTAGTGTTAATTTTTCGAATATTTTGGCTCTCTTGATAATTACGTGAGCTCTCTGAACAGTTATCGGCTCAAATTTGTTCTTCAGATATTTAATTCCTCTATAGTTGTGTAGAGCAATTCCTATAATTTCCTTTGCTAGGACATCGAGAGGCTTATTAATGATCAAGGGTTCCTCTAGTATCTTCTTTTTAGCTAAGCTCACTATGGCTACACTTTCAAGGTAATCTTCTGGATCTGTGGAGATGATTTTACATATTGACTTTTGTCCAGGCCTATGTTTGCTACGTCCAGCTCTTTGAATTAATGCTGATACTTGTCCAGGTGATCTATATTGGATAACTTGCTCTACATCCCCTATATCTATGCCTAGTTCAAGAGTTTTTGTGGCAATTACGCATCTAAGCAGTCCTGTTTTGAATGCTTCTTCGGAAGACTCCCTTTCTTCGCGCTCTATTGATCCATGATGTACCATGCATCCTATGTCTAGCTCATCTAGTATACTTTGAAGCCTCTCAGCTGAGTATCTCGAATTTGTAAATATAAGAGTCTTTATCCCACTTCTAGTTTCATCCGCAATGATTCTTGCCGCTGCAAGGAAAGGATCTTCTTTTTCTTCATCAGATAGGGGAATAGCCAGCATAATCTTAAAGTCATACTCTCTCTCCTTCTCAGCTTTAATTATAGTTACTTCTCCGTCAGAACCTCCAAGCAGGGATGCTATTTTCTCTGGATGACCTATAGTGGCAGAAAGACCTATTCTTTGAAGCGGCTTTTTTGTTATCTCTTTTAGTCTTTCTAAGAGTACTAGAAGTTGATATCCACGCTTAGAGAGTAGTAATTCATGAATCTCATCCACGATGATCCATTTTATCGTCTTTAGATAGGGCCACCACTTAGGAGACCAGTCCAGAATTACTTCCAAGCTTTCTGGTGTTGTCACTATGATATCAGGAGTGGGTTTGCGATAAGTTTTTACTACGTCCCCATATAATGGACGCACTTTAAGCCCAACGTATTGTGCATAGTATTCTATTCTTTCCCGCAAATCCCTTGTCAAGGCTTTTAGGGGATTTATATAGATCGCTTTAACACCGTCAATATTCCAATAATTCTTCAGTATTTGATCCATTATTGGTAAGATCGCAGCTTCCGTTTTTCCTGATGCTGTGGGCGCTATTAAGAGAACATTTTTTCCTTTAAGAATCTCTGGAATCGCTTTTAATTGGATATTTGTGGGTTTATTTATTCTTCTTGCGATACATTCCTGCAATTTCTTATGTAATAATGTAAAGGGGTAGTCTAACGTCATGTCTGCTCCTCGACCCATCTTAAGAGTAATCGCGACAATATCTATATACTCATCTTTTTATGTAAGAATATTATGCTAAATCTATCAGAATATGAAGGAACCAGTAATTATTAGCTTCTGCTAGGGGTTACTTAGTGACAATTAACGAGCTTGTTAATGCTTATCATTCCTTAATAGATTTAGAGAAAGAAAAATATGAGAAGAGTAATGAAAGACTTGAGGAAACGTGGTTTACGCTTAATGAGGCTTTAGCGAAAATTTCGAATACTCTTTCTAAGTCTTTAGAACACGCTGAAAAGATATTCTATGAACTCTTTAATAGGGGATTCATAGTTGATTTAGGCAATGGTAAGTACAGGACTTTACACTTCGATATTGCGTATCGAGTAGCAAATATAACTGTAGAGTATGGAAGTCTTAGATATCCTCTAGAAGCAAAGATCTATGTCAGAGACGAAGAAATACCCAGATTTGACGATCATAAATTTGATGAATTAAAGGATTTTATAGAGCCTGAAATTTATAAGATCCTAGAATTCGCACTAGCTAAGCACATTAATCCAAGAGAAACTGACCGAATTAGTGGTCTCTCGGATTTTCAATTCGAAGCTATTAGATCAATTATTAGAGGAGATAAGAGAGCCTATATATTGACAGCACCTACTTCTGGAGGCAAGACTTATGCATTTCTTATCCCAGTTTTAGCAAGAATACTGATGTCTAAATTACGGAGAACCAATATGCGTGAGAGAGCGATTCTTATATATCCTAGAAAATCTCTAGAGAGAGACCAACTGAATAGAATTCTCCTCATAATTTATAGGATTAATTATTATCTCAAGAATGTTAGAGGCTTAGATGCCAAAATTACCATTGGAATTGATGATGGAGAAACTCCTTGGTGCGAATATGTACGTTCGAATACTTTATTTAGGGGAGCAGTATGTCCTGATTGTGGCGGAGAATTAGAGTACTTCAAATCACGTTTAATTGAGACTGTGCGATGTAAAAATTGTGGCAAAATATATGATTGGATCTACTGCTGTCGCCAACGAATATGGAACGAGAAACCCGATATTCTCATAACTAATGTATGGACTCTCGACTTCCGGCTACCTAGTAAAACTGTTGAGTATGATTATAAAGCCTATCAGGATGTTTCAATGATCATCTTAGATGAAGCTCACGTGTATCAATCGTTACTTGGTGGTAATATAAGATATTTGCTAAAGCGGCTCAAATTAGCGACAAATAAAGATCCCATGGTTGTGTTATCTTCGGCTACGATAGCTAAGCCCGAGCGTTTCGGAAAAGACATTTTAGATCTAAAACCAAACAAAGATTTTGAGATAATAAAAGCTAAGAAAAAGAGAGCTAAGAAGAAAGTCATTTATCTTATAATGGCTATTCATCCTCAGAGATCTTGGGAAACCGCTATTTATGAAATAGCGCTACTTCTTGCCACAATATTTAAGTATCGCAAGCTTCAGAGCGTTATCTTCATAGATAGTGTAAGAGAATTATATCGTATTCATAGCCAAATGCTTCGAGTGGCTGCTTTATATTATAGAGAGCCGAGAGACCATTTTAATCGAAAATTAATCGGTGATCCTAATGATCCCTATAATTACCAGATCTACATGACTGCTGGAGATGTATTCGACCCTAATAGGACTCCCGAGGAGTTGTTTAATTATGTGAAAATTCATCATTCGAAAGTTAAAGATAGAGAAAAAATAGAAAGAGATTTTACTAATGGAAACATCGGAGTTCTTATATCTACTTCAACCTTAGAACTAGGAGTAGACTATCCGAACGTGAGCATTGTAGTGACGGTTGGAGTCCCATTTATGCTAGAGAGTATTCCCCAAAGAATAGGTCGTGCAGGGCGAAATATAATTAAAACTCTAAATACAACACTAGCAATCATTATTCTACGAAATACTCCAATGGAATTGTATTATATGTATAATCCCGAAGATCTTTTAGAAGGTTTTAAAAAGAAGGAGATGCCAATAGCCTGGAGAAATATTGCTGTTAAGAAGTATCACTCCTTGTTTACCGTTTTTGATGAAATGGCTAGAAGTGGTGAATATACCTATATTTTGAGACCAGACGGAAGGCTTGCCAACTTATTAGACTTCGTCAATAAGCTCATAGGATATATTGATGATGTGAAGGACAAGATTAAGGTTTTAGACTCACAGACTACTGTGGATCAAGATCCGCCTTCCAAAGTGATTGAAAACGTCAAAAATGAGCTTCAAAGAATTCCTCAAAAGATTGAGGATTGGAGAAAAGCTCACGAAAGCATATTAAAAGCTTATGAAGTTTTTGCTATTGTAAGGAACATTGCTAGGAGAATCTATAGATTAGCGAGGGAAATAAACGATAGAGAGCTCCGTCAGGAAGCTATTAAGCTTCTTAAGACTTTATGGGAAATCGGAGCGGGGTGAATTCAAGTGAGTCAACGGGACATTAAAAAACTAATAGAAAACATTAAAGAAACGCTAAATAATGTGGCTTTTAAATTACACAATAGGATAGTTGACCTGCAATCAAGAAACCTATTTAAGATCGCTCAAAAGGCTAGTAGAATTCTTCCGGATATATACTCTATAATTAGCGAAATAAAGAAAAAAGAGAGCCATCTAAACGAATTTCTAGAACTTATCCAGAAAACAAAAGCATTACCCGAAGATTTATTAAATCTACTATCTTTACCGGAAGTCCCCATCTCCGCAAGTAGGGGCAGAGTCGTTGTAGAGGGAATCGTAGGATATCGTGGACTCGGTATTGAAACTATAGATCATCACATAAGTAAGATAATCTATGAAGGTGTAAAAGAAGATAGACCCGAAGAAATTCCAACGAATATATCGATCACTAGTTTTATGTATAGAACTCCTCCATTTGAATTAACGCGTTGTCCTTATGAGAAGAAAAACGATGAGGAAATTACTAAAATTCTCGGAGCCAGACATGTATGGCTTGTCAAGCCGATTTACGTATCCGATAGCTCATGGAGGACTATTCAAAACAAGACCAGAGGACAGGGGAAAAATATTCTTATTGGATCTTATGATAAGATCGGTTCTATTCTACAGCTGAATACTCTTAAAATAGTTGATATTACGCAAAAGTGTTTAGAAATAGAGATAGAGAAACCCATATTTTTCCTTAAATTAGGTAGTAGTAGATTAGAAGAAGAATTAGCTAATCTAAATAGTAAAGTTACTATACTGGAGAAGTTAAAAGCATTGGAGCAAAACGCTTTTCAAGATCTTGGATGGGGTCGGAGCTCCTGGGGAATCCGTCTAGATTATGTGTATTTCTGCTACAAGGGATTGGCC
>CAZFGR010000055.1:0-6628 GCA_964518475.1 uncultured Nitrososphaerota archaeon
TTATCCTGAAGGAAGAATATACCAGAATAGGTATATAAAACTAAGCGACAGAGAGATTATTAGCGAAGAAAAAAATGTTAGAAGAATTTGAGAAATTCCTCGAAGGGCATGAGTCCGTCTTTGCGTTGAATTCTTATCCGTAGTCTGCTCTTATACAATGTCTTATTTATTAGCGAAGCATGTAATTTTATTTTATTTACCTTGTTTTGTTCCATAAATATACTGAGGAATTCTGTTATTGCCTTCGGCCCAAGGCCTTCTTCGTGTAATGTTATTATTGCTTTCTTTATAGTCTCTTTTTCTAGAAGATAGCTCTTTTTTAGATAGTAATAGCTGAGAACTTTTTGCGCTAAAACCATTTTCTTCAGATCATATGCATATCCTATTTTCTCAAGAAAACGAATTATATTCTCCTCGCCTTTAATGTATAATCTTAGCGTTATATGTCCCGTTTTTTCTTTGTATTTATATATTCGATCACTAACTTCTATGTTGAAGTCTTTTAGAAGTTCTGCGATGTCTTTAAGGAATTTTATACCACTCCACTCCATTGAGGGATGTTTTGTTATTGTATATGTTATTTCGGATGGAGAATATGATCTCATAATCGGTTTTGATCCATCAGCTCCAAAGAGACCTGCGAGAAAGTTTCTCTTTATTTCAAGTGTTTCGTTATGCATCCAGTCTGGAATATACATATGCTGACTTGGTTTTCTTCCGATAGGCATCCCCCATGAATAAAATAGTTTAGGTAATGCTCTAGAGAAGACCCATAATTCCATCTTATCAATATTTATCCGACTACTTAGTCCCAGAGTTCTCAAATCGTATTTCAGTAAGATTAAATTCGGAAGTAACCCAGCATAGTATAGCCTAATTCTATTCTTTACTTTTTGTAATCTGCCATCCCCGAGAGCAAAGCCAAATAGCCTTATGATTTTTTCTTTGTTTTGTGTGAAATTTTCATAAAGCAACATGAATAATTCATAACCTATTGTACATATAAGTGTTTTGCATTTTTCATAAATTCATGTGAATATTTAAGCGGATAAAAAGATAATTGCCAAGAAATATTAGAAAAATGCCTAGAACCCAAGATTTCTGCATATCGATTAATAAAAGGAAGAATAGTCAATAGGAAATTCTCTAAAATCATAAGAAACTAGGATCGGTACGATATCAACTGCGGAGTTCGTTTCCTAATCACCAATTTACGCTTAGAAGATGTGAGACCTAGGCTTAGGGAGTTGCTTCGTTCGATTGCTAGGAACATTCCCGCTGGCGTTGGTAGGAGTGGTCATCTTAGGCTATCTGTGTCTCAGCTTGATGAGGTTCTTGCTGGCGGTGCTCACTGGGCTATTGAGAATGGTTACGGTGATCGTAGAGATCTTAATCATATCGAGGATGGTGGGCGTTTGGAGGGTGCTGATCCATCGAAGGTGAGTCCGAAGGCGAAGAAGAGAGGAGCGCCGCAGCTTGGGACTCTTGGATCTGGGAATCACTACATCGAGGTTGAGGTTATTGATCAGAATCTTAGGAAAGTGCATGATTGCTAATTTTTTAAAATATAAAGCGGGAATATATACATGATATTGGGGGTTACGATGCCTGTTGTTAAGGAAGTTGTTGTCAGGGTTAGGGTTCCAAGAGAGATTATGGACAGAATTAGGCGGCTTGTTAAGAAAGGAGTCTTCTTGAGCGAGGAGTTATTTATTCGTGCTGCTATTAGCTATTATCTTGATGAGTACAAAGACTTCTTGGAGTGAAAGTAAAATCCTGTTCCTCGTTCTCTTATTGTTTTGTCGAGGTAGTATATTTCGATTGCTTGTTTTGTTAGTTTTCTTATTCGTTTTCGATTTCTCTTCATTATGTTCACCTTAATATTCCGAGTTGTCGCCTTATTCTCTTAAGCCGCCGGGAGACTTGTGATATATCGAGTTTTACATTTCTCGCTATTTCTTGTAGTCTTTTGCCTTCTAGCCGTAACCTTAAGATCTCTATGTCTTTTTCGTCATGAAGTATGCTATATATTGTATCTTGCAATATATTATCGTGTTCATCTATGAAGATGTCCTCCAGTCTTATTTTGGGTAGATTATATCTAATCCAGATAGGCTTGTGGCCAATTGGTTTTGCGAGTGTTTTTCCTTTTTCTGTACTGTTTTTGAAATAAATCCTGAATGTTAGTTTTGCTAATTCCATGTATTTCTGCTTACCAACGAGTTTTCTTATCCAGTAGCGGTCTCTTGGGTCATTTAATACTGTTTTAAGAAATAATAAAGGGGCGTTCCTGAAAAAAGGATCCAGAACGAAGAAGTACTGTACTGTTACTAGGAATACTATTAAGCCCGTTTGTCTCCCGCTTATGCTTTTATATATGTGTCTTATCCTTGCTAGTTTGCTAACATTTCTCCTTCTTTCATAGCTCAGTCCAGTACTAAAATGATAGTATAATGGGTCGTCTAGTATCAGTACTTGGATTTTTCTATTGTCTATTGCTCTGATCAAGGGATCCAGTCTCATGGATGCTACAATGTTTACACTGTCTTCACCATATGCATCTCGGATTATCTCGGCTATACGTAACGCAAGCATAGTTTTTCCGCTACCCATCTCCCCAATTATCGTTGCCCTCCGCAACTCAATAGTGCTGAAATTGAATATAAAGAAGCTTTTGATTAGCTCTTTAACGGGTTTTATCTCGCTACTCATAGCTCTTCAACCTCTTCCTTCAGGGCCTCAGGCTCCAGAAACATGCGTTGGGCGAATGATGGGATTAATTTATATGCTAGCGCTGTTAGGACTCCAAGGGCTTCTTGTTCGAGTATTGCCCCCCAGTTTTCTAGTCCTCTTTTCTTTCCGAGAAAACTTGCTCCTTCAAGGAATTCTGTTATCATTTTTAGTACTTCGATGTCTGCAGGGGATCTTTGTGACTTACTCGCTAATGTAGCGATTTTGAATAAGTGTTCTAATTTATCCTTACCAGTTTTTTGAAAGAATTCATGGATCCATTTTTCTGTTTTATCGAGTAATTTCAGACTTGATGCCCCTATTCTAATTAATGTTTTTATAAAATAACTCGTATCTCTGCTTCCCATTCTCATCACCATACACATATGTGTATGTTACGCTGGAACAGTCCTAACAACTTCATACTCAACTCTCGTCGTAATCAACTTAATCAAGAACACTATTACAAGAATCGCGATTAGTGTCAATGTTAAACCAAGCACAAAAGTAGCCATGGGAGACTTCATAATCTCAGAAACAATATATGCCCCAATCCCAACCACAGCAATAACCGCGATATACTTCACGAATTCTGAGAACTTCACAGGCTCTCTCAAAGCTTTAACGGTTTTCTCTCGCATTTTCAATGCTTTTGCCATTCCTATAAGCTCTGCTTCCATAACCAAGAGCCCGGCCTCATTGAGACTAGTCCTCAACATATTATTTTCGAGAGTTAATTTCTGCAGTTCTTGTTGTGTTTTATCTAGCTTCGCTAAGCTATCAAGCCATTCGCGATACATTGATTCCCGCACTACTTCTTTTATCTCCTCTCTGTCCCACTGAAACACGTCTGTCTCCGCCGGTGGCACCTCATCGCTCTGATACAAATATATCGTTTTAACGTCTGTAGAGATTGTTGGACCATCTTCTCCTAGCTGCAGAGGAATTCTCACTACTTCTGCTGGGAGATATAAGAAGTTCGCGTAGAATACCCACTCATTCAGCTTTAGTGTTGCTATGATATACGCGAGAATTGATATGATTATGAGATAGAACATGTCCCTGGCCGTTATTAGCTGCATCAAGAGATACTGTATTTCTGGATAGTAATATCCTGCTGCAAGAATCACAAGCCAGATAATAAGTATTATGTTAAGAATTAGCTGGATCTTGATGATTATTCCTGGGTCTATGAATTTCCGTTTAATTCTACTTAGTCTCGACAAGAGTGATAGAGTTTTTGGTATTCGATATCTGAAAAAGTGCCATTGCCCACGCTCGTCTTTTGCCGCCCAATATTCTACCTTCCAGCCGTCGAGATCCTCCTGTGTAAGCTGTATGCCTTTTTGTCTCATTGTCTCCCATATCTTGTCGCGATGATATATCTTCTCAAGTATCTTTTTTATTTCATCATCCTTGAAGCCAAGGTCTCTTAATTTTGTAATAAACTCTTCTTCCCTTCCTTGTTTTAACAATTCGAGAAAAGGTTTTACCTCGGAGGGGATTCTTAAATCTGTCTGATTGATTAAATACAGTGGTGGCTTTATTAGAGCTGTTTTTCTCGTGTCGCTGTGTAGATAGAAATATGCGTCTTTTATTGCCATTATCGCGTGTTGTTTTATTTGTTTTTCTAATCCGTTCCCGAACATGTAATCACCTTATATAAGTAATA
This sequence comes from uncultured Nitrososphaerota archaeon, assembly GCA_964518475.1. Lineage (GTDB taxonomy): Archaea > Asgardarchaeota > Njordarchaeia > Njordarchaeales > Njordarchaeaceae > Njordarchaeum. The sequence goes on from CAZFGR010000055.1 coordinate 4,403, forward strand.
AATAAATGAGAAGGGCGCAAATAATCAGGAGTGTTATTAAGATTATGTCTTTCCACGAAACAGTTACTTGATACGAGTAGCGAATAGGTCCAGTCCCTAAGCTAAGCTCTGCTTTCTTCCTCTTCTTATCAGTTAACCAAATCGCAGCGAATAGTAGTGATGCAGCTATACTCCCTAATCCAAACAAGAATCCATGTATGATATATTGCGGCGCTTCCTGCTTTATCTTGCCCCAGAAATCTTCATTCACATGTATCTCTGGCTGCGAAACCACTACTTCTTTCCCTGTATCTGATAAAGCAACACTAACAAGCAATGTTCGAAGCTCTACTTTGAGTGTCTTATAATCTATACTTATTACTGTTATGTAGTAGTCTCCTAGGGGGAGATCAAGGACTACCGCTGTTCCTTTTAGAATTACTATTGTAATGTTTCTCTTTAAGGGATCATCTTTGAGGGTTATGTTTACTGTTATGTCTCGATCTAGGTCGTTGTAAATAATTAGTCTGCCTACAGGAATACCGATTTTGATTGTTGCATTGGCGGGATGTGAAGCATTGTACCATACTCTATCCCAGTAATCTGTGACTACGATACTAACATTATCGGCTAGGGTATAGTATTCATGTTGAAAGACTCGTCTATCGTTAATATACACTCTGAATAATTCGCTCTCGATACCTAGTCCAGTTAGTGGATTGTAAAGCTCCCAAGTAAACCTGTTGAAGAAGCGACGAATCATCTCATCTAGCGTCGCAATCTTATCCCAAGTTGTGGTGAAGTACTGCGTGATGTTGTTGTCCAAGTCACGGAACTTAAGCAGAATTGTCTCATTGAGCGTGTATATATTATTCTGGACCAATACTATGTTATCCGAGATATTCACAAGCATATTCATTATCGTTGTATTCATCACCGTGATATTATTTCGCAAGTCAATGATCATCATGCCGAGAGAACTATTCACAGCAACGATACTATTGTTTAAATCAACCCACATATCATAAATCGTAACATTTTGCTGCTGAACCATTGTTTGCACATCGAGAATTAGATTATATAATGTGCTATTGACGAGATCTAGCTGATTTGTTATGTTTATGTAATATGTCTCCATTGTCGTGTTTATCGAGATAATCTTATTGTCAAGATCAATTATCATACTTGTTATTGTTGCGTTACTATTGATGATCTCGTTATAAAGTGTCTCGTTAATCTGCTTAATCGTTGTGTTTACGTTGATGACCATGTTCTGCGTATCGATTATGAGATCATACAGCGTGGTATTAACGTTGACTAAATTGATGTTAACATCTATCACTTGGTTCATAATAGTGCTATTCACATTTAGTAGTGTGATGTTCACTGAGACTATCTGATCCATTATCTCTTCTTGGTTATTGATGATGTCCGCTAATGTGTACCCTGTGAGTAAGAAGTACGTGTCGTCATTTATCGTAATGGTGTAGCTGCTGGTCTCATCTGTTAAGGGGTAGTAGATACCAAGATAGTAGGTCCCAGGATATAAGATGTACTCGGTCAATTCTCCTGGCCCTATCCACTCACTATAATAGAAGCCGCTGCCCTCTTGCTGTAGCGTGATTTTAACGAATGTGTCGTCTCTGGCGTTCTTGAATTTCCAGCTGTAAACCTGGAATATGAAGTCCTGATAGGGGTGATAGGGTCTAGGCTCATATGCTAACTGATTTCCCCAGATATCCGTTACGTTGAACCATACGTATCCGTATTTGGGATGCTGGTATAAGGGATATAGTAAGGGTTCCCATTCTGTATCGTGGATCTTTTCTTGGAGATAGCCGATTCTGATATAATCGAAGTATGCATCATAGGTTCCCGAAGATACGTTGTTTGGATAATCATTTATCCCAATTATAAAACCAGTAATTGTCGAGGATGAGCCGCTTTCTACGTGACCGATTTCGTTCACACTTCCCTCGATTACCGTATAAGTTCTCGATTTTAAGTCAAATCTGACTGTCGCCCAGTCAGTAGCACTAAACCACCAAATCATGTAGCCATCAGATGTCGAAAACCTTATGAGAACGTAATCCCCTTTTATTCTGACTTCTGCATAATCTGGCGAAGAATCTGGAATATCATATTCGAATTGGTGGTATTCATCACCTGAGTTATCGAAAGTTGCATGAAATTGTAGTATTCCACCAATCGATGTAGCCCAGTAAGATGAGTCTTGCCCATAGTAGT
>CAZFGR010000056.1:0-6619 GCA_964518475.1 uncultured Nitrososphaerota archaeon
GAATAGGTAATTTTAGGCTTAGTTAGAAGAATCAGAAGGTCTTTATGAGGGAAAAGGAGGATTATAGGGTGGCGATGTTTGAGGTTCTTGTGGAAGAGTTCTGGATTAATAACAATTTAACATCTTTACAAGATGAAAAAATTATAGATACTTGCTGAGTAGCCATTCTTTGAATTTTGTGCCTCCAAATTTTTCTGGTGGGTACTTCGTCTCGTTTGCCTTTATCTTCCGCTTTACTTGCTCCACGATGTCTATTCCGAGTATATCCACTAGTGATAGTAGGTATATCAATATGTCGGAGATCTCCTCGGCGACTCTGGAGATGAATTTTTGGCTGCTCCTTAGCTGTTCGATGTCTTCGTCGGATAGCCACTGAAACAACTCAAGTAATTCTGCAGCCTCAATGGTAATTGATATTGCTAGGTCTTTTGGTTTGTGGTAGATTGACCAGTCGCGTTTATCTCTGAAACTGCGGACGATTTCCAATAGGCAAAATATAGTATTGTCGTAGGACAAATTTAACACCGACTCCCCATAAATGTTAAATGATATTTCGTCCAAAAAAATAGAGAGACTCTAACCTAGGCTGGACATGTTTATGGTTATAGGGTTCTCCCGCTTATTTTGTTGATACTCTCGAGGCTGCCATCAAACCTTTAAAGGACAAGATAGATGTTTTTACTGTTGTTTTGATTCGTGATGATTTGATATTCTACAAAGCGTCAAAATCAAGATAAGATAATATCTACAACATTCCTCGATAGGCCTATAGTCCCTCTCGGGAAGCTCCTCTTATCGCCCTGCCCCCATAAGATAACAGTCCATGCACTCTTGTTCTTGATAAAGCTCAGTTGAGTATTAGAGAGCATAAACCTCCTCACCAAGCTTTATAGGTCTAATCCTAATAGGTTCAGATTGCCGCAAGATGTTGATTCACCTAAGAATTTATTGGGAATAGAAACAATCAGTGAAAAGATTTGTCTTGTCCTTAAGGGATCTAATGGCAGCCTCGAGAGTATCAACAAAATAAGCGGGAGAACCTCACAACCACGAGCCTCATGCCCAACATAGAAGACAAACTTGCCCCAATTTTGATATGTTGAAGCGTCTTCAGGTGGTAGGACTTGATGCTCTGGATATTCTTGGACTTGACAACTCGATTAGTACGGGTAGTAGTATAAAGCCAGGAACATGGTAATCATTGTCAGCCATAGTAGAGTATGTTCAATTATGGATCTTTTAGAGCACTAATAAATTCATGAAAGCTTTTAGAGTTCTTAATTGCTGTGTTTATATCTATGTTTTTCACTAGCCTGTATAGGAGAGCTTTGCTCTTAACATATCTTTTGTTTTTCTTCATAAACAGCGCATCTAGATACTCATTAGGTCTCTCTATGGATTCTGGATTTATTTGCCGAGTGGTTATTCCTAAAGTCTTTTGAAGACATGAGACATCCGCAAGGATCCAAGCCTCTATGGCGTATCGGACAATTATGCCATAGTATCTCGCTAAGTGTTGTACTCTTTGTCTTATTGTCTCCAGATGCCTCTTTATTATTTCTTCCCTGTACTCATGAAGATCCTTCAGCACAATTATCTTTTCTATCCTTACACCTCTACTCATATATTTAGTAGCCTTCGCCACTATTTTATTTGCAATTTTTATCGGTCTATTCCCTCTCATAAGTAGTATATCCGCGTGTTTTTCGAGTCTATTTAGGAGGGCCTCAACAGCCCCCTTATCGCTCTCTCCTTCGACAGCTATGATCAGCAATCAAACCTCGCCCATGAGACCTGAGAACCAGGCCTCTCCTAGCGTTCCTCCTTCTTCTAGGTATTTCTTAACAACATTAATCTCGTCGGTATCAACAAGTCTCCTAAGTTTCGTTTCTCCATTGATCTTAGTTACTAGAATAACATCTTTTGGCTCAACATAGTCAAGCAAATATGGGGAGTGCGTAGTTATGATAACGATCTTACCAAATTTCTTCATGATATCGACAATGCTCTCAAGTAGGTGAGGATGAACAAAATTTTCTGGCTCCTCATAAGCAACAACAGAACTCTCGTCAAAGAGAGAGACCAATAGAGCCAGTATCCTCAAAGAACCATCTGAGAGAAACTCCGGATCGATAAGCATATCAGAATACTTCTCCCTGAATGCTATCCAAACATAGTCCTCCCTAAGCACCGGAACAATCTCTTTCACATCTGGAATAAGCATTTTGAATACGTCCTCAAGCTCATTAAAAAGAGCGCGGTTCTCAAGATAATAGTGAAGTACTACGCGCGCCAAATTGCTCCCTCTTCTCCCAAGTCTAGGAATCGCTCTGATAGGAGATTTTGATCTGATAACTTCGGGATCAAACGAATATGTATATATTGAGGATAAAACCTTAACAATATTCCTTAAATCGGCGCATCCATCCAGTTTGGCAATCTGTAGCAATGGAATAGATATTTTCCCCACAATTGTTTGATGTTGATATGAAGAAACAGATTTCCATGCGTTATTGGTCGTCAAATAGGATAATTGCTCACGCTCCGGCAATGAATCTCTCCTAAAAATAAGTTTCTCATTACTATATACCTCCTCTCGAAGTGAACCTAAACTCATCTGCAATGCGTACTTAGCACCATCAAACTTTAGCTCAAACTTTATATTACCCCCTTGGCCTAAAAAAGTAATACTTGCAAAATCACGTTCACGGAACAGATTATTAATCGCATTTATACCTTCCCTTATGAACCTAGAAACAAATTCTAATGCCTTAACAACATTACTCTTCCCACTAGCATTGGGCCCTATCAGAACATTCAAGTGATCAAACCGCACAGATATGCTACGCAGACTCAAAAAATTCTCCACCATGAAGATTAAGTCCAAGACGAGCACCCCCAAAGCATACTATTGGCTCACTACATAGCCCCCTAACATAGCAACTAACACCCATTACAATATAAATAAAAAGTCCACTTATATTGATAAAAGATATCCCATAGTCCCCGCCAAGCACTAGTCCCAGATATAGAGATAACCCCCCTAGCGAACTTATTAACACATATGCCCTTATTTTCAACGAACTTCTGCTCAGAACAAAGAAACTAAATTCTTCCTTGATAAGCTTTTATGGATCTAATCCTAATACATTTGTTTCATTTTTCAATTCATCTTTTGCATCATTTAACTTCCTTTTTAATTTTTTAAAACCAACATGAAGAATATTAAAGGGAAACCAAAAAAACATAGAAATGCGCCGACTGCTATAAGATCATTATGGTTACTATAAAACTAAATTTTGCAAAGACAAATCAGTTTTATAGGTGCTTTTTTATGGTGCACCATATAAATGTTGCTAGGATAAGGAAAGATATTTTCAAAGAGTGGCAACAATCAGTATATTTTGACATAGCTAGTATTCTTGAGACTATAATAGAGAGTGTATTTCTTAGGTCAGGACGGTTCCTAATGGAATTCATACAAAATGCTGAGGATGCGTGCATGGAAAGATTTGGTGAAAATAAAAGACAAGGACGCATATACATTGAGCTCCATGAGGACAAATTAATATTTAGACACAATGGGAAACCATTTGATGAGGAAGATGTGAAAGCTATATCTGCCCTACGAAGCAGAAAAGATCCTTCAAAGGGCTATTTAGGCTATATGGGTATAGGCTTTAAATCCGTGTTTAAAGTAGCTAAGCGTGTTGTTATTTGCTCTCGCTACAAAAACCTTTCGGATAAAGACAATATTTTTTGTTTTGAGTTTAACGAGAATCCACCAAAAAGTGCCAACCTAAAGTATTGGGATAAAAAACTATGGATGTGTTTACCACTAGAGCTTGATCCATCAACCTTAGAAGTCACTTTTGATCCCGAATATACGACCCAATTTATAATCTATTTTAGATCTAAAGAGATATTTGATATGATTAGAGAAAGCTTAGAAAAGCTAAAGCACCCAGTCTTTATTTTTCTTCGCCATATAAGCTATGTTGAAAAGATAATACACTACAATGGTAATGTCTACGAGGAGAGCATAGAAATTGTAACAAAAACTGAGGAGCAAGACGAGAATATCGTTCGGGAAAAAGTTTATGCTACAGTTATCCAAAATGGAGAAGAATCACGTATTTACTATATAGTTTTCAGGAAAATTTTTGATGTTCCACCTGCGATCAAAAATCATGAAAAAACAAAGAAAGTAAAGAGGAATAATGTTAGTCAGCGAGAGGTCATCATAGCATTTAGGTATAATAACGCAACGAAGATGCTCGAACTAATGAAATTTAGCGATGTTATCAGCGGAGTTTACTCATTTCTTCCTCTTGAAGAAACAAAAAGTGGCCTTAGATTTTTAATACAAGCTGATTTTGTCGCACAAGCTGGGCGTGAAACTATGCCAATTGAACATCCCTGGAATTCTTGGATGATGAAATGTGTCGCTGACTTAGTATCCTATGCTATAGAATATTTCCAAACGGAATCATCAAGCAAAAAATTTAGGAATTATCTAGAGGTATTTCAGTATGATGATGTAGAAAGCGAGATCTATCAGAAGCTTATAAAAACAATAGTGGTGGAGAATGTTATTAAAAGGAAGCTTTATGATCCTTATGTGATTGCGATAGATGGCAGCAAAGTTAGGCTTAGTAAAGCAGTTATCAGGACAAAAGAGATAGAACCATTAATTATCGAACAGAGGATATTGGGAGAAGAAGATCTTAAGGTCATTTTTAAAGAAGAAGGATTAAAATTTGTTTCACCCGATCTTGAAGATTATCTACTTGACGAACATAAGGAAAAAATAAAAAGGCTCACATTAGATCTACTATTTAACCAGAACCTTATCTCCAAGAAAGGCAAGAAATTCTTAATAGCACTATATGACCAGCTAGCTAAAATCAAGAAGAAAAGCGAGGTAATGTATAATAGCATAAAGCAACGACTAAAAGAGGAAGAAAAATGTTATGTTATCCTTGAGGATGGAGCTCTAGGCAATCTAGCATCAGACGAAATATATTCTAAAGGTGGCCTAGAGGATATTCTAAGCTTTGCAAATAATGTGTCCAAAATTGTGAAGAGTAAAGATATTTTTGTTGGCTTAAAGTTTATAGACAATGAATTTGAAAGTGACAATAATAGATTTGAAATTTTGAAAGATCTCGGCCTTAAAATTCTGGATAAAGCTTATGTCTTTAAAGAATATATTCGCCCAATCATAAGCGTTGATGAGAACCCAGAGAGAAAATTGAATCAAAAAAAGGAAGCAAATACGTTAGACAGTAAATCCTTAAAGGCACTTACCGCTATGATGATATATCTATTAGCGAATGAAAATATTCGATTAAGTGATGTTCCTAAGAATATCTGGGTGATAACATATAATGGTGAGATTAAACCGTCAGACAAGCTTTTCTATTTTGATAATTATTTTGATGAACTTAAAAAATACTTTGGGCACTTAATACCAAACTTTGATGAATATCGAAAGGCCTGTAATATTATTGGTAATTTCGACAAAGAAACAATAGACGAAATTTTAGATAACCTCTTCAGAAATTGTTGTAAATATATCTATTATTACTCCAGTTATTATCCACGTGGATATGTATATTGGAATGAATTTACGAATAATTTAAACAATTTGCTTAAAGAAAAGGCTGAGAAGCGTAGAATAAAAGAGTTAATAGAACTAACATATATAATGAAAAAATTATGGTCCGAATATGAATATGATCTCCAATTTCCCTTTGAGACGATACCAGTAATTACTATTGATGGCGGAATCATGATGTCTAGTGATTGTTTCTTTTCATCGCAATACGATCCTACTGAAATTTGGGATAGATGGATTCATATTGTAGATGACATCGTATTTATAAGCGAAAGGTATCTAAACTATGAGGTAAGGAGGAAAGATATCGACGATGAGGATATTAAAGATGAGTGGAAGAAGTTCTTTAAGAAATTTGGCGTAAAAGAGGAGGCTTCAAGAGAATATATTGGGAAGTTTGCTGAAAAATTTGTAAAAAGAGATTTACAGGAGCAAAAATTTAGTATTTCTCCTGGTTCTGAAGGCTATGATTTTTGTGCAAAGAAAGACAAGTATGAATTCTTTGTTGAGGTCAAAGGAAGAAGAAAAGAAGACAGTATAGAGCTTTATGGGAATGAGCTTGAATCTGCAAAGAAATATAAAGAAAAATATGTTCTAGCAGTAGTATACAATATACCTAATGATCCAAAAATTTATTATGTTAGAAATCCATTTGAATTGCATCACACTGACAAAATTGAGTTAAAAAGTGAGCAAATAAAGAAATATGGTCAAAGAAAACTTGCCTAGCAAAATTATATAGATATAAGTTCTGTCTTTAGATGTTACACCACCATGTTTAATATCAAAAATACGTGACTAACGATCTCTCTTCTTATTCTTGTTAATTCACGTCATGCACTTTTATTATATAAAAAACTTTTAAAAACTCTTTAGTTTCTTCCCTAAATCCGTTTTATAATTGATGTTGATGGGGACCGGTCCGATATATAGACAGTATTACGCATATGGGACTTTGGGATAAGAAAACTGGCTTGTTAGGACATACTCGCTTCTAAA
>CAZFGR010000057.1:0-6581 GCA_964518475.1 uncultured Nitrososphaerota archaeon
GAATTGTACTACTTCGTGCCACCCATAAGGCATGTAAGATTCAAACTACTCCTAATGTACATCGAGAAGATAGGAGGACATGTAAGCATCGAATTCGAGAGCGAAAACGGAGTAGGGTGGGCAATGCTAGAGGCGTATGCGGAGAATAAGGAGAGGCTGAGAATAGCACTAGAACTCCTCGGATGCCAAATAAAGACCAGGCCAACATGGGTGAACATGAGGACAAGAAAATACCTAGTGAGATATGAGGCAGAGGCAGACGCCCTAGAAAGCGCGGTGCTCGGACTGGATAGTGGTGGGTGGGGGCTAATACGGATAGGGGCAAGAATAAGGGTAAAGGTGTGCGGGAAGAGAAAATATGCCCTAGCATTAGCGTTGGGGATGGCGATACAGAGGGAGGGAGGAATAGTATTCATCTTTGGTGGTGAGCCAGAGTCAACGTTCCCACATGATAATATGATACCCATATATGAGCCGTACGATGTGGAGCTTCTTGCGAAGCTACTCGCGAAATCTGCTGGAGGGAGGGATTATAGGCCAATACTAAAGGTATTGTTGAAGCGGGTTGGAGATGCTGTTGATCGTAGTAAGATTACTGATGTTAGTGGCGTGGTTGTTGATGAGGCTTCTAGGCGTATTGTTGATGGGTTTCTTGGGTGCGTCTCTCTTGGCTTTAACATTACTTTGCCTCATGTTTATGCTATTGGTTATGCTTCTAGGATGCCTAGGTATGTTAGGGATGCGATTATCAGGTATTTTTCCGATATGTATTGGGGCGTGTACATATTTGACCTAAGCTTTGTGGATGTTCCGGGGGATGTTTGGTTTCTTCATTATAGCGAGAGGAATGGGCCTAGCATGGAGCCCCATCTCAATGCTGTTATTGAGATTGATGAGGAGAAGGGAAGGATAAGGTATAGGTCGAGGTTTGACTCCACGCTATACTATGAGGATGAGTTCAGGCCACTATGGTGGTTGTAGATGAGGGTATGGGCAGTGGGGAGAAACCATAAGGTAGAATATCGGGGCGGGAAAATAGTTGTGGATGGGGAAGAATATGACGCAAAGAGTGTGGAAGCAATCTACATATCCCCAGCAACAATGATAAGCCATAAAGACCTAGCGAGAATCTCTGGGAGAACAATAGTCTTCATGTTCGGGAGGTATGGGCTGAGGAACGTAATGATACCGATGAGGGTATCCAAGGGGTTATGGAGCGGGAAGGTGGCGATAATGCAGGCAAAAGCATGGCTAGAAAAGAGAATAGAGATAGCTAGGAAGATGGAGAGAGCGATCATCACGAACATACACCACATATTCAAGAACACACTAAGAAAATACGTGGATAGAGAAACAAGAGAAAAATTCTATGAGACAATAAGGAGAATAAAGCAAGAAATAGAAAACACAGAGGACACACAGAGACTGATGCTACTCGAGGCAAAAGCATGGAAAACACTGTTTGGAGTATTCAGAAGAATAATGCCGACATGGCCAAAAAGAATAAGGAGGCCACCAGGGGACCCAGCAAACGCAATATATAGCTACCTGGCAAGCCTACTATACGCGGACTGCCTCCTAGCAACAATAAACGCGGGTCTGGACCCATCAATAAGCTTCATACATGAGCCAGAAAAGCATAGGTTCTCCCTACCACTAGACATAAAGGACATATACGCTCCACTCCTCGTTGCGAACCCAGCATTCACAATATATAAGCGAGTAAGGGATCGAGCCAGAGATTACTTTAGGGAGGTAAGGATTAGGGGTAAGCGTGGAGTATATCTAAATGGTTATGGCCGGAGACTAGTTATGAAGACATACATGGATTATCTGGCAAAGGAAGCAACGTTCCTCGGGAGGAGAATGAGTATTAGGTCGCACATATACTGGGAATGCAGAAGACTGAGGGAACACTTCTTGGGAGAATCAGAATACGTTGCGTTCAGGCTTGGTGAGAAACATTGAGTAGCAATCTTGAGGAAAAGGTAAGGGAGGAGCTAGAGGAACTCTATAGGAAGGCGAAATCCGGGAAAATAGACCTGATAGTTGATGAGTATCTGAGGGAGATAGCGGCGGAGGTGAGACTATGGATACTACACAAGACTATGTCCCCAGCAATAACAAAAGTGAAGAAACTAGAAACACAAGCAATTGAGAGGGGCATCCTAGGCCAATTATACGAGTTAGTGGAGAAACTGAGCCCCGAGCAACGATTAGAACTTGTGAAGATTGCTGTTGAGAAGGCTGGCGGTGTTAGGCCTCTGGCAAGAATGACTCTATTGTCCAAGAGTACGATATCTAGGTACATGTCTGGGGAGCAAATAGTGGATGTTGAAGCGGTAAAGAAGCTATTGATTCCGCTGGTTCTGAAGCCAAAAATTCTAGCGGATATTCTCATAAACCTCTCGAGGAAGTATGCAAAACTAGGCACAATGGTAAGCAGTATCGTCACTAGCTTGAGAAGTATGAGCCTTGAAAAGAGGGGTTAACCAATAATCAATTTTTCATGTTAATAGGTATGTGTTGGGGATTATCGATGAGTGCCACTGGTGGTCGTCTTGACCAGCCACGTTGGCTCGTAGAATTTATGGACACCGAAGAAACTATTGTTATTCCGTTCTTCTGTAGGAAGTGTGGTAAGTGTTGCAGGGAGGTATCAGTATCAGCAGAATACTTCCTAGTAAACATAAACCGCATTGCTAAGTACATAAGAGAGGATCCAGACAACTTGAGGAAACACATTGTGAATCTCATTAGAAAAGGAAAAACAAAGGTCATAAAACTTTGCCCATTCCTCACCTCAGATAATACACGCAGAATATATCCCATACGCCCAGAACCATGCAGAGCATACTCACTCAATACAGATTTCAGCTACGACCGCTCTGAGAAGAAGAAAGTTACGGAAAAAATTCAAATAGTTTTCGATAGATTTTAATAGTAGATTTTTCGTTGTATAGTAATTATAGTAATTAATGAGATTACTATAAGTAGAATAACATTAATAGCAACAAGTTTAATATCAATGTAACCTAATAGGATAATAGATCTAAGTAAATCTGCTTGGTATGTTATTGGATTTGCGTACAACAATGTTGCTAGTAATGGTTGATTCTGAGGGATGGTATAATATGCTGTACTTATTAAAGGCATTGGATTTAAAAGCGTGAATATAAGATCCCGATAATAATGTGACCTAACATACAAAGATAGAATAACACCAATAAAGCTCCAAAATATTGTATATATGAACAATAATGCACAAAGAATTATGGCTAGTAATAGTGTTAGATAAAAACCAGAGAGCATGTAGACTATAGCAAATATTATTAGACTTTGTAAAAGTACCATGATGTACTGTGCAATTATCTTGCCCATAAAATATACGTAGAAACTATTTCCAGAGGAAATTACAAGATACATAAACCTTGTTACGAAGTCTAATCTAACTGTTGCAAATATAGAACTATATGTATAAAAAGTGCTTACTGTTACAACGCCAAATACTAGGAAAACTAAGTATGGAATATATCTATTACAATAAAGAATAGTCTCTAGGTGCAAAGAGAATATTACACCGAAGACTCCTACCCAAATTATAGGGCTCAGAATATGTGCTAATAGGACTGGTGGTGATTTAGATAAATAAAGATCTCTTTCAACAAAAACAAGCATCTTTACTCTCACCTATTAATTAGCTTTCTAAATAGATCTTCTAAAGAAAAACGATCAAGACCAAAGCTTTCAATAATGTTGCTATAATCACTTAAAGCAGATAGTAGCATCATAGCCTCTTCTACACTATTTATAACGATAGAAATTGTTTTTGTCTTTCCATAAATTAATTTCTCACTAGAAACCTCTTCTTTCAGTTTATCAATAATTGATTGAATGTAATCCTTGGATTTGAGACTTATTCTAAGTGTGAGTTCACCAACTTGTTGTCTTACTATATCATTAACATTGCCAAATGCTATCGATTCACCATTATTTATTAATAAAACTTTTTGTCCTAGTTTTTCTGCCTCTATCAAATCGTTTGTAGCAATGAGAACAGTCCTATTTTTCAGTTCGTTTCGCAGTAACTCCCAAATTTCGAATTTACCTATAATATCCACACCCAATGTCGGCTCGTCGAGAAGAATAAGTGGCCTATCAACGATAAATGCGATAGCTAATTGAGCTCTTCTCATCATTCCTGTTGATAAGGCCTCAACTAGCTTTCTTTCATGTCCTAATAATCCAACTTTCTTTAAAGCAGATTTTACTAATTTTTTTGCCTCTTTCTTATTTATGCCATGCATTCGCGCTATAAATTCAAGGCTCTTTTCTAGAGGAAACCAAGGATCGAGGCATATTTCTTGTGGCACAATACATAATTTTGATCGTATGACATCTCTATCTTTACTAACATCGTGTCCAAATACCTTGACTTTTCCTTTTGATGGACGAGTTATTGTAGAAATTATTTTGAGAGTTGTTGTCTTACCAGCTCCATTTGGACCTAGTATTACAAGCCAGTCATTTTTCTTGACGGAAAATGACAGCCCCCTTAATGCAATAGTATTGGGAGGGTATATCTTATAAACATTTTCAAAAGAGACTACATAGCTCAACTAGCAATTCACCCCGAATAGTTTTTTGAAGAGGGTATCATAATTTTCAGACCTAGGGCAATTTAACCGTGGTCCATACATTTTCCCAGATGTATAATAGGCATCTAAGTAGCAAAATCCAAAACTTAGACAGTAATCAAACAATTCGCAATTAAAGCACATAGTATCCTTAAACTTGTCTCTTGAGGGTTTTGCCAACTGATAGGTTTTTTCGGAGTACCAGATCTCCTTTATACTTTGTTTTTTAACATTACCAACTACTAGTTTCTTATACCAAGGTAATGAGTACATGCGGTCGCAACCTAAGACATCGCCATCTGGTAAAATCGCAAGTCCAGATCTATAGGCACCACAATTGAACATTCCTAACCGTAATAAGGAATCTTCTTTCTTTTTATGAAATATGTCTCTAATTGCGTATATTGGACTGACTACTAATATAGTTTTGTCACCAAGACTAATGTAGCCATAATCAATATCCTCAACAGTATCAGGAAAGTTAGCTAATTTTTCCTCAATTTTATGTGCAAGATTTATGTAGTCATCTCGCGAAGGACGAAGTTCTTGATTAGGATTTGTTATCGATAACCCGTAAATAGACAACGTAATAACATCTACTCCTTTATAATATAGATATTCAATTAAATCTGGGATATAATTAATATTATATGTTGTAACGACAACATTAACTTGTAAACGAATATTGGTTTTTGAGAGCAATTCTATATCTTTAAGTAACCACTCACCACTTCCCTTTACTTGAGTTAGCTTGTCCTGAATTTCAGGAATGTGACAGTCCAAGCTTATTTGAATTTTATCAACGTTGCCTTCTAATTTCTTAACATCTTTCTCCTTTAGGGGAAACTTTGTTGAAACCTCTGTGTAAATATCATTTTTATAGGTATATTTCAACATATCAAATATCCGTGGATGTAAAAAAGGTTCGCCCCCAGTAAAGACCACTGTTGTCAAGCCAAGATCTCTCGCTTCATCAATTACCTTCTTAAAGATATTAAACTTCATTAAGCCATTTAGTCTCTCTGGAAAGATTGGTTTATTTATCTTACTAGTTTTCTGATAACAATAAAGACATCTCAGATGGCATTTGAATGTAGGAATTATGACTAGGCCTAATAAACTATTAAGTTTATCTATAGCTAATGTTCGAAGTGAAATTTCATATGCATTTTCATCAATGACATTATATAGTCCAGAAATAATTTTTTCTGGTGATGCTACGTGTGCAATAAAACGAGGATATTTACCTATCCGAACCAACTTTTTTAGAGTTGTATTTAATATTTTATCTTTTAATTTGTATATCTCGGGGTTCCCACCAAAGAACGCTATAACACACTTAAATGCTATCTCTATTAGATCAGTTGATATATCACGACCGCCGCTCAAGTAATGCAAAAAAGATAAAAAGAGAGCTCTTATAGGATCAATTGTATGAAGCTTGTAGCTGTCATAACTCTGAAAGATTATACCTTTTTCGTCAATATGTATGCTAAGCCCATTTGTCGAAAGTCTTTTGGACAATAGTATCCCCATTGCTATAGCTTTCCTTGATATCCAGAATGTACTTGACAACAATATCTGCAAGCTTCAAGCTCAATTATAGGTCCGCTGAGAGAGATCTTAGTTAGTGAAATTATTTTTTCACCATTCATTACAGAACACCCATTCAATACAGAGTTATTTCTATTAATAATTTGATATGATCAAATTCGTTTTATAAATTTTACTTATATATCTCTGATTTTTACAGAATCTCGCTGAGCTACAGGCAAATTGGAACTCCAAATAGCATATTCTCAAACTGAAATTGGGTCAAGTTGCCCATCCTACTCCGTTTTCGCTCTCGAATTCGATGCTTATATGTCCCCCAATTTTCTTGAGGTATGTTAGGAGTAGTTTGAATCTTACATGCCTTATGGGTGGCACGAAGTAGTACAATTC
>CAZFGR010000058.1:0-6376 GCA_964518475.1 uncultured Nitrososphaerota archaeon
CCTCCAGCATAGTAAAATGCGCCCGGCGGGCCTCACAACCTCATTAGGAGAACCCGTCCTCCTCTCTAAATATAAGAATGGTAAGTGGAGCAAACCGGAGTGGTCATACTCAAGATCCTGACATCATAGGTTCTTATACCGACGATAAGAGAGAAAACTCCAACAAAAACTCGGTTGCAGATACTGTTGATTTCAGCAATCTTTAAACCGACCATCTCAATTCATCAAACAAAATTTCTCTTCATCTTACTGCTCTCGCTAGTTCGATAACGACGAGATCCCTTGATAGTGTCTGAACGTCTACCGTTTCTCAACAACACCTGACAACCGCTTTAGCTTATTAAGAATTTCCTCTTTCCTCCTCCCAACACCTCATTTATCGACCTTGTTAGAGAAAACCCCACGACCCTAATCCCCTTACATAATATTAATATCCCAGCCGAAGGATAAGAAGACGGTGGCAGGTGATCTATTTGTCGATAGTCAAAATAGTTGCAGAAAGACTCGGCGTTCCGGAGGAGAGGCTTACAAGGGAGGCGTTGCGAGAGTGGCTGGAGAGGAGGATCCTACTCGTAGAATCGGAGATAAAGGAGAATCTGCTGCGCTATGGGGTTGCCGACGTGGCAGAACTTGAGGAAAAGATAAAAAAGGGAGAGATTGAGGAACACCCGGCGTGGGAGGATCTCGTAACATTAGAGAACCTGATCAACGAGAAGAAGAGGCTGGAAGAGGCGCTAAAAATTGTCGAGAATACTTGAAGAAATTTACTCTGAGATAAACATAAGATCCTGTCAGAATATCGCGACATTGTGGAAGTAATCACCCCGATGTACAGTCCCTACAATATGCTCCTGAAAATAAGAATACTATTCAGGGATGGAAGTTTCCTGGACGTGTATTGGAGCGAGAGCGGTAAATATAGCCTGCATTACGAAAGAAGATACATCAACGGGACAGTATACCGCTACGATAACGCCCCACACCTGAAACACCACCACATCAGGACATCCCCACCATTCCCACTACATCAAAGAGAATAACGTGACTAAATGCCACCTCCACGAGAATCCCACACTGGCAATATATGTCCTTCCAAAAGCAAAATAAAAGGTGAAAAGAAGTAAATCCCTATCTCTCATACTATTTATCGAAAAATGGATTATTCCTCCTTCCTAATTTTCCTCACTATTGGCCATATAAGGAAATTCGCAGCTGATAACCCCATGAACACTACTGGACTCAACGATACAGATAATATACTCGTTAGAAATCTGCCCATCTCGATAGCTACCTTAGATAAGTTCTCCGGAGATTCGCGCATCGTCCTAAGGATCTTCTTTGGCAATTCTAAAATATCCTCCAAGACTTTCTTTTCCTTCCCAAAAACCTCCTCCCGATCCTCTTTCTTAACCAATTTATCAATTATGTTCTTAATGTCCTTTTCTTTAATTCCTACGTCTTTGACGATCCTTGAAATTTCATTAGGATCCCTTTCTCGCAATATGTTCAGAAGATCTAACTGTAAAGCTAATGAACTGACGAGAATAACCTTATCAACAATCACAGACAAATCTCTAACACCATACAATTCATTAATTGTCTTTGAAAGACTTAACTCCAGTTTGCAAATTTCATCGTACAGATAGGGATCCACTCTGAAAATGTTCTCCCGCGTAACAACATAGAGCCCTCCATCTACATAAAACGCCGCAATACCCTCCTTTATGCCTATTGACACGAGATCTATCACTCGCATAGCAGGAATCTCGCCACTGACATCAATTAAAACAGCCTGTTCCCTCTGAAGCAAAAGAACCGACTCTATGCCTCTATTGTGTAGCGAGATCACCTCGCCCTCAGTTATGTGCATCGCATCTTCTGATAACTCGAGTGGACGCTGTCTCTTAGCTTTAAACCACGCAACTACGTATTTACTGTCGATAATAAATGACACTAATGCCCCCGAAAAGTTGTCCGGCACGTAGATCAGTTTATGTAATTTGGGCTTGGGACTCGTGAGATAACCCAACTTTCTCGATACTTTCTCCCATCTCGATGTCAAAGGAGAATCATCTACAGGAACCATCAGATCCTTATCTGGCTTAATTTCGTACTCCAAAGATTTTATCCTTTCAACCAATAAATCGCCATATATTATGAAATGACGGCCAGAATCACTAGAAATTGCAAATCCCTGATTATCAATGCAATATACGTTGATTATGGAAGTTTGTACATTGACAATTACAATCTCACGAAAATCCTCTACTAACCTGCTAAGCGCACGCTTAACATCTATCAATGTAAAATATCTTTTTCCAAAACTCACTAAGAGAAGATAAATACTATCCTTAAAACGAAATATCTTAATCTCATCGGGCATTTCTCTTTCAGGCAGTACATCGCTAAGACGAATGAGTTTTTCATTAATTATTTCGTTAGGAGGAGAGATCTCCAAAACGACCAATTTCAGACCCGTTGTTATATACGCTACATAAATATAACCATCAACGCGCTTTGCTGCAAGTTTACTTATAGCCTCATCCTCCTCCCGCACTTTCTGCACTTCTCCACTCCTAATATCCACAGATATCAATCCATTTGGACCCGACACCCCTAAAAATATCTGATCACCGGCAATATCCGCACATTCTATCCTGGCAAACCTCTCTTCCCTCAATAACACTTCAGGTCTATATACTCCATATACCGGAGTGCAAACCTCACTCATTCCCATCCACCCCTTTATACCATTACTCCCCAATGCCTTTTTAACAGTGAGAATTTTCCCCTCCAGACACATAAATTTCAAATTTATGAGTTCTAAGAAAGGAATTATTGCAATGATGTACATAAAGCCATCACAACATTTCGAATTCGAAGAGAATAGAATTCTTACGAAAAGACATTAAGTTGGTAGGAATTATCACAACTTCTCGCATATCATAATCAGGTTCTCTTTAATGAATTTAGATATCCCGTGCTTCTGAGTACGCGACTGGGGGCATCGATAGATATCAACGATGCTAAAATCAGCATCTCTTATACAACGAATAGAATTCTCTTTCCCCCTTCTACTCCTCGGAACTAAAATTATATAACTCTGTGATCTCCAGTAACCTATGTGCTTCCAAAAACTAACTGATTATTTTAAAAGAAATGAAAAAATAAACGAATAGCTAATTATCATCTATTTTGGGAAAGGAACATAACATCGAGGACAGAAGGCGAAACTCCTGCTTTCTCTCCGAATATATGGGCAAGTTCTGCTATTTTTCTTTCATTTGCTCTGAAATTGAATTTCATTTCAAATGCTTCTTTGATTCGTCTATCTACTGGAAGTTCACATTCCAGCGAACTGAAACAATTTTCATCATACCATATGCGTAAAACCTCATCGCCATGTGGGAGAGGTCTTACTGCCGCCTCTAAGAGCCGCCTTATGTAGCTATTATCCCTCTTAAGAAACATTACAAACATCCATAAACGCTTCCATCTCCCCAGCAGTCCCACCTCTCCATTCTTAAGTTTGTAAGAGTCATAGTAATTACTTGGATCAAGCAATTCGCTAAAAACACGGTAGCAAAATCTGTATAATGTCCCCTTACCGTATGGTTTTAGAGATCTAATAGTATTTATAAACCATCTTGCTAAGCTCCCTCCGTATTCACTTTTACTAAGAGTATTTACTGTTTTCTCTATATGTATGTCTTCATTACAGCGAAGTTTGGGATAAGGTGGTTTAAAACCACGATTGATAAATTTCACTGTCATATAGACGCCGTCATTCCAAACCTTTTCAACAGGAACCTGCCTATCTAATATACAACAGATCCAAAAGATGAGTAGTCTTTTATCAGCATTAAGACCGAATGAGTTTCCATCATTAAAAATGACATTCATGGCTCCCTTAAAATTCTTCCATTCATATCCCGTTTCAAATCGATATTTATCTCTTTCAATGAGTTCATCCTTGCGCCTTAAAAGCTCCTTTAAAATATGTTCGAAGTCATCTCTCATAAAACTTCTAGAAGCACCGCCATTTACATGTAACAAAAATTTATATTTATCGTGAGAAAGATTTTTACTTACCCCCTTCTGCCGCTCCGCTCTAATTCCTTCCCATTGCCGTGCGTCTTTATTCGATACTGGAATTATTTTTAACTTCAGGTTCTCCGATACAGCAAATTTAAAACAACAGTCATAATTCCTTAAAATTCCGCTTCTTGAGATGATTCTTCCAAGTGATATCACATGTACACCACCACTATACTTCACAATACCACTTGCGCATACAACAACACTGCCATACCAGCTTTCCCTTCTACCATAATTCTTTATATGGCAAATATCTACGGCAGCACTCCCACTATTGTAAGCTCTATCAATTGCATTAGTTAGTTCATCTAATATTGATAGCCAATAATCATCATACTTACTTCTATACAAACTATCACCCCCCACCATATATTGGCGAATTTTTAGCTTAATTTCTATTTAAAGGCATCGGATCGTAAAATACATAAAACATACAAATCTTATTACTCTATCACATCAACTACCAATAATGAAATCACAAATCACCAATCTAACCTATCTAACTTACTCACCCACCTACCCTACGCACATATGTACTATCACACAAATCATTCATTATACGATCATCACCTATCCTCTAATCCAAAGCTATGCATAAAATATACCGCCAAAAATCACATAATGGAACGATAAACATTAACCAATCTCCAAATGCTCTATTTATTGAGATATATTGAGTCTTTCACCTCTATGCTACTTACTTACCTCCTCTAATTTCATAAATACCCTAGAAAGCTTAAAAGTCCCGCTCAAAAGCATTAATGCGTCTTTAACTTCCGGCAACATATCTACTCTATGTGAAAGGAAGTTCCTAGAAATCCTTAACGCAGTTAGTAAGCTTCTCTCTTCATCCCTTCTATCTTTCGGTATTAATCCCCTCTGGACCAAGTATTTTATCTTGTCCTCATCAGTTCTCCCGGGAATCTTGTCAATTATGTATCGAATAACCCTAGAAGATATCATTGCTGATGCCAAATAATGTCCATGTTCTAATTCGTCGATAGCATATTTTATGTTCCTTCCAAGAATCACATCTAATCCTTTTTCTGCCAATTTCTCCAACTCTTGCCGTAAAAGTTTTAACTCATCAATGATCTCAGGTCCAATGCCAGGTTTCAAAATAGAGTTTAGAGCTCCTATAACAACATCACACCCTATACGTATTTCCCGAAGAATCATCAACGCAATATCTAACTCCATGTACAATCGTTCATATCGCTTCTTATCATCAGTATAAAAATATTGGTCGTCCACATACGGCATATGCCTTCCAACTTCATTGATATTGTAAACTGCCCAAGTTCTTGATTCTTCATAAAGCTCCCATAGCCTCTTAATTGGTCTTACATCAATATTACCTTGACCAGCCTTTCTGTCATTCTCAAGCATCCTGTATAGATTATCAACTTCCTCCTTTATACTCTCGACTTTTCTCAGGAATGCTTCCAAAGCAATCCTATCACGCAATTTAGCCTCACCATTAGGCGATACATTCCTGAGCAGAACTTCATATGAATTTTTTAGGCAATTTCCCCAATATCACCGCTACAATAGCAATTACGACCGTTATTAATATTAACATGCCTGTATAACCTAAGGCTTCATTCCTAAAAAGCTGAATTTGCACATTAAAGATGAAACATGGCTCAGCAAGGTACATCATTAGTATAGCCATAATAATAAGTGCTATAATTATGAGGAACCCTGCTTCCGAAAACGACAACCCTTTTCTTCCCGATCTAGGCAATCCTTACACCTCTCTATCTCTACCTACTCAAAAATGTCTATCATAATATTTTAGAGTATCAGATACAAGGAATCTGCTTAATGGAACAATTACGTGAGGTAAAAGGGACTATAATTACTCATAAGAGTATCATAACTAGTAAACAGAGAGTTAAGCGTAAGTATTAATGTACTCTTGTAGCTCAAAAACATCTTTCCACTTTTACAACTAGTACACTATTAACTACCTAACAATGAGTTTATTGTTGAAACGAATCTTTAAATGCCTGTTTTAACGTTGATAGCTTTGTAGGTACTTGATAACTTAATTAATTCCCTTTACTTTTCATCAAGACTGCAAATCCCATCTATAATAGTGCAAAATCAAAAAATCTCGATAAATACGACTTTATTCTAGCAATATTGTTTTTATCTTCCGAAGCATGTCCCCGTAGCCCCTCGCCTCCAGGTAGATAATCTTCCCGTCCCCGAGACCCTTAAGCGCCTCCCTGTAAATCTCACCGGCCACCACGTAGACCTTATCATACTTCTC
>CAZFGR010000059.1:0-6358 GCA_964518475.1 uncultured Nitrososphaerota archaeon
TATACTCCTATTCCCAGATCGATATATAATGCGGCTACCTCAATCTTAATATCGTCTCTCAAGCTAGAAAGTGCGTGAAGTAAAGCTACAGAGTCTTTTCCGCCTGAAACACCTATTAGAACTTTTCCTCCCTTAAAACCAGCATCCTTTAAAGTATTCAGGATCTTTCTTTTGTAAAATTTAATAAAATGTTCGCGACAGAATGCTGCTCTAGCATAAGGAATATAAACTATGGCATCGGCTTTACAGACAATACATTTCTGAGACAATTCGCACCCAACTAAACAATTCTTATTATTAAAGCGTAGTGAGCAATACTTCATATTTTATTCAATATCTCACGCACCAAGTTCTTATCATTTTGAATAGCTCTACACACTTCACAGAAAGCATTCTGGAGCTCGTCAGACATACCATGCTTCATGGCCAAATCTCCAAGCCTTTTCACGTGTTCTCTAACTAAGGATGAAGATCGTAGAACATCTAGAACCTTCTTTCCCCGTCTAGCTTTAACATAGTAGCTAATAGCTGCTTGCGTCATCCCGAGCTTCTCCGCAGCCTTCATCTGGGTCAAACCATAGGTCTTAATCAAGTACTCAGCTACTAGTGCTCTAATACCTGGTAGAACGTATTTGACGTATATTTCGCAACGCATCTTCATCTCTTGCCGCCGAGAAGGAAGTCCTATAACAATGTTAAAAACCGTAAAAATGTTTAAAAGTCTTTTGCCGGTGAGTATATAAAATTTCCGAAAGGAGTATGAGATGGTTTTTCATCTCAGCATTGGCGGTTCTTCATTTGGAGACTTAATCAAAAACAACATTACTTTTCTGGTTCTTTCCTAAATCTATAAGACATGGCTTTTCAAAATCTTTAAATCAATATAATGTTTTACTGGTAAGTGTTAATATTCTTGTTCACTATTTATCGAGTGTCGAATAAGATGTTGCACGGTTTGTATCTAACAGATAATTGTGGTAAAATCATTGGAAAAGTCACACTCCCGACAAATCCGATCCCTCAGGAGAAAGAACATTTCATAGAAGCTCTCGTAGGCACTCTTTCTAAACTATTAGAGTGGGAAGTGCATAAACCTCTAAGACTTGACTTGAATAGTTATCGCATATTAATACTGCCAATGAAGGGAGTAGAAGAACAGACCACACTATGGATACTTGGGATTGGAGATAAAAACGATAACGTTAACGCATTAGCTAGATCCCTTATAAGTATACATTCTTTACTGCTTCAAATGCTTGAGAAAGAAAAAATAGCTGGTGGCGAACAGGTAATCGGTGATATTCTAAGCAGAAATGAGGAGAAGCTAAGGAATGTCGTCTGGGAACATGTTCGTCTCTTTTCTAGCGTACGCTCTGGAGGTCTTTCAACGCTTCTTATAGGCTTAATACTAGCTAGTCTATTATTCCTTATTACGGAACCTCTTCTTCTCAGCCTAGAAGCCGGATTATTTGCAAAAATAACAGCAGCCGCTAATGCTTCCATCATAATTAATGAGATACTTATCCTTTCTCTGTACTCTATTATAATTGGGTTAATTACGGGTATTCTATGTGGTAGAAGCAAAGAGACAATAACCGCGATTACTCTAGCAGCTCTACTCATGATGGGAGTCTGCTCTCTCATATTCCCTACTTATGTGTTACCTATAATCGTAACTGGGGGTATCATTATAGCTCCAATAGCTATTTTGACGGGAGGAATAACAGCTGAGATTTATGATAGACGAAAACTAACGTTTCTACCTAAGTATAGGAAGGCAATACCTATCGAGGAGTTAACTCCTAAAGGCGTTCAAAAGGATGGATTACCCGGTACTTAGCTTCTCAGCTTTAAGATCTATCCCCTTCACTAGCGAGGCTTCTGTCCGCTGTTATCTTTTCATCTAAGAGATCATTGATGATTAGCTTCTTTTCGCGCTTACTTGGATCTCCATATCCGCCTCCTCCTGGGGTTCTTATAACTATGATGTCTCCTGGTTTTAGGCTTATCGATTGTTTACTTCGTAGCTTAATGGTTTTTCTTTCTCGTATTAGGAGATATTCTCCCGTTTTCCCCGGTTTTCCTCCTAGAAGACCCCATGGTGCAAATTTGTGTCTCTCTCCTAGTAAGCTTAGTGTGGCTGGAGCAAGAATTTTATATACTCTTTCTATTCCTAAACCTCCCCGCCATTGCCCTTCTCCACCACTATCGGGTCTTAATGAATACTTTAAAATTATGATGGGGTATCTCTTCTCTATTTCTTCGACTGGAGTATTCATAGTATTCGTCATATGTGAATGTACACCATCCACACCATCCGCGCCGTATCGTCCTCCAAATCCCCCTCCAATTGTCTCATAGAATGTGAATGGTTTATTGGTACGAGGATCTATTCCCCCGATAGAGATATTATTCATCGTTCCCTGTGCAGCAGCTGGGATTTTTTCTGGAATTATTTTGGAAAAAGCTTTCAGTAGAGCATCAACTATCCTCTGAGAAGTCTCAACATTTCCTCCAGCAACAGCGGCTGGTGGTTTAGCATTAACTACAGTGCCCTCAGGAGCTATAACTTCTAAGGGTCTATAAGCTCCTTCATTAGCGGGAATTGTTGGATCCGTTACAGCTCTTAGAACGTAATATGAGCAAGAAAGAGTTACCGCTAGGGGTGCGTTAATAGATCCCTTAACCTGAGGATCTGTTCCCGTGAAATCGAATTCTATAGAATCACCATGTATCCTAATGGTTACGAAGATCCTAACTGGTTTATCTTCTATCCCATCATCATCTAAGAAATCTTCACCAGTATATTTCCCGTCCGGCAATTTTCGTATTTCGTTGCGCATTCTCCTTTCGGAGTAGTTAAGTATTTCATTAACGGCCATCTGGAAGGTTTCCAACCCGTACTTTCCTAATATCTTCGTAACTCGTTCAGCTCCTCTTAGATTAGCTGCGATTTGGGCATAGATATCCCCTTTCCTAATTTGAGGCGTTCTAGTATTAGCTAGAATAATTCTAAGTACTTCTTTATCGATTTTACCTTTCTTGACAAGTTTGACGGGAGGTATTATTAAACCTTCTTCAAAAATTTCTCTCGAATCTCCAGGCATTGATCCTGGGGTTTTTCCTCCTATATCTGAATAATGAGCCCTATTGGCAACAAACCCGATTAAGTGATCTCTATAAAAAATTGGTGCTATGAGTGTGACGTCTGGTAGATGAGTCCCACCCTCATATGGATCGTTGAAAATAATCATATCCCCGGGGAATAACTTATCCTGGAAATTCCTTAATACGCTTTTGACGGCTAAGGGCATCGCTCCTAGATGCACAGGGATATGTTCTGCCTGTGCAATCATTCTTCCAGTATTATCAAAAACCGCGCAACTGTGGTCCATCCTCTCCTTTATATTTGGGCTATAAGCTGAGTTTCGTAAAACGATACCCATTTCCTCAGCTGTATATTCTAGAAAATGTCTAATTACCTCAACTGTGACTTTATCAATACTCATATCTTCTCCCTCTCCACTATAATGTTCAAATACTCGTCAACAAAGAATTTCCATCCAGGATATACCACGATGGTTGAATCATATTGTTCAATTATGGCTGGACCAGAATACTCGAAACCAGCTGGAAGTCTTGTGCGCCAGAATACAGGAGTTTTTACGAAATCATTGTACTTCTCGAAGAATACGTTGCGATAGCTCTCTACTTTCAGCGAAACATTTTTTCTCTCATTTGCGGGCTTCAATACTGGTTTTGATAGTAGTCCAATACATTCTACTCGAATATTAACGATTTCTATATTCTCATTCTCCATGGAGTATCCGTAGGTTTTTCTATGGAGTTCATGGAAACGTTTTTCTAGAGCCTTTAACTCCTTTTCATCAACTGGTTTATTGACGGTTACTAATAACTCGTATCCCTGAGCCCAATATCGCATATCAGCGTATCTTCTAAAAACAATGTTGTCTTCTCTCACTCCCTCGCGGATCAATATTTCTCTTCCCTCGGCTTCGAGGGTTGCAAATTCTTCCTCTAATGCATTAGGATCTATTTCCCAGAGCTCCTTTCTAACAGATTTAGAGAGAACGTGTTTAAGATCAGTAACTAGTAAACCGAGGGCTGAGAAGAGTCCTGGACTCTGTGGAACAATTATCCTCCTCACCTCTAATTCTTCGGCTAAGGCACATGCATGCATGGGACCTGCTCCACCGAAAGCTATTAATGAGAAATCTCTGGGATCGTGTCCGCGTTCTATAGAGACGATTCTTAAAACTTTGCTCATAATACTATTAGCTATTCTGATTATTCCACTAGCCGTTTCATAAACATCCATTCCGGTTAATTCACAAACCTTCTTTTCTATAGCCTTAATGGATAATTCAGAATAGATTCTCATCTCTCCTCCGAGTAAATATTTGGGATTTAGTCTTCCCAAGACTAGATTAGCATCAGTTACCGTGGGATTTTCACCTCCTTTCCCGTAACAAGCAGGACCAGGATCAGCACCAGCGCTAATTGGGCCCACTCTGAGAGCACCTCCCGGATCTACCCATGCTATAGATCCTCCTCCAGCGGAAACTTCCGCTAAATCTATGAAAACATGTCTAACGGGGTATCCGCTTCCCTTTATTACACGACCCGCATGCACTTTTTCTCCTACTTCGTATTCGGTAGTGACTATTGGTGAGCCGTCAAAAATCATGCCAGCCTTAGCCGTGGTTCCTCCCATGTCAAATGTTATCAGATTATTCTCTCCAATAACCCTTCCATAAAAAGCTGAAGCAATAACTCCAGCGGCTGGTCCACTCTCAATTATCGTTACTGGATACTTAGCACAGTATTCAGCGCTAGCTACTCCTCCGCTACTCTGCATTATCAGAAATGGTGATTTTATTTCTAGATCTCTTAAGCTATTCTCTAAACTGGTTAAGTATCTATGGATAAGTGGCATCAAGACAGCATTCACCACAGTGGTACTTGTTCTCTCGAACTCTCTATATTCTGGATCTACTTCACTGCTCAGGGAGACATAGAGATTAGGAATAGCCTCTAATAACCGCTTCTTTATGATTTTTTCGTGTATCGGATTAGCATAAGAATGGAGTAGAGAAACAGCTACAGTTACGATCTTCTCAGATATAATCTTCTTAATGATTTCCGTAAGCTCTTCTTCTTTTAAGGCCTCGATAATCTCCCCAGTCCAAGAAATTCTCTCAGTAATCTCAAATCTATATCTTCGCGGAATAAGTGGTCTTGGTTTCTCGAAAAAAAGATTATACAGTTCTGGTCTTCTCTGACGACCAATCTCTAACACATCTCTAAATCCACGCGTAGTAATCAGAGCGGCTTTCGGAAGTTCTAACCCAACTTGCCCAAGAAGAGCGTTTGTAGCGATAGTTGTTGCGTGGATAGCAAAATCTATATTCTTCCCTAATTCTTTTGTGAGTCTTGATAATCCGTTGACTACGGCTTTTTCGGGCTGTTGTGGTGTTGAGGAGACTTTGATATTTTTTAGGATCTGACCCGTATTGGTGTCCATTGCTATAATATCTGTAAATGTTCCGCCAATATCAATGCCTACTCGATACTCTCTAGACATTTCTCCACACCTGCCTTCCTCAGATCTTTTAATTCCTTAAAATGCTTTCTGTAAATAATTGTATAAGGTGGCAGAGAATGAATGAAGCACTAATCTATATTATTGTCGGGCTACTCTCCTTAATTTCAGCATTAGTGATCAATAGTATATCTGGGAAAATACTCTCTAAACTACTACAAAGAGAAAATGCTCAAAGAAAACAAATTATTGAGGATATCACTAGCCTAAAGCATATCACCTCCGCCTTAGACTTAGTAAACATCTTCATTGGGAGAGGAGAATATCGGGAAGCATTTAATGCTACATTACGAATCATCAAGAGCAGTTTACAGAAGTACTTCAAAAAAGAAAAAATTAGTTTCAGAGAGTTAAAGTATTTAGTAACCAACATTCGCAATGAGAAACTAGCAAAATTGTTCAAGGATTTTGAACGAGCCATAATAAAGCATAAAAAAGGTGAGAAATTATCAAAAAGCGATGTTAAGAAAGCTCTAGCTTTTACAAGAGAGCTCCTTAACGTCATTTATAGTAATCAGACAATCTAATAATAAAAATATGGCTTTGTTTCAAATTTATCTCTTTGCCCCTTGTCCCGTCTAGCCTTCTAAGCCTCTCTCAGCCGTTTAATTAGGGCTTAGTGCGGTGATCCTGGCCACATTGTAGGCTAAGACTGCGATGAAGGCATCACAAATTCTTGCTTCCCAAGACTTACTATGGATAACGTCCCCGACCACGGTCTTTAGGGAGGAGAAC
>CAZFGR010000060.1:0-6083 GCA_964518475.1 uncultured Nitrososphaerota archaeon
GATACGCCCGAGAAGTAAAATATACTTCGTAGCCTTCACTTATCAGTTTTTCTCTCAGTTTAGAAAAGAATAATAATTGCTTGGGAGTCAATGCATCGATCCATATTGTATTTGTACTCATTATATACCTCTCCATAGTAACTATGCCTAAGGAGCGCTTTCATATATTCTTTTCTTAGCATCAAAATCCTCCCTTTTTCCATAAGGTCTAGCTGGAGAGCCGATAACTATTGTCTCTGGGGGAACATTCTTAGTCACCACAGATCCAGCTCCTATAACTGCTCTCTCTCCGATCGTGATTCCAGGTAGAATGATTGAGCCGCCTCCGATTACAGCGCCTTTTTTCACAGTTACTCCTACAAGCTTTTTACTTGGAGGATATTTGTCATTGAGAAAGACAGCACCAGGACCTATGAAGACATCATCTTCAATTATTGTTAATAGCGGTATATAGACATGGCTCTGGATATTAACATTATTCCCAATTCTCGCCTTACCATCAATTATTGTTCCAGTGCCAATCTTAGTATTAGAGCCAATAATCGTGTCTTCTCTTATTAATACATTATGCCCTGTCTCAACATTTTCCCCGATAGTAACATTCTCATATATAATAGTTCCAGACCTAATAATAGCTCTAGATGAAATTTTGGTTCCAGAACTCAGAGAATCGAGCATTTTTAGATCTAATTTATCTTTTTCCAGTATTTTAACTAGATTCGCTTTCTTCGGATACCCTATTATGACTCTAGAATCAATTATTGATTCATCCTCTATCTCACTTGCTCCCAGAATCTGTGCGAATTCTCCAATATATACCCTCTTTCCAACTCTGGCTCTTGAAGAGACAAAGCTATTCATAATGCCCCTCACCATATTTAAAATCATGAGAATTTCTTACATTTCTAAGACTTCAAATATTCAGCTTTTTATCCGTATTTAGCACTTAGATATAACATTTACATTATGTAAGAAGCTATTGGTGAGAACATGCGATTAGCAATTCTTGCTTTCGACGGATTAGAATACGCATTGGTGGATCTTTGGAAGAAAGCCTTACCTTATTTGACTCAGAAGAAATATGGGTATTTCGAAAGTATGGAGGAGATAACGACGCCATTCTTATGGGCTACGATAATAACGGGTGCTCAAGATCCTAGAAATGCACTAAAAGAATATACTTGGTCATATCCTGCGAATCCAGTTCTAAGATTTATTTGGAAACATTTTAGATTCCTGCGAGGAAAGGGATTAGGGAAAAAATTAAGAATCAGAAGACAGTTTGTTGATAAGAAATGGCTTACCGAGAAAAGTATATTTGATGAATACAAAAGTTTGGTAATTAATTTTCCAGCCTATAACTGGTCTCTCCCAGATGTTGTATGGAGATGGAGCTTAACAGAAGTAATTGGTGACGAGGAGAGATCGAGGACTTATTATCAAGCAATACTTGAAAATGACTCCGAGACATTAAGGAAAGCGCTAAGATTCTTAGAGAGAGAGAAAGATTGGGACATATTTGCCGTTTGGTTTTATTTCACAGATATTGTAAATCATCTATACGGAAAAAATCGCGTCAAATTATTTACCGCCTATTTGAGAGCGAATAAATTCGCAAAAAAGTTAATAAAAGCAATAGGGAATGAAGACACCGTCATAGTAATTATGAGCGATCATGGAGGGCTAAGGGGGATTCATACTACTCGAGCATTTATCTCAGTAAATAGGGAGAATATCGCTTTTCCTCGTAACATAAAAGAGGTGTATCACTTTTTCAAGGAAATACTAAAGAGCTAATAAAGGTTCTATAAAATGGCTTGGCACGGGGGTACATAATCTGATAGTATTGGTGGGTCCGTTTAATGAATCTGGTTTTAAGAATTTCCTAAGTGGAGTTCACGGTGGACATCAAATTCTCAGGAACTTAATTACTAGTATCAATGAAAAGTA
The DNA here is from genome assembly GCA_964518475.1 of uncultured Nitrososphaerota archaeon. Lineage (GTDB taxonomy): Archaea > Asgardarchaeota > Njordarchaeia > Njordarchaeales > Njordarchaeaceae > Njordarchaeum. The sequence continues at coordinate 1,951 of CAZFGR010000060.1, forward strand.
TCGCACAAAAATCCGTTTCTTAATATTAACTGATGAGGGGAAAAATAGGGAGGGGCATCTCTTCGATATGATTCATAAATACTTACCACTGCTAGACTACGATATAATAACTGTGAAGGGTAGAAAAACTTTAAGCATTCCGACCTTTTCGACCCTTAGTTGCAAAATGTTGCGATCGCGTCTTTGTGTTTTCTTATCCACCTATAAGAAACTAACCAGCATTATCCCTCATATTCTGAAAAATATTGATTATGACTTTATGATAAATTCTACCGGTATAGCTCCGCTATTTGTTGATAATGAAGTTCTATATATTCAACCGGGATCTATGGATCTATGTACTGGAGCTTTCGCAAGTGATGTTTATAGAAGATTATTCTGGCATGCTTTATCGGATTACGCAAAAAAGGTACGCCAACTAATTAGGAGTAAGAAACTATTGTTGATCGCTAATTCAAAGTTTACAAAATATTTTTTCAAGAACTTGTATGGGATTGAGAAGGAGGATATTTATGTAATTTATCCTAGAAGCACTCTAATGGATTTACTAACTAAACTACAAGCGAAGAAACACAAAGATACAACTAATCTTCTCATTATTGCGTACACTAGATTCGTACGTGGAAAGAGATTTGAAGATCTTATCAAGGCTGGAAGACTTCTTAAAAGGAAACTAAGGGAAGGGCGGTATAAAATCATATTAGCGGGATATGCTCAAGATAAGGATTATCTTCGTTATCTTATCAATAGTGCCCAGGCGATTAAACAAATAATTTCTTTTAGGATAAATTTGAACAATCAGGAGGCTCTCAACTTATTATTAAAAAGCGATATTTACGTCCATACGTCTCGCTGCGAACCACTGGGTCTTTCAGTCTTAGAGGCGATGGGGGCTGGAAACGCTATAGTGACGCATATGAGCGGCGGACCCTGGCTGGATATATTAGAAAAGGGAAGGTGGGGGCTTGGATATGAAAGTGTGAAAGATCTAGTAGCCGCTCTTTATAAGTTAATCCAGAATGAGGAATATTTGAGAAAATACCAGGAATATTCCTACACGAGATTCAGATTCTTCGCCAAAAGAAAGACGTTTGAAGAGTTTATCAGACTTATAGAATCATGGTATAGCACATAAGATGCTAGGGTTTGTTTTTGGTCCTTTAAATTCATAGTAAAATCTAAAACTAAGTTTAAGGAGCGAGGATTTTTAAAACAACGATCATAGTGAGGGGAACGCATGAAGAAAATATTTATTGCTTGGAGGAGCCTTTCTCGGCGAACAAAAGAGTTAGCTAAATTATTGAAATTAGACGTTCTATTTTTAAGAGACAGACCGCCTTATTTTTTCGCAGCACTAAAAACATTTCTCTACTTAATAAAATCTAGGCCCTCGATTGTTTTTGTCCAGTTACCTCAGGGCCCCCTCTTAGCTCTAACAGTTCTTTTGAAAAAATTTTTACGGTTCTTCTTAGTTGCTGATGTTCATACAAGTTTTCTGGTTTATTCTAGCTTCAAGGAAATACTTCTTAATAAACCGTTTAGAAACTTTCTCAATGCTTGTAATATTGTGATTGTGCATAATAGAGAGTTGAAAAATATCGCGAAAAAAGAAAAATTGGGAAAAATAGTAATAGTACTGCCGGATCCATTACCTGAGTTCCCAGCTGTTAAGATCGGGATGAAAAATGATACCGTGAAGTATATTTTTCCAGCATCATTTCATGAAGATGAACCAGTACATTACTTACTAGAGGCCTTCTCTCAATTAACGCGAGAGAATAAGAATGTCGTATTATACGTCACGGGAGATTGGAGGCGACGAAAAGATTTACTAAAATACAAGTCTGACCGGATACTTTTCACGGGTTTTCTTCCAGTAATCGACTATAAGCGACTATTAATGAGTTGCGATGTTGTTATTGGCCTAACAATAAGAGAATATACTTTCTTATCAAGTGCTGCTGAGGGTCTCGCTGCTGGGAAAGTGCTTATTCTTAGCAATACACGTACCTTGCAAAGGATTTTCTATAAGGGAGCAATCTTCGTTAATCCTCTAGATCCAGAGGATATTCTGAGAGGACTCAAAAAGGTACTTGATAAGAGGGTTAGAGAAAAACTAGAAAAAGAAATAGAGGATCTGCGAGCAGAATATACTCAGAAAGTAAATAAAAAATTGGAACTTTTAAACCGGTTACTCATGAGCTACATGTAATGAGGATTAGGGTGTCTAAGTGAATACGGAGGCAGAAGGGGTTACGGAGCGAATCTTTGTTATACGAGAGAGATTAGCAGTTAGATACACAAAATACGCTGTTTTGCAAATATTATTCGCTGTACTTTCAATAATTCTCTCGTTCCTATACTACATAATGGTAATAAGTAAAATGACACTTTTGGAAGTATCTATTCTCGGAGAATCCATACTAATATTTAATATTTCAAGAATTTTTTTCGGCCTAGGAATACCATACGCTCTTTCTCATAAAACTCCCAAACTAGTGAGACAAGGGAGATTAAGTGAGGCCAAGTATCTAGTTATGATACTGTTCGAAAGAGGCCTTCCCCTTTATATTGTCCTTTCATTAACTACCGCTTTGTGCTTAGGTCTATATCTAGATATTCCATCCAAATATTTGATATTCACGCTCATCTATGATCTCTTTTTCATAATTTTTCAATGTATCATGGTGTCTTATCAAGCTTTTATGGAACTACCTAAAAGTTCCCTAATAGATAACGCCAGAATGCTCAGCTATTACTTCTTTATCATTGGGCTATTCTATGTTTTTAGAAATCTCGAATCGATTTATTATGGGTGGCTCCTAAGCATTCTTGTCATACTCCCATTAGCTATAGTATTTACTCCCATAAGACATATTCAAATTAGAGGAAACGAAAAACCTAGAGAAGATTTAAGAGATCTGCTGTTTTTCGGTTTCCCTCAATATGTTAACTACCTTCTCATTACACTTAGCACGTATGTTGATCAATTCTTTGTAGCGGTTTTCTTTACGAGCGAGATTTTTGCTATATACTATGTCTTGTCAAGGATTACTAAAAATATACAAAGCGTGATATCTTCCATAAGGATAGGAACTGTACCTATATTGAGTTATTTCACTGGGGACAAGGAAAAAGAGAGTAAAGTCTTCAAACTCTTCTTCAAGTTTGTGCTAATCTTTGCTACCGGGCCTTTTTTGGTAATCTCCATCTATAGTGACGCTATTATAAAGCTCCTTCTTCCTCCTGTGTATTACGTAGGAGTTCTCACCTTATCTCTTTTAGTCTTGGCTTCTTTCTTAACGTTTATCAGATCAATGATTTATGCCATGATTCTCGCATATGGTGATATCAAACCTCTGCCCCTATACACTTTATTACTATTGTTGATGAGAATAGCTAGCATGTATATGCTTCAACTTTATGGAAGTGAAGGAATAGCTATGGCTGTGCTTATTTCGGAATGCATTACTATTCTTCTTATTTACATAAAGTATCGATCTATTATCGTTGTAGATACGAAATTCCTTGCAAAGCTTGGAGGGGTCTCCTTGATTCTCCTTTTTGTTTCATTAAAAAGAATCGGAGTATTATTTCTAGAGTTCGTAATGATGAGCGGAGTTCTCGGTGCTTACTTCCTTCTTCTAGGCCTTTTCAGAGTCTTAGAAAAAGAAGAGATAAACTATTTGATGGGTACGGGGAATAAAATCCTAAGAATTTTGGGTAAGTTCCTCTATATATTGGGTAACTTCTGAGAACTATGAACATAACATGCAACTGAAAAACAAGGCGGGGATGAATAATCATGTGTCCTTCTCGCACAAGAAAGCGAGTTATTAGAGAAAGATCAGCAGGAGCTATTGTTTTTCGAAAAGAGAATGGTGCTGCTTTATATCTTCTCTTGCATTACCCCGCGGGTCACTGGGACTTTCCCAAAGGAAATATCGAAAAAGGAGAGAACGAGATTGAAACGGCGCGTCGAGAAATTATTGAAGAAACAGGTATTACTGATATAGAGTTTATTTTTGGGTTTAGAGAGAGGATCGAATATTATTACAAGAAAGGGAAAGACTTGGTACATAAAGAGGTAATTTTCTTTCTGGCAAAAACTAGGCAAGAAAAAGTTAGGCTTT
>CAZFGR010000061.1:0-5959 GCA_964518475.1 uncultured Nitrososphaerota archaeon
TCACACCACGTCTAGTTATTGTTTCGCCATACGTAGATGAGAAGGCCAAAGAACTCGCAAAGATAAAGAATATAACCATTTATACTGAAAAAGATCTTCAAACATAACCCGAATGCATATCCAGATCTGTTCTGCTCGAGCATTTTCCCAAGTTTTTAAATGATAGGTGAATCATGATCCATATTAATGGTCATACACTTCTTATTAATTACCAAAGGCTTTGTTTCAAATTCATCTTTTCGCTCCTTCTCCCGTCCAGCCTTCTAAGCCTCTCTCAGCCGTTTAATTAGAGCTTAGCGCGGTGATCCTAGCCACGTTGTAGGCTAGGACTGCGATGAAAGCGTCACAAATTCTCGCTTCTCAAGACTTACTATAGACAACATCCCCGACCATGGCCTTTAGGGGGGAGAACGCTACCTCTACGAGACTCCTAACATTACCAACCAGTTCCCGGAAAGCCTCGTAGTTCGTCCAAGCCATGAGTCTAGATCCGCCCCTAGGCATCAGCTTCCCTGTCCTAGCCAGAATGATCGGGACTAGTCCACGCCTTTCTAAGGCCTCTACGACGTCAGCCGCATCGTACCTCTTATCCGCCAAGACTCCCCAGAAGATCTCGGCCCTCACTAGAACTTCTAGGAGGTAGTCTGAAGGCATCGATCTCCGAGAACGTGTTAGGAGCGGCAACAAGGTCGAAGAAAGCATCGATCTCTGGGGCGTAGAGAACAGTCAGCAACAGGCATTCCCGTCGCTTTCTTATCCGCTTCAGATAATGACTCGACGCCCTCCCGAGTCCGATATCGGTCCCGTCCACGATCGCTAGGAGTTTTCCGCGACACCTCATCCTTGCCAGTCTGTAGAAGGTGAGCCTTATCAATAAATCTACTGTTGCCAGGAGAGTCTCCTTCCACCTACTCACCGAGGCCGGGCTCGGCACTCTTTCCAGACCAATCCTCGCGCATACGTTGAGTCTTTTGAGATCGTCCAGTGCTCGTCTATAGCTCTGGTTGCTGAGGACTACCCCATGCCAGAACAGCTATTTTAGAGGCTGCGGCATATCTCTTCGGCCCTCTTCTCTTTCTCTGCCTAGGCAGGCTTTTCCTAGCCAGTTTATAAATAGCCTTAACAATTATAAACCTGCCTAGCCAACATATCTTCATCGGGGGACGCCTCTTTTCTGGTGTGGTCGCAAGCAATACGGCTATAATACCTATAAAGGCGCCCACCACAAAGCCACTAAGAAGCCATTAACTAGCAAGAACTAGGCTGAGAAAAGAGATCAATTTGAAACAAAGCCTGTGGGATAGCTATAAATTCCGTTTTTACGCTTCTCCAATCGCGATTGCTGATGGCAGAATATAACTTCTAGGTGCAGCCATGAATATCTTTGTTCTCGTTGGTAGAGTTTTTATCAACACTCTAAATAGCTCGTATAGCTGTGTTTCCTCTTTCTTTATTTCTTCCTTTCTTGTTATTAAGAAAACCATTTCGGCCTCTTGAATATTTAGATATTCTAGTAAGAGTTCTTGACTCGCCAATTCTTCTTTCTTCTCCACTATTATTATCGGTACAAGTATAGCCGTACTAGGTGAAATTAAAATTTTTGCCAACCCAATTTTTCCATACTCAAACTCGCTTGCTATTACGAGACTCCTTGGTATATCGGTTGTGATTATCGTTATATTTGAAGCAAAGTTATGTATCCGACTTAGCCCATCAATCATCGGAACATAAATTGGCTCCACTAGATTTCTCGATTTCGCTAATATTAACTCGGCTATTTCTACCCTAGAAGCTATATCTAATAGCAATTCAACCTCTGTTCCTATAAGAAGAATGCGATTTCTTCGTTCAGTTATTTTTTTAAGCAGTATATCTGCCAACATTTCATTCAATGTTTTTGGAGTTAAAATCGCGTTTTGACATATAACTAATGCTGAAGGGAAAGCGTAATAAACAACTAATACGGTGAGTGCATACTCAATGCCTAATTGATTTAGACTATTAGCTAAGAGAAAAGGGGCCGCAAGAATCGACCCTGTCTGAGCCATGATAGCTATTATATTTTTAACGCAATTTATTTTCCCAACATTAGATGGCCTCAATATATGCCCTATTGTTACTCCTATGGAATGTATAATATAACAATACGGCAAAATGACTATTATTGTTAGTATTGCTAGGTATAGAAAATAGTAACCGAAACCAAGAATTGTAAGTGACAAAAAAAGTATTACGAAGAGTGCACCAATAATAGTATACGTGTAAATCCTTAATAACTCCGCAATTGCGCATATGATTTTATATGTTGCTTTGATAGCTGAGGGGGAAAGTATCCATGACAATATTATTGCTATTAAAAAAATGACAAGAAAATCAGCGCTAAATATCGTTAGCATCCAAATGTATGCTCTAAATATAAAATAGAAAGAATTAAATAAAAATAGTGAAGGAAAGACATAGAAAAAAAATAATTTCTCAGATTTACTTAATTTCGTTTTGCGTCCCTTTTCTTCATTCTCCTCTCTTATAACATCAATGACTCTATATATGATATAATGGGTGATTGCCGTTATTAGTGCCAGAAAAATCGTTATAGTAATTATTGACTCGGGCTTAATCATTATTACTGAGTACTCAGATAGTAAGAGGCTAATTGATATTGTTGAACATAAATTCACGATAAAGAGAATGAAAAGAGAAATCATAGATTCAAGACTAGGTAATTCTCGAAAGCTATAAAGCAATTGTTTCATTTAGATCTCCGCCTCACCACCCAATTTTATTTAATACATTTTTCTCGTATAGAGAGAATTCCTTAAATGGATATATCTCTGTGAGTGGCGAAGCTATACTAAAATGCATTCTATCAGCAATTTGCACAATTATAAACTCTAATTTAAAGAGTTTTCTAATTAACTCGTTACTGATCCCGAATTTATCGCTTAAAAAATTTTTAAGCGACTTCATTATTGTGTTTTCTTCCTCTATTTTTTTCAAATCCGAGAAGTATTCGAGTCTTTTTTTCATTGTTTCTTTCCATGAATCCTTTGTTGTCTCTCCAAACTCTAACGTGAGAGGCCTTAAAATGTACTCAACTATATTTATGAGCTCTCTCAAGAATCCGTTTTTTGATTTCTCACGTTTAGTTTCCAATTCTTTACAAGTATCGTGGATTTCTTTTAATGTCTTATACCAATTTTTAATTCTTTCTTCAATTTTAATATTATTTCCTCCTAGAGATTGTTGAGGCTTGCTACCGTTTGCAATAAAATTAACGAAACTCTTTATCCCTTCAAGAAAAGTATCAACCTTTATCATTTCTATGTTATTAGCAGTAGCACGCTCCCTGATGGAGTTTATTTTGGCCATTATGTCTCTTATAACTTGTTCCGCATCTTCTTCTTGATTGCATGACTCTGATATGATTGTATCTATAATTGTATATATAGGGGCTAATAGTATTTTAAGGGATCTTTTACCTAAGGGACACTGAATAACATCGCAAAGACCAATGTACTTATTATATATTATATAGGCTCCGTATGCTCTCTCATACTTATAAAGATCAGAAGCAGAATTAGTGTTTGAATTTCCAAGAATTTCCTTATAGAATGTGTTTAAGAAGGTAACTATTTTCTTAACATATTTTTCCAAGACTCCCCCGTCATCCTTACCGAATACTACTATACTTCGTACCAATGGTGGAATCAATGCCCTGTTTCTTGTTTCTTTTACCAGAATTAGTTCAAGCAACGTATTAACCGGGTTAACACAAGAAATCGCTGATATATATCTAATGTTCCATTGTTCCCTCTGTGAACTCCCCGTGTAAGCATTTGCAACTATATCAACTATATCTTTTATTCTTGAGTCATCATCACCACTAATTATGCCGCAAGATGATAAGAGAGTTAATATGAATGCTACCGCTCCTGGTCGTTCCCAACCAGTTGCACATACCTGAATCAATGCTCTTAAAGTTCGCTCACTACCACTTATAAATTGTTTAAATTCCCACTCCCCCGAATCAACATTTGTATCTTGGCTTCGATGCTTTATTGCTATTGGACATGTTATTTCTGATGGACACTGATGAGGTTTAGCTCTTTGCGAATCACTTAGAACATCTTTGAAAATCCTCTTAATCGTGTCCTCTCCATCCTTTTGCGGAGACGGTCTATTTAATATTTTACTCCAATAGCCAAGGATGTAATTCGACCTTCCATCATCTATTAAAAGAAATTTCTTGATGCACTGTTGAATAATCCCTTTATTACTGAATTTTAGAAATTCAACAGCAGTTTCTAGTGTAAAGTTCGAACTAATAATTTTTTCCTTAAAAGGATAACCCGATATAAATGGTCTATAAGAACACATTTTTATTCTAACATGGGATAGATTAGGAATCAGAATTTCAACAGTATCATTTGATACGTTATCTTTTTTTCTACCATAGATTTTATTGTAGATTTCTTCTTTTAGATTTTTGCGAATACCGGCCAGTCTTAGAGATATATCCCATAGGACTCCAGGCAAGTCCTTTACACACAAGTATAAATGCATACTTTCTTTATTTTTTTCTCGAAGTGCGTCATAATGTGCACTTATGACTTCTACTACTTCCTTTTCTATGTCAATTATTCCATCCGATATAAGAGGGGGGAAATTTAAAGGCCCCCCAGCATAGCCTTCGGAATGCCTCGTCGCGTTTCCGAAGAAAATCTTAACTAGGCCGCCAATCCTATTTATTATATCCTTATTTCTTAGTAATCCTATCCCAGGCAAAGCTATGATTATAGGGGGGATTCCTTCATTTCTGCCTATGTGCGGTGATACCGATTTTAATGCCGAAAGTATTGATTCTAAAGTTGAAGTCGTTTCGTATGGATCATCAAGCATTAAGATAAATATTATGCTCTCCAAGACTTCTTTTATACCCTCAGGGGAAGGACTATTGCTTAGTCCTATAATGATATCACGTATCAATGTTCTCGTTCTTTCTTTTACGTTGAATATTGGGATATGGTAAATTCCTAATGAATCTCTGCCCCTTCTCAGGGATATCCTCCACGCCACGGCGTTTAATCCTTTACTATAGATTAAATTAAGTAGTTTTTCCGTAAATGCATCCCCATTGCCTAAAATTTCCTTTTTAAATCGCTCCGTTATTCGCCTTGGATGAATTTTCTTCCAGATATTCTCTTTTGTAATTATGATGCAAGGAAAGAACTTTCTCTCTTCATAATTGGAAAATATTTTTTCTTCTATTCCTTTTTCTTCTTCTATTCTTTTCGCGTTTTCATTTCTAGGTCGGTATACTTTTTCTAACTCACTTAGTAGGCGAATAGCTGAGATTCCACGTAATGCGTGATAGACAGATCTTGATAGACCAAAAAAGATGCAAATTGGTTCGCGTTCCGAATCTTTAAGACCGCGAATAATAATGTCTAGGTAAGCCAGTAGAGGTCTAATCATGAGCATGTAGAGGGGATACTCTCGTGATATCACTTGCCTATCTATCATCACCATCTCCGAATAAAAATGTAATATTTTTAGTTTTAGCAGAATACTATTACTCCACAGAAACACTTAGGATTTGATGCTAAAAATGATAGAAAGAGAAATTTTAGGGTGTAGTACAACCATCTGGTCCAAAATTCATTGATTGAATATATTTCCATTGTTTAATTTCTCTACGCTTTTTAGCGCCTAATTTATATTCGAGAATAGAGAGAAGCACTATCCCTCCCATAATTGCTGCATATATCACTAAGGAAGGATTCATCAGGCATCCCCACACCATTTCTATCTCTCTTTTCACCATAGTAAAATCGATAATATTCCCATAATATTAACGAAGTTTTTCGTGGCAATAAATAAAAGTACAATAATATTTTTTAAATATTTTTCTTAATCAAGAATTCCTCGTCATATTCACTTATCATTGAGGAATGCATCT
>CAZFGR010000062.1:0-5929 GCA_964518475.1 uncultured Nitrososphaerota archaeon
TTTTTGCACATTCCTCTTGACGTAATTGATGATTTTTTCTATGTCTGGTAATCTTTCCTCTATTGCTTCTTTATCTAGTTTTCCTTCGTGGTATCCCCATACGTGGAGATCCCAGGCTTGGCTTAGTGCGTATAGTACCCATTTCCCCAGTTTCTTCGAGAGTTTTCTAGTAGCTTTATCAAGATCTGTCACTGTCCATCTTCCTCTTTCTCTGACTCTCTTCAGGATTTCTTCTAGGTTCTCAACTATTGCTAGCGCTTTTATCGCTTCTTCCACAGCTTTGTATAACTTCTCCGATGCCTGTACGGGATCCTCCTTGATAAGCTTTTTCCCTTCATTAAAATACTTTTCCGCAAGCTCTGCGTGAATCACTAATTCCTCATCGGGATTAAGCTCTAGTCTATTAATTAAGTGCTCTATAATGACTCTCTCTATATCGAGACCATGCTCGGAGATTTTGCGTATTAATGCTTCTGGTAAAGAAATTTTAACCTCCACCAAACTCTCCTCATCAATCATCAACTTATATAAATCGTTTATCGAACTATGACCTTGTTTTAAATTTATCTTTTTGCCTTCACTCAGTCCTCTAGACCTCGCCCCCAAATAATTTAACTGTGACTTGGTATGATTATCCTGCTCTATTATAGACTAGAATCGCGATAAGAGTTCCACAACCAACTTCTCCTAGCTTTCTTGAAAATGACTATTAAGCAGTTAGAAGAGTTATCAAAGATCCTTGATAAAAGAAGCACCATGATGCTTCTGGGAATTCTTGAAGCTTTATCTATTATCCTCGTTAGCAATCTACCCGCAACTTATCTCAGCTAGTTTTAATGGATGCTTTATCGCCAATAATCGGAGACCAGATTTATTATAGGAAAAATTCATAAAGAGAAAGACAATGATCCTCAAGCTCTATTATCCTAATTTGTTCTCTATTGTTTTGTAGTCTTTCTCCGTGATTTCTATCATTGCTCTTCCTCTCAGTACTCCTGCCCATTTCGCGTCTTTTCGCTTGAACAGTTCTAGCTCCGGTACGAGTTCTTTTATATCTATTCCTTCCTCGCTCTCTTTTATCAGCTTTAGCTTTACCCTATAGGGATAGATCCCACCGTGAAATATCTTCTTCTCGTCCTCGTATGGTTTTGATGCAGTCTCGTAAATACCTTTGATCTTTTTCTCCCTAATTACGTACATTACGAGCTTATCTCCCGGCTCTACTTGCATTATCTTGTTCTTATGCCTGCTTGTAACGCCCCACACGAGTTCTTTCTTAACAACTTCATAATTTTCGGGAGTAAGAATACAGAGCCAAAATTTTGGCAACTCAGAGCACCATTAATTTATTATTCGTTAATCTTTTTTCATTTTACTTAATTTAAATGTTTATAGTCTTTGAGCACTTCTTAGAACATTGATGGAGTAGGAAAGTTTCGTCTCACCTATTGTAGATGAGAAGAAAGTTTCTGGGAAGATTAAAATGCTGTGAAAGGAGGGCTTTTGTAGTAGCTCTTTCGTATCATGCATGTTCTTGATGTCCACTCCATATCTATAAATATAAGTAAATAAATATAAGTAAAGACAAGTAAGAGTAAAGTTTTTGGGTAATAAACTTTCAAGTCAGAAAAATAAAGCGGACTGGGAGATGTAGAAGTTATGGTGAAGATTGATAGAGAGTATTTTGAGAATGTAATGCGGGAGCTTAGAGAAGGGCTGGAAGAGGTTAAGAAGCTTATCACGGTGGGTTTAGAGGAGTTTATGTGTAATAGGAGTCTGAGGTTCTCAATGAGGTACTCAGTAGTACTCATTATTGAAGCTGCTGCTGACTTAGGGTTAGCAATACTTAAACAATACTTTGAGGAGAGGGCTAAGAGTTATAGGGAGGTGTTCCTGAAGCTAGCGGAGAAGGGTGTAATAAGCTTTGGAGTTGCTGAGAAAATGGCCTCATTAGCCTCGTTACGTAATATGATAGTCCACCGCTATTGGAGTATAGATGATGCAAGGATATACCGGGAAGCTAAGAGCAGTGGAGTAGACGTTGTTGAGAAGTTTATTAAGGAGGTGAGGGAGTTTGTCTCTAAGGATTCTTGAGGATAAGAGGAAATTTGAATTTCATAGTCTAGGCCCTGAGGAGAAGAATAGGGTAATTAAGCTACTACTTAAAGCTCTAAGGGAAAGGGAAGAGGTGCTGCTTGCCGTAGTTTTCGGTGGTTTCGTGAAATCCAGAATATTCCGAGACATAGACATAGCTGTGTTCACAGGCTACACTATACCATATAATAGAGTTGAGGAATACGAGGAGGAGTTATCGAGGAATCTAGAGAAACTAGTGGGGCTACCCGTGGATGTGAGGGTAATAGACTATGCTCCACCATGGTTCCGTGTAAAAGCGCTGGAAGGCATAGTCTTGGTTGAGAAAGAACCCGCCCTGGCAACGAGACTAAAATTCAAGTCCCGACAAGAAATCGAAGACATCAAAGCAAAACTGCGTAAAATAAAGTAAGAATATACCAAGTACTCACTACAGACTAGAAAAACTATAGGAAAGGAACAGCTATAATGTCTTGGGGTGCGTTCCTAAACGGAAGGATTAATTTATACGTATGTGGATTAAAGGATAGAGTAAGGTTTTAGTCATTGATTCCGAAAATGCTTATTAATGATGATTTGATACGGAAAAGGATCTCAGAAATTAGAGAAGGGATTGCACTTTTAAAAAGGTATCTTGAAAAAGAGTTTGGGGAATTGGATATATCCGAGACTCTATCTATTAGATATCTAATTATTCAGCTCGTGGAGGCCGCTGCATCTATCTGCATGCATATCTTATCCTCAATGTATCAAGAGTACCCTGAGGAATATCCTATGTGTTTCTTAGCCATGGCTAAGAGGGGACCGATCCCTAGGGATTTAGGGGAGATTAGCGAGAGCGGCGAGATTGAGGAATTTATTAGTTCATAGGTATTGGGAAATTAATGATGAGAAGGTATATGAAACGGTTAAGGAAGGATTTAAGGATTTCATTGCGTTTGTAGAGATTGTTGAGAGGTTGATAATGGAATGAGGATAAAATATTATCGAATTAGTGAAGGGGAGAGGGAGAAAATACTTAGGAAGATAAAGAGTCTCTTGGAGAAAGATCATGAAATAATCCTAGCCTTTATTCATGGAAGTTTCCGATTCAACAAACCCTTTAGAGATATAGATATAGCTGTATTGCTAAGAGATAAAGAGAGAGCTTTCGAATACAGTGTAAATAAGAGCGTGGAACTTGAAGAAGAAATTGGCTTACCCATAGATATCCACGTCCTAAACGATGCTCCAGTAACATTTAGGTATCATGTAGTGAAAAACGGGATACTATTATTCACAAAAGCGAGGTAGAATTACAAGAATTCATCATTAAAACGCTTAAAGAGTACTGGGACTTTAAAACATTAATGAAACATAGCATAATCAAAACATCCAGCGTCTCACCCTGAATAAATATTCCTTACCAAACATAACTAAACCTATGATGCCTACTCAGGTGAGATGCCCAAAGGATTTCCTTAAGAAAGGAGTATTTGAGAAGACAATAAGCTTCGCAGAAGAAAACTTAATATTAAAGAGATACCTATCTCGGCAATAATGAACATAAACCACAATTTCTAGAGGCATGGGCTAATTTATTTCTCTCAATTCATCTGTCATCTGTTAGGTTTTCAAGACCGTTACTAGCCTAGGACCGATGTTTGCTTGCTAAAAGATTCTATGGCCCTGAGGAAATTAAAGGAATAAATATCTTACTGTAATAATAATCAGAGGTACAGCATACGAATATAGCAAGCTTTTGCGAAAAATATATTATCACATTATGAAACCAGATAATGAGCATAGCAACATATGGAGACTTTGTGTGGTCTAGTGTTCTAAAATTTGCTTTCTTTATTGGTTTAGTGCTTGTTCTTTTTGGAGGTCATTGAGGGGTAACATTTATATACTTAATTTATATCTTTCTATCTTTGAGATAGGATTTTTTATCTTAGAGATAGAAAATTTTATCTCAGAGGTAGTTGAAATGAATGGGAAGTATGAGGTGTTGTTTGAGTTTCGGATTCGTTTGCTGAGGCCTAAGCCTGGGAAGGGATCTGAGCTTGATTGGGCTTTGAGTAGTTTGGGGGTTGATGAGTTAGGTGTTAAAATCTACAAATTGTTGCTGGAGAGTGAGGGACTTACTTTTGATGAGATTGTTTCTCGTATTGGTGCGGAGCCTGGTAAGATTATGGATTCTCTTGACCAGTTGTATAGTCTTGGGTTAATAGATAAGCTTGGGAGCACGTATTTTATCTCTAGGGATCTTTCCTCATCTATTAGGACGAGGACGTTAAAGGTTCTTCAGAAAGTGCTTGATGATATTGCTAAGGTAGTTGAGCGTGGGGGTAGCGGGAGTGTCGGAGAATAGTGGAGAGGGATTCACTATACTTGCTGAGTGGACAATAAGGAAGCTTAGGAAAATAGATTTCGAAAAAGCTGATGAGGAGGAAATAATCCGATGGGTATTATACTCGCTTGGCATCGAGAAGCTTGGGCAAGATATTTATTTATACCTCAGGGAGAAGGGTAGTGCGACATCCACCGAGATTGCTGAGAAATTCGGGATAAGCCCGGCGACGGCGAGGAAGTATCTGGAGCAACTTCACCTTGTGGGATTGGTTGATTATATTGGGAGGGAGTATCACTTATCGTTTGAGGAGTTGGATAGGAGTTTGAGATCAATATTATTGCCGCGCATAAATGATGTTCTTAGGACGGTGTTGCGTGTAGCTTCGCTTCTTAGGAAACGCGGTATTCCTGAGGAGGTTTTACCATTAGAACTGCAAGAAGAAGGGCTAATTGATCTAGCTGGAAAGCTTGGGGAGAAGATGAGGAAGATCGAGGAAAAAGCTCGCAAATTGTTATGGAGTGGTATAAAGGTTGAGGAGGAGGGGGAATTCGTGGTAATGAAGATCTTTAGGAACTACGTGTTATCAAATAATATCTTAACGAAATGTGCTGAAAAAGGGAAGAAGTTAGTCATGCATGTATTCGGTCCCTTGAAAATCTCTGATGATCTGGATCCCTCACTGGCATCCTCTGTCATAGAGAGGATCGTGGTTTATGGCTCGGTTACGGGGCCTAGAAAGGTGTTGAGTAGTATCCTAGACAGGTTAGAGGTTTATGGTTCATTAAGTATGAGGTGATGGAGATGCGGGAAAGGGCCTTAATAATTCGGGGAGGAGGGTTTTTGGGAAGCGGCAGATACGATGTGCCTGTTAAGGTATTTGGTAGTCTGAAAATTGAGGGAGATGTTTCGTTAGCGTCGCTTGAGTGCCATGGGTCAATAATCGTTAATGGGAGTGCAGAAATATTGGGTAATCTAATTGTTAATGGATCTATCCTATCGAAAGATATAACCGTAAGGAGCAATTCTCTAATTAGAGGAGGAGCGAAAATAGATGGGGATTTCGCGTGTCTCGGAAATACTGAAATACGAGGAGGCATACTTGTGAGTGGCGATATAAGATGTACAAAATTAAAGATGAAAGGAGGAGTTTCGCTGGCCGGAGACCTAGTTATTAAAGAGAACTGCTCCCTAGAGGGAGGATTGAAAGTCAGCGGAGACACTGAAGTAGACGGCGATCTCATCATCAAATTATCATCCCACGGGACTAATGTAGTGGAAGGTGACATGAAGATAGGTGGTAATCTAAAAGTATTAAAGACAAAGGGAATACCGAAACTAATCATACACGGCCACGTAAGCGTAGAAGGAGAGGCACACTTGGAATTTACAGAGGTAAGGAAAGATCTAAGCGCGAGGGGTATATACCTCGGTCCCAATACTGTCGTTCACGGGAATGTATATTACTTGGATAAAATAGAGCTTGACCCCACCGCAAAAGTA
>CAZFGR010000063.1:0-5785 GCA_964518475.1 uncultured Nitrososphaerota archaeon
AAGTTATTAGATGTAAAATATGTGGGTATGTAATCGCAGATCCAAAGGTTAAGACGTGCCCTAACTGTGGTGCAAAAACTAGCGTGATATGGGCTACACGTGTAGCATTGATTAGTTTTAATACTCTTTTCTCTTTTTAATGATAAGTGAAAGAAACTAAAGTGAGCATGATAATTAGTGGCTCAATAGTGAGGAATAAGAGGTGTATGGTAGAAGTGGTAGAAGCAACCTATGCAGGATCTTTATTATCAGCAAAATAGTAACTAGAAAAATATGTGTATAGATTCAGGCTCTATCCTACCCCTGCGGAACCTCCTCCACCGGCTCCTCCGATTCCTCCTATTCCACCACTAATTCCTCCGACTCCTCTGGCTGTTATCGCTGATGCAGATCTTGTTATTATTGTGAATGCTGGTTTGAAGCTGTTGATGAATAGTTTTAGGGAGTATATGGTCTCGGTATCGCTTCTGCTTGTGGATGAGAACCAGTGGGGATACCAATAGGGCATTCTTTCTTTTCTGTATTTCCTGCTTAGTTCTCTCCATAGATCCTCTAGAATTCTGAATATTGATAATCCTTCTATGGCTAATAACCATGCGAAGCCATAGGTGAATATGTCTCTGAATTCTCTTGAAATGGTGTTGAGTCTTTCTGATCTTGCAACATTCCTGAGCCTTCTCTCAAGTTCTCTGGCATAGTGTTTTGCTCTTTGGTAAACAAATTCGCCGCTCCTTGTTCTGTGGACTGCGATTTTCTTGACGAAATAAGTGCTTAGTATTACCATGAATAGGGATGATACGCCGGTTATGAAGAGTCCATAGATTAGGGTGAGGTACCCGAAAAACATTAGTCCCAGCGCGACTAACGCGAATTTCAATACCTTTTTAACGGCTGGTTTCCAGATCTCTGAGGGGTCTCCGGGTATTAATCCCTTATTTATCAGGGAATCTACTATGCTTGAGTATGCTTCTTTACGTGCCTTGGCCCAATCATATGACCACTTCATATCCTCAATAAGATCGCTTAAATCATATATCTCGTCCTGCATTAAGCGGGAGAATATTGCTTTCTCCCAAGGCTTTAGGGATTCTATATTTTCTTCTTTCTTTTTGAGAATCTCTACAAATGTGCTCTTCTCTGTTTTTCGGAATCTCACATAGCCTTTCTCGGCTAATTGAAATAGGATAACTATGGGAAGGGTCTTTGGCATGGTTAGTTTAGATAATACACAAGCTTCTGCAGCATCTATCTCGTTTGGAGCTACTCCAGTGGCGATTAATGAGTATTCCCTGACACTATATTTGCTTTTCTCTCTCCTGGCGTAGAGACCTATTAGGAGTGCTGGGGTAATTATTGTTAAGAGTATTAGCCAGAAAGTATAACGGTTCAGTATTTTCCTTGGAGAGAACGGTACATTAATGATCTTAGGGAACGCCACATAAACTTCTAAGGTAGCAGTTTTATGTATGTTCATTAACACGTATAGTATTTCTACTCTGCCATCTTCTAGACGCTTTATACTGTTGGGAGTGGGGTTTATGACTAATTCTGAAGTATTCACGTTTGGTGGGAGCCTTATTTTAATAAACGATTCTTGAATGTAGAGATGTTCCTCTGGGAGCGCGTACCAGTGTAAATAGTTGATTCCTCTTATATTATCGACATCCAACGCACACGTTGCTCTATAAGATAGCACAAAGGTCTTTACTACCTTGCCTGATAAGGCGTCTACTTCCGAATACCACCACTTAATATGCACGGATGTAAGAGATTTAGTCACCTTGTAAGTTCCGGGAGCAGAGTCGCCGGGCTCGTACTCGATTAAATCTTCACCAACTAGCTCATAAACTTTAATGTCAACGATATCGTCGTAGCCGTAATAGGGGATATCACGATAAGCATATCTAAATATTCCGAAAACATAAACAACTTTCATTATCTCAGTAACATTTATGGATCCGTCCGTATTAACATCGATTATAACATCGTATTGAGCATAATACGCCCTCTCCCACTCGACAGTGATGCAATAATTAGTCGTTCTGGATGAATAAAGTGAACTCGTAATAGGGGTAAGAAGGAGGAGAGCCAATATAAGTAACGAACATCTTTTCGCAAATCTAGTCATTCATGTAGCACCTTTTAAAAAGCATCATCTATAGGAGTCCCAATAAATATATGTCATAAAAAGTAGATAAAAAGCTTTCACTAATAGAATTAAGCAAAATGAGAGAATCAACTATCTAAGCTCAAGAAACAAACTTTACCGCTCAGATAATCCATATTCTTCAAAATTATGATTAAAAGATCAAGAATCATTGCGTGTGACTCCTTGTTTTTAACTTTTTTGCGATTTCTCTCGCTATTCTTTTAACTCTGAGGTATTTTTCAATGTCTTGATCGGCGTTTAATATAATTGAGTCTATGAGATTTTTCTGTTGCAATGACCAATCTTTTGATGGATGAGTTTTTATGTATTTAACCCAATATCTAACAAAATCTAGCCTTTGCTTATCGATTTTAATTCTAGCATGTGAGGATTTCATCAACATCGACCTCTAGTCCCAAATGTGATGTATTTCTTAATCAGTTAGAATGTGAAAAGTATTCTGTTTGAGTCAATTTCATGCGTCTTTGCAATGTATTACCTCTATAGTAATACTTAAATTAGTATATCTATTTTCTGTAGAAAATAGGTGAGGAGTTTTGGATAAGTTTGCGGTCGTGACTGGGAAGGTGCCTAAGGAATTAAAGGAGAAGGCTAAGAGACTTGGGATAAACATTAATAGAGTAATTAGAGAAGCTCTTGAGGAAGCTATTAGGAAGCGTGAAGAGGAGCTTGCTAGGGAGAGCATTAGGGTCTGCTCCGATATATTGGCTAAGGTGGACATGGATCGTGTTATTAAGAGCATTAGGGAGGATAGGGAGAGTCGATGAGTTATCTCTTCGACACGAATGCTCTTCTGGATATTATTAGGAGGGGTAGAGATGTTATTCTGGGCCAATATATTCTGGATCTTACGATATATGAGATCGGCAATGTTATCTGGAAAGAAGTCGTGCTTTTCAAATCATTGAAAAAGGATGAGGCAAAATTGCTCTTGGAGCATCTCAATAACATCATCGCTAAAATGAATGTTATAAGAATAAGTGCAGAAGACACCGCGGAAATCTTGGAAATAAGCACCAATAAAAGAATCACGTTCTACGATGCCGCTTACCTATACTTTGCAAAAAAGAGGAATCTAATCCTCGTAACCAATGACCAGAAACTATACAACACAGCAAAGGGCTTAGTTAAGGTTCTTCACAGTAACGAAATATAATATTAGTAATGAAATTCTTTTTAGTTTCGTATTCCAAATATCTTCTAAAAATACCCAAAAAATGAAGAAAAACTAGGATCAAAAATTATATTATGAGAAACACAAGCTTACCAACCGCCTCGACGTCTTCCTCTTCCTGCTCCATAACCTCTACCAGGCCCTGCACCTGCTCCAGGACCTCCCCATCCACCCCGAGGTCCTTTATCTACCCTATGAATCATGTATCCAGGAGCCCCACAGTAAGGACATTGTGCTGGCTTAGGTACTCCATAAGGTACTTCTATAATCTTCCCACAGTTTCCGCACTGAAACCTTTTCTTGGGTATGGAAGGATTGCTCGCCGCCATAATGCATCACCAATATATTTAGTAATATTACAAATATAATTATAATTTTATTTAAACTTTTTTGAACACCTATCATGCTAGTAAATTGCGAAAAATTAAAACTTCCTCAGATGTTGTTGGCAAAAATATTAGCTAAGATTATCTAAGCTCACACTTCAGCGAATTATTGAACCTCTTTCACACGTTCCTAAAAGGATATTACTGAATATTATTCCATATTATATACTATATTTTGTGTGAATCTCATTATCATTTGGGATTGCGACTTGGCTACTTTGCAACTCCTTTTGTTTTCCTGAATAGAGCCGTAGGGGCACATAACGTAGAGTGTAAAACGTTTCTGATTCTTTTGCTGAGATTCTTGCATAATATTTCGAATATTGCGGAGATGCTGGGAGTGGGAAATTTTTTAAGAATTTTCCCACTAATTATCCCTATTGGAGGTGACCATGGTGGAAAAAATTGTTAGGATTGATAATAAGGGTAGAGTCTTAATCCCAAAGAAAATTAGAGAAAAACTATCATTGGATGAGTATAGGTTAGTTTCCATAAGGGTGGAGGGGAATCGAATAATTCTCGAACCAGTCAGGAGTGTTAAGAAGGTTAGAGGCAAAGTTTTTGACGAGGCATTCTTCGATGCAGGCAAGGCCACTTACGGGCAATAGGTACGTAATTGATATAAATGCCATGGCTATCTATCTAGTTGAGAATCATCCCGGTCATAAGTACATCTCTAATGTAATGGACTATGCTGTAGAGAATGGAATCGATCTAGTAATTTTTGACTTCCTACCCTTCAGAGTATACTGGATCCTAACTTCTAAATGGGGAATAGATAAGAGAGAGGCTAGGGAAGCTATAGAATCCTTCATAAATCTTCCAGTAGTAAAATTAGTTTCACTAGAAAAGAAGGATATCTTAGTAGCCTTTAAAAAAGCCGATGAATTAAGCCATGATGTTTACGACGTAACGTATATCGTATTGGCAATGAAAACTAAGGCAGCCGGGATAATAACGACAGACACAGATTTTGAAAAATTATGCAAAGCCACCAAATTACAATATATCAACCCAGTACCAAACGAAATCCTGAAGAAATTTTCAAGATACAAATATAGGGAATAATATCTAAGTAATACTTGGCTAAAACCTTTTATTTAGAACAAAGACTACTTCCAAAGGCACCCTCATATATAGGAGGAGTACAACGATTCTCATGATTAAATGAGGCTTTTGAATCCAAAATCTTGAGAAAAGATTGGTTTGATTAGTAGGGTATCTTTATTTCACTTTATTTTTGCTGAGATTTCGTCTAAATCAGTTTTAACTACGGGCATAGAGACGTCTACGACTCTTAGAAGTTCTTCTGCTATGTGATTGTACGCATAGATGCAATAGACAGTTTTCCCCGTGAATTCGCGGACAGCGCTTACTGCGGGGACAAAGTCTCTATCTCCCGCGACGAGGATTGCTACATCATAGTGGTTAAGGAAAGCTTTAATGGTCATATCAACCGAGATTAGGACATCCACGCCTTTTTGCCGATAACCTTTTTCTGTTGGGATAAGATCACCGAGTTTTACGTCGAAATGGTCTAGTTGAAATCTTAACTCGTCGAAGAATTTGCGCATTTGACTGTGTTTATTTGGATCCTTATCAGAGGGAATTATTGCGTCATAGTATAGAATCCTACTAACCAGTATGTCGCTGAAAGAGTTCCAGTACTTCTCACCGAATAATCTAATGAAGGTAGAAAATAATACGGAATCATCAGAGATATCCCGACGGTTCATTAAATCTCTCAGAATAGCGTTTCTTAGATAACCACCGTCAACGAAGACGTACCCTCTCCTCACTTGGAGCAATTTTATTCCCTTACATAAATTACTACCATCTGATCCAGTTGCTTCTCGATGAATTCCAATAGATCCTTCCAGGAGAACCTATCAAGTATCCAAGACAAGGCTAGGGGATAGGAATTCCTAACAGCGCTCATCAACATCTGCCACGTAATCCCCCTCCGTCTCAAAACATCTCTCTTCCTATCCCAAATATATTTCGCCAACCACGACGACTGCTTAATAGTAGCCTTCGCAAGCTCCTCATTCTCCC
>CAZFGR010000064.1:0-5725 GCA_964518475.1 uncultured Nitrososphaerota archaeon
GACCACCAGTAAAGCTTTATGATTACTTATCAGTAGGTCTCCCAGTAGTAGCAAATTATATCGGAGGTTGGAGCGAGGTCATAAAAAGGGAGAAAATTGGTGTGACTACGGATGATGACCCAGAAAGTTTCGCTGAGGGAATCTACCAATTAATTCAAGATAAAGATCTCTATTATAAATATGCGAACAACGCTCTAAGAGCAATAAAAGAAAAATATAACTGGGATAAAGCTACAGAACCATTAACCTTACTGATAAAAAAGATATTGTAAAAGCATATCGAGTAATAAAATGAAACTATTAAATAATAGATAACTAGATACCCATCCTAGTGAGCATTGACTCTTCCCTTTCTCTTCTTAGCTTATTAAACTTCTTCTAAGTCAGTTTATTAAACTCATGCACTGAGAGCAATCTTCCTCACACTGTTGTCTCTGGGAAGAGTACTAAAGAGGTTAGCTTCAAGCTAAGGAAAGAGACTAAAAAGCGAAACGAGATCATCATTTAGATATTTAAGTGCTCCTGAATACACTAAATCTAGAACATAGCCATTCATTGGGTGTTAAAAATTGTTCGAAGTTCTAAGGAAAACTCGATTGTGTGTAATTAGTCAAATGGAACTTACTATTGAAAAAAATCGAGTAAAAATGCTAGGAAAGGGTATCTTCGAAAGTTATCGGCTATCTAATTTTCTAGAAAAAGTGGTATTCATAGCTTTTCCAGACAAGAAAATGCATAAACGGTTCATTTACAATAATGGAAAGTTCATCATATATTGCCTCCCCACAACTAAACCGAAAATAAGACCCGGATTTAAGGGAATATTGAGTACGCTACTAGACATCGTAAGGGAATATATCCTAACATTTTTTCACATTAAGAAATTGATAGAGCAGGAGAAGATAAATTTGATAAAAGTCGAAAATATTTTGCTCTTAGGCTTTCCAGCGTTCCTAATTAGTAAGTATAAGAAGATTCCATATATTCTTTGGATCGCAGGACCAGAACTAAAAGTATTAGAAATAAAGATGGCATGGCTTCAATATTTGTCGAAAATAGTATCCATTATATTCAACATCCTAGCATATGTAGTTGTAAGAGGAGCGTCTGTCGTAATAAATATCTCTCCTGAGAGCTCTCATCTGATATTATCAAAAAAACCAAGAATATACGTTTTTTTGAAGGCAAATTATGTTGATACAAACATGTTTTACCCTAGACCATGCAGACTTAGGAAAGAAAAATACATCATACTTTTTGTTGGTCGTCTTGAAAAGGAAAAGGGTATAGAGTTACTAATTGAAGCTATAGAAAAGATAAATAAGAGACGGAATGATTTCGAGGTATGGATTATCGGTTACGGTAGCATGTATGATTACATTAGAGAAAATATAGAAAAGAAGAACTTACCCATAAAACTATTGGGAAGAAAAGACATACGAGAATTATCAAACTATTATAATTGTGCAGATATCTTTATTTTCCCATCCCTAGTAGAAGGTCCTTCTGCAGCATTATTAGAAGCTATGGCTTGTGGCGTACCAGTGATTACAACAACAGGGCCAGTAAAAAATTTTGAAAATGGAATACTAGTTGAAAAAAACTCAGATGCTATTGCTAGAGCCATAATGAGACTTTTAGATGATGAAAAATTGAGAAAACGACTTGCTATTAACGCAGTAAATTTTACCAGAAAATTGAGTGAAAGATATCTCAGAATAATGTATAAGCTATATACGGTAGCGGTCAAACAGATGATGCATTCTCATCGATAGGTTAAGAGATTTTTATGTTGTGCAAAATTAATTGGTGACCTCATTATGAGGCTCCTTATCATTAGTTGGACCTATCCTGATGAAAAAAGACCCCATGCTATGGCATTTGTTCACAATCGTTGTAAAATTTATCAGAGATATGGGCATAAAGTCTTGGTATTTGTTCCCTCGGAGAAAGAAAGAGCATATACATATGATGGGATTAACGTTATAAAAAAACCATTTGCTCAGCTTCAAATAGTAGCAAAAAATTTTGACCCAGACATAGTGGTTATTCATGCTCCTAGTGGATGGTGGTTAAAGTATTTCCCAAAGAGTAAATCATTAAAAGCATGGGTAAAATATCTGGAGAACCTAGAATACCCGATTGTAACTTGGCTTCATGGCTCTGAGACGTTAATCAGGGCTTTCCACAATTTCTTTCCTCCATTCGGAATAAAAAACATCGCTAATAAAATAGTAAGCATCCCGATTGATGTAATAAAATGCATGCTTCTCCGGCATCTTCTCTCCATGTCAAAAGCGGTAGTATATGTAGCTAACTGGACTAAGGAAATGTCACAAAGATACACGCGTCTTAAACATCCATTCACATTCGTTATTCCAAACCCTATCGATACAGAATTATTCAAACCTCAAAGAATAGATCCGAGTAATATAAATAAAGCTCTCGCTATTAGATCAATGGAATGGCGTTATGGATTAGATATAGCAATAAAAGCATTCGCTAAACTTAGATCTGCTTCTCTCACGATATTAGGTCGTGGAAGTATGAGGGATTTTTTATATAAGCTTGCAAAAAAATGTAAAGCACCAGTAAAATTTGTAACAAGATATGTTAAACGTGAAGATTTGCCTAAGTTTATAGCGAGTCATGGAATATTTATTGCACCAAGTAGACAAGAATCCCAAGGAGTTGCCATGTGTGAAGCAATGGCTGTTGGTCTTCCCGTCATAGCTACACGTGTGTGTGGAATACCCGAGTTTGTACGCGATAGTTATAATGGAATTCTGGTACCTCCAGATAATCCAAAAGCGATAAGAAGAGCTGTTCTTAGATTGATGGCTGATCAAAGCTTTTATTATGAACTATCGAAGAATGCGGTGGAATTCGTGAAGAGAAATCTCTCTCAAGAAGTGATATACAAAAAGGAGTATAGAGTCTTCAAGTTAGCATATAGTAATTAGCTAGGTATAAATGACACTAAGCTGATCCAAATCAGTTATTTTGATCACACCGTTTTTATGGTAATTCGAATGATTAGGAAGTGAAGTCTATGGTAATATTCGTAACGAACATCTCTGGAATTCTTTTTTACCTATTAATTATAGCTCTTATACTCTCTCTTATAGTAGGAAAAGTCGCTAAACGCGAGAGCTCTCCTCAAATATTACTTATTGGTAGAGATGAGAAAACAAGAACGTATTCCTATATAATCCTTCTCTGTTCATTAATATTGTCGTGGATAGTTGTATGGAAAAGATTTTATGCGGCCTTATCTCCGCAAGGTTTCGATACAGCCGCTTATATCTACCATGCAGAGTTATTGGACTTAGGAAAATACGAATATGTTTTCACAACAACCAAGGTAATACCTTACATAATCACCTACGTAATATATAGGTTATGTAATAGATCCCTATTCCTTACTGGAATTCTCCTGCCTTTTATTTTTGCATCAATCTATACTATATTAACTTACATTAGTGTAAATATCGCGACCAAGGATTCTTTGTTGTCCTCGCTTTGCGCACTAGCCACGCCTCTATCTTTCTTCTTTATAAGACTCACCTATGACTTATTTGGACAGACACTAGGGATCAGCTTACTAATACTACTTCTTGCCTTGGTTAATAGAATTATAGAAGATGAGATTAAATTAGGAAGAATTAATGCTAGGTCTCAAGTCAGTTTAATTGTTTTGGTGTTCGCAATTCTTTTTTCTCATATGCATACGATTATTTTTCTTCTCCCATACCTCTTTTTCGTCACGTTATATATATCGTATTTAATTTTTACAACGCATAAAAAGGCATTTGGAAAAAAGGCAATTTTTGGAGTAATTTCTTTCCTGATAATTATTTTTTGGTCTTTCATTATGTTTCACGGAGAGATATACTGGTTATTATGGAAAGTTATCCCAGAAGAGTTTCACCTCTTCTCTTTTTCGACCAAGTATTGGTACTGGTTTGTAAGACAGGAGATCGCTCTCGTATGGCTACTCTCGATCATTGGAGTATTATTCATGGCGGTAGAGCGATATGAATACAGTCACATATTTCTAACATGGTTTCTCTACATAATCGTCGTGACTCTTATCACTGGCTATGTCCAATCTTATAGATTCCTGCTTTATATTCCTTTAGGAATATATAGTGGCGCGGGGTTATACTATGTTCTGCGGAAAATATGTCTTAATGTTCAAAATAAGAAGAAGAAAATAATTGGAGCAGTTCTTATTAACTCTCTTGTCATAACAATGTTTGTAGGAGTACTCTCCAAGGCATATATACCACAGTATGTTTATTATCCGCCCGAGCAATCAATTGAACAATTGTACTATATAAGAGACACCTTCGGCTTCGAAAATAAGTCTATACTAGTATTAGTTTATACGGGATACAAAGGAAGTTATTGGTGGGCATACGCTATAATAGGTGAAAACATTTTCTTAGGATCCCTCGAAATGCTTTTGAAAAATCGAACCGATATTTTTGGAAGAAAAGTAGAAGTAAGTGATAATATTACCTTAATCCTAGCCACACATATATACGGGGAAATACCCGAGATAGTAATAAAACATGGGACGCAAGTATATCGAGGAATCTATAAAATACAATACTCAGTATTGAGAAATCTCTACCATGGCATTCCAAACTAATTAAACTTTTACTCTTTGATTAAGCTTTATTTTGAACTTCTCTTCTCTCATTTTCTGTCCCAATCTTCAAGCTCTCCCAGCACTAATCAACACCATACTATCCCTGCAACATTATGACCTAAAAATGCAACGAAGGTATCATTAATTATTTCACTTAAAACTCTCCTTAGATAACATCCCCAATCATAGATTCTAAAGAAGAAAAGTCTTCGTAAGACCGCAATAAATTTTAAAGCAGTTCTGAATATCCTAGAGGAGAACCATATATTTTAGAACTAAAACAACCATATCTGCTAATGGATTCTTGACCAATATCCCCAGCCTAATTTTCACAATACCCCCTTCGTCACTAAGTACTGGCGCAATTAACCATGCATCATTACAAACATTCTCTAGAGTCCTTCCCTTAACCTTCCCATTCTCATAGTATACCTCAAGCAATAACGTTACATTAATAGCAACGCCTCTAAGACGTATAATCACACTCTGCAAATCAGTAGAATTTAGGACAGGTTCAAAGAATCTCTCAAGAGTAAACCACCCAGTAGCTCCTTTACTAATCCTCAGAATAAGCTTATAGCCCGTATTTTCCCTAACATACATCAAACTGGCATTAAGCGTATTAGTGATAAGATGCCAATCCTCCCCAGAAATATAAAAATCGTAAAGCATACGGTACTTCGTCAATAAAATCTTTTCCAGAGCATCAAAACTGTAGTTACCAGGACGCAGAATATAGATCCCATCAGCAATCTCCTCACACAGGGAAAACTCTAAAGAAGTCATTTTATAGAGCTTATCACCAAGAACAATAGTCTTGTTACACAGATCATAGACACGACCCCGAATATCTGGCTGACCATTAAGAAGCTCTAACAAGTGCCCTTCATAAATAATATCTCCCAGATAAGCACGA
Organism: uncultured Nitrososphaerota archaeon; assembly: GCA_964518475.1. Classification (GTDB taxonomy): domain Archaea; phylum Asgardarchaeota; class Njordarchaeia; order Njordarchaeales; family Njordarchaeaceae; genus Njordarchaeum. The sequence continues at coordinate 5,574 of CAZFGR010000064.1, forward strand.
ACCCAACCAACTACATGAGGTGAAGAAAGCGGATCAAGAGGCTTAGCGGGACTATTGTAGATCAGATAGATGTTACTCGCGTTTTCGAAACCGAAGAGCTCGCTCATTTTCCTGATCTGAGCCATAGTAACGGGATCGGGACGATAAACATA
>CAZFGR010000065.1:0-5637 GCA_964518475.1 uncultured Nitrososphaerota archaeon
TCACGGGAATGTATATTACTTGGATAAAATAGAGCTTGACCCCACCGCAAAAGTAAAGGGAGAAGCAATAAAAATCTCTAGAAACTAATTTCCTCAAAAATTTCCAAGCTATTTTATGAGATTTTGTGTTACTACAAATTAGTTTGTTTTGTTGCGATTAACGTTGCTGAAAAGGCAGTATCTAATAGGAAGTGCTGGATAGTTGCTTTTTCACCGTCCACTAAAGGTATTTCGTTTGAATAGTCTAGATCTCTCATCAGTTTCTTTACAGGGATTGGTGATTTACTAAATAGTAAACAATGAAAGACCTTTCTTAACTTACGATTTTTTAGATCATTAATCATTTCTTTCGCTTTTTCCTCAAGCACCTTGTTTTTGTCACCAGCGATGCTTCCGTAACGTTTTCCTATGATTAAGTAAGTTAGGCTACGGATGATTATTGGTTGTTTAATCTTCTCTATTATGTCACTTAGTTTGGTGAGTAATCCAAGTTTACTTAGCCATTCTTCTAAATTACTATACACTTCGAAGAGTTCCTCTAAAAGGGAAGTGTATGGAGTTTTAGTGTTTCTCAGCAATAAATCTAATAAGGTTTCGTAATTTAGTGGATAAAAATATTTCAGAACAAATTCATAAAGAGCGGCTGTTAAGATTATAAGCAACCCTGGATCCTCAAGGGGATCTCCACACCCTCCTAGAACTCTAACTAACTCTTCAAAAAGCTTCTTCCTTTCACCAAGAGTTCTTTTTTCATGCATCTTTGAATAAATATCGAATGCGTAAGAAAATCTGCTCAGAATTATAGAGGATATTGGCTCTATTTTTAATTCATCCATCAGAGAACTTATGTGCTCTTTAACACGATCTATCATGTCTTTCTGAATATTGAGAGAGTATAGGGAGTATAACCATTCTAGTGAGGCGTTTAATAAGTCGAGATAGCGTGATTCTGGCATGTATCTTCGAGAGATTTCTCTGAGTGCATTTTCAAGCAATTCTCTTAAAATCTTAACTTTGTATGGAGATAATGCTTGATCTAAAATAGCTCTCGGATCTCCTTTTAATATTTTAGGTAGTTTTCTCTCCAGAATTTGTCTGAAGGCTCGGAATATCTCCAGGTACTGTTCGGAGAATTTTCTAACATATTCTACTCGGTTATAAAATATGTCTTCAATATTGTTGACTGCCTTGAGAATATCATCTATGAGTCCTTTAGTATTCTTTCGCTTCCCAGACAAGAATTCAAAGTAGCGAATTCTAATGTTGTCTGGAGGAACTATCCTATTAAAACCTTCGATTGATTTTCGAAAAGCATAGTAGTAGAGCATAATGATGTCTACGAGCAAGCTTGTGCCGTAATTTGTAATAACCTTCGATATAATTTCTTCATCAATAAAAATAATATTACGTTCCTCTCCGCTCTCTCTTATCACTATATTAACTCCTAACCACCTAGGAATAAGCTTCTTGGCTCTCCCTTCTTCCCTAATATCAATGAAAAAATTCAGATCCTTATCTGGAATTGCGTCCGAAGTATCCATCTCAGTCCTTACTCTCATTTTTTCTAGCAGTTTAGTCAGTGTTTTCTGTCTATACCTGTCCGAGAGATATACTCTAATCCTCGCTCCAGGATCTACTTTATCCTCATCACTCTTGCCGAGAACATTATTAATTATTTTGCCAATTCCACTCGTTGTTAACAAGTCCTCACGTCCCAAGTACCATAAGGTAGCACTAACGCGAATGATTAGGGGGAGAATTTTATTTTCTCTTATAAAACGCTCAAAAGCATCTGCAACTGATTCATTATCAACTTCTAATTTACAGATCATGTTATTACTAATCACCCCGTGTTGGCGCAATTTGACCACTGATCTTAATTATTTAGGCTCGTCAATAAGAAGGAAATTTTTCTCAGGTATTATTAATAATAGATATTTCTTTCTCTATACAATCATTCGACTCATTAAAATTTAATTCTTGGTTAGTAAAGAGATTTAATCAAAGATCGTTTTCTGGATATTCTGAATAACTAGTTATGTTTGCTATCATCATTTCCGTAACACTGCTTTTTTCTCATCGCAACAGGTAGTTGTGACTAATGCTATATGTTCATGTGTTGTAATTAAGGTGTGGGTTCTTGAGCAAGACGTGGGGCTCTCTCCTAACATGTTTAATAATAACATTCAGCCTAATTACGCCATATAGTTTGTTAATAAGTAATGCACCAGAGCAGAAGAATCTCGCAGTGAATAAAGCATATACCCAGGATTGGGAATCGATGCTTAACCTAGCCACTTCAGTTACTGGATCCTCAGAGTACGTTATTGCCCCCGTATACAGAGTAGTCAAACTGGGCACCGCTTATACAGCCTCGGAGGACATATTGGATATTGTTCTCTCCCAGACAGGTATTCTGGTAAAGTCTAAGGAGTACGATGTTACCACGGGGAAGTATTTCTATACAGTATCTCTCATAGATGGAAAAACCCTGAGCACGGAGTGGTCGCACCAATTTGAGTATAAACCCGAACAAGTACTTGTCCATGACTTGAATAATGACGAGGTAAGCGAGGTAATAATAAACTGTGCCAATGTAACTTACGTCTATAGCGGAACTTCGGGCGACTTATTATGGAAATACAATTTCTCAGAACCAATCTTAGGGGCTCCCTTATGGGATATTGATAATGACACTCTCATAGAATTATTCATCATATCACAATTCTTATACACAGATGTTTTCGGGTTGGGACTCTACTACTGGAAAATATGGATCACTGACATTAACACACCAGCAGACCAAGTTACATACCAATGGTTAAGAATTCCTGACATGGCTTGGCCATACGCTCTTGCTGTGGGTAACTGGAGCTTGACTAGTTACTATAAGGTTGCAGTATTTTATAGGTATGGCTCATCAATCACATTTGTAGATCCCATAAACCTAGTAGTGGAAAATTATTTGATACTCACCAGTTCTTGGATTGAAACAGAGACAATAGTCTATAACGATAAGTACATATTGTTCTATGACTACGTTAGTGACCCTGGTGCGTACAGAGTTGTAAACATATTCAATGAGAGTGTGAAGTGGACCTATCAAGTGGAATACTATGAAAGAATCTATTTATCGAATTTCGACAGTAGCCCAAACCCTGAGGTTTTGGTTCTTGCTGATGGAGACATCATAATCCTAAACATAACAACGGGCAACGCGATCTCTTATCTTATTGATGAGGAGTATTACTATCAAGCATTTCCACTTGATGTTGATAGAGATGGCTTATCAGAAGTTTTAGCATTTAGGTTCCTTGAAGAACCACAACTATTTGACAATACCCTAGAACCCGTCTCGGATATAACCGATTGTCCAGCGGATATAGAGTGGGGACCTTGGAACGTCTTACCCTGGGCTGCTGATATTAATCAAGACACTTGGTACGAGTTCTTTTTCATCAATATCACTTCATCAGCGGCATTAGAAGTGTATTCGCTAAGAGAGGGTGTACCACCACAACTAGAAATACTATCCCCGGTAGAAAATGCGTATGTAAGAGGAATCATAAAGGTAGAAGTTCTCGCTACAGACGTCCATAGTGGTGTCTCGAAGGTAGAGTTCTATATTGATGGAAAGCTTGCTTATACAGATTATGAGACCCCCTACGAATACCTACTAGACACCACAAAACTGTCCGATGGTGCACACACTATAAAGGTCGTAGCGTACGACTTAGTGGGCAACTTAAGGGACTCGGCAATCACCATATACGTTGACAATACGCCGCCAGAGATCCTAAGTGTCGAGTATGAGGAAAATCCCATGAGTGGACAGGAAGTCGAGGTGCGTGCTCGAGTTGCCGACGAGGTAAGTGGGGTAAAGGCTGTTATCTTGATTTATAGTAGTGATAATGGGGCTACCTGGCATAACATAACAATGCAGGAGATTAGCAGCGATACCTATTCTGCAAGAATACCGGGTCATGCTGCTGGAACCAGAATAGTGTTCAAGATTATTGCAGTAGACAAGCTTGGGAACTCGGTTATTTCCAGTGAGTACTCCTACACAGTGAGTTGGTTAAGAGAAATGATGTACGGGGGAATAGGCATCGTAATAGTCGCAGCAATAGTTGGAGTAGTATTTTTCATGAGAAAAAGGCAAGTAACATAGCTATCCTATTCCCTAATTTTTATTTATTGTAAAATAAAATTTTTTCATAGATCTATTAAAGCTATGAATTGCATGAACAAGTGATAAAAATTGGCAGAGCAAGTAACATTCGTAACATTTAATGTATTCGATTATGTTCTCATGTTCTCTTATTGTGCAAGCATTGTAATAGTAACGATTTATACGTGGTTTCTTAGCGCGATCAAAAAATACAACATTGTGGCATGGGAAAGAAGCGATAAACTACTTGGCTACCTCTTCGTCTTCTTCTTTGTTACTGTATTTTTACGTATACTCATTTTCCCAATAAATTACCTAGGAGAACAATCAGATGCCGTAACTGTCATAATTGGAAGCCATACACTGTTACTATTTGGGGGTATCCTCATACCGCCAGAAAAAACCAATAGCTTTATTAGAAAAATTTTTAGAAACCACAAAGCGCTTGTGAGGGAAAGAAGAAAAACATTATACGCTATAATTAGTTTTCCTTTATCAATAGACATTATTGGAGTTCTCGTCGCCGTTTTTGTGATCACTTATACATACCTGACTAAGAAGAATCCCCTAAGAGTTATCATGCCTCTGCATGATTTACTACTCTTAGCCATTTTAATGGTGCTACTACCATTAATTAGCGCGCTCCGCCTTTATCCACTTACACCATGTGCAAAAATGTTCTCTGAGGATGCTAAAGCAAAAATATTAGAGTATTTCGAAACGATTGGAGTTATCACACACAAATTACTCACCAGTAAATACAGAACTCTCAGATTATTAGAGGCAGTAAGTAACGCAAGAGAAATCATAAGATACCCAGCAGCATATCTCAACATGGAAGAAACAAACAATATTCTCACAACAGAAACCATGGCAATAAACCTAAAAGGCCTATCAAGAATATTAACAAAGAAACTCAAAGGCACAAAAACAGATCGAGATAAAATAGCAATAATAGTACGATTACTATCCTCAATAATCGATGAAACAGGAATAGAAGACGTCCGCGACGTCCGCATTCTCCTCCTAGCAATGCTCAAAGTAAGCCGAATCCTACCATAAGAATCCAATATCTACTCCTATTACTTCTTACAGCACATAAGATAAAGTGTTTCTAGCAAATCATCTTGCAATAACACTTAGTGAGTTCAGTAACATTTTCTTGTTAAGGAAACTTGCTATCATTTTCTCAAAGTCCACCATCTTCGTATGCATTCAGAAAAATTACTAAAAAAGGTACAACAAAACAGTACAGGGTAAAACATTGAAAGATGATGAAGAATTGAGAAAGCTAAAGGAAGAATATAGAACAATAAACTATATAGGTTCCCCTACAATCCTACTCCATTTCTAAAAATTTTAAAATGTATGTGTATTCACATAATTATGTGGATGCACTATAGTGATTAACATGCCTAACATTACATTATCTCTGCCCGAGGAATTATACAAAAAGATGAAGAAGT
>CAZFGR010000066.1:0-5557 GCA_964518475.1 uncultured Nitrososphaerota archaeon
TCCTATCAATTAGTTTTATCCCTGCTCGTAGGATTTTTGTGGAAGTACTCAATTTTTTATTAGTATAGAAAAGGAGCGCGCACTTTCCAAATAGTGTGAGTAAAACCAACAGTATGATTATGATAATAAGGAAAGAGAAACAGAGTTGAGAAAACAATTAAAAGATGATAACCTTACCGCAACTAATTTTTCTAGAAAATGGATGAGACTATTAAGAGAAGAAAGAGATCAGGCAGATAGATATGAACCCCGACAGAGAGGATATTATTTGGTACGACCCAGAAGCAGACATACTAGTAATCAAAATCGCTGAGGGGAAATTACATGACGAGATACTCTTAGACAACGACATAGTCATTCAGTTCGACGAGAACCAAAACATAATTGGCATCGAAATATGGGACGCATCCAAAAGAGGCCTCATTAAAGTTGCGGAAAAACTAAAAACACGATCCAAAACCTAAACAGAACAATCCTTTTAAGTTATAAACTATCCTCCCCCTCTACCTAATAAATTCGAGCAAGTTTGCATTTCTGACCTCTCTTGTAATTAATTCATTTCTTCCTTGTAAGAAAGTTCTTACTGAAGTTACATCTATGAGTGATCGATCACACGAGAGAGTCTTGCGTTTTATGGAATTCCTAATACAGTCTTTAAAACTCTTCTCCGCTTTTCAACTTCTTTATCTTGAGGCAATAGCGGATTTCTAGTATTTCTCGTTAAGTTAAGCATCCAAGTAACAATATAGTTAATGTCTTTTGGAGAGTCCACTTTTGTGGGCTTAATCACCAGGAAGTATAGATTGTCTTTCTCCTTCTTTGTTATCCTCGTTGAAAAATAAACAATAGGAAGCCTAAGCCTCTCTATAATCTCTGATATCAGGTTACTATAGGATTGTATAATTTCGATATCTATATTTTCCTCGAATATATGCCATAGAATCGTTGCGTCGAAACCGTAGAGGTGATATCTTAGAGGTTGGCCTATCTCTCTAAACGCTTTCCTTAATCTTTTATTAAGCCTATCATTCGCTTTGAAGTATTTTAGTTCTACACTCACCAGAAACCAGTCATCAGTACCCCTAGTAACATCCTCGAATACCATCACAATATCTGGTTTAGCTAGTAACTCTGGTGCATACATATTAAAGTACGTTTGGAGAAAATCTTTAAACGGCTTTTTAGAGATTACGTCTCCTTTAATAGCTCTTTTAACCCCCACGGTCAGTATTATCTCTCTGATTATATGATTTGTTAATTCACGCTCATCCTTAAACATATAGCCACCTTTATGGCGAATCAAGTAATCCATCAGTTTTGAGTCCATAGAGTAGAAGTCTCGTTCTTAACCAAGTAATAATGATGCCAAAAAATCTTCGGCACTAACCTTTATTCTCTTGCTTATGCCAGATCTTTTTATATAGTGGGGATAAAACATTTCGCTCCCATCCCTGTACTTGACTATTAGCAAGTATCCATCCGGGAGATCTAAGACTCTATGATCCATGTCAAATTCTGCAACATTGTGTTTATTGCTATACTTCGTACTTACCCTGGTCATTAATGCTATTTCCCAGGTTTTAACCACGATTCTTTCAGCCTCTTCTGGTTCTAGGTCAAGTATATTTACGTATTCTACCTCAACATCGAGATTTGATGCCTCTCTTAGTAGTGCTTTTATTCTATGAAAGCCTTCTGCAAGTCTCTTGTAATGGTCTTTAATACTACTTACAAGCAATTTCGCGATATTACTGTCACCATAGATCTTCCTGTAATATTCCTCTAACCCCTTTTGTATATCAGAGTCATTAATACTCCATACAGCTGGATTATAATAAACAGTTATTTTCACTACGCTCCTCGGATCTATTTTACCTAGGAATTTGAAAAGGTTCTTTTCTCGCATTATGTCCTCTACTATATTAGTCAGATTATTCTTTACAGCTTTTCTTAAAAATAATAAGTCACTAGGGATAAAATCGTATCTCGCAATAGTATCAAAGAAACTATCAACATGATCAAAAGTAACTATATCAGCGACACCAATAGAAGAGATATTCATAGCCAGTAAATCCATAATGGCGTGAAGAACAGCGACCCTTAAGCCTCTTAATCCGTATTTCTTAAGAATGTAGTAATAGAAAACGCAGCCAGCCTCTCGCCAAGCATCATGCATACTCATGCATTTTACATAATAATCCAGTTTCCCTAGATCTCCCACACAAGATATAACAGCTTCTTTTACACGTGCGGTGTCTAAGTAATCTTTCGGAAAATCAATAAACTCGTCAACCATAAGCATTGAAAAACCTAATATCTTGTTCTCCCACGTTACATGCATACGCCAAGACGGCATACTATACACCTACTCTCTAGCTCTTGACACTTTTTTTAACATCCGAGCTGCTTCTTCAATAACCCTCTCCCTAAACTTAGCTTGCATTTCCTCGAGATTCAGCTTTTCTATAGTTTTCCTATCATAAAGAAAATCAAACAAAGCATCCAGAACATCCGGATCGTGCGTTTTTCCCCTGCTACCTACAGCCAATATGATCCATAGTAACATCCAATTCAATGCGACCGAGTACGATACATCAACATCAATACCTTCGGAGGCCAGTAGCTGTGTCAAAATACTCATAGTCAACCTAATATAATAATCCACAATGGGGTGAATAGCAACCGTTTTTCTGACAATTTTTTTCTTCAGTATTTTTTCCCAGTCAGCTTTCATAATATCACCATAAATGAAATTATGATCATCATACTTATGGAAAATGATGAAACAAAATTTAAATTTTACATCACTAATTATTAGCTGATAACTCCTTATAGATTGATAAAGAAACACTCGCTAAATTATCATCATTGTGCGTTTTAGATCCCCTTATGCAATTGCATAAGGGGTTGATTGGTTGTGGGTATAATTAGAAAATGGCTAGAAAAAGGAATTGTGGCTAAACGAGTTAAGGAAATTGCTTTAAAGGCATTGGTTGATATCTACTCGCCTGCTACTTGGAGCGAGGCTCTTAAAACGGAGGCTTTCGAGGCGAAATTCTTAGAGGATCTAAAGAATATGCGGGAAGGGGCCCTTATCTTCTCCCCTTACCTCAACGAGGAAGCTGTCAACAATTTCATAATCGATGTTAAGACCCATAAAATTGATCCCAAGAAAATCTCTATTGTTACTAGACCATTAGAAGAAAGTGATGAAAAAGCAGCAAGAGCCATAAGAGCGTTAGTAAGGGAGAATTTTAATGTTTATTCTCGGCCAAAAATGCATTACAAATTGGCGATTATTGATGATATAATCTACATAGGCTCGTTAAATATTCTTCAGTGCTATAAGAGATATCTAACCAAATCAGAGGAAGAGAGATGGTGCCTAGACTACATGATTAGGATTAAGAGCAGTGGACTAGTCGAAGAAATACTAGGGAGAATAGCGCCGCCATCTCCAAACGAGAAAATAGAGTTGCAAGAGGAATAGTTCACTATCACTTTAATAAATTTTTGCTTCAGCAAGTTTTGTCAAATCTATCTCTATTAAGGTTAGAGAAATCTTAAAAAGGTTTAAAAGAGGTGGAAAGAGCAATGAAAATAAAGGTCTTATGATACAGCAAAAAGAATACTCTTAGGGTTTGTGAGGAGAAGACCATGGTTGAGCCGTATATCCAATTCATATCTCCTATTATCTCTGGCATTAGTATGGCTTTGAGAATTTCAAAAGACGATGCAACAAAACAACTTATAAAAATTATTGGTGCAAAATATTTGGAAAAAATGGATAAACTCTTGGAGAGAAAATGCGATTCAATAGATTATCTTAGAGAGTTTCTGCAGAATTTTCCATATTTTGAGAGAATATTTCAAAAAATGCATGAAAGTCTCAAATTAATAAGAGAACCTAATTGGAAAATTATTGCTGATTTATTAGGTCTTACTCCAGAGGAAATGCGAAATAAAAAATTTAAAATTAATAGCGATGTATTCTTGATTATCTTGTTAATGCACATTCTAATAAGTAAATGCAATATAGATATGATCCTACTAGAAGCTAATGACGAAGATATAAGAATCTTAAAAGATACTCTAAACACTATTAAATCTAAATTAGCAACTGAGAAAATTCCCATAGAACTTCAAGAGTACTTCTCTTCTAATCTCAAAAAGCTTGAAGAGATTATAAGTCTCCATGAGAGACGATCTCTATCAAAACCCGTAGAAGTGCGAGGATTAATTATAGATGAAAAGAGAAGGCCCATTGAACGAATTACTGATTTGCGAGATATTATAAGAGTCTTCATTGAAGAAAATAAAGAAAACATAATCATGTTGGATGCGCTATATCAGTTCAGTCTTAATCCGACTTCAAAAACAGCTGGGTATGCATTAGATAAAAACTACGAACGAATAAAATCAAATTTAAGAATTAGATATAAGGGAGATTTCTCTGCTATTGTCGATAAGTTAAGAACTTTTTTTGATGGAATAATTGAGAACTGGATATCAACTGGCTACTATGACTTATACGATGTATGGAGATACATTTGGGAAGAAATGCGAAATGTGGGAATTTACGAAGTGTTTATTAGCAATTTCCTGAAGAGACTGGAAGGCTATGGGGAGACTGAAAGGAAGATTTTAGCTTATTTAATATACCTATATGAAGAAGAATGGATCGAGAATAGCTTTTGTGCCAGCGGATACTGGTTCCACAAAGAAGACATGAACATTGTAGAGGCACGGTGCAAAGTAATAAATCCAGCCCTCACATTCGAAGACATAATAAACTTGGCTATAGAGGCTGGCTTAGTCAGTAAGTTATACTGGCTTCATAGTAAGCACGAGTATTCGTGTGATGAGTATATATTTCATAAATATCTCAAGGACATTAAAATCAGAGAACAATTGACTAAATTAATAGAACCTATAATCAAACGGGATATCACTAAAATAGACGAAGAAAGCATAAAGAAGAGAATTCAAAGACTCTATGACTTGAGGGCTATGAATACTATAAGAGCTCTTTTTCTGCTAGCATGTTCCGAAAAAGGTTGCATAAAACTTCCTCAAAGAGATTTAATGCTGGTCAAATATTTTGGGGAACTAATAGGAATGAGCGAAAAAATCGCCGCTATTCTCTCACCCAGACATAAACAGATTCTTTATAATGCCCTTAAAGTAGTATTCTCTAAGATAATTGATGATCTCAAAGCAACAACGGAAAAGGCCATTATTAACTATATTAAGGAATACTCCACTAATGTCGAATACTCATTATTACTAGATGAAGACTTTTTCACAATTCATCAACTCACTTTACTCGCAGATGGCGAACAAAAAACTATAACAATAGTTGTTACACCTACGATTGATCTTATAAAAGGAATCACTAACAGAATCTTTTCGGATTATATCATTTACTTCACGTTATTTGATAATCAGGAAAATTTGAAAAAAGTGCTTAATTGGCAAGAGGCTGGAGTAACCTTTCTATCCCCGAAGTCACCCATCATAATATATCATGATGAAAATTTAAGAAGAATATTAGAAG
>CAZFGR010000067.1:0-5530 GCA_964518475.1 uncultured Nitrososphaerota archaeon
GACCACCAGTAAAGCTTTATGATTACTTATCAGTAGGTCTCCCAGTAGTAGCAAACAATATAGGGGAATGGTGCGAAGTGATAAGAAGAGAAAAAATAGGAATCCTCACAGATGATAACCCAGAAAACTTCGCGGAAGCAATCAATCAACTGCTACAAGACGAGGACACATACTATGAATATGCGAATAATTCTCTAAGAATAATAAAAGAAAAATATAATTGGGATAGGGCAACAGAGACATTAACTAAATTGCTAAAAAACATTTAATCGTTTAATAATTAATGGTGAAAGAATGTCTCTTCTAATTCTCAACCAAATGAAATTCAAATCTCTGAAAAAAATTCATGGTAGCGGTTTTTATGAAGCCCTTCAAATAGCAAAAAGGTTAAGAAAGGTCGTATTTTTGGCGTTTACTTCCAGAAAGACGATACTAAAAAGAAAGTTTCGGGAGAATTTTTTTATTTATGCTTATCCTCTCCAACTCAAATTCGAAAATTTTGCGAAAGATTTTCTCGATCTAATCAGGAATTTCCTAGGCATCATTATTTTCATCAGTAAGCTAGTTAAGGAACATGATATAAGTTATATAAGGGCAGAGAACGTTATAATTTGGGGCATAGTAGCTTACATAATTAGCAAGTTAAGGAAGATACCTTTCTCAGTTTATATAGTAGGGGATGAAATCGAGGCTATAAGGCAGAAATACAAAATAAGGATACTTCCAATAGTAGAAAAGCTTCTTCTCTTTATTTATAATAGGATACTAGCAAGTGCTGACAATGTCGCTACAAATCTCGTGGACGTTTATAAGAACGCGCGGAGAATTGCAAAAAGGACTTATTTCTTACCAACTTACGTAGATCCAGAGAATTTTACTTGCAAACGAGAAATTCTCACAGATAAAACAGTTAAGTTTCTCTATGTTGGTCGCTTAGAAAGAGAAAAGGGAATTGATGTCCTTATTAAGGCGCTGAATATAGTAACTGAGCATTACAAAGATCTAAATTTCAAGTTTTATATTATTGGCCATGGACTATTTCAGCAAAAAATAAAAGAGCTAGCTGAGAAAGATGCCCGCATAATCTATATTGGCATGGTCGATTATAAGGAAATGCCCAAATGGTATAATCAAGTCGATGTAATTGTAATACCCTCTCGAACTGAAGGAATGCCAGCTGTTCTCTTAGAGGCCGCACTTTGTAAGAGGTTAGTGATAGTAACACCTGTAGGTAGCATGCCACTCTTAGTAAAGAATGATAAATATGGCCTGATTACTAAAAAGGATGATCCTCAAGCTCTAGTTGAGGCAATTTTACGCGTATTACATTTACATCAGAAGCAGACAGATATGTTACAAAAAATAGTTGAAAATGCTCATAGAAGAGCAAGAGCAATATTAAAGCTATATCTGAGAAATATTGGGAAACACATCCCAATCGAACATTTAACCTATCGTTATGGTTCATGACATCGCTTAATATTTCGGGATTAGTAAGCTGGGAAATACCTGATAGAAAACTAAGAGAGCTGAGATTTATGAAGAAAATAAGATTTTTTATTGTGAATGCCAATGATTGGTATAATAAAGGAGACGTGACGAATAGGCTCGGTCTTATTCTAGCATTACAGAGAGTCTTTAAGAATCGTGATATTCAGATATATCTTGAATCGCTAACGCCTTATCGCGATAAAGATTATTTCGGGAGGTTTAGAAATATAAAAGTGATAAGGAGTTTATTTGCAAGCGAAACTCGAAAGAGAGCATCAATAGTAATCAAGCATACGGCTAAAGGAATAATCCTATTCTTCGCCCTTTTCTTCTTGGCTCTTCTGTTTCCTCTATTGCGAAAAATACCAGAGAACAGCGAAGAGTATCACAATTTTCTCAATAATGTTCGTCTCAATGTCGCATTGCTCTTTTCTTCTGACGTAATAATTAGCTCCCCGGGGGGATTCCTTCATGACGATTATCCTCCTATCTTACTGATTAACCTATTGCCTTTAGTGCTGGCTATCCTTCTTAGAAAACCGCTAGTGATATATAATCAGTCTATAGGGCCTTTTAAGTCAAATATTTGGGCCAGATTTACTAAAGCTGTTGTGCGTAGAGCGAGTATTATTACTGTACGAGAAGAAATTTCATTACGTTTCTTAAGAGATAATAGAGTGATTCTGGCTACTGACGCGACTTTTTCCATAAAGAGTTACATCAAAAAGTATCTCAGGAGTGGTGCGAAGAAAGAACGGATAAACAAGTTTCTTACGAAGCTATCACGGTTACGTGTAGGACATTATATCATAGGTATCACTTTAGTTGGGTATTATGTGCTTCATAAGGGAGTACATTACTTCTTAAAATATATTGACTTCTTAGGCTCTTGTCTCAGCGAATTAAATAGGAAGGGAAAATCGGAGAATCTACGGTTTTACTATGTCGTTCTTCCCCAGAACACGAATGACTACGAAATTTTACTAATAAAATTGATAGTTACGATTCTCCGTAAAAAGTACAAACTAGAAAACATTCTCTTAATAGATAAGGATCTAGAGCCAGAAGAACTATTTGCTATTCTCAATGAAGTAAACCTCTTAATTGCGAGTAGAATGCATTCAGCAATATTTGCATCAATACTAGCTAAACCCATTATCATGCTTGCATATCAACCAAAGTTCCACGGAATTGCAAAGATGCTGAATTTAAAAGATCTTGTTTTTGACATATTCAGGTTAAATAGGAAAAGCGTTCAAAAATTCGTGGATAAGGTAATGTGGATAATAAAGCATTCCACGCAAATATCAGAAATGCTAAATCAAAAAACCGACGCACTGGAGAAGCGATCACTAATACCAGCACTAATGATAAAGAAGTTAATTCAAGAAAGGGAATAAAAAATGAGGAAGAGTCTCTCCTTCATGAACTACAGTATTTACGGAGGAGCCCTAATAGCTCTTCTCTCATATCTTTTTCTAAAGAGATTTACAGAACCATCCCTTATAAAGCTCTACAGTTACGATCTCACAGCTACAAGCCTAAAGGCCGTATTTATTGCATCAAGTTTTTTGATAGGGCTTGGCATAGTGGGAATAGAAGCGATAAGGACATTTACTTTGCCATCAATAAAGACTGAGCATGTCCCAGAGGAAAGAAAGGCATCCTTTTTTCTCAGTTTCTTAGAAAAAATTGATAAGATAGCAGATAATCAAAAACAAATCCACGTAGAGAAAGCAAATAGGGTAACATACCTCAACATCTTCCTGCTAATGATCCTAGTGATCATAGTTATCAGCATACGTTATATGCACTGTTTCTCGCCGCAAGGATTTGATACAATGTCTTATGTACTTAGTGCGGAGCTTCTTCTCCAAGACCCTCTTGCTAATTTATCAAAAATAACGCATATAATTCCTACCATAATAACAGCATTTGCGTACTTACTACTGAATCAAGACATTATTGCCACAGCAATAGTGCTCCCATACATATTCGGTATTCTTTCTGTCTTATTAGTATATTCGGCTCTCAGAGATATTCTCACAGAAAATATATCCTTCCTTGCCGCGTCTCTATATGCGTTATCCTACCAATTCATAAGACTATCATATGATCTTTTCGGACAATTGCTTGCCATTGGCATATTAACACAACTTTTCGCCCTACTCACAAAATTCTTTAAAAACACAGAAGGCACGACAAAGTATAAGCTAAAACTAGTTTTTCTATTAGTCCTTCTACCTCTCGTCCATATGCCCTCCTTCGTCTTATTCTTTATTTTTCTAATAATTATCACAGCATTAAGAATCATGAAGGAATCTAGGGAAAAGGGAAGAGCATTTCTAAGCACTTTATTAAGAAAAGAAGCAATAATCAGTATAGTAGTTATACTCATAGTAGTGTGTGGGTATCTATATATAAAGATGGAGAAAATATTACTACTACTTAAACGACTGAGCTTAGAGGTTCATCCATTAAGACCGATTTACGTGCTTACTTTCTACACCAAGTACTTGTGGCCCCTCCTAAGAGAATCCTTAATACTCTTGATCTTATCCATAATTGGAACATGTCTGATAATTACGGAAAAAGAAGATGAGAGAAGAAACTTTTTGATACTAGAGATCTTCTTTTATAGCTTTCTGATAACGGTTTTTGCGATCATATTGGGATATGAGCAGGCATACAGAGTAGTTTTATACTCCCCATTACCAATAATAGGGGCATATGGGTTAACAAAGCTATTAGAGAAGAGAATTAAAGCGCTATTCTCTATTAAAAAAATCGTAGCAGTAGTATGCATACTATTAATGGTAGGGGTCTCCCTCTCTGGAACAGCTATAATGAATGGGTATGTGCCTCAGTTCAAATTTTTTGATGCCCATGTATACTCAGATCTGTGGCGAGTAAGAGAACTATTTGGCTTCAATAATAAGACAATAGAACTAGTAGTGCATAGAGAAAAATTTAGGAACATTAGTCCATATCTAGCTTACGCAATTGTAGGTGAGAATGTATATTTTGGCACAATAAGCGAATTCCTAGAATATTTTGCATCCAATACGAGAGAGTTTAGGGAGTTGAAATACATAGTAGTGATAGAGACATTAATAAATAGAAGCAGAGAGGAAAATTTTCTAATAAAAGCCACAGAGATAAAACCCGGAATATACCTTCTTAACCTAAGCAGTATTATAAACGTTAGTAACCCCCATCAAATAAGCACCATATACCTCAACGCTACAGTTGCTGAGCTTGGCAATGGAGTTTCGGCCCAAATAGCAAATCTAATCTTCACAATATGCCCACTCTCTCTAAGAATAGGAGCTATTAAGAAATATTTTCCGAATACGTCATGAATTCTCCTGCCTCTCACAGCCCCGTTTTCATAATAAACTTCAAGAAGCAAAGTAGCATTCATGACTAAAAAGCTTTCAAAGACTATAATTACACTTTGGAACATGCTAGGATCAAGACCTGGCTTAAAATATTTCTCAATCGTGAACCATCCCCTCGAACCCTTATGAACATTAATTAGTAGCGATAGAGATCCATTTTCATTAAGATAGTTCAAGTCAACCTTAAGAGTCCGTGTAATAATATGCCAATTCTGCGGTGAGACATTGAAATCAGAAAACAATCTATAATTACTCAGGAGAAGATTCTCCAGAATCTCAAAGCTATAATTCCTTGGACGGAGGATGTAGACTCCCTCAGCCACCTCTTCACAGAGCGAAAGCTCCAAAGAAGTCATATAGTACAACCGATCACCAATAACAACAGTTTTACCATCCAAATCATAGATACGACCACGAATATCCGGCTGACCATTAAGAAGCTCCAACAAGTGACCCTCATAAATGATATCACCAAGATAAGCCCTAGTCCAGCCCACAACATGAGGGGACGAAGCAGGATCAAGAGGCTTAGCAGGACTATTAAAGATTAGATAGATATTACTTGTATTCTCGAAACCGAAGAGCTCGCTCATTCTCCTGATCTGAGCCATAGTAACGGGATCGGGACGATAAACATA
>CAZFGR010000068.1:0-5438 GCA_964518475.1 uncultured Nitrososphaerota archaeon
CCGAGAAGATACTGGGATTTAAAGCAGAAACCGACTTACTGACAGGAATAAGGATCACAGCCGAATACTATAAGAAGCTGTACGAAAAGAACCCAGACGTTATACCACAGATAAAAGATTAGTGCACCTACTCTTTAATCATATCGATTCCAAGAGAAACTCAATATTACTCACTATTGCTATTTTTTCATAATCTGGCGAAAACACTCGTCGCAAGATGTCATATCCTTTCCTCAATATTTCCTGATCTAGTGTGAGCAAAAAAGCTTTATCGGTTCTCCGAGCCGCAAAGCATACTAATTCAAAGACCTTAATATCTTTTTTAAGCGGCCCTTTTATCGCTTGATAAAGCATCTGTTCGTATTCCACTAGTTTGCTTCTCTCAATGATATGAATATATAAGGAGAAACGCTGTTTGTGAATTCGTATTTCTTTGCAGTACTTTCTTAATCTCTTAATCTTATACTCTAATTGTTGCTCAAAACGCGAAAAAACTCCGCGACCCTCATATTCTTTTAATAATTTCTTTGATAGAAACAGTATAACTTCCGCTTTTTTGCATAGTTCCTTGAGAAAAATATGTAGATTCTTAGTACTAGGGATATAACCAGTATCAATAACCAGACCTATTCTCATCATGATTCCTCCAAGCTAGAAAAGGCGTATGGTCACTTCAATCGAATCTGGAAGCTCATCCATTGAGCCGTCCTTATATATTTTTATTTCTTTTACCTTTGTCCATGGATTCTCCTTATCTCTATGCAGATAATAAATCCTCACATCTTCGTTGCTTATTATTTTCTCCTCAACAAGTTTTGCTAAAGTTAATGGTATTATCTCTGAATGGGTTGATATCAATAATGTTAAGTCTCTTTCTAGTGTTTTAGATACTAGAAAATTTATTAATTCTATTTGAAATAATGGATTTTTATTATTCTCTGGCTCCTCAATAACAATTAGGCTTCCTCTCTCTGCTCTCTCTACCATCTGCCTAATGAGCATATAATCAATAGCTCCTTCGGGTGCGCTCTCAATAGGCTTTGATAAATTTGGTAAAAATGGGTCTCGAAAAACATATTCAAAGAGCCAAATTAATGGAGAGATCTTCATAATTACCCTTCCCAGCGAACTCTCAATTGTACTTTTAGGAAACTCCTTAATTCCAGTTAGGGTCCTATAATAATCCCCTATAAAGAGGGAAAGAGGAGGCACTAGAGGAGACTTTTCTAAGATCATTTGCAACGGCTTAAAAAGACCAGCAAAAAAAGAGATAGCTTCTTTTTCTTCTCCCGCAACCTCTCTTAACAATCTTGAAATAAAGTTGGATGTTATAAATAAACCGACGCGTCTTGAAGGCAGTAATACTGCATCAGACCAAATACGCTCTGGCTTCTTTTCAATTTTGAGATTTTTTCCATTCTCGTCAAGCTTGGCTATAAGAGTACTATCATCCACGGATATTTCTATTGGAGAGAAAAATTTATTCCCATCACTTCTAATAACATTATTAGGCGCTTCTCCATACAAATTATAAAGTATATCGTTTAAATCATGTCCGAAACTAACTTTTGCAAAAATATATAAAGCATGCATCACGCTTGATTTCCCCGAGCTGTTCTTTCCTATAAAGACATTCACTTTTGAAACATTCAGTTTTATCGACTCTATGCACCGGTAATTCCTAATACTTACATCAATAACCACACTAATCACTCTCTGAGACAAACCAATGCGATATTATGATGCTCTCTAAAAGAAAATCTATTATCATGCAATAAATTTAGGCTCTTCCTTTTTGATTGTTACTTTCTCCTGCTTAATATATGCATTAAGCATTATCGTGTTCATAATACGGGATATCACGGAAATTGTTATCCCCGTTTCTGCCGTAATTATTGAGATGAAGACGTTTCTATCTGAGTGGAGTATAATGAAGAGTCAAAGCTCTAAGCTTAGTGGCGTCTCTATTAGAAAATTTCGAGGCACAAGAGGAAGCTGTTGAGGGTTTCTCTGATATTAACATATTCATAGGTCGAAACGGTAGTGGTAAATCTACGCTTCTTGACGCAATATCCTTAGCATCGTCTTTTATCAATGAGATTGATTCCTTAACCTCAAAGAGAAAAATCGACGTAGTAATTAATATGAGAACAAATCGAAATATAAAAGCGCGCGAGGAGGCCCTATAGGATGGTTTTGATACGCATCATCCCATTCAATTAACGCTATCTTTCACAGGAGAAGAAAATGAGCCTTGAGCTCCCTTACCAGCAAGCAATGCCTGGAAGACTATGGATGAGAATAGATAAGATCTGGATAGTTACCAGAGAAAACCCTGGATATACGCATTTCAATTATTGTACTGCTCAGCTATTGAATATCGATATGAGAACATTAACAAGCTCTATCCCCTTAAGAGAGATTTTTCTAGAGCATTAAGGGATGAGATTGAGCTTCTTAATGAGATTATCCTTATTGATGAGAGAACTCTTGGACGACCTCAGCTCTTAGAACAGAATATCTGGCCGAAAATCCTTGCTAAGCGTTTGGATAAAAAGATAATTGAGATTTTAAGGAAGTATTACGAAGAAAAAGCTGAGAATCTCACTTACATCCCCATGGCAGGAGGGTATTACTTAGTTTTGAAATTGCCTGATACTGTTATTAGATTGGATTATTTAGGGATGGTATTAGGATTGCAATTATACTGACGGCAGTTCTTTTACTTATAAAGAACACCATTGTTTTGATAGAGGATCCTGAGATACATCAATATCCCGGGGCTATATGCTCTACTGGAGCTTGTTTCAGAGCTTGTTAAGAGCAATAATTTGCAAATCTTTATCACAACTCATAGCTTAGAGTTAATTAGTTTGATCAGAAAAATAGCTGAGGAGAAAAATATTGAGTTAAAGATTTTCTTCCTAGAGCGGAAGAACGGTATCTTGGATTCAAAAAATAGAGAGTATGGATTTGGACATCATTAGAGATCTAGGAATAGACCCTTGATTCTTAGATCTTTTTAACGCTCAATATTAGGGGCGAAAACTCGCGAGACAATTAAAACTTCATGAGGAAGGTTTCACGAAATTAGCCCGTAACCTGATACATAAGTTCGACACTATAATTCTATGTGAAGGACGTAGAGACGTTGAGGTGGTTAAAGATACTGAACAAGAAGTTGAATCTCGGATTAGCAGATAATATCGCGATAACTCATGCCGAGGGAAAAATCTGCTTAATCTTGTAAAAATATATTAGCGTTCTTTCTCGTCTTTCTAGAAGACTAAGGCTCATTGGAATCTTGATAAATTTAGATAAAAGGAGACCCGATGAGACTTTTCAAAGCGAAAGAATTCTTTAGAAAAGCATTGGTATTAATTTAGAGGACATAAGGAGAACCCACTCCAAATATATAACGGCTTCTTAATACTGAATGATAATAAGGAAATTAAATCTGAAGATCGCATTAGCTGGTGTATTGAACTTACCATCTGAAAGTCACATGATGGACAATCATATTGTTAAAGCGGCGATAGCTGAAGGCATGATTCCGCTGGATAAATTGGAAGAATATAAGAATGCCAAAAACACTGTTACTATCCGAGTTCTCCATAAGCGTAAAGGAATTTCTTACTAGGTTAGAGATAGAAAACCCGAAATTATCATTTGACTTTCTCATCATAATACTAGAGAAGATAAAACAGAAAACAATTAAAAAAATGAAGTTCAAAAACCAAAAATTCTTAGTTATCCTGAGCCTTCATAGAGAGAATATTTAGCTTTATAAAAATTGCGAAAAGAATTGCAAAAAGTATTCCAGTAGGTTATTCTAAAAGCTCATTAATGAAGCAGGAGAACTTATAAAGTTAGCTATAAGAAAAAAGCTCAATAATATTGACACATCCTAAGCTACTATAGCTTCGGTCAAGAAAAACAGATCTATACTCAGATAGCGGGTGGAAAACTGCTTACGAAAATCGGAAGGCCTAAAAGTGATAAATAGGAATTAATGTACCCTAATAAAGATGCAATCCTAATATTCAAAAAGCGAATTGCGTTTAATATTCGCATTACTTCAAGAAATTCTCCATACTCCTAACATACTTTTTATATAGGTTAATCCAGTATTGTATTCATAGTTCATAGTTTCATTAGAAGAAAGAGGTTATTGATGAGGACTCGAAGGCTATGTCATCTGTTTTAAGATACTTAGCTATTAATAACGTGTCATTAAGCGCGGAAAAAGAGGAAGAAAAAAGAGAGGATATGAGTAATTACGATGATGTTAGTTATGCGGAGTTTTCTCCTGCATCTATCAAGTTCATCAGTGATACTGGTGTTCTGACTATTAACTTTAATATTCATGGAGATAATGTTGAGGTTTTAGAAACTGATGCGCTGGTGTTAATAACTCTTATTGATGGTAAGCTTGCTGATATTGAATTACTACTAACTAACAAAGACATAATCAAGAAACTATCCGCTGTTCTCGGGCCACACAGTGATTAATAATAGACAAGATTTTGTCTTTTCCGCAATAACTATTATTTTCTTATTCTTTCTGGGAATATAAAATCGATAACGAGGACCCTCTACTCCTGGATGTCTCCTATCCTCGATAAAATTACCTGAAGCATAATATTGCAGAATTGTTGTCTCTAATTCAATTAAAGAAATCACTTCATATATTTTCCTCATTACAAATCTGGAGAAAAAATGCCTCTGAGCTCTGGGTTTTTGATGAATTATTCCTTTGCACGACATAAAATTTAACCCTATTTCTTAGCTATGTTGATTTTTGCACAAAATGCCCATCTTAAGTGGTATATTGGATTAAAATTCATATCCCTAAACTTCAGAGTTCTTGCGACAATCGTTACCTCCGCTTCAGCGGATATCTCATAATCCCTTTCATCACTTGCTTTATAAAGTATTCTCTCAATTGCATTCTTTTTTTCAGTAATGTTAATAATCTCCCATATCTTCAGATTTCTTAAATAAGATCCGTCCCGAGGAGGAAGAGGCGCGTCTTTAACACTCTCTTTCAGTTCTTTTGGGGATTTAACGGATAAGAGAACTCTATAACCAATTTGAAGATCTGGACCTACCGGTTTTATTTCTCCTTCTAATATATCTACGATAACAACTCTCATTGTTATGAGTGTGCCATCCGACAGTTTAACATATCCAGGCCTGCTATATAATATACTGAATCTTAAAGATTCGATATCAATCCCTCCTTACCAAGATATTGACATTTAGATACATTAGCTATTCTCTTAATAAGGATATTTAAGGTATCTTTATACTGCGAGATAGAATCTGTATAATATGCCAACTATTCCTTGGTGTTTCTATGATTGGAGTTATAATGGCTGGGGGCTTTGCTAAGAGACTATGGCCCATTACCCTTAGTGTTGCTAAGCCTCTTTTAC
>CAZFGR010000069.1:0-4993 GCA_964518475.1 uncultured Nitrososphaerota archaeon
ATCTCGGATCTGATACTTCTTCGGAAAATTCTTGCAATTTCTCCAAAACATTATTTAGCTTCGTCCAACTCATATTTTTTACCAATTCTTGCCGATTCTCACATACTCTCCCCTTTATTCTTATTGGGTTACTAAAGATGAACCTGACCTCTGCTTCCAATATGCAAGCTGGATAGGGATACTTCATCACCACTATTTTACCTTTATTACACTGTGCATTCGTCACATATGTAAAGAACACTACTTTCTCGGCTGTTTTTATACAACTCATCGAAACTAAGCAGTAGAGGCAATCTCTCACTCTTCATATCCATGTCCAAGAAATAACCCCTGAGAAAAGGATTCAAGGAAGTTTCTATTGTGTATCCCGTAGCCCCACTCAGATCATTTCTCAATCTACTTCTTGTAAATGGTAGTTCCTTTTGATACTCGTATTTTATTACATAACGCCTACTCATCCTCTTCATCTACCTCCGAAATGTTTTGCTTGCCTTCAATCTAAGCAATTTATGTATTCTTATGAGGAGATCCTCAAGAACATACTTATTGAACTTGATACTACCGAGTTTCGCATGATCCTCAAAATGCAGGATCTTTTTTCCACTAGTTTTCAGATTCTTTTTATCAATATAGAAAATTCCTCTTCTATAGACGACGATAATCGCTTTAGGATCATCTGAGGAAAGTATTCTACTCTCCAAAGCTAATTTATACTTCTCGTCTATTTCATCACTGTAGTTTCTTTGGATCTCCACGATCTCATCTATTTCTTTAAAAACTCCAAAAGTATCGGCAATGATCCCTTTTAAGATTTCAGATACTTCATTCACAGCTTTATCAGACGGTCCATTTGTAAGAAAGCTATGAAGTATTTCCCTAGCCTTTTCATCTAAGAATTTCTCCAAATATCTGCGGTTCATGAAAGTGAAAGTAAGCTCATCATCCATATTCATTATTCCTATAAGATATAACGCTGCGATTAAGTTCTCTGAAGTTTTAAAGATAATATCCATTAGCGCTTTAACGGCTTTTTCAAAGATAGTGTAAAAGAAGTACTCGAATTCGGCCCTTGCCTTGTATAATATCCTCTTAATATCTAATAATAAAGGATCTCTCGCTCTCTCTATTCTTAACAAGCAATACGTGCCAAACAAAGCATCTACAAAGACGTCAAGAAAATAAGAAGAAATACTTTCTCTAAGCACGTAATGATATTTAGTAGTCGGCTTTTTCAAGAGATCACTAATCAATTCTAAAAACTGAGAAGATGATAGAAAGGCTTTCATCGTATCATCGTCTATCTCACTCAACCTATAATATGTATCCCCATTCTTTTGCACCTTAGTGATAATGCCACGCTCTAACATCTTATCAAGAGCATACTTTAAGCTACTCTTTGGAAGATCAGTCTCCCGAAGTAATTGGCTCCAAGACAATTCTTTCCGACGATACTTTAAAAAAACACTTAACACTTTCGTTGCATTAGAAATCTTGGCCACGAGAAGTCACCAAAATAACTTTTTAGATCCAGATAAATAATTTTCTTCATATTTTTATACATGGGGTGAAGTTGATAATATGGAGGTGAAAGTATTGAATGATATGAATAATGACGAGGATATGATTAAGTCATTTATAGAAGAATTCACAAGGGAAGCGTTTAAAGTTATTGCATCTGAGCATGACCAGATGCCCAAGACTTGCCCAAAATGCGGTGGTGAAATGAGGTTTAAGCTTCAAAAATTGATTATTGAAGAGGATTTTGTAGGAGATGAGCTAACATATGAGTGCAAAACATGTGGCTATGAAATTACTAAAAGGTTCTCCTTTCCACCAAATTACGCGAAATACTTCAAAAATATGCTGGGAAAAAGTAAAAGTGAGGAGAAGTAATTATTTCCTAATTTTCCTCCAATAGAGCACTGCTAGAACAATTACTCCTACTAAAACTAATAAGACTATGGCCCCCAAACTTGATGGAGACTCTAACTCCGCCTTAATATGCACTCTTGCACTCTCTAATAACTTCATATTTATGATCACGAGATAATAATCTTCCACACTCCCAAGCGTTACAGAAGCTCTAACAGAGTATGTGTCTTGCCTACCAAATATTA
The DNA here is from genome assembly GCA_964518475.1 of uncultured Nitrososphaerota archaeon. Classification (GTDB taxonomy): domain Archaea; phylum Asgardarchaeota; class Njordarchaeia; order Njordarchaeales; family Njordarchaeaceae; genus Njordarchaeum. The sequence goes on from CAZFGR010000069.1 coordinate 2,118, forward strand.
CATCCACCTGATAATATCCTTGGTTGATCTGTTGCTGGAATATTCTGTAATTGTTCTCGTCTAGAACAAGCACATCGATCGGGGCCCCATCCAGAACCTCTATATCCAGTTTCAAGATAACATTGCTCGCAGATGTTCTAATTAAATAGGCTTTATAGGATAGAGGATCCAGATGAATCATTTCATCAATAGTAGCTGTCTGAGCAAGTACGGACGTACAAATAATCATTAGAAGAGCAAATATAGCTAGAGGAGAGTAGTACCTTGACCGCATATTAATCACCAAAAATTAATTCATAGAAGATCTTTCGGCGGGCTCCTCTTATAAAAACTGGGATCTTAAACTACTAAACAGGAAGAAAAAGTTGATTGGAGAAACCATAACATGCTATTAGCATTCATTTAAGATCAAACTTAAAAATTAGTTCAACCGAAAATATTAAGGCACCTTATCTGTCTAATAATTGGAGAACTCGTTCATAATAAGAGGTACGTATGAGAACTCTAAGCTATTTAAATCACCATATAGGAATCGAATTAAGGATTATCCCTAAATGTCAGTTCTTAACATAAGCAGTATTTGCATCTTATCCATGTTAGAGACTTTGTCCTATAGTACTATTATGAGTATCGTATGAAAAGAGGATACATAGGTGCCTATAATATGTTCTAGCTTATAACGAGTCAAGATATAAATTCTAGATAACCATAACTATACTAAGTAAAACTCAGAAACAGTTGAGTATGAAATAAATATTAGGAAAATGGGAATTACATAAGAAACAATGTTGACATCAAGATCCCTAAAGCAAAAAATTTCCAGTAATCCTCTAAAGATCTTAGACGCCGTAATAGTTTTTTAGTCACAAGACTAAATAGTATCTCAGCAGTAAGACCGTATTGTTGATAAATAAAATGAAGACTTTCTATCAATTGCAATGGCTTTTCAGGGGGATCAATGGTAAAATATGATTTCAAGAGATAATATAGGGTTAAAGGTCTTAACCCCCAAGGAGTGAATGAGATAGGAGAGAGTAAATAGCTTGGATTCTTTCTAGCCCATGATAGACTGATCCAGAAAAATTCTTCTTGTGACGTGTTCCTCCATGCACTCCAGCATTTATACTCCATTGGTTGTTTTTCAGTATCAAGTAAGAAAATTGCTTTACTTGTATTCTCTATCGCTAAATATGCAGTATAGTTTGCTAAACTTTTCTCTATTATCCTAAACCAGGGCTCTCCTAAATATTCTCTCCCATTTAAGTCTGTGAATACGTGAAATGTCTCATGTACTAATGTAATAGTTAATATATCCCCTATACTTCTAGAAGAATCGATTCCGAGATATTCGCTGATTTCTTTCGCTGATTCCTCAACCCTATCAAATGCCACGAATATATGAGGCCCATTGGAGAGTTGAAGATTATACTCCTTTTTTAGCTTATTTCGGTCGATACTATTTATTCTCTTATAACAACCACGGGCTATGGAGATTGTCCATATTTCGCGCTCACATTTTCTCAGAACTTCCCAAACTTGTTCAAGAGACTCGCTTGTTAAATATGTTTTTCCCCTTATATCTAGTTTTATTGCTCCAAGGATTGTTTTTTGTACCTCACCACGCATTCTGGATCTAGAAATTTTTTCTTTTCAGGAGGACAAATGGAATCTAGGGTTGTTCCATCAACAATCGCTACGTTAGCCTTTTTTATAACTAGAGAAGCAAAGGGTGACTGAGAAATACTTGTTAAGATATCGCGTTTCTTTATTTTACTCTTAAATTGATCAGAGATAATGACCTCCATGGTCTCACCTTTACGATTTGCTAGATAACAAAGAATACAATGTTCCTTTCAATTACACTTGAGAAGATAGCTAAGATCGTATGACGAAAGTATATCTGAAACTTTCCTTAAGTATGCTAAAATTTTAGCTACATCTTCAAAACTCATAAGGATAATTCTTCCCGCCAATAGTCTCTTCTCGAGAATCCTTTGAGCTTCATCTAGTCTTTCTGGATTAACAACCCACACAGGTTGTGCTCCTGGAATAATCTTCTCACACATTACTTCTAATGATGATACATCCTTCTCGGCTTCTCCCTTATGCATAATTTCAAAGATTATGAATGGTTCCCCGATCTCTACCCTCTTCCATACCACGTCTACTCTGTAAGTACCCCTGGTGTATTCTCTTTCGCAGTAAAATCCAAGGATCTCTGCGATTTCACAAAGGGCTTCAGCGCATTCCCTTTCATTAGTTATTTGCTGATATTCTATAATTTCCTTTAATAGAAGTTTTTGTTCTAGTTCACTAATTCTTTCTCGCATTTCCCGTTGCACTTTTTCTTTCAGTTCTTTTAATTTGCCAATAATATATTCAAGCTTCTTAGCTAACCCCGGATCAAGTTTTTCCTTAATTTCATCGAGTACGGCAATGAGCTTATCATAATCAGTAGTATAAGTAACATCTTCAGCATCCAGGTAGGCGCCTATGAAAACTCCGAATAGTTCTCTCTGATTAATATTCACCTTAGCATTATCAGGGAGAACTAGGGAATATTCTTTAGGAGCTTTAAAAATGATACTTATGCTCGTAAACCCAGTAATAAATGCGTTCTTAGCACTAGTGCTTATATTCGCTTTAGTAACAAGATTATTCACTAAGGTATTCTTGTAGTTCGCATCAATTTTAGCATCGATTAACCCCAGGTATCTAGCATGACAATAGATACCAACTAATTTCATTTGATAAGTTGTATAGTCACGAGAAATAAAGAAAACCAAGAGATCCTCGTCCTTTTTTAGTTCCTCACGTAATGCTCGACGTAATCCTCTCAAATTTCGAGGTACAGTACCATAGTAATAGTTAACATC
>CAZFGR010000070.1:0-4953 GCA_964518475.1 uncultured Nitrososphaerota archaeon
AACTCTACGCGCATCTTGAATGCTATGAGAAACTTATTGCAGGAGAATTTGAGCGCGAGAACGATGGGGAAAATCTACGCGAGAAATCTCGATTCAATCGAGCATACCTATGTACTAATTGCGGTTGGATACCGAAGGCATTAGCATTGGGAGGAAGATGCCCCTACTGCGGATGTTTACTGCGTACGATCCCTAGGAGGAAGCAATTCTATAAACTCGCTCGGGTCGACCCAAGAGGAGAATCTCCACGGATCTTGAAGAGGCTTAAGGGCCAAGTAACTCTAGACATCTTTAGTGATACGACGAGAGTAGTTGCCCTTAAACGAGGCGAGTTGATAGAATTCTATGTCGTGGAGTAAGAGGCGGTTTATTCCCTTGATGCAAAACATTCAAAGAGCCATGGTGGTCAGAGTATCGGAAAATTTGATATCGTTTCTGTTAAGTCTTGAGCAAAGGGAAAGATTCAGCAAACACTTTTTAAATTTATATGATGACGCAAATAGATGATAGGAGTACTAGAAGTATTGTTAGATCTTTCACCGGCTATAGCGATAATATTGTCCGTAATATCCATATCGCTTTCTATATGGACGGCGATTATTCACTATAAGCATTTAAAGCTTGAGGAAAAAGAGAGGGAGAGAAAGCGGATTGTCGAAGTTTATAGAGCGATCATATACAACTGGTTAAGACAATTGGAGTATTGGAAAAAGCGTCTAGTCGAAAAAAGATTTGAAATACGCTACTTCTTAGATGAAAAGCGTTGCCGTAAAATCGAAATAGAGTCAGTATTAGGTATATTTACTGGACATGAATTTGAAAAACATGTTCTTCTTGATCGTCTTAAGGAGATTTGTCCAGAGGCAATTGATAAGCGTGAGAATGTGAGGAAAAAGCTTAAACAATTATATGATGCTTTAGAAAATCTTGCAAGAAAAATCGACACTGAAGAATTTAGGATAAGATGCAGAGATATGATAAAGGAATGGGAAGAGAAAAATCGGCCAGCAAGATTATCTGCTACAGAGAAGGAAATAATCGAAGGCATAATAGTGTTTCTTATTAGTGGAGAAAGATACGACGGTGCCAAGCAGATTATTGATGAATTCGAAAAAGAATTAAAAGAAAAGCAAGAGGAGATTAGGAGTAGTCGCGCGTGGCAAGAAATATTGGAAAGAGCAAATGAAGCTAAAAATGCTATCGACAGCCTATACAAGGAATTAAAAGGGCTGATGAAGAAACATGAGTCAAAATATCAGCTAGCTCTAGAGGAGTTAAAGCCTCCAGAACAACTAGTCAGCCTGAGCAGTTACTGAAGATTATAGCGACTTTAGATCGTAGGATCTACGAGGATTATCCTAATAAATGAAACATGATAGAATTTATTCCCCCCAGACCCCTATAGTTGTGTAAGTAACCTTAGCGTTCGTCGCGTTACAGCAATAGACGTATTTTCTGTTCGTCATCCATTTTTGAGGTAGTAGTATCCCAGAGTCTTGGCATAGACGGGCAAATATCCTAAGCAGAATCCTATGGCCAGACCTCAGTCAAAAGTCATCATTCCTCAGCCTCTTTTAATGACGAAGGTGCTATAGGCTCCCGCTGAAGATCATCTCCCAATAGGAACTATTGGGAGACTCGGAAGAACCGGAGCGATAAGCCGGGTAAGAGGTTTAGCGACAGCAAGAGATGATTGAGAAAGAAAAGTGGCAAGAAAAATGTATAAATATTTATTTAATAGGGTAACGTTCAGATACACTGATGCTTAGCGTGTCTGATAGACTTTTAGACGATAAGACAATTGAACTGTTAAAAATGCTAAGAAATAATGATGGTAGGTTATTGTCTCAAGTAATTCAAGATGAGAAGTTAAAAGATATGTTCGATGGTGATTTAGATTTGTTGATCGCTCGGTTGCAAATGCTTGCAGCCTTTTACTTAGTAAAGTTCCAAATAGTCATAGATGAAGAAGATGATGAAGATATTAAGATAACGCTTACGAGCCTAGGGCGCGACTATCTTGAATCAACATTAAAAGGTTAAAAGGCGAAGTTGAATGGCGGAGTTAATCGGATTTTTACCTGAAGCTCAAAGGCAATTAACATTAAGAGATGGTATTGAGTTACAGATATCGAGAAGTAAACAAGATGACCTATTCAAGCAATTTTCGGACCAAACTTCAGATATTTACGATTTTGTTGAAAAGGTTGCAAGTAACGATATTCTTAGATGCTTATTCTTTTTCAGATCAGAATACGGTCTTTCAGTAGGTCATGATTACCGTATTTCTTTAACGATACCAATATTACTCGATTACGATTGCGACCTTATGCACTTTCTTGAAGAAAGAGAAGATATTAAACAACTTCGCAATAACACAAAGAAAAGATACGATAGCCTTAACGATGAACTGAATACCCTAGTTCGTTCAACATTATTTAAATACTGTCGAACCATATTTGCAGACCCAAGAATAATGAATGCTATAAGATCTCGCAGCGTAGAGAGGTTCTCTACAACGCTAGAAAGGATTTTTGAAGAAAAAAGAGATAGACTTTTTGAGATATTTAGAATAGGGCTTCAAATTTACCCGAAAATTTCTGAGCTAACATTATTAGAACAGATCATAAAGTTTACTGAATTGGCTCAAAATGCCCAATCTAATTCTAAAACGCTTAAATTACTATTAGATATTAAGAATAGGACCCATTTTGATAGATTTCGTGAGTCTCTTGGAAAACTCGCAAGCCGAGTAGAATTACAAATTGAAACACTATGCCTGCATTGCTTTTATCGTGAAGGAGATAATAATCCATACCACTGTCTAATCGAAAACCCAAAAGAAATCAGACTTGATATTAGTTGTCCTAAATGTCACGGTCCAGGATTAATACACTTACTAAGAATACAATTACCCTTTAGAGTTGGAAAACTCGTTTACTCTGACTATACTGGACTAAGGGATCCTAGTTGGTTAAATGAGTTTCTTATAGGGTTCGCAGCATCAAAGTTAGATTTTGTAGATCTAGTGATAATCCATAAGAAGCTTCACAGAATTAAAGATAGTGTGCAAAAAGGGTCACAAGTAGATGTTGCACTAATAACAAAGGATAGAAAGCTGATAATACTAGAAGTAACTCGGCAACATGCTCTTGACAATCTAGTATCTGAAGCGGCGAGAAAAAAGAAAAGATTAGATGAACTTGAAATACCTTATGACTTGATGTTCTACGTAACCTCTCACGGACACGAGATCTCCATTCCTCTCGAAGATAAAGCTTTCATTTTGGGTGTGAAACATATCTACAAACTTAATGATGTTATCAATTATCATTATGAGAAAATTCAATCTAAATAAAGATGGTGTTGTTTTTGTGTTTAAAAGGAGTAGCTGCCAACTCTTTTTCCGCATATTAGGAACTCTCGGGTTATGCTTCCAGTTGGGAGACTGATTTGATCGCTTCTTAGGATCAGGGTGTTTTCGTCTATCTGCCTGGAAAGCTTGGAATAGTTCCTCGTGAATAGGTTTTTGAGTAAAGACCTATATTTTTAGATCTACTCCATTAGTCCTTAGGCAGAGACGCGTTCTCTCCAAAACCTGAAGCCGTTTAACCTCCTCCAACTCCCTCAAAGCCTCCAAAGTCAGAACAAGACATTTATCGCACATCGATGCTGAATAGCGTTATTAATGGTTTTTATCGTTGAGAGACCTTCTTGCAAATAATTCTGTATAAATCTCTTCTAGTATTCTTTGCACATCAGTTCTTTTCAGCTCATAATTTTGCTTGATACTTTCAATCGAGATGTTACTTAATAATTGTTCAGCAATTGCTAGGCTTTCTTCAACCATCTTTTCATCTACATATTTGGAGAGTTCATAATCCGCATCCAATCTCTTTAGATGTAAACTAGAAAGAAAATTACCCAGCCGTATATCGATTTTCTTGATTAATCTTATCACACAACGATGAGCGGCCCGGGAGTGAGCAACCTTATTATACTTACTATCTCTTATCAGCTGTCGTAATAACTCTCTATAAGTGAGAAAACAGCTGTAATACAATCGCCCAATTACAGTTCTAAACGTCGCATCCTTTAAAAGGGATGAAAACTGACTTTGGTAAAGAGATTTTGCCAATTTAAAAAAATCCAAGGGATTAAAGCGCATGAACTTATTTCCTCGTGAAAAATATATCAACGTTTCCAAGATCTTCTTCTGGGTAAACTTCCTTTAAGAAGTCGATAGCTTCTTTCCAAATGCATAGTAGTTCATCAACCCCATCAACAGGCACGCGAATCTCTATATATGGTACCTTTTCTACGTATTCGTCCTCACCTAGTTCATGAACACCTAAAAAATATTGAGAATCACCAATGCCTTTTAACATAAAATATTGATCCAAAACGGAAATAATTTGCCTGCATTTTATCATGATCATTGGATCGAAGTTTTTCTTGAAAGGCTCACTTATGGTTATTTTATGTTCCAATTCTATCATACCAAGTTCTGTGGTAGAAAATTGCATGTTTATAAGTTCCGTAACTAACGTACTAGCTTGAAAGCTCTCCCGATAGTATTGTTCTATAGTACTAATAATTTCTGCTAATGAGGAGACTCCATACTCGTGGAGAGCAACCTTAAAATGTGTTGAATCATTTTCTTGCTCCCATTTTTCTCTCTCACTTGTGTCTTCAGCGTGTGGTTTCGAAGGTAAAGTTATCAAAGTAGCCATACGTCATTCACCTCCTTTAGACTTTTCACCTTCATATTTTCTCCAAGAAAATTTGTTAACCCAGGATGCCCAATATATGGGTTCTTCAAACTCATTTTTATAGTTCATATTTCTTGAAACCATGCTTAGTTCTGCTTCAACTTTAACCAGATAATTTTCCCCGCTTGACGATTGAACTATAACTTCTTCCATTGCTGGTTTTTGCTCTATTATATCTATG
>CAZFGR010000071.1:0-4900 GCA_964518475.1 uncultured Nitrososphaerota archaeon
CTTAGGGTTGCGCCCGCCGTACCGTATTTCGGTCGCCCGCCGGTGCGCGTTTCGCTGCAGGGTGGGAGGTGGCGTGAATGAGGGAATAGACCATAAATATCCCTTCCTCAGAAAGTTTCAGAAGTACTAGAAGTACTATTAATGCGATCCTTATCTTCATACCGAATGTCCGAATGTAATGATGGTATTGTCAACATCTCATTAAAACTAAGTTCTCACAACCTTCCTAAATCGTTTACTCCACTCTCTTTTCCTTCTATATGTCCTTACAGCCTCCTTTAACTTTCTCCTTACCTCACCAGAAACTCAAAAATAGTCCTTGCCTATTAATGCGTGATCGTCTTATCTATTTCCCTTGTACATAAGTTTTTGCCAAGATCTTGACCTATCGGACAATTTTGCGGTTTGCACAATAACTCCGGCGCGCTCGTATCTTTTCTATAATACGGATATAGCCAATTTGTTAGTGGACAGATTTCTCCTTCAGCCCTACTACATAACTGATTATCTCCAAACGGGCATTTTGAACATTCCTGTTTAACACATATATTCGCTCCTAACTCGAATGTCACGTCAAATACTGTTGGTGAAATGTTATATTCCTTTGCCAGTTCCCGCGCAACCTTCTTTGCTTCGTTTACCTTACCCTCTATAACTTCCCTCAATAATGCATCGAATAACCTCTGATTCCACATATCAGATGGTAATTCTAGTTCCTTCGTGCTAAATTTTTCCTCGTCAACCCATATATTGTACAATTGGTTACCTCCCACTTGACCATAAACTTCAATCAATGCGTCCCGAAAAATTCGCATTATTGAAGGATCTCTTCTCAAAAACATAATAAACATCCAAAGCCTCTTCCTACTTGACTTTAAGAATCTTTTCAGCTCCCTCTCAGATAAATTCACATCTATAGATTCGTATTTCTCTCCTTGCCATAGATGCTTGTTAACATAATAACCAAATCTCAAAGTTCCACCCGCTCCCCCCAATCTATCTATAAGCTCTCCCAAAAAGTGCACAAACTTTATTGAGGGATCTCCCTCAATCTCACTATAGCCGAATAAGAACTTGAATGTGTTTTCAATTCTCTTAAGATCATCTCTCACAAGTATAAAGCGTTCGTCACCGATCCAGATGATCTTACCATCAACAATTATTCCTCTTAAATCCGACAAATCCCGCGGTCGACTTTCAATAATTTTCAGCATCGCCGCCTCTCCAACTGTCCATATCCGTGTATACTGATAAAACTGGTCTATCATCGAACATAACCAAAATAAGAACACTCTATCCGACGCAGTAAGTCTTGGATTGTGAAAAATATTCTTAGCTAATCCGTCCCAATCGATAGTCCCCGCAAATCTCAATTCATCCAATTTTATGCATACTCTGACAAACCTATTCACGCGCTCCATTCTCAAGTAAATCACCTACTAAGCATCTCTCATAACCTCACCCGCTCATGAAAAGTCGAACTTTAATATAAAATACTACCGATCCCAATAATTTGACCCTGTTCTAATGAAATCATGCTTTCTTTTTTTACTTCTCCTACCTCTCCACCTAGAACTAATGCCTTTCCAAAATTCGACAGGAACTTGAAAACATCAAGAAACTTTCTTACACGAAGCAACTGACCTTTTCGATCGCGCTGATCGTTCAAATCTTTTAATGGTAACACGTCCATTCCTGTTACAGAAAACTACGTATCTTTTACGGAAAAAACCTCCTTCCTCTATTATGGCACAACTACCAGGTTCTAGAGTTACAGGTTCTTTCTTACTAACATACTTCACTTTCGCAAAATTTTTGATTCCTACCTCTATATGCTTCTTCTTTCTCACACATTTCACCTCCAAATATTATCGATGATTGCTCTTTTTAGCAATAAAATCTAAAATTACGTAAAGAACGATAATAAAAAGAATTACCGCTATCCATCTGTCCATATACCAGGATACATGAGGCATCCCCACTGCTAAGAACCCCGCCGATACCATCACCAGTATTGCCACACTGATGGCTAATGCTCCTAGAACTGTTGATATTTCTATCTTTTCAAACAAAAGATGTCACCTTTGATTGTTATTATCATGCAAATTACATAGATTCGCATAATATAAATTTTGTCTTATTTTTTTGTACATGGAGAGATGAGTGAAAGTATTTTGCCGAGAAAATTCGGTAAATCATAATATTATATAAAAACAGTTTGCTAAAGCAAGTCTACAAAATAATTTCCATTACCTTGACTGCGTAGATTATTTCTGGATAATTAAGGAATCTTAAACAAATACTGATATGCTTCAGCCAAAAATTATATGTGATGGCTCAAATAGTGCCATTGAGAGATGAAAACACTACAAAAATATGCAAATCTCAGGAGTTAGCGATATCATGTCTGGTAATTCTCTTTAAAGAGCATGTAATTATCGATACAATCAAATATCACGATAAAATTTCATATCGCCCGAAGTCGGTGATATAAATGCTGGGAATCGCATTTTCAATAAATAGAAACCTATGTATCAGGTACGACTTGAGCAATCATGTAAATATAGAAAAGGGGATCGCAAATGTACACCTTCCCGAAATAGTAGACCCTATACCGATCAGAAATAATATTAAAGTCCTATACGCCGAGTGCAATCCCAAATTGATCTACCAGGGAGATGCTAGTGGAACTCTGAAGGGATGGAACTACATGAATGACATAGATATCCCCCTCGGAAAGACCACAACAATATTAGCGATGGGAGAAATATCAACAATCTTCGCTCAAGGAATGTTCTCCGCAGTACCATTAGTAGTCTCAAGACCTCATCAATACCCCGCGTGATTACGTTTTCTTTTCGGGGATTTTCAGAGATAAGGTGCAATTTTTGAAATTAATCATGATAAAATTAAAATTATAACTTTAGAGGTATTCCTATAGTTCTTAATACTCAAAAACACGCAGTTTTTGGTGCCTACCTTTAAGCCTCAGAATAACTTTTGCATAGAAAAATTCAATATCTTTAATGTCATCATTTAACGAAAGTAAGCAGTGATACCGATGAAAACATGATTGGATGAGGAGAGAGAAATGACAAAACATGAGCATCCTAGACATAAGATAGCAATTATGGTAATCAGTAATCCGAATTCTGGAAAATCTTCAGTGATAAGAGCCTTAACAGGCGTTGGAAATGTTATTTCAAGAAGAGGACCCTTAAGTAGTGTGCCACCAGTATATCGGTTGTACGACAGACTCGGTAACATAATTAATGCGTTAGTTATTCATACGTCCCCGCAAGAACGCAACGTTCCACCAAATCAGTTTTTAAGCAAAGCACCCTATAAGCACATAAGAACACTACCACATGACACCTTAATCTTGGGTCTTGAAGAGCTTAGACCGTGGCCAGCCACTCAATACATTGATATACTAATCAGATTGTCGTACGACGTTCGAGTAGTACTTTTATCTCAAAACCCAGCCAGTTCTATCCTGTCATACCTTCAGCAGAATAACATACCATATTTGCATCTGCCATATGACCCAAACACCAGAAGAGGACCTCCACCATTAATTGACCCATTTCATGCGGCATGCGTCATAAGAAGATCCCAAAATCCACCAATATGGCCTCCATGAAACCCCCTTCAAAAGATCCCGTGTGGTGTAGATAATGGTATTGTTACCTCTTGATGAAGAATTAAGAAAACTACGCATGGAAGGTGTTCGATCAGAAAACATTTTTTCTGAATTAACAACGGCTTGGTACGATTATTCTTTAGCCGAAGAACTTTACCACAAAGGCGCTTATTGCTGGGTTATAGAAGCCGCATACTACTCGGCATTGCACTCACTAAGAGCACTAGTGCATACCTCAATAAAATTAACAGAATATTTTGTAAACAATGTTCTAAAAATACCTCCGAAATTCAAAAGCCATGCCAAGTTCATAGAATTGCTATTAAAATGCGATAAACTTGCAGGAAAAGAAGTTGAGGAAGAAATAATATCCGATGTAATTAACACATTAAATTTAGACGCGGACTTCTTGAAAAAATTGGGAACTGCTCTTAAAGCTATAAAAGCAGCACGAGAAATTCATGTATATCAACATCTCGTAGTTGCTCACCAAGTTAGAGCTATACCTGCGAGTTATGTGAAAGATATATCACGTTTAACACTTAATACGTCGTTTAACATCGTTGTAAGTTGCACGGACATAATAGTGAATATTTTTCTCGAGAAAATTGAGGATAACCTGATAAAATACTGCTATTTAAGGCATTTTATAGATGAGTTTTACCAATTTTGGACACTTTTAAGAGAAGAAAATATAGAACCTGCCGAAAACCTAGTGAAATATCTAAATCGGGTAGAAAATGAGGTAACGAGAAAAATCAAGAAACTAATGATGATTATGCCAGAAACTGATAAAGAAAAGTTGACTAAAAAGTATGATGACTTTATCCAACTGCATAGACCCGTTACTCATTTTAGTATTTTCTTAAGAGAGAAATTGTCGCAAATTACTGATAATGTAGCAAGAGTCCTGAAGATTTTTACAGAAAGCGATAATTTGTCGCAATCATCAAATTTTAGCACATCAACGCAGAAGAATGCTTAAGGGATCAGTTAAACAAATATGATGGTTGAAAAATAATTGCAATAGATCTTAGTGACCTTTTTAAATAACAATACGAGGGAGGCCTTTGAGACAGCTAAGTCTTCCTCCGAACGTAAAACTTCTATCAACTAATAGCCTATGGAGACTTCTCAAAGATCTAAGCGAAAAACTGACCGAAAAGACTAATGAAACACTAAAATTAATAGGCGCAGGGGATGTCGCCAGAGTCCAGTTGTCTCTACTAAGGAAATGGGAAGGAATGAAGGAAATAG
>CAZFGR010000072.1:0-4549 GCA_964518475.1 uncultured Nitrososphaerota archaeon
ATTGGCGAAAGAACCTTAAGCGATTTGTTACCGAGGTTGAAGAGAAGTATAATAATGTTACAATAATTCTGTTTGGTAGCAGGGCTAGAGGAGATTATAGCGCCTTAAGCGATACTGATATATTAGTTATTCTCGAGAAAGCGAGCATAGAAATCCTAGAGGATATACTCTCAATAGCTTATAAATCAGATCTAATAGCACCAGAAATACATCTATTTGAGAAGGAATGGGTGCTAGAGAATTTCGAGAAAAATACCGTGTTGCTAGATGCTATTTATGAGGGAATAGTTCTCATTGACAACCTAAGGATAATTAAACAGCTAAAAGATAGACTTGCCCAATTAATGAAATTAGGTTGGAAAAAAGAAAGAGATGGTTGGTTTAAAAAGGAAGGATTGTGAGGAGTCATCCTAATTGAATAAATTTCACAATTTTTGTGAAATAATTTTTCATGTGATCTCTTCTTTCAAAAGATGCAGCATTCTTACGCCTTCATTCTCTATCATTATTGGAATACCATACTTATTAATGATCATGCGGATCCTTATCTCCACTAAGCTATGTGGATCGCATCCCCTGGCTAGTGTCTCTATATATCCAACGAAATAGATGTATGAGCCATTCCTGACAACTAATGCGTCTGAGACATTGTGATGAGCTGCAAAGCTTTGGAGAGCTTTCATGAGTTTTGCTGGATTAAATATTGGTACGAATATAAAGTCTGAATGAGGGCATAAACAGGGAGCATACTTATATATCTGCATCTCAAACCAATCCCAATCCGCGCCTATTTTAATGGTCTCATTAAATTTAAACGTTTCACCAAACTCACTGATATTGAGAGTAGCGTTTCTCCATGAAACCTCATAATAAACTTTATCATTACTTATTGTGGCTTGGAATTCAATAGTACCATTAATCCATATTTCAGAACCAAGTAACCAACTATCATTAATATTATAAATTAAGTGGAAATTATGAGGAGATGTTGTATTAAGTGATATTACTAATGGCAATATAATTAAGAGCCCTAATACAGTAAAAAATAGTGGTAATTTTTTCTTCGTAATCATTGATTATCACCATTCTTAATCAATAATTAATTAGTTATTTCGAATTTAAGCATGAGGAATTTGGGTAGAGGCCTCAGAGATGATTGTATCCTATTCTATGTAGATTGCAGGTTTTAGCGGTAATGCTTTTGCTTCCTATTCTTTGGGTCGTATAACTATGTGTGTATCTCTCTGCTTTGAATATATTATCGGCATTCAAATGTGAGACACGTCCAAAAGTCTCTCATTAAGATTGTGGAAAACTAGAAGCTCATGCTTCTGAGATCTGGTCAGAGTTTCCTCTCCCTGCTTGATCTCGAAGATTCCTAACTCTCTAGTACCTAATAATCATTATGTGTATACTTACTCTTCAAAGAGCAATACAAGATACAGTAAATTCTTGTGTCTTTATTCTGGGACTACTACTTATTATATTTTGTAGGCTTTTTTGAGCTCTTCTATGTAATTGTTTAGTGCGTCTTTCTCTTCCGGAGTTAGTAATCCTCGAACTTCGATGTCTTTTACCTTTAGGAAATCTTCATCTATGGTGTATATGACCGGGATGTCAAAGTCTCTCATGAGTGTTAATATTAGGCCGTCCCAACTCTCGAAATCATAGATTGTAGCGTATTCAATAGCACGCTTTACTTCGTCAAAACTTATATCTGTTATCCATTTTATTTTTCTACATCTCATTAGGGTTAGTAACTTATTTCTAACTTCTCGTTTGTTTGCTCTGAAAACTCTGGTTAATACATGATAAGTTCCTAGAATAACATTGAAAGGAATGTAAGAGATTATTTCTCCCCGAATGCTCTTAGTTAAAATATCTAAGTATTTGGCTCTAACTGGATTATTCTTCTCAATCGCTAACACTAATATTCCTACATCCAGTAAAGCTCTTATTGCCATGACTCATACGCCTTCTTGATGATATCATTATAACCTTCTCCTTCAAAACCCTTTGCCTCTACACCTTCCCTAATGATCCTAAGTATTTCATCTTCAACAATTTCTTCCTCCTTTCTCTCAATGAGAATCCTCCCATCAGAATATACAGTTACGATTACTTCATCTCCCGGCCTTAACCCACTTTCCTTTGGTATTGGAATAACTACATGCGAAGCTTTTTTACCTCCTCTTCTAGCTTTTTTAATCGTCTTGATAATAATACTCAAGCTCCTCACCTCTTTTCATGAATTAACATGTTAGTACATGTTTTTAAAAGGTTTTCCTCACCTAAGAATGCGCTAATTATAATAATGAGAGAAGGAGTAAAGTTAATGGCTAAAAAAATTCTCTCAGAGATTATTAGATTTTTTCTTCGATATTATTAAAGAGATGTGTAGAGTATCTATAAGGCTACAGAGTTTTGCGCTGGGAATATAATTAATACTGCGATATGGAAAATATGTTTTACCTTAGTGAACGATTCTTGCATCAATTAGTTGTTACTGTTATATCGACTAATTCAGAAGCGATCTAAGTTCTTTATTAATTGCCAGTATCCCTTTATGATTTCGATCAGATCTTTTTTTCCATATTCTCTCGTCTGCACCGTGGACTTTCCCAAGTTCTATTGATTTGCTTGTTGTCATGAAATGATATGTGGGTATGCCTAGGGATCTTATCCATGCTGAATCGCTTGAACCGACTTGAATCAGTGGTAAGGGTTTACGGCCCAGATCAATTATTGTTTTCTCTACTGCTTTGTAAAGCACTGTGTTTCTTGGCGAATATGTTGAGGGCATGTAATTCTTCTTCTCTATTGTATATTCGTATTTCCCTATGCTCTTCTTTATGATTCTCATTATCTCCTCTAAATCATTTTGCTCGGGGAAGAATCGTATGTCAAGGAGGAGTTCCGCTTCTCCGGGATAAACATTCTCTGCCTCACCGCCATGTATCACGGTTTTCGCTATAGTTACGTGAGTAAGAGCATGCAGAAATCTTGCCGCCCACAAATCCCTTATTCCTCTTAACACTATCTTGTTTAGGAAACGGTTAGTCAGCAAAAAACTCTTAGCTCCTAAGAGATCCTTAAGCATCATTCTTACTGGCTCTGATATGAAGAAGAAATCGTCAGGAATCCTTAGAGTAATCCCAGCAATGTTCTTCACAGCGTTATTGATCTTATAGGTCTGACTAGCATGGCCCTTATCACCTTGAGCTCTTATTCTAAGAGTCACTGCTCCCTTCTCACCATAAATGAGTAATTGCCTCTTCTCCCCCATGATATTCACTAACCCTCCCAATTCCCCGATAGCTCCATCCACTCTCTTGAATAAATCCCTCCTCTCCCTAATCAGATACCTTATGCCATGCCTAGGGTCTTGAGTCTCCTCATCAGCAACCATTAGCAGCCTCACAGTCCCCTTAAAATCATAGTTTATCCTATGGAGAAGAACAGCTAAGTAGGTCATTGCGGCAATCTGTCCCTTATCATCAATCGCCCCACCACCATAAATATATCCGTTCTTCTCAACACCACCGAAAGGATTAACACTCCAACCATCCCCTGGAGGAACTACATCTAAGTGACCAATAATCATTAGGTTAAATCCCTCACCTCTCTTACCCCTAAGGGAGATCACTAAATTACCCCTACCAGGAGAGCTCTCAATCAACTCATAAGAGTAAATACCCTCTGACTCAAGGACATCAATAATTATCTCCGCTACACGTGTCTCTTGACTCTTAATAGACTTTACTTTTATCATCCTCTTCAACAAATCAGCAACCTCATCCACAGCAACCAAGTCTTCAACACAAATAGCCCCACCCCTCCAAAGCAACCATAAGCATTTCAAAGCACTACGTAATACTATGAGAAGAAACAATAATAAATAAAAACCACACAATTCTCCGGGAAAAAATCCCAGATTACTTAAGCATTAGTAATAAAAATTTTTGATAGATAGGAAAAAGAGTATAAAAAATTAAATATCTTAAAAATCTACTGCGGTTACTGCATCGATCCCTATTATCCTCATAATCCCCCCCTAAAATGATTACAAATAGATAAAAATATACATTGGTTTCCGGAGAATTCAATTAATCCGTCATGAAATACATGTAGATTTCTGTGGAATTATTTGCCTTTTAGCAAGGATGGTAACAAGCCTTTAATAATCGCAAAGATAAGTCTATATATTCCCTATAATAATACTCTATTGTTCCTCTCTAAAATATCAAGGATCTCGATCAGACATTTTTGCTTCCCTAATGGACCTTACCACTACAGATAAGAGAAATTCTGCGATGAGTATTGCTGCCAACTTCTTCTTAGATATTAAATGCATCAGATCATCTCCCACCGCAAATATTCACCCTTTGTGCTATTATCCCCCGAGAATATCACTCTCTATCTTCATCATCCCTCCTTACGGCTTCTAATCAGATACAACTGGAAGCTTCTGTTAATGTTATTAGTTAGGAATTTTTCCAGCGGCTTGGGCCATTTTATACGCGTCAACTATCTCTTTTAACATTCTTAA
>CAZFGR010000073.1:0-4457 GCA_964518475.1 uncultured Nitrososphaerota archaeon
AGAGAAGAAAAACTAGAAAGTCTTAAGACAATTTAACTCATGAATCGTTTAAAATATTGCGGTGATTAAATAATTGTAGATAGGTAGAATTCGGGTTTAAAAATAATATGAAAGATATTTGGGAAAAAGATTTATGACTCATGGTCGCATGACTAATATTGAATTTCTTGGCACAAATTGTAGATTGTAAAACATTTTAATAGTTATTGGTGATGAAAATGGCAAAAATCAGAACTATTTTCCGCGACATATCACCCAATGAAATAGGATTCACTTTGGTTCATGAACATTTATACACGCATCCACCTCTATGGAAGATAAAGGAAGATCCTGATCTTTTACTTGATGATATTGAAAAAAACGCAAATGAACTAAAACTTTTCCTCAAAGCTGGTGGAAAAACAATTGTTGATGCAACAACAATCGATTACGGAAGAAGCGCTAAGGCTCTAATTGAGATAGGGAAAAAAGTCCCCGAAGTAAATATTATCGCTGTCACGGGTTTTAACTTAGGTAGTTACTATGAACCTTGGGTATATGAAGCTAGCATGGATTCTATTATAGAGTTACTCAAAGGGGATATATTAAAAGGCATGGATGGAACTAATGCTAGAGCAGGGTTGCTTAAAATAGGAACAAGCTACAACTACATAATGAAAGTAGAGGAAAAAACTATGCGAGCTGCCGCTAAAGTACATGTTGAATTAGGAGTTCCAATAGTCTCTCATACGACGCTTGGAACAATGGCGCATGAACAAATAGTTATACTACTAGAAGAAGGGGTCGATTTAGGAAAAGTAGCGTTCTATCATATGGATCATAACTTAGATTTCTGGTATCAAAGGAAAATACTTGAAAAAGGCGCATATATAGTCTATGACTGTACTGGAAAAATAAAATATGGACCAGAGGAAGCCAGAATAAATATGATTAAGAAATTAATTAACGCGGGTTTTCTCGATCAAATAATGATTTCTGGTGATACTGCTAGACGTTCTTACTATAAATCCTACGGCGGAGGCCCTGGGCTAGATTATATACCAACCAAGTATGTTCAAAGACTAAAAGAGGAAGAATTCTCTCAAGAGATGATAGATCGAATATTTATTGAGAATCCTAAACAGTTCCTATCTTGGTGATAAATATGGAAAAAATAAGACTTGAGGAGATGACATGGGTAGAAGCCAAGAAGGCTCTTGAAAAGGCTAGGGTGATTATAATTCCCTTAGGAGCAATTGAAGCTCATGGGCCGCATCTACCACTAGGTACTGATAATTTCATAGTTGAACGAATTGCTGAAGAAGTGGCCAAAAAAATAGGAGGCATCGTATTACCAGTGATAAAGTATGGGCAGGTCTGGTCACTAATTAATTTTCCGGGATCTTTAACCGTGTCTGAAGATTCTTTATTCAGATTTCTAGTTGATATTTGTCTTAGTTTACATAAGCATGGAGCAAAAAATTTTGCATTTATAAGCTTTCACATAGGAAACGCGACCGTCATTAAAAAGACAGCTAGATATCTGAAAGATAATTATGATCTCAATGTCTTCTACTTTGTATCTTCAGGGTTATCTAAGATTAGAGAATTTTGTGATTCTAAGCAGTGGCACAAAAATTATTTCCATGCCGAAGAAATAGAAACATCCCTAATGTTATATATTAAGCCGGATCTAGTAGATATGGCAAAAGCGAAAGCGTGCTACCCTGATAAGAAAATATTTGAATTCTATCCTCAGAAGTGGGATGAGTTAACAGATATCGGAGTGGTCGGAGACCCGACAGTCGCGACTAGAGAAAAAGGAGAAAAAATGTTTGAAGTTATAATAGATGAAGTTGTTGAATTGTTGAGAAAGGGGTTAGAATTCATTGAAAAGAAGGAAGCGAAACATGGTTGAGTTTAAGGGGGTTATAACGGCCATAGTAACACCTCTAACTGGTCAGGATAAATTAGATGTGGATGCTTTAGAGGAATTAGTACATTTTCAGACAAAACACGAAGTAAATGGATTTTTTGTGAGCGGCACGATGGGGGAGGGCATAATACTCAACTTGGATACTAGAAAAAAACTACTTGAAAAAACATTAGAATTCACCGGTACTAAAGCCTTCATAATTTTTCACGCAGGTAGTGCTAGAATCAAAGAGGCAATGGATCTCATCTCGTACGCAGTAGATCTAGGCGTCGATGCGGTAGCGGCTTTTCCACCAATATACTACCCTTACGACAAAGAGGCATTAGTAGATTACTACATACAAGTTTCATCCCTACACGATGTCCCATTCTTCATATATAATATCCCCCCAAGAACAGGGATAAACATCGGAATTGAATTAGTTAAAAGAATCATTGAAAAATCATCTAATGTAGTAGGAATTAAAGATAGTAGTGGGGATATTAAAAATACGGTAAAATACTTAAGTATAGAGAATTTTACGGTTCTTATGGGTTCAGACACTTTATCTCTTCCTGGACTAATGATAGGTTGTAGAGGTGTTGTATCGGCTCTCTCAAATATAGTTCCAGAACTATTCGTGCAAATGTACAAATTATTGCAATTAAAGAAAAATAATGAAGCATATCAAATCTACAAGAGGATACTAAAATTGAAAGAAATTCTTAGTAAGTATCCCTATATAGCCTCGTATAAAGCAGCTCTAAGCATTAGAGGGCTGCAGATAAAAAATATTGTAAATAAACCATTAAGATCTCTAAATGCAGAGGAAATAGAGAGTCTAAAAAGAGAAATTGCTAAAATACTCAAAGACTTAACTAGATAGAACCTTTTCAATGGCTTCTTTTAGTTTTTCTTTCAACTCTTGCTTATTGAGGTAGTTCTTTACCTCCACTATTTCTTTTGCAAAGGCTCCTTGAGATCTAAGAATCTTAGCTAGATCAGGTGCTGTAACGATTATATCACATTGTATGTTTTTGGCTTGGGAGACATCGGATGTCTCTACCCTAGCATTATATCCTAACTCGCGGACGACAGACGATACTTGTATTTTCAAGAAGAGAGCAGTTCCTGTTCCTAGCCCACATACTGTTACAATGTAAAGCTCCCGAGCCATTTTACCGCCCCCAACAAACTGATAGAGAGAACATGTGTAGCTGAGTATTTTTCTGAATGAAAAAATATTAGGGAAAAAATATAAAGTTTGTCTAGTGCTTGAATAACCCAATTAGCCATACTAGAATTACGCCATAGATGACGTAATCTGTGTCGGCGGCCCAGCTTAGGAAGTCTCCTACAGCGAATCCGATCACTGGAATTAGGAGAGCGGATCCTATAGCCATTAGAACGCCTGCGATTATACCGCCTAGGATCATTCCAACTTTACCGGCATAGCGATCTCCATAGACTCCTCCAGTAGCTCCGTGGAACCATGCACTCATTGTAGGTGCGTAGACGAAGTATGGATAACCTATTAGCGTTAAGAAAATACTAACTGCTACCATTGTTATTACTGCAACGAATCCTCCCACAGCCATTCCAATTGGGCTGTACGGGAAGAATAGTGGACAGTCTAGTGCCGGCTTTGCTTGTGGAACGACCTTCTCTGCGAATCCTTGGAAAGCAGGTATAAGCTCGCCAATAAGCATTCGTACTCCTTGCATTAATACTGCGAAACCTGCTCCAAAGTATAGCCCTTGAAGTATCGAGAATACAATTGGATTCATGTTGCCTATTTTAGCAACAAGACCAGGGGCAATAGCTGTGAGTACCAGGTATATCAAAATGTATGCTACTGGTAGGAAGACGTATGGATCTCTAAAGAATCTAATTATTGCAGGTAGTTCCTCAATGCTCTTTTCTTCCGTCTTTTTGAGCTTTAGGGCTTTTCCAAGTGGTTTGGTAATAAGACCTG
Source organism: uncultured Nitrososphaerota archaeon (assembly GCA_964518475.1). Classification (GTDB taxonomy): domain Archaea; phylum Asgardarchaeota; class Njordarchaeia; order Njordarchaeales; family Njordarchaeaceae; genus Njordarchaeum. The sequence goes on from CAZFGR010000073.1 coordinate 3,870, forward strand.
TGATCAATACTACAAGCGATGCTGTGTGACCTAGTACAAAACCCGCATTATTGTTAACTTCCTCATCGAAGAAGTGAGTGTAGAACGGCTGGTAGATCCATCTAAAGCCGATCCAAAGTGCCGTAGCGATTATTAGAGATATTCCAGTTAATCCTCCAACGAATCTGAAGATCACCAAGAACCAGAAAGCGTCCCAGAAGATTAAGTGTCCCGTTAACATGATATACCTCGTTGGTAGTAATCTAGCTAGAATTAAGTTAAGAACCCATCCTAAGATTATGGCAATACCGATCTCAGTACCGTATTCTAGAATGATCTGATCAGTACCGATCTCGACAACCACTTGAGGCGTCTGCCTGAGAATTGAGATTATCGTATTTATAGGTGCTATTGCATCTGCTAACAAACCAGCACCTGCTAGAATCAGGAGGACACCTATAGCCGCTTTAATTGAGCTGGTGATTATTTGTTCCCAAGGCTTCTTCTGTAGCCATAATCCTATGCCAGTAATGATTCCTAATAAAAGAGCAGGATTCTTGAAGAGCGCAACTATGAAGTTTAAAATATCCACTGCTGTGATAACCATAA
>CAZFGR010000074.1:0-4433 GCA_964518475.1 uncultured Nitrososphaerota archaeon
TTTAAGCAAATCTCTGCTACATATGTAGCACCGATTTCCTGAAATACTCTTTCTAACGGAATATTCTGAATCAGGGGTGTTCTTCCATGAGTAAGGTTGTGTTTGATTTTGAATTGAGTGATAAGGAGTCTAGGAAAAGAGCATTTAGGGAGCTCAGAAGGGTCTTAGAGAAAGAGCTTTTGAATGGTCCGTTACCGTATTTCTGCGTTGTATATGCCAATAGATATGGAGAAGTATCAAACCACTATATGACGCCAATAGCGCTTAGGGAAGTAGATGGGAAGTATTTCATATCGATATTTGACTACGAGTTTTTCCTCAAACTATTCTGTAGACACCCCAAGGTCTCTAACATAAGATGGGACGCGGAGGAACGCTGTATTGTAGTATTTATGACTGAGTGAGGATAGATATGAGAAAGGACTTAGACAAAGAAATTAGATCTGTGATCGAGAAGTGCAAAAGGAAGGGGAAACTGAGTGATGATGACTACTACATCATCGGTTTAGTCATTTTAGCGTTGTATATAAAGAGCCCTCTCTCTTGGGAAGCACTAAAAGCGCTTGTGTTCTATTTGGATAAGGTGTTTGGAAGGGATCGAAAAGATGCCATCATTGAAATCGCTAAAGAATTGTTGGAAGAAATGGACTGGTCCGAGATGGTTCACATTACCGCCTAGCTCAATACCTTGGCCATGGATCCTTATTAACGCGAATAACCCGCGGTCTGGTCTCTCGTATATTAAGAAATATAAGGAAATAATAGAATTCGTCATAATCGACTCTGGCGTAGAGAGGTTCCGGAATCCTAAGAATAAGGATTATCCACCGGGCTGGATAGAGCGTTTAGTGGATCTTTATTCCCGGGTTAAAAGAATTGTTGGGGAGAAGGTACTTGTTAATGCCCCCGATGTCCCAGCTGATTACCCGAGTAACGATATAAGAGATAATATCGAGAAGACCATAAATCACGTGGTGGAGGCCATAAGCAATTATAGAAACGTAAGATGGCTTATCCCAGTACAAGGTCGATACACGCAGCCAAAGAGTTTTATAAAATGCATTATGGTATACGATGCGCTAGGGATAACAAAACTATTCAGGTACTTCTCGATCGGAAACCTCTGCACGACCAAGAGAGTAAAAATAATCATCGAGAGCATAAATATTGTGAGAAGCTTGCTTCCTACGAAGTATCTACACTATTTCGGACTCTATTTACGGGCACTACCCCATGTCAAAAATAAGATTAACAGTTTTGATTCCGTACGGTACACTTTCCCAACATCAGAAATAAAACGCAAAGGAAAGAATTGGAGCTGCAAAAACAAAAAAGAAAGAGAAGAGTACTTCATAAGTTATTTTCGAAGTGTTCTATATAGATTATTTACCTAGTTTTTAAGCAAAGCATCTTTCGTAGAAAAATAAGAGCCGTCTTTGCATTTTCTATTAATGCATACAAATGCACGTCCGCAGCCCATCTTGCAACTTCATGCTTATCCATCTGTCTCCCAGCTAATTGAGATATTGTTAAGCTTAGTGCAGCAATTTGATAGCTGAAAAGCCCAGTGCTTCTCTGAGCACTAGGTAATAAACCCGATTCTAATATGAATACATCTATTTTTGTTAAATAGTCCCGCAAGGTTACTAGAATCTCTCTGAGATCCTCTGCCTCGCCACCCTTTATCTCTAGATCCTCTAGGTCATATATTAACTTATACGCTCCTTCAATATAACTACATAACTCTTCTTTGGTGCTCACATCACTCACCTTTCAATCCTTTATATATTGGCGTGTAATACTTAATAAGTCTATTAGGCACTATTTTCATGCGTGTAATGATAAGAATTTATCCCAATCAATCTCATTATATAACCCCTTTATCCATGAATCTAGAATTACTAAATTTCCCTCTTCTCTATCATGTGGATCTCTCTTTAGTAATTGTATAATCGCTTTTGCCAACTTCCGAGAGAATTTTGGTGGAACTGCCTGAATCACTGCTTGGTACTTGTTTTTAAGCGAGGATATCAGATTTAGGATTCTAAAGTCATCTGGAAATGTGAATATTCTCATGGTTTCTCTTACTGAGAGTAACCTGTCATGACTAGGATGCATTATATAGGCCTTTGATATGTTGACTAGTCCCGATGGCAACTCGTTCCATTTCAGTTTTCTACCAAAGTAGTCGAAATTCCAATAATCTTTCCACACTCTCCTTCTCTTGGGAACCTCTGTATTTGCTCTCGGCCAGACATGATCTATATAAAAGTCATATCCATGATCAACTAGATCTCCTATGACTTGCTTTAGGTTAGGAGGATGTTCTCTCATTGATGATAAATTGAAGCCGTCAAAACCCGTTCGGGAACCTATTACAAATAACCTCCTCCGCTTCAATGGAATTCCGTACTTACTATAATCAACAATGCCGATTATTATGTCATATCCCGTTTTTGTGTATATTGAATACCTTAGCTCCTCTATCCAATACCAGAAATAAGGACTTCTCGCTACTTCTGGAACATTCTCATAAATAAACACTTTCGGGAGAATCTCCCAAACCATAAAAAAGAAGTTCGGCATAGTAGGAAATAAGGGGTGATCCTCCATTCTTCTTAATGTATTAACGCGGCTGAATGGCTCGCATGGACTGCCTCCGATTATTACATCAATATTGCCCCGCAATCCTATTTTCTCAAACTTCCAATTTAGGGCCATTATACTATCTGAATTCTTTACTCCTAGTTCTCCGTGATAATCTTCTTCATTGTAATAGATGACTTTGGATAAGTCATGTTGAATTGTTGGACCTATATATTTTTTATATACACGGAGATACTCTGGGTTAATATCAATACCGTAGACCTTGTATCCTTCTTGCTTAAACCCTAGAGAAAACCCGCCCACACCACAATATAAATCCAAGACAATATACATAACCTCACAACTCCAAATACCTTCTCAGTTCTTTTTTGATGAAAAATCGCTTTCCGTAAGACTTGAGTAGAGAAATAGCTTTAGGAACTTGTTTCTGATACCAAGCCTTCTTCTCATCCTCGGTTATTTCAAAACCCAGAATTTTGGTGTAGTTGAAGGATCCAAGAACATAATAATCGACGTAATCCAAGGTACGCTCTATTATCTCTACTAGATCTGTAATCTGAGGAATTATCGGCTCTATGGATAACCAAGTCTTAACCCCTCTTTTCTTCGCTAGGTATAATGCTAGTCTCCTATCAGAAGGTTTCGGAGCCTTTGGCTCTAATTCTGTTTTGTCAACGGATATCAATGTTGTTCCTAGCCACACATCACCATGCTTTTTCATTATTGTAAAATCCCTAAGAGCAAGTATAGGATTCTTTGTTAATACAAGGCTCCTATGTTGCTTGGCCTCTGACAAAACCTCCAAAACCCTCCTTGTCAGTCTATTTTTCTTTTCAACAGGTGGATATGGATCTGAGGTAAAACTAACAACAATAATTCGTGGATCCTTTATCCGAACATACTTTCTAGCCTCCTCTAAGGGATCATACCGTCCCCTCTGGATCCTAGAAGCAAACAACTTGTTTCTCCAGGCCCAACAATAGAGACAACCATAAGGACAAAAGCGATACACTGTTATCTGATCTGTAGCATACTCGACCATCGTCCTAGGCATACAGATCCCTCACGCATAACCAATATCCTCCTCTTCTTTAGCAGAATCCGTTGCTACACGTGTAGCAAAGGTTTTTGAAACGCTTTCTCTTAGCGCCTTAGCTAAGTCCTCGAATCCCTTTGCTAACAATCCAAACTTCCTATTAATCTCGGATAATTCCTGAGCTTGCAGGAACTCCAATACTGAAAAGTGCTGCACCCCAGCTAAGGCCGCCAAGAAATTTATCACCAAATCAATATTCCCACTAGTTTCAAGCTCCAACGGAAAGTGAGAACCAACGATCCTCGTCAGGAGCACCTTATCACCAACCCTCGTTTCCACTTTGATATCCCGTAAAATCTCCAAGCCCCTATTAACCACGGGAACTTCAACAGAACCCTTTGCTTTGGGCAAAGCATCCTTCAACTGCTGGAAGAAATACATTATCTCTCCTCGCTCAAGACCACAACGCAACAATGTATCAATAAGCTCCGAAACCCAAGAAAGCGGATCCTTAATATAGATCCTCACGGAACCATGCTTACTAATCACAAGAGAAAATGTCCTCTTCCTAATCGAGACCTGCTTAGCCCTATCCTTATCCTTCACAGAGGAAAGATAACAAGCCCTAAGCTTATCACTAATAGAACGAACAACCCTAAACCTAATAAGAGCATGCTCAAATATCTGAGAATCCAAATCAAGAAACCGCCTAACCCAAGAAACCCAAGAATCCACTGCTACACCTGTAGCAATCATTTCACCACTCATTTCAACCACAGAATCCACAAAA
>CAZFGR010000075.1:0-4271 GCA_964518475.1 uncultured Nitrososphaerota archaeon
TAAGCTCAGCAGTTAATGTACTAGTTATAGTTTCTGTAATTGTCGCTTTTTCAGTCTTAGTAACTGTCGATACTGGGGCTGTTACAGTAGTTGTAGCCCCAGGCGCTGTTACAGTAACAGTTTCCTTTATCGTAGTAGCTCCAGCAGTCACAGTTTTTGTTTTAGTTTCAGTTATCGTTCTCGGTGAAATCGTAGCACCAGCGTAATATCCACCGAGCCCGGCGATAACACCTGCTATAATAGCACTAATAGCAACTTTTCCAGCAGTCGAAAGAGCTTCTCTTCTGGAGAATTTTAAATCCTTGTTCATGGGCCCATCAAGTTATAATCAAGTTTAGCAATAATATAAAAATTTTCCCAAGCGAATTCTAATATTTTGCGAAAATTAATTAGAGTCAAAGAAAAATGAGTTATATTATTCAGCAAAAAGGTGAAGGCTTACTAGTAAAAGGTGAAGGTGAGCTAATTTACCTAGAGCCTTATGGACGAGACATTATAAGATTTAGAGCATCAAAAAGCGGAAGAATAATCGACGAGAATTGGACTTTATTGCCGCCAGAAGAAGTTAACATTGAAATCGAAACAAAATCCGACCATGCGATAATTCGTAATAATAAGCTCATAGCGGAAGTAAAGACTGATGGAAGCGTTAGATACTTTACTTCTAAGAAAGGAGATGAAGGTAAAAGAGTGCTCTTAGAAGAATTATGGATTGATCGTCGGGTAAATAATGCCGACTTAATCAAGGCAAGAACTTACAAACCTATTAGTAGCGAGCTATTCAAAATTCAAGTGTACTTTAAGGCTTATGATGATGAACGATTTTATGGAATGGGACAATATGCTAATGGTTATCTCAACCTAAAAGGGTGCGTACTAGAGCTGGCGCATAGAAATACCCAGATAAGTATACCATTTCTTCTTTCTACAAGGGGATATGGCTTTATATGGAATAATCCCTCGATAGGGCGCGTAGAATTGGCAAAGAATCACACTATGTGGCTCGCGGAGGCTACTCGACAAATAGATTATATTGTAATTGCAGGAGAAACACCGTCTGAAATTGTTAAAAAATATACGAGCTTAGTAGGTAAGGCTCAACCTTTACCCGAATGGGCTTTAGGATTTTGGCAATGTAAGTTGAGATATAGAACTCAAGAAGAGCTCTTAAATGTAGCTCGCGAATATAAGAAGCGGGGGCTACCTTTATCCGTTATAGTTATAGATTTCTTCCACTGGCCTAAGCAGGGTGATTGGAAATTTGATAAGAAATACTGGCCTGATCCTGAAGAGATGGTAAAGGAACTAGAATCATTGGGAGTGAAGTTAATGGTCTCCTTCTGGCCTACAGTTGACATAACTAGTGAGAACTATCATGAAATGGTTAAAAGAGGGCTGTTAGTTAGAACTGAAAAAGGCATACCCTTGCTGATGACCTTCCGCGGTTTCACCACCTATTGCGACTTTACAAACCCAGAAACTAGAAAATTTGTATGGGAGAAGATAAAAGAGAATTACTATAAATACGGAATAAAGCTATTCTGGTTGGATGAAGCAGAGCCTGAAATCATTGCGCCAGGTTTCGGATATCAAAATCAATTATTCTATGATTATGAAAATGTACGGTACTATCTGGGTAATGCGTTAGAGGTGGCTAACCTCTATCCGTTTTACTATGCAAAAGCCTTTTACGATGGAATGAAATCAGCGGGAGAGAAAGAATTCGTATTTTTGATAAGAGCTGCATGGCATGGAAGTCAAAGGTTCAGAGTAATCGTCTGGTCAGGAGATATTCCCTCTACATTTGACTCCTTAAGAAGACAAATAAAAGCTGGACTAAACATGGCCATTTGCGGCATCACCTGGTGGACCACAGATATCGGAGGTTTCTGGGGAGGCGATCCGAAAGACCCTGAATTCCAAGAGCTTATAATCAGATGGTTCCAATGGGCAACATTCTGCCCCATATTCAGATTACATGGATTCCGTCTACCTTATCCAAAAGACCCAAGTAGCTGTCCACCCGAAGAGCTTACTGGTGGTCCTAATGAGGTTTGGTCATTTGGCGAAAAGGCATATAAGATATTGAGAAAATTCCTACTAATAAGGGAAAAGTTAAAACCCTACCTAGTTGAACAAATGAAAATATGTTGTAAAGAGGGGATACCTTTGATGAGACCCTTATTTTTCGATTTCCCCGAGGACGAGATTGCCTATGATGTAGAGGATGAATATATGCTCGGTTCGGATATATTAGTAGCACCAGTTTATGAGAAAGGTATTGAAAATAGAAAGGTATATTTACCAAAGGGAGTTACGTGGGTAGATTTCTGGACTAGAGAAAACTTTGAAGGAGGACAATGGATTACCCGTGAAACACCCATAGAAATAATTCCGGTATTTATTCGCGAAGGCTCAAAAATACTCCATGAAGAAAAGGGACTAGGCAACACAGCGATGAATGATGATGAAAACAATTGATACATTACATGGGGGAGATTAGTCTGTGGAACACATTGAAAGAGTTCTGAAAACATTAAACTACAAACAAGTCGATAGAGTTCCAATAGATTTTGGAGCAGGCGTTAGTGGAATGCATTACGAATTTTTGAAAAAATTATTGAAATTTATGGGCTTCAATTATTCTACAGTTGAGATAGCACATCGATGGACTGGTACTGCTAAAGTACCAGAATTTTTACTAAAGCATTTTGAGGTTGATTTTAGACACGTAGGACTAAATCCTCCTACTCTTTCTGAAGTACAATATATCTCTGAAGATGTATTTATTGACGAATTTGGGATAGTTTTCAAAAGATGCGGGCATTATTACGACATGATAGAAGAGAAGAAGCCATTATATCATGCTAAATCGGTAGCAGACGTAGAGAAATATAAGCCGCCAAGACCTGTTGATGAAAGGTTTAGAGACCTACGTAAACAGGCAAGAAAGTATTATGAGGAAGGTTACGCCGTCGTTCTTGATAGCTTTTCTGGGGGAATCTGGGAATTAGCTCAATGGCTACATGGGATTTCAAACGCCATGAAGAATTTAATACTTAATCCAGAGTTAATGGAAGCTATTTTAGACCTTACCTTAGAGATTCATAAGATCTTTTGGGAAAGAATGCTTCAGGAAGCAGGGGATTACGTGCATATCGTACTATACACGGACGATTATGGAGTTCAAACAGGCCCGCAAATTCCACCGAGATTATGGGAAAAATTTATATTTCCCAGGTTGAGAGATCTTATCTCTTTCATAAAAAGTAATGCAAAAGTTAGGGTAATGTTGCATTCATGCGGAGGTATAAGACCGCTAATAGATGGCATTATAAGAGCTGGTGTAGATATACTCAATCCCATTCAGCCAAGAGCTAAGGGAATGAATAGAAAGGAGTTAAGTAAAGAATACGGCGGCAAAATAATATTTCATGGTGGTTTGGATGTGCAAGAGATATTGCCTAAAGCTAGTCCTGAAATTATTGAGAAGGAGGTTAAAGACATTATAAACACATTTAAGCGGGGATACATATTTGCACCAGCACATTGCGTACAACCAGATGTTCCACCTCAAAACATTTTAATGGCGTTAAGAACAGCCTTAACTTACAATCCTTAAGATGAAGGAGGATAATGCTGCCTAGAGTAGCTAAGATCATAACCAGTCAAGTTTGCTCCACATTAATTATTTTGGAAGATAAAAAGTGCTGGTTCTTCATGAAAGAGGAGCTGGTCAAGTTTGGAGCTCCGTTCGAACAGCATAATCCGTAGGATCCTCCTAAGCTCTTCTCCCACAACCTTACCACGACCTTTTATTAGTACGCCAACGGCGAACCACCGTTGCCTCGCCTACCACCATCCATAAGACAGAGACGATCACTAGATAAGTCATCCACGAATTCCTGCTATCCAAAAAACATGACATTATACAAAATCATAGCATTTGTCTTATAAGACGTAGCACTCTTTCAAGCCCGAGATCTCCTAAGCTGACTAAGCCCAGAGCTATAGAAGTCTCATGCCTGAGTCTCAGCCCCTCGGAAACGAGTTCGTGGAGGCTTATAGAGACAATTTAGAGAGAAGCTAAGAGAAGGAGAAATCACATATGAAGTGGGGTGGTTTTTCCTTAAATCACTTTATAAGAGTTTTTGTTGGAGTTATCTTATTTTATTAAGACAAAAGCTGTAGGCAGGGTAATATTTTTGTTGATCCGGATAATAAGTTTTTAGAGCGAGAGATGATAAAGGGGAAATGGTTTTTAGCGGTGC
>CAZFGR010000076.1:0-4212 GCA_964518475.1 uncultured Nitrososphaerota archaeon
CATACCGTCCCCTCTGGATCCTAGAAGCAAATAACTTATTCCTCCAGGCCCAGCAATAACGGCATTGATAAGGACAGAAGCGATATATCGTTATCTGGTCCGTAGCATACTCGACCATCGTCCTAGGCATCCTAATTACCTCTCTAAAATGGATCTAGTCCCCAGTCTAAACATAGATCCAGCATCTCTTTAAAGGCCTCAAGGGATGCTTTCTTAGCTAATCTCCTCAATTTTTGGAGAACTGGGGTCATCATCTTCTTATATTCTAGCGCTTCCTGCTTATTCTCAGCTACTGCCCAGAGATAATTACTAAAACAAATATTCTCTGCGTAGAATAAGACGTAAAACGCCACTTTCTTTATCAGGACACTATCTATCTTCTTCTTTTTATCTAATAATACCTCCAATACCTCAAGGATTTCTTCCTTATCTACGAGTCGTGACCACATCCAATACGGGTTCTCCGCCAAGTATGTTGTTACGAACTCTAGAACTTCGTGCCTAGGAAGCAAAACCATACCAAAAGGCGTATCAAACATAATTAATGGAGGCAACGTTGCGATATCTATTAATACAACCCCACACATTTCTACTCAACCCTCACGTATAACCAATATCTTCCTCTTTTTCTCTAGAATCCACAGAATCCGTTGCTACACGTGTAGCAAGGGTTTTTGAAAACACTCTTGCTAAGGTTCTCATTACCATTCCGATTCTCTCGCAGATCTTTGCAGCACATATTTTTGCTACATCATCATTCTTCGCCTTAAATGGCCACTTTATCTTCGTAGTTACCTGATCATGGATTATCTCAATCTCTAAAACATATGCATCAGAATTAACCCGAAATAGCCGTGCGGCAATGTTTTCTCTAGATACTTCTAAAATTTTCTTCAAACACTCTCACCTCATGTATAGTCATAACCTAAATCAACAGTATCATCATCCCACCTAGGCTCAATCATCTTCTCTAAAATATCCACGATCCTAGTTGTTGCCTGAGCCAACACATCTACCTTTCTCTCCAATGCAGCTACCTTGACAGGCATTAACAAATAGAGACGTGCCAACACCTGATCATTCATCTCTCGCTCAAGCTCCCCAAAGCTTCTGTCATACCACGTCTTCGCCCTCTGTTTGAGAAGCCCGTTCGGAGTAACAGCTTTCCTAGGAAACTCGACACTAACTTGCAGACGCTTTGGAAGAGCATTATCAAAGAATTTTCCCTCCAAGAATCCGAGATGCATATTAATAGCTTCCACCCTAACAACTCTCAAAGGAGTATGGGTCACAATATATTGAATCACATGAGCAATCGTAGTATAGATATAGCCCTGCAACTTTTCCAGAACATCCCAAGAAAAATCAAACTCCTTACTATGAAAATGAATAATAACAGCCCTAGTAGTAGCCTCCAAAGTAACATCAACATCCAAAGGAATAGAGAAATAAACAGCATCCCAAAAACGCTTAACAACCCTCTTTATAACACCAGAAGAAAGATACCGCTCAACAATATAATTAACATCCCTATTATCCGACAAAGGAAACAAAGAAGAACCATCATCCCCCACAACATCCAAATAAAGCTTCACCTTATAATCATGAAGACGAACCCTCCGAGGCAAAAACCCACCACTCACACCTAGTGAAGCATCCTTCGAATTTTTCGAAATAAGCCAAGATCCTTTAGAATTGCTCTCTAGTTTCTTCTCGTTTATCCTCTTTTTCGAAAAAATATTTTTCAAAATAGGTTTTTTCAAAATAGAATTTTTCGAAATAACATCTAGTGCATGCTTACCCTTCTCAGAGATCTTTAAGAATGTTCTACGTCCAATCCTATTGACAATAACTAATCCTTCCTTCTCCAACTCTTTAATGTAGTAAGTAATCGTGGCTGGACTCTTCCGAAGAACCCTAGCTATATTACTAGCAGGGACAAAGTCTGGATCTTTCTCTGCTAGGTACTGGAGTATCTTGATACGCACTTTCACTTTCTTAGGCCGCCCGCCCACTCAGGACCCTCTAATTATTACATTTCGAAAAACAAAAACACCAATTAGACCCCCTTCGGGCCGATCACAGTAGTCATCGCCGTATTTTGAAAAAATCATTTTTCAAAATAGAATTAATTAGTACTTAAAATAATCGATGCTACACGTGTAGCAGAGGTTTTGGGGCTACGAGAAAAGAGATTAGCTCTCACTACGTTTTACAGAATCGCTTATTCCGACCACAAAATCAGTGCTACATATGTAGCATCGGTATTAAATCGAAAACATAGGCGAAAGTAAATGTAAGATTTATATACTATTCATTACTTAAAATATTTTTAAATAATCCCTTTAAATAGCCTTTTCACACTCACACACTCACACTAATAAGGGTGGGGTGAGATATATGTCCGTATACGAGAAAATTGTAAAACTAGTCAGGGAGAAGCCGATTTATGGTGAAATATTAAAAAGAGCCGTAGAAATAGAGAAGAATCCACCTAATGATTTCATAAAAAAGTATGGCTGGGAATGGCACCATGTTCAGGCCATGCCTCCTCACCTCGTTAAGCTAGTTAGCGAGGGGATTATAATAATCACCTACAAATCACGAAATTACACTCATTACAAGTTAGCTGACCTAGAGGAGACAGAAAGAGCCCTCAAAGATCTAGGGATTCTATAAAAGAGAGGTGATTAGGAATGGAAGAAAGTAAAATCAAGATAGATGGTGTAATTTCTAAAATTGAAAGGACTAGTCCTGTAAGAGTATTATTACGCATTGTTCAACAACAACAGAACCAGCTTTTGCTAGATGTCTATTTGCCCAGAGACTTCTACTATAATAATCTGAGGAGCTTTGATGCCACAGCGGGAGTAGAGGTTAAAATGGAAGCAAAAGAGGGACGAGAACTAGTGATTAGAGTTAAGCTCAAAGAATAATATAGAGAACAGCGATCACGATCCCCAGAACCCTGATTATTAATACTCTTTCTCTATCTTTTTTCCGTAGCGTCAGGAGAATACTAGTTATTAGGGCGGTTATTGGGAGTATGAAATCCTCTGTCCTGTATGGATTCGCTATGTTCTCTATTCGTAGGGCATAGTACATTGAGTAGGTATGAATTATTGTTAGTTTCTGGCTCTCATAATACGCTGTTTCCACAATTAGATCACCGCTAACACTCTCGATACCCCAAGCAATTGTAAGAACACCGATTTTTAGACCGAGAACACCATAATCTAGAGTCTCGCTAAACCTAAGCTCATCAATAGTTATCTGGTCACTTATGATTCTCGGCGGAGAAGAATATACCTTACCCAAGGGAGTTTCATATATAGGACGCCAAGCCCCCTTATGTCCTATCTTTATGTAATCTATGTATAAATCAAACTCACCAGAGAGAGATCCTATTCCCCCTTTATTATCCGCCATAGCTATTGCTAACTTGATGATTGTTGATGATGTGAAGTCTCCGAGGTATGCTCGCAATATTGTCCAGTCTGAGAGATATTCCGCAACAATCACTTCATACCAACTTGAACCATCATATATAGCTACTTTTAGTCCATATCCTTTGGCTCTTACTTCAATCCACGCATTTATTGGATCTATTGATAAGCCAGTTTTGTAGATCTCTACTTGCTCCCATCTACCATCTTCATCAAAATTGACTCTGAAATGTATAGTTCCATAGTCACATACTATCCAAGAGTCCTTATCTATGTATGAATCATAGCCTCTTGTAAACCCCTCAACATCGAATATTCTCATCCAATCAAAATAGTATTTTACAGTTACACCACTACTAACCCAATAAGAAATTTTTGATATCTTGTAGTATGTTGTGCTGTTTATGCTTACTCCATTATCCAACAATACTTCTCTAATATTGAGTCTCCAGATATACCATGATGTTTTAACTGGTATATCTAGGGTAATGTATCCATCATATGTGCCATCCCCATCCGTATCGTAATAGATCCATAAATTACCAGCCCATGAAAGTGATGTGTCAACGTAGTATCGCATCTCAAAGAATCTAAATGTATTCGGGTGCAACCAAGGAGCAGACCACCATATACTATATTGTTTTCCATCACCAGTTACAGTCCAGTTACCAACATCACCATCAGTAGTAAAGCTTGTCCCGTAGGAACAGCTAAATTCACTTATATCTGCAAAGTTTTCTCCCCAACCATTTGTTCCGCTTTCATC
>CAZFGR010000077.1:0-4201 GCA_964518475.1 uncultured Nitrososphaerota archaeon
ATCAATTTCAAAGTGAATTTTGACCCGGCCGACTATCTATCTTAATTACTATCTGATAGCTTTTCTAATATACCAGATAATCGAAATAGGCTCTAGCATCGAATGGTTCCAAGCATATGTGCTCGAACGCACGCGGGATATCTATGGATTCAAAATACCTGAGTTCGCTGTAGCTGTCTTATCAGCATTCATAGGTAGCTATGCTCTACTCGCACCGTTTACCTATAGGAAATCTATGAAGATGCGCAATAGGATAGAAAAGCTTATCGCGGCTAGCGTTGACCCAAGTATTATCAGCAGTGAGATTAATTCGTCACAAAGAGAGATAGCAAACGAGGTAAGAAACAAGACCCTAGTATTCATAGGTCTTATGGGAACATCCTTAGCATCATACCTATCGATCATCATAAAGTATGTTGACATAATACTAATCGTAGGCCTACCCATAATAGCTATAATAGCTTTGGCACTCATCGTCCCATGGGTCATACGGATAGTACTAAGAAAGAAACATGAATAGCATTATTTTCTTATATTTTTATCTGCATTTCTTTGCAGTATGAACCACCCAAAAAAATAGTTGGACTCACCGTATCTGTTGGTTGTCTCAAAACTATTGTGAGTAGGATAATTCTTGTAGGAGTTTTATGAAGATCTCTGCATTTCTAAGTGCGTCGTCTAGGGCGTTGTGAGAGTGTAATGCTGGTACCCTAAACTTTGTGGGGAGGTTGTATAGGTTTGTTCTGAGGTCCCTCATTAGTCCCCGTGCTAGGTCCTTTATGCTCATCGGGTTATGATGGAGTATTTCTCCAGCATCATATCCGTAGAGCTCGAGGTATAGGCGTATCCATCCAACATCGAACTCTGGGTTATCCGAGGCCAGAAGAACTTTTTTCTTTGTTACTGATTTTATGTCTAATAGGAACTCTATGAATTTCTCGATTGCCTCTTTTGGTTCCTCTCCGTTCTCACTGTAGTATTTGAGGGTTTTTCCGCTTGTATACTCTATAGACTCAGAGTCGTAGTACTCTGTCAGCGGTTTGAGCATCACATAAAACGTTCTGCAGATTGTTGGCATTGTTCCCAACACAACTTCGACGGCTCCTATCTCAAGTAGATTGTGATATGGGACTAAACCTCTAAATGCTCTTAGCGGCCCAGAGGTCTCTGTGTCTACGACAACAATTATCTTTGGTTTCTTCAAAAATACCACCCTTTCACAGTTCTAGGTAATGGTATCTCAATTTTAAAAATTTACGAAATAGGATCCGCGATTTCTAATTTCATAACTCTGCTACTATCATAGAATTCGACTAGGGCCATCCTCCTATTATTGTTTTGCCTCCACCAAACAATTTATTAAATTTTAATTTGTTTAGTATTGAGGAATAGATGAGGAATTTTGGGAGCTGATAATGATTAACCAATTACGATTGATTTTTGATGTGTCTAGAAGAGAAAGCTTCGGTGAAATTATAGACTTATTGGGTCTCAAAGATAAATATCTGAACGAAACATATTATTTTGGAGATGACATCCCAACAAAAAGTGCTTCCGACTTTGCTAGACGCATAAATGGTAGTTTTAACTTATTTTTAAACCTTGTCAACTCAAATTTTAGATCAATATTATTCCCCAAGACCATCCAAGCGTCACTGGCAATACATATAGAGAGGAATTTAGCATCAATATCATATATGACTCCAGACAAGAACATAAAACTACGAATTCAAAACCCGGTTCTTATTTTGCCCTGTAATTGTAATTTGCCCGATGAATTTAGAGGAGGGGCTTGCCCAATACATAGCACTAAAGTGGGGAGAAAAATTTATGAATTATTCTTAAAAGGTGTTGTTTTATTCGAATTTGATGACATTGTCATTCTCTATAAGAAAACTAATTCGTTATGGCCACCCAACATAGATTCTATATACTTACTGTATTTGATTAAAAAGAAAAATCTAGTGGATTCATCAATAAAATCTATTCTTGATTTGGGTTCTGGAACGGGCATTTTAGGCATTTACCTTTTCTATAAATTTGATAGCATAACACAGCTTTACTTCTCAGATATCTTTCTTACTCCCATATATACAAGTATATTTAATACTGTAGTTAATGCGTCCAGAATAAAAAATCTGAGAAAAAAATTAAAAATTAGGGGCTTTATTTCTGATGTTTATAGCAATATACCTAATGATCTTAGATTTGACATAGTTGTATCAAACCCCCCCTACTTACCTAAACTAGGAGCGAGTGAAGCATCAAAGTTTTCAGTAATTTTTGATAACTATGTTATTAAAAAATTAGTTAATTATTGATTCTAAGCAACACACTAAAATGCTGATATTTTTATCGTCAAGCATATCCTATGCTAGAGTAAAAGAAATTTTAGATAATTTTCAGGATAGATATGGATTTTCCTTTGAGATTTTGGATAGAAAATTGACACCACTAAAATTTCCTCAAGGATATAATGCTATAGAATACATACGAAAACTCATTGAGTCTAAAAGAAAGTATTTGACGCTAAAAAAGGATGATCCCTTCGGAGTATGGCATACCGTCTATTACTTCCTAATAAATTATTGATTCCCAGTAGTTTCTGCTTCATCTTGGCAATATTTTCTGAATACTTCTTCATATAGTTTATTTCTCTCCAAAATTGTCTCACCAGCTAGTTTGAATAGTACATCAAAGTAGCCTTCCTTCATCATCTCGTATATGTGGGGGTCAGTAGAGATTATTGCGCCCTTAAAGTTATCATCTTCGTCATAAAAGGCTATGAATGTATATTTACGTGCAGAAGTGTTATCGGCGGATGGTGATAATAGGACAATATCGGGGAGGACAAGAATCTCCTTACCTAGACTCTCTGAATTGAATATATCAAGATTAAGAACCTTATACAATAGATCACAAGATACATTTTTGCGGTTCTGCTCAGCATACATATCCTGTACTCTTTTTTTACACCAATATTCTTTTAACTTTTTATTTGAGTGACTTACATAGAATAGATAGTTAATTTTTAGCTTACGATTAATTATGTTTTCCTTGATCTTCTTACGTTGTTCATTAAGAAAACCCTTGATATCTGGAGGGTCATTCTCTTCAGGAGGGTAATGTCTCAGATATGTGGTATATGCTTCTCCCTTCCAACTACCAAGAATTCTGAAAAGGAAACTTAAATAGGTTTCTATATCGTCGACAAATCGTGTGTAGACGCACTCACCTTTACGTAGCAGTTCTATCTTTTGATTCAATGATTCGATCTTCTGATTAAATGATTTGACCTTAAGGTCTACCGTATGAGATACAATTGATTCGACATCGCTCCTAAAAAGCTTTAATAGACTAAGAACGATAATTATTAGAAGAGCAAATGCTATTGGAAGCTTTATAAGAGCATTCTCTATGAGGTGATACTCAGCTAGGAGTGCTGCTATCGCGGCGTAAAGGATACTCTCGAGAAGCCTTAATCTTTTTTTCTTCCTTATCCGCCAAATGTATCACCCTATACTTGATGAAGTCGGCAACTAGATGAGAATGCAGAAATAACATTAATAAAAGAGCAATGTACTCACGGTGAATCTATGACACAAAGGTCATTCCCAGTCATTGTTCCTATTTTCTTCTTAAGGCTCATGACACCACCAATGATGGAGAACTTATATCCATAGTAGTTTTAAAGAATGATAAAAGCGATATTATTACATTTAGTATGAGAGATAAGTTACTGGGGCGGAACTTAGTTATAGGGTGGAAATTTTACCAACACCTAAAGAATCAAAGGAAAATTTATACAATTTTGAGCAATCGCTCAACGAAATAACGAGGGGCTCAGTGATCTATCGTAAGAATGAATCCTCGAATCCTCAGAACAAGAGAGGTAGCATATGACAAATATGTATTAGTGCTGAAAATTTTTGGCTGAATCTCCAAAAAGATGGAAAGAAGTTAAAGACCTGCTATGGATCAAGCTTAGAAAAAGAATATCAAACAACAAAGTATCAGGATATCTGAACGAACTGAGAAAGTATGGTTTCATCGAAAAGAAAGATAGATATTATAGAATTCCTGATCCTCTTCTTGCAAGGACAATGCTTGAAGAATTCTGACACTAACTTCGATTATCCGATCCAAAAGGCTTTTTCCCTATTTTAAACTTTCGAACTTCGCTGTTCTAGTCTCACCAAGA
>CAZFGR010000078.1:0-4072 GCA_964518475.1 uncultured Nitrososphaerota archaeon
TATATGGAGGACTAGAAAGAGCTGGAAAATTCTTCTTATTCTTCATACAAAATAGCCTTGTTGTATCTCTCGCGTCCACTGGAATAAGCCTGATACTCGCGGCACTTGGAGGATACGCTCTTTCAAGATACAGATTTAAAGGATCACAGCTAATTGCAAGATCCATGCTATTCGTATATCTCTTCCCAGGAGTTCTTCTAATAGTGCCGCTTTACCAGATGGTTGCTTTAATGGGGCTGACGGATACTCATCTCTCATTGATCATAGTCTATGTGGCATTAACCGCTCCTTTTGGCGTGTGGTTGTTAAAAGCCTTCTTTGATGCTGTACCCGTAGAGCTAGAAGAAGCAGCAATGGTGGATGGGGCGAGTAGTTTTCAAGCCTTTACAAAGATAGTGTTACCATTATCAAAACCAGGTCTACTGACGGTCTTTGCTTATTCATTCATTACATGTTGGGGGGAATATTTGTTCGCTACCATACTTCTCTTTAGCGACTTTAAGAAAACTGTAGCTCCGGGACTTGCGATGTACATGGGATATCAGTACATCGAGTGGGGATCCTTGCTAGCGGGAGCAACTTTGTGCACACTACCGGTACTAGCACTCTTCATCCCGTTGTCAAAATACTTCCTAAGAGAGCTAATATCAGGAGCTTTGAAGTTCTAGTTCCCAAGCATAAAAAATATAAATCTCCTCATAATGATTAAACTAATGAAACCATGATAAGAAGCAGTTACACCAAGGTAGTTGGAATAGCGCTAGCTTATGTGTGTATTTTGTCATTACTATTGATACAAGTACAAATAGCTTTTGCTGAAGTAAACTTCTCCATAAGAAACGATCAATACGTTTTTCCACCTTCAGAGTTCGAGGGAACTAAAGAATATCCTGACATACTCGTAATGGAGAATGAATACATAGCTATAGAACTGCTGCCTAATAGAGGGATCACCTTGTGGAAGCTGAAATCTAAATTGACAAATACGGAGTATCTTTACTCTAACCCTAGTCCATTACCCTATCTCGACGAACTTACAAAGACCTACTATATAGAGTTCGGAGGTTATTATCCTCTATATCCTTGGAACAAACGAGATAACCAGCCATACATGGTGAAATACGAAGTGCTAGAAAAATCTCCAGGGAAGGTATTAATTTATATGCATGGAGAAGATATTGAGGAAGGTGTAAAAATCGAGGAGTGGCTTTCTTTCGAAGAAAAATCTGCCAAAGTTAACATTAAGATGAAGATCACGAACTTGTCGGGCAAAAAGCTTTCGATGAAATTTGGAGATCGCTTAGTGTTAATGATGTCCTCGGAGGATATCCATCTAAAGGTACCTGCTGATAGCGTTAGAATAATCACAAGCAAAGATAACTGGATGGGTGGCGAAGGAGAGGTTAAGCCGTGGCCACAGGAATGGGCTTCATGGAAAAACTTCAAGGAACCTGGTGTAGCCTCGTTAGAGGTTAAGGATCCATATATCGCCATAATAAATGACCAAGCAAATGAGATGCTTGTGAAAGTTTGGAAACCTAATGAAAAGTTAAAGGAGGTTATCATCAGAAGTTGGGGAGCCCGTTATGAGGATGCCTACTTTGAATACCCCGTGATGTATCTCCAAACGGCATCATCTAAGATGGAGCTAGAGCCTAAAGGCTCATTTGAGTTTGAGACCTACTTCTTCGTCATCAAGGGTCTAACAAGATTCTCTACGGTAAGCGAATTTGGCGTCGGTTTTATCGACCTCAAGAAGGAAAATTATACTATTGGAGAAGAGATACCTCTTAATATCGAATTAGCTACGGCCACTCTAGAGAAGAATGTCAAGGCAAAGATACTACTCCTTGATCGTGGTGGAAGCCTAGTAAAAGAGGTTGCAGAAGAATTACTAGGTGAGGTCTCGCCTGATAAACCAGTTAGCAAAGCAATTAGTTTCAAAATTGACGGCATTGAGCCCGGTGATTACATTTTACAAGTAAAAGTATTTTCTGATAAAGGAGAGCTATTGACCATGCAGGAAAGGCTAACGCTCTTTTCTAAACCGTTTATATTGAACATCCAGCCAATATTAATGGCCCTAATAATCATAGTAATCTTAACAGTAGTCATCCTAATGCTGCTTCGACGAAAGAAAAAATAATTTATTTCATTTTTATGCTTTACTAAAAGAATATTAAAATACCAGCAGTTCAGCCTTCTTGTGAGGTGAAGATATCTTGGATAAAGATATACAAGTGTCCGATTTTATGTTCTATGACATAAATAGGAAAATCCGTAGCTCGGATCCGAGGTTAATATTCCCTGACTGGCAGCCCGAGAATGAAACTATAGCAATATTAAGTCCTCACGATGACGATGCTCTCTTAGGAGCTGGCTATATGATACTTTATGCCCTTACAGCTGGTGTAAGGGTTTATGTGCTGATCTTTTGCAATGGTTGCTTTGGCTATAGTAAGCCGGAATTGAAGGATAAGATTGTAGAAATCAGAAAGAAGGAAACTATTAACGCCTATAGAGAGCTTGGCTTAACCCAAGAGAATATCATACGATTTGATTATCCCGACTTTAGCTTACGTAATTTCATAGGCTATATACTTTCAAATAAGGAGCATGGAGTACTTCCCCGTCTAATTAAAGAGCTACGGAGAATAAAGGCCACTAGGTTGCTTGTTCCAAATGGTTATCGGGAGCACATGGATCATGAGGCTACTCATTATATCGGATCTTATGATGGCCCTCAAGTTGGTGATCCTGTAGTCGTCGATCTTGGAGAGCCATTTAGGATAAAGACCTACTTACAGTATAGTGTCTGGGGGGATTTCTCCCCAGAAGATGCTTTAGTCGCTAATAGGCCGGTCTCTCTCAGAGGTAACGTTGTAATAACAGTATCCAAACATGTTGAAAAGAAAATCAGACAAGCCATTAGAAAATTTGAGTCTCAACAGGAAATCCTAACATACATACTCACGCAAAGAGAGGATAGAAAAATTGATGACCGCTATCTCGAGATTTACATGTTGTACGATCCTAGGCCGAGGTTAAACTACGAGCCATATAAAGAGATAATAGCAACGATTGATAAGCAATAATCTCCCAATTTACTCTATTCTTTATGTTTCTGATTTGAAAAATTTGAAAGAAAAGGGTATTTCCGACTATAGCCATTTAACCCTGTTCAAGTATTTAGCTAATAATTTCTTATTGAATTCGTCTCCGCCGGGTACGTTGGCGCTTCTAAAGACAGGCGGCTCTATTCCCTTTTGCAATAATTTTTTAACAGTTTCTATTAGGAGTCGTTCGACGATATAGCAGTCAGTGATGCTCGAGACGGGTGCTATTGGTTGCTCAAGTCCTTCAAGTTTTATAACAGCATCACCATAAGGGTTATAATCGTCTATGAATATGTCGGAAAGCTCAACTAAACTCTTCCCGCTAGGATGCCTAGACGGCGTATCTTTCGGAGCCTTCTCCTGCCACTCTTTAGATCCTATCGAGACGATTTTCATGCCTATCTTTTTGCATTCCATCGCCACTTCTACAGGAATTACCATATAAGGTATATTCGAAGTGATAACTAGAACATCTCCGGGTTTCGTAAAACTGCTATAATACTCCACGATAGCTTTGCCATATCCTGTAAGTCTTTCTAGAAGGCATCCATGCCATGCCTGATTATACAACGTTATACCTAAGTCGAACCAAGGATTAATACAGGCAAGTCCTCCAGCTCTCCAAAAGGCTTCCATCACAACCATCCAAGTGTGTCCGCCGGCAGCGAAATAATGAATCAATCTATCATCTGCTATAGCATTGGCCATGAGCTCTGCTGCTCGATCGATGTTTTCAGATTGTTCCTTTTCAATTTTCTCCAAAAGCTCTTTTACGATATTCAGATATTTTTGGCCTTCGGGCGATGCAGACATAATTACTTCACCCCTCGCTAAAAACTTCATAAACGGAGGTTTATATTTTTTGCTTATCTAATTTCTATTTCAATCGGCTTATCTAATGGTGATAGTACGTTAATTTCACCAGGAAGGGTCTTTAGAAAGGTTGCTGGTAGCTC
>CAZFGR010000079.1:0-4039 GCA_964518475.1 uncultured Nitrososphaerota archaeon
AGGATCCCTTGCTAATATCGATACTGAATACTATTGTTGTGTTAACAGTAAGGTTTTCTGATGGATTAATATCTAATCTAATGCAAGGGTGAAGAATCTCGTAATACGCTATTGCTTTTATCGATATATTCGCCATGAATGACGTATTCGAGAGAATTCGTAGATTATATGTTGTGTTTTGACCTTGATATGTGACTTTTTCCATTTTCGTGCCAATGTATGTATCGTTGGAGATTTCTATCTTTACGGTCTCATTACTTGTTATTATTATCCGCGTTGTTATATTCTCTAGAGCTTCAATGTATTTATCTGTGTAAATAGTCATATTTACTTCTATGATTTCTCCTAGATTTTGGATTCCCCAATAGTAAAATTTAACATCTTCTATAACTGTGATTTTTCCCTCAGCGCTATAGTAAGTCTTGTTGCTTAGAATATATAGCGAGAGCACGCTTGATGGTACATCAAAAATATATAAGCGCTTAGAGAGATTGCTGAGCTCTATTTTATAGTTCTTTAACTCGATAATGACCCGCGCTCTCGGACTTGAAACATGATAAACATCAATAAACAATCTGAAAGACTTATTCTTAGGAAACCATAAGAAAAATCCACCCGTACCCCCATATTGATGAACAGTCTCATAAAGGTAAGGAGTTGAGTTATAGCTCTTACTAACTGTTCCGTCAAAAACCGTGCCATTGAGAAGAATCTTTGCTGGTAACGACAATTTCGTTATTGGCTGCTTCACTACTTGTTCTGCCTTAGTGGGGGTAGGATGGGGGGGTAGGAGTACCGCGAGGAGTAAGATCATAGTAATCAATAAGCGCTTCATCGCGATCCCAATAATAAATAGTGCCTATAATATATAATGCGGGAAAAATAATAATGAGTCTTACGCCACAACAAAAAAGAAAGAAAATAAGAGAGAAGGATTGATTATTATTCTTTCTTATTCGAGATCTTCATTTTACTTTGTAGGCAGCTCCACAATTATCCATTCGCCATCTTCTTCCTCTTTATCGTAGCGTGATTCGTTTATTATTCTAGGATATGGGAGATTAATTGTTACCTCACACTCTTTTGGATACTCCTCCTTCACGAAACTAGTTCCTTTAACTTCTTGCTCTATCTTAATAAAAAGAAGACAAGAACATACACAAAAACCCTTAATGCGGGCCATGTAGCACACCACCATATTATGGGGCTCGAAAAATATTTCCCGCTATTTTCGAAATGCGTTTTAGTATAAAATAAAAACTAAAAGAATGCGGTGAGAATGGAAAAACAAAAATAAATTTGAATTTTTCCGTTAAGTGCATTTTTCAATGCACAATTCTGGCGATTAGTGATACATTTAGTAGATTGCTGCCTTTTCTCTTTTCTTCTTTCTCTCCGCTTTGATGCTCTCTCTTTCTAGTTCATCTCCGATAATAGCGCCTAATACACCCCCGATCAAGACCCCGAGGGTTCCGAATACTAGACCTATTGCACCTCCCAAGAGCATACCACCAAAGGCTCCGAATCCCGTTGTTTTAATTGGTTCTCCCTCTCTCTTCTCTTCCTTCCTCCTTTCTTTTTCATCAAATGGCGGATCCCTAGTACCTGATGATTGCTGGAGTTGCCTCTGAATACTCTTTAATATATCCAATATCATCTCTAGTTTCGACGTTGTCTCTTTAAAACCATTCTTCATCATAACCATCAGGACAAAAATTCCAAAGAACGTTAATGCCTCAATCGGCGATACTCCAGCAAGAGTACTCAACCCGATAACGCCCAAGCAGAGAGTAATCGCCAAAGCAACCCATGACAGCTCCTCCTTAGTTCTCTTGAGAAACTCAGGCATATAGACCACCTACTCCTCATGATTCCTCAAATACTCCTCCAGAATAAGCTGAATAAGAGTTGATCTGTTAAGCCTTCTCTTGGCCGCTAAGATATCAATTTGTTGAACTAGATCTTCTGGAAGGCTAACGAGAATTTTTATCTTCTTAACTTTTGGCATTATGTTCTCACCATAGAATTTTAGATATCCAAGAGATAAATTTAAATCCTTTGGATATCCATTAGATATATAGATATCCACTAGATATCCACAAGGGGGCGGGCGACCTTACCCCCATAACTATTTTGTGGTGGTTGTTATGCAGGTTATGGGTTTGGATCTCAGGAATGAGGCTGACGCCTTGGTTGGAATATATCATCAGTTATTAATGTATGAGGAGATCATCGAGAAGGCAAAGATTCGTGGTAAAGAGACTAAAGAAACTGTTCTAAGGCTGATAAGGAAAGCTAAAAAGCTGATTATCGAGGACGAGGCCTCGTTATACGGACTTCTCCACCAGATAAGCCAGATCCTCTCCACGATATACTTCGAGAACTTCTATAAAGAATAACCCAATAGCTCTCTTTTTCTCCTTATTTTTATTTTTTAGAAGCCTCGTTCTATGGATAACACTTCTCTAATAGTAGATCTACCAGTAGATCTACCATCTAATAACCATCTCGATAACATCATCTAACCTTTACCCCCCCTTTACCCCCCCAATTAAATGAGGATTATTAAAGAAAGGTAGAGAGGCTCTCCTTGCTTAATATAAATTTGACTGGAAGGTAGTACTACTGGTAGTACTACTTTCTAATCAAAAAATTCGTTGGGATATAGCCTAGGCTATAGCCTTTTTTATTGAGGGGGGCGATAGGGGGTGCGATTCTATGTACCTTTTCTGATAGAGAGAACTTAGGGGTTAATACGGGGGTTAATATAGGTAGACCCTATCTTAAATCATTCTTCTATTAGTTTCTTTGCGCGGCTAATTATTGCCGTCTCTGTTAAACCGAGACTTATCTTTCTTCTGATATTCGCTGGGAGATCTTCTAGTATTCGGAGGAGGATTTTGAATGCTTCTTCCAATAAATTGTATTTTTCTTGAAGTTCCAGGAATTCATTCATTATATTTTCATCTGTAATGGTAGATCTACCAGTAGATCTACTTTCTAGTTCAGTATTCGTGATCATTATTCCCCCATTATTATAGTGAACCCGTAGGATCTCTTCTTCTAGGTCTATCTTCTTTGCAACCTCTGCTGGGAATATAATAACTAGTTTCTCATATGTTTTGTTCCCCTTCCTATATCTTTGTCTCAGCAACTTAGCTGAGCCAATATATTCCATAGAAACCACCACAAGGTAGATCTACCAGTAGATCTACCCTAACTGATGAATCTTGATAGATTTTTCATTTGCAAATTTTATTTCCCAACCCTTCTTAGGGTTCCAATAAATCACATGCCATCCTTTTACATCTCCATAAAGAGGATTCTGGAAGATGAGAAGACGGCCTAGGGATCTTAGATTGTATCTTCTCTTTATCTCTGGAATAACCTTGTAATGAGGAATAGAATCGTAACGAGATACAACCTGAATAAGGATTCCCTGCGGGATTAGATCTTTGTTTAGTAATAAGTGAAATCTTCCTGAATATACTATTCTTATCTCATAACCGAATTTCTTGGCCAGGTATCCCGCTATTTCTTTCTGAAGCTTATTAGGTATCCAATCCCTATGCTCTGGCCGAAGATACTGTAATACTTCCGATACATAGGGAACAATACTGGTTTTTACTCCCCTATCGAGGAACGTATTGAGTAGATAGTATTGCTTTCTGGAGGGGAGTGTGGCTCTTTGAACTCCTACTTTAATTCCAAGCGCCCGAATATCTAAAAGTCTTATAGGAATGCTCTTGAGAATTAGATTTCTTTTAACATTCCAAGGGATTCTGCGATTATAATTAACAAAGAGAGCTCTTTCACCATCACTACGCCTGACAATATCAATAGCATTTAGTTCCTCAAGAATAGAAAGAGCATCTTCATTTATAATATCCCGCCTCATAAGAGGATTCATATAGATCCTATCAAATTCGCTATAAACAAGCTTCCATAAATCTCTATTCTTAGCAAGCGGGATAAAGACATCTAAAGCATTCTCTACTCTCTCCGCAAAATCCCTAAGAACATAAATCCCATGAATATA
>CAZFGR010000080.1:0-3954 GCA_964518475.1 uncultured Nitrososphaerota archaeon
GAGCACCGGGCTTTTAACCCGGGGGTCGGGGGTTCAATTCCCCTCGGGCCCGCCATCTATGGTGGGCGGATACTTTTTCAAAATTTGAGTTTTTTGAGATATATTAGATTGTCTACATAAGGCGTTCAGTTAGTGCTTAGAAGCTTCCATGATAAATGATGGAAGATTGGATAAGTGGATCCAAGGGTTCTTCACGGATACATCTTTCCATGCACATAAGGCATTATCTATAATAAGACTAAAATCGAGTTTCACTGCAACGAGTATGCCAAGCTCGACTTCTCAAGGAGGAAGTCACTCACTAAGGTTCAGATAAGCTTATCTATATATAGACTGTCTGGGAGAGCGTTTAAGAGATGGTGACTCTATCCGAACTACTTAAGATTAACGAGGGGGAATTTGTAGAAAGAGCAAAGGTAAAGGAAAAGCGACAAAAATACAACAAAATTGATGGTTAGTTACGAGCTCATTGACCCTTATATAACTTTATGGCGAGAGAAATTCCAATATTAAAAACTATAAAAAGATTTATTTGAAGAATAAAAGAATAGAAAGGTTGGTGAATGTGTCTGTGATAATTAAGAATATAAACGAGATTGAAGCTAAAAAAACAGAAGCACATGGAGAAGCTCTTTACAAGATTCTGTTTGACCAAAATACCCTGAAAGCTATGACCGGTTTTTGGCAAACAATAGTAAATCCAAATATAACCTTACCGCCTCACTCTCATGAAGATGAAGAACAGATATACTTCATCCTAGAAGGAAACGGAATAATCATGGTTGGAGAAGAACGGAAAAGAGTGAGGAAAGGGGATGCGATCTATCTGCCCGCAGGGATAAGCCATGGCTTCATAAATGATAGTGATAAGCCATGTTTAATTCTAGCTGTTGGAGCAAAAGTTCATACACAAAAAGAGACGTAAATTTTGGAGCAAAATAAGCTTAGAGAGGATGAAAAGAGTTTTTCACACTATTAGTTACTCTCTTCAAGGACAATCTAGATTTAAACCTTTAAGGATTAAGACAAAACGTAGGTTTCCTGATCGAAAATAGGCTACCGAACTAACCTATAGAAAACACGGAAGAATTTTCACAGCTTACATTAGAAGAACATAAAAAGTAATAAATAATGAAAAGCAGTTCTCCGACGAAAGAAGCACCTTGGTTAGTTTCCTCAGTTTCACAAGCCTTTCAGGCTCTATAGGGTATAGAAAAGGGTTTAAGCCAGAAAATATCGTACCTCTCTATAGCAGTTGCAAGCTTAACGAGGAATCGCATATTTGTACCATTAACATCAAATGTGACAAGTATATTTGGTCTAATGACCGTGATAACATCGCGGATAGATACAGGCGATAGAGATCCATCCCAGCCTCTCAGTATTTCAGGCTCCTCCATGAGGTGATGAATATTTACTTTGATAATATAATTTTATTTAAATCTCTCTTTCTAGGTTAAAAATATGCTCTTTGTGCTCTTTAAGAGTTACGCAAGTATTATTTTTATTGTTTAACGCACTTAACTTATTTGTGAGAAATTATGAGAGTTAATGATGCAAAAGTTGTTGGCTACGCTTTCCCTGTAGACGAGTTCGGTAAAGGTAAGCGGATGTTCAGTACGACTGTCATAAAGATAACTACCGACGATGGAATTACTGGTATTGCAGGATTAGGAATAAGATACGACGTTGCGAATGCTCTACTAAACTCTATAAAGAACCTTATCATCGGCGAAGATCCCTTCAACATAGAAAGAATATGGTTTAAAATATACCATTTGGAACATAGACGATGCACAGGGCAAGCATTATCTGTATTAAGCGGGATTGAAGTAGCGCTATGGGACATCATCGGTAAGAAGTTAAAGCTACCAATCTACAAATTGCTTGGAGGAGCTTTCAGAGATAAAGTTAAAGTTTATGCTTCACCAAGTTGGAAATGTTCAGGTCCACCTAAAGACTTTGCCGAACATGTTTTAACATGCGTCGAAAATGGATTCGATGTAGTTAAACTTAGAGGCGGATTCGGCTTTAGAAACGCTATCGAGATGTTTAAGACTGTAAGAGATGTCGTTGGGTACGATGTTTATTTAGCAATTGATTTAAATTGCGGGTATGGACCTTGCACCGCAATAAAGCTTATAAAAAAACTTGAGAGATACGAGCCTTTATGGATTGAGGAACCTATCCCTCCTGGCTGTATAGATAAATATATTGAGGTAAGGAAAGCGGTGGATACGCCAATCGCTGCTGGAGAGGGTCACACCGTAGATGAACTTGAGGAACTTATAATTAGAAAAGCTGTGGATATAATCCAACCTGACATAAGTAGGCATGGGGGCTTGTTGAAGGTTAAAAAGATATGCGCATTAGCTGAAGCGATGGAAATGACAGTGGCACCTCATGCTTGGTCGACTCAACTTAACACGGCAGCAGCTATACATCTAGCGGCTTCTACACCAAATCATCTAATACAGGAATTCGAAGTCCGTAATGAAAGCGAATTCCTTATAAATCCGCTGAAAGTTCAAGATGGATACGTTAAGGTTCCCGATAAACCCGGTCTCGGAATGGAGATAAACGAAGAATGCTTGAGTAAATATCCATATAGAGAGTATGGATATTTCCATAGAGAAAAACCTTCACTAAGACCTATACACGGTGGAGAAATACCAGATGAAGATTTTCTTCATTTCTCTGAATTATAACCCATAAAACCGTATATGGGCACTAGGCTGTTTAGAAATTAGTTATTAGTTAGTTGTTCATGTTTATCCACCTGCTTTCTGTTTGATTATTGTTCCCTGTCTAGAATAGGTGAAGCTAGAGCTTGCTTACGTCTTTATCCTTAAGTTTTTTCCATAGGGCATGATTGATTTAGCGCCAAACTCCTACAACAGTTTTGAAACCTCTGCCTAAGTATCTTTCCATCCTTCTTCAGTAGCAACGTAAGCTTTCAGTCGCTTGGAATACGAAGCAGACACTTTGGTAGCTAAGCCTCCAGCATGGAAACGGAATCATAAGGACTTCCATCCAAGCCTAGTTCTATGATAAAGAGACCTCAAGAATCCGCGAATAGAATCTAAATTCAACGAACAAAACACCTATAAAGTCTGAAGCCCTTTCGTAATATAAAATAGCCTAAACAACTAATTAATTTCTAAACAGTCTGGCACGCGTATTCTTATGTTTTTAGCCTCTCAGTAGTTACGGTTGCTCAGGTGGCATCTATAGATAGATACGACATCACTGTTAAGCGCAATGTTCCGTTGGGTACCAATGTTGAGAAGGACATTGAGAGCATTCAAACTATATCGTCAGAGAAGAGTTTCCAGAATGAGAGGATTATACTTCCATTAAGTGTTTCAGCTGTGTAATCGAACAGGAAGGGAGAAGTGTGCAGAGTCGGCATTGTCATTTAGGGAGAAGAGGCAAATATATGTTAAAGTCTTATTCGAATACGGAACCCACGCGCTATACCTCCAAAAAGTTCATCGTTAAGCCCTAGAACCTTTCTCAGATCCCTTCTAGTGAAGTTGTAACTTCATGTATGCGTCTTGTAGAATGTATAATTTTACCAAAAATAGTTAACTTGGATGCTGATAATGTCTTCAAATAGAAAAACTAGCCTTAAAACAAAAACGGCGAAGAAAACCTAAGCCGCCAAAAAATCCAGCAAATATTTCAGGATTCCCTTCTTATTCTAATCGATTCCATTGTTTCATCCATTTATTTTCTATTAAGTTTTTCTTGCAAAATTTTCTTGATGATATTTATCTGAAACAAGGTTTAATATATTTGTTTAAATGATGATTTCAGATAATTAGTTTGGTGAGGATTTTCTCATGGAGTTTAGGTTAAAAACACCTCTATCCGAGAACGATGTCTACAAATTGAAAGCGGGGGATGTAATTTATTTAACCGGAAGATTGATTACGGCTAGGGATCTAGCCC
>CAZFGR010000081.1:0-3913 GCA_964518475.1 uncultured Nitrososphaerota archaeon
CATAAAGAGGTAATTTTCTTTCTGGCAAAAACTAGGCAAGAAAAAGTTAGGCTTTCCTATGAACATGTTGGATATGCTTGGCTTAGATACGAAGAAGCGTTAAAGAAAGTAACGTATGAAAGCTCTAGAAAAGTATTAGAGAAGGCTCATGAATATCTCAAGCGTATAGGAGAGATTACTGAGTAACCTAATAATTGGGAGATATCTTGCGAATTATGGGGTTAAGCAGTAATATATACATTACACGTTTTGTTTATGAATCTCTATGAAGAATCAAATTCAGAAGACGTAACTATTAACATTTATTCAAGTAGTTCTTATGGTGATTATAGTGAAGATACCTGAGATAAGAGAATATGTGATAGAGAAATTAGAATATATTTTCAATCCCCGATCCGTAGCCGTCATTGGGGCTAGTAGAACTCCTGGCAAAATAGGTCATGAAGTAGTTAAGAATCTTTTAGAGGGTGGGTATAAGGGAAAGATATACCCTATAAATCCTAAAGCAGAAGAGATCTTGGGGCTAAAATGCTATCCGAATATTAAAGAAGTACCAGACGAGGTTGATTTAGCTGTTGTAGTGGTACCGGCACCAATAGTTAAGCAAGTGATTAAGGATTGTGCTGAGAAGAAGGTTAAGGGGATCGTAGTTATAACATCTGGTTTTAGTGAAGTTGGCAATAGAGAAGAGGAAGACGAGATAGTAAAGATATGTAGAGAGCACCAGATACCTCTAATCGGACCCAACGTGGTAGGAGTTTTAGCCAATAAGAGTAAATTAAACGCTAGCTTCGCACCCGACCTCCCTTATGCTGGGAAAATAGCACTTATTTCTCAGAGTGGCGCTTTAATAATAGGCCTAATCGGTTGGACGTGGCTCCATAGAGTTGGTCTCTCCACAGTCGTAAGCATAGGAAACAAGGCTGATGTTGACTTCTCAGAATTGATAATATACTTCGCGGAAAAAGATCCCGCAACAAACTGTGCAGCAATATACATGGAAGGCACGGATGCTGGAAGAGAATTCGTAGAAGCATGCAGAAGAGCAGCAAAGAAGCTCCCAATAGTTGTTTTAAAAGCAGGTTTTTCAAAACGTGGCGAGCTCGCGACAATGTCTCATACAGGTTCTATGGCTGGAAGTGCCAGAATTTACGGAGCCGCATTTAAGCAGGCATATGTGATTCAAGCAAAGAATCTTGAAGATTTATACGATAGAGCGTTAGCCTTGTCTCTTCAACCACCCCTCAAAAACGATCTAGTCTTAGTAATTACTAATGGTGGCGGTGCTGGAGTATTAGCCACCGATGCTGCAGAGAAATATGGTATACCATTACAGGATACACCAAAAGATCTTGCAGAGGCTCTAAAGAAATATATGCCGCCATTCGGATCAACTAAGAATCCAGTAGATTTAACAGGAATGGCTAACGAGGCATGGTATTATGGAGCAGTTACTGAGGCCTTGAAGCATCCAGAAGTGGGTGGAGTAGTAGTTATATACTGCCATACAGCGATTACAGAGCCCATGAAAATAGCTGAGAAGATCGCAGAGGCTGGTAAAGTTGCTAAGGAGATGAACAAGCCATTAATCGCATGCATGATCGGTGGAGAGGAGGTAGAGAAAGCAAGCAATTGGCTCAAAGAACAAGGGATCCCCTCGTATCCTATTCCGGATAGAGCAATGAGTGCGATGGGAGCCCTACGAGAATATGGTAGAATACTAGAGAGAATAGGCTATGAGAAATAAACGCCGCGAAGACATCTTTATAAACCTTTACCTAATTTCTCTATCTCTTTAGGGTAGAGTAAACCCTTTCCCCAGAAATATAAGCATAAAATCAGGGGCCGTAGTCTAGCTAGGTAGGATGCCGGACTCGGGCTCCGGTGGTCGCGGGTTCGAATCCCGCCGGCCCCATCAGATTTAATAATTTCTTGTCTCAGCACTAAGTTACTACTAGTATGGTTAGCGTGTTTTTGGGACAAAGCCAATAACTACTTTTTAAGCGAATCTATGAGGAGGAAGCGGCAATGACCAAAGATAAAAAGAAGAGAAGATCATTTTTCGATGATATCTTTGGCGGTTCTTTTTTCGATGAGATAGATAGGTTATTCGAAGAGGCGTTTCGTGACTTTGCAAGCATGGATATGGGGGGAAGTGGATATTCTATAGAGGTAGTATATGTTAACGGCCGACCAGTAGTGAAAGCTAGACTTAGTGAAGATATGGATAGGGAGGAATTTGAGAGAATGCTACGTGAACGGTATCCAGAGGCTGAGATAATTATTGAGGGTGGTCGAGAGAAGATTAAAGCTATCAGGAGAGAACCAGAAAGAAAAAGAGTTGAAATTACGCTTGTTGATGAAGAAAAGAAAGAAGTTAAAAATAAAGATTCAGTAACTAGTGAAAAGTCCAAAGAGAGTATATTTGACTTAATACATGGTAGGAGGCGTGTCTTCATTAAGAGAGAGGATGAAGAATAAGTTGCTGAGACTTTTTTACCCCCAATTCCTCCTCCTATCGATCCGGCTACTCGAATTATCTTTGCGCAATCGTATCATAAAGATCAGAGATATGTATCTCTACGGGTATCCCAGAGTGTTCCCTCCTATCAAAACCATAAGCACTGAACTGCTCTTAGATATTCTCGACATAATTATTAGACCTGGCATGAAAATTTGCGACATAGGTACTGGAAGCGGTATCTTAGCTATATACGCTGCTAAGAAAGGAGGAATAGTAACAGCCACCGATATTAGTAATGAGAGCATTCATGCTACCACAATAAATGCGCGACTTAATAAGGTTTCGTTAAGAATTTTGAAAGGAGACTTATTCGAGCCTGTCAAAGGAGAAAAATTCGATCTCATAATATTTAATCCGCCTTACTTTCCCCTTGATAAAGAAGATGCTTTAGGAAGAGCTGCTTGCGCTGGTAAAGGATATCGCACTATAATTCGCTTTCTAATAAATCTCCCATATCATTTGAAGAAAAATGGCATCTGTTTAATAACCCTATCATCGCTCATGAATGTTGAGAAGATTCTAGAAATCGCGAAAATTAATGGACTAAAAATTTCTGAATTAGTCAGAGTTAGGGGCTCTCCGGGAGAGAATATCATGATTTTTCTGCTTCGTCTTGGATCCTAGATATACTCCTTAATAGCTCTTCATAAGCCTTGTTTATGGCCTCCTCAGCCTCTTTTCGAGAAGATGCTTCAGCTATTGCAATTATTCGCATTTGTACCCTCGTTCCAAATCCTACTGGGTAGGATTTTATTCTTACTTTTCCCTCAAGTTTCTCCATTATTTCATCAAGAATTTTTGCTAGTAATGATTCGTCGCGGAAATCTATGTACCACTCTTTAGATATAATCACCTTATCCCTTCTCAGTGGTAGATTTGGTAATATTTTTTCGAGAAGATACATCATCTCGGAAGGCACTCCTGGTAATGCTATTATGTACTTACTATCTTTCTCTAATAAAACGCCAGGAGCGACCCCTATTGGGTTATAAAAAACACTTGCTCCCTCAGGCACTAGCGCCATTTTTTCTCTATCGGGAGTCATCGCGTCAGAATCAACAAAACCAGCCTCAAAGAGTTCTTTATACCGTTGTTTAACCATTTCACGGGCTCTCTTATCTAAAACGAGTTTTTTGTTTAGAGCCTTAGCGATAGCTGATAATGTTACATCCCCTGGGGTGGGTCCAAGTCCTCCCGTGGTAATCACTATTTCTGCTTTAGTAAGAGCTAATTGGATAGCCTCTATTATTTCTTTCTCATCATCTGGAACCGTCATTTTCATAGTGACTTTAAAGCCGAGAGAAGTTAATCGCTTAGCTATCCAGTGGGAGTTGTAATCCAGTGTTCTTCCAGCTAATAATTCGTCTCCTATAGCAATTATTGCTACTC
>CAZFGR010000082.1:0-3911 GCA_964518475.1 uncultured Nitrososphaerota archaeon
GGGCTCGAGGAGAGCCTCGGAGGCAAAAAGAAACTCCCAGACAAGGGAATTGAAAATGATGCGATACCCTTAATAGGCTGGACAGACGACATCGGGAGGCAAAAAGAAACTCCCAGACAAGGGAATTGAAAACTCTCTTGCTTCTCCAGTTATATCTTCATACCTCACAGAGGCAAAAAGAAACTCCCAGACAAGGGAATTGAAAAACGCCTCAGACGGCCCGACTGTGGAGGATGAGATCGATTTTGGAGGCAAAAAGAAACTCCCAGACAAGGGAATTGAAAAATCTTAGGATCATGAACTGGGGGTTTGGCCACTATTTTGTGAGGCAAAAAGAAACTCCCAGACAAGGGAATTGAAAACTTCTGGGCATTCCTCATCTCCCTTTCATGAAGTCTGATCAGGAGGCAAAAAGAAACTCCCAGACAAGGGAATTGAGAGGGAAATTATTTTACTTATCAACGCAGCTGTTGACAGTAAGTATGAAACGAAAAGAAATTTTTGACAAACCAAAATGATGTTTATAGATGTAAATCTGGCGATCCAGTAGTAAGGCCCGGGATCTTTTTATGCACGCTTTTAACAGAGCTAATGCTAATGTAGACACGTATGCTATTGTTGTTGATACTAACGTTTTGGCTGACATGGTTCTTAGTAGGTATGTTAAACAATGCGAGATGCGAAGGCGAGATCTTGTTGCTTCTATTTTGGAGGAGTTTTTTTGGTGTTAAACTACAAAATCGTGCCGAAATACGACTTAAAAGATTGGAAATAGTGGTGCCAAGAATTGTTTTATTTGAGATTAAGAGATTACTTGAGTCAGGAGATTCTTGGCGTCGTAGTAGGGGGAAACGTGCCCTAAGGGAGTTAGAAGAGCTATTGTGCTTAGTTAAGGATACGCCTATTGATATCAAAATTGAGGGGTGGGTACCTCCATGGAATGTTAATAACGTCTTGAGAGATGAATTAATTCTTGATTTTGTTAGCCGTAAAGGCCCAAATGTTCTCTTTCTGACTAATGATGAAAATCTCTTTAAAGAAGCTCAGATTATGGGGATCTCATGTAAACTTGCGAGAAGAGAAATTATGCCTCCTATAGAGAAACAATTATTCGAGTACCTGAAATTAAAAGAGGGCTGTGCTTCTTGGGAGGATATTAAAGAAGAATTCGTCAAAGAGCTTGGAGAAGGGAAATTAAACCAGCTAAGGGAGATTATTAAAGAGCTGGTAAAGAGTGATACTTTGATAAAAATAGAAAATCCAGAGAAGAATTCTAAATTCTCTGGAAATGCGACCTACTGTAAGGCTACACTGTATCATGTATTATTTGACACTTATTCACTGAGAGAAGGGGTGTTATACGACTTTCTGACTAAGAGATATGACTACGAGAGCTTTACAGTAAAGGCTTTGGAAGCTATTAGTAATGAATTCACTAAATGCATAGGTGGAGAGGTTACAAACTCGTTTATACTTATTAGATTAATAGTTCCTACACATGTTTTAATTTGGCTCTCGCTCAAAGGAGATGATGCTTCCTTAGAAGAATTAAGATTATTGGATAGCTATCCTCATATTAAACTGGATTTCAGTAGAACGAGTAATGGGAGCGCCTCATACATCCAATGGATTCGTAATGCCCCAGAATACGAGCTGAACGTCTTTTCATTATTAAGAGGATTAGACGTGCTCCGGGATACCAAGAATTTTGTCATAGTACTTTCTCATCCTCGATTAGTTGAGGTGGCGAGGAATTTAGGTTTTCGTGATAAGCAATTAATTATTTTAAAGCGTTGAGGGAGGTTGATTGATATTAATGAACATTACAAGATGCTCAATGCATTTTTCAGCTTACTATTAGTAATTTTGATCCTATTTACGCATATAGCCATTCTATTACCTAATACTAATTATTTTTTCAATTATTCTATGATAGAGTGTAATCAGAGAACTCCCCGAAATATGATTATAACTTATGATTATTCCCCAGAGGATCAACTATTGACAAGTATGGAAGTACCATGCTATAATTCCAAGAATGAAAAACAGTCACTAGTAATTAGTGAAATGCGAGTGTACCTACTAGGGATAAAAGTTGATGTATTAAATACTAGTGCAGTAGGTAGGATTGGAATTTTCCTTCGTCTATTCAATAAAACAAATGTCTCCCTACCAGAGGAGGTGCATTTGATAGTTCTTACTCCTTATGTGTATTTTATCACTTTATCTAGAATGGATGTAGCTTACTATGGAGGGCACATGGACAGTGTAATCTTTTTATTAGATGGTTACAGTGAGTTATATCCATTCGATTATTATTTCTTAAACATTTCCATTTACATAGACTCGCCACCTAATCTTTCAATTGAAATAAGAAATGCCACTAAAATTACTGTTGAATGCATTTCCATTGCTGAGGGATTTATTCATAAGCAAGCAGAAACCAAGAGAGAGAAAAACAAGATGCATATTACATTCGTGTTATCTAGAAGAACTTGGTTCTATTTGCCTTTTCTGGTATTTTTCGTACTAATATACTTTACAATGGGTTGCATAATATTCCTGGATGTACGTAGCCATTCCCTAGGGTTTAGATTTTACTATATCATAGTTCTCTTGATGCTTTTGGTATTTTATCATCTTATAGTAACTACTGAAATCCCTCCTCCTAAGCACTTTATTCCGCTTTTAAATCTGCTAGTTTTATCCGTGATGTCTGCACTTGCAGCATACGTAATAGGAACCATTATCGCATATACTACGAAAATTTCGCATGTAATAGCGGATACGTGTGCTATGATAATTTCTATCTTTTTAACATCATATTTCATCCAAGACCTTATTTTCTTTTGTCGTGTATACCTTTATAGACCCGTATTAGAACAGCTCATTAAGCTATTATGGATTTTAGCCTCCTGTTTTGTATCCAGTTTCATCATTTATATAGCTGTGAGAATACTTGTATTCAGGAGAGAAAGAGGAATTGCATTACCGCGGCTTCGAATTTCCCATTGGTATCTAGCAATGAGAATGCTCACTATAATCATCATTCTCCTTCACGCATGCTCCGCCATATTAACTTTACATTGGGTATCGATAATAGGACCGGAAATAGAACTGAATCCCCTGTGGCGTTATTTGTTTAAAGCCTTAGGTGATAAGAGCTACATAGCACCAATCGTGTCTACCAGTCTCCTTATAGCTTCTTTAGAGTATTTATATAGAAGGAGGATCAATTTTGACATTTATTCCCTAACGGTGTTTGGATTCATCATACAAGACTTCATAAATAATGTGTTGTTTATATCCTCTATTGCTTGGATTGATAGCATTTTTGCTAAACTAGCGGAGTTAATCTTTAACCAGCCCCAAAACCAACTAGTTATGGAAAGAATACTCATAGATCTTTTCGCAATAGGCGCATTAAGCTATATAATTGCCTATGTTGTTTGTAAATTCGTTCACAAAAAGATCATAATTCATAGATAGATGCTCGAAAATATATACCCTT
Source organism: uncultured Nitrososphaerota archaeon (assembly GCA_964518475.1). Classification (GTDB taxonomy): domain Archaea; phylum Asgardarchaeota; class Njordarchaeia; order Njordarchaeales; family Njordarchaeaceae; genus Njordarchaeum. Next base: position 3,512 of record CAZFGR010000082.1, read on the forward strand.
TCAGCTCTAACTCTTTAGCTCCAAAAGTTTTGGAGCATGCGAGAGAATAATATAAAACAGCTACGAAGAGGTTAAAAAGTACTTACATTGTATTGTGTCGCACATGGCATTCGTCGCTATGATCTTAATATCAATCTCGTAATCTAGAATTCTCTTTAACAATTTAATTAAAAATAAGAGAAAACAATAGTAACGAAAAATTTGGAAAAGCAAAATATGCACAGTATCTACCACTTAGATCTAGTCTCATATTCATAGATAGCATGAATAGAAATCATCGAAGAAAAATAGCATTATTCTTCTGAGAGTCTTATCTTCCCCATTATATGTTCACACCTATTACTCACGCATTTTGAGCATATTAGGACTCCTCCGTATGGTGTTTCTATTCTCCATAAGT
>CAZFGR010000083.1:0-3748 GCA_964518475.1 uncultured Nitrososphaerota archaeon
CAATAGCAATGTACCAACTAGCACAAGAACAAAAACTACCACTAATATACGTATATGAAGACACAAAAGAACTAATATGGCTAAGATCATTCAAAGACGTAAGAGAAGAGGTGCTAAGAATTTTAAAGTGAATAATCACTTTAGATAAGGAAATACACTTGAGTTATTATGATGCATATGGAACGATACAAAGCACTTACTCTTCAGATAATTTTCTCTTTAATAAGAGAACTGATTAACGAAATATTCTCCGATAAAGTTGCTAATAGTTTGAATCTTGAATCCTTAGAATTCATGCTTAATGAAAATAAATTTAAGGATTTCTTATCTAAAGAATTCGTGGAAAAGGGAAGATTTCAAGAGAAAGTGTATAATTTACTATGGAATATTATAAAGGGAAACTCGAAATTATTCCAACAAGAATTGGGAGATATTGAAAGAAGAATTAAGGAAACCATCCAAGATGAGCTCTCAAAGGGCTGCTTAATTTATGACATTTTAAACAGTCAAAGAATTCTTCAGATAATATTCGATAAATGCTGTGATTTATTAGGAGATTTTCTCTTCAGATATAAGCGTAAAATTGATCTTAATAATCAATTATCGGTATTTGAGAGATTTTTGTTAGATCTCTTTAAAGATAAAGTAGAAAAAATGGGTAACTTAATTACATACCTCAATAGTTATGAGTTTAGATGTCTCCTTTATTATGTAAGATTGTTATTTCGGGTCTTCTTCTTCGAAGAAGTTTTTATTAAAATCCTTATTCAAGTAATACTTAATTCCCAGATTAAAAGCATTTTTGCATTTAGATTGCATGCTGAATGGTTGGAAGATATTATGAGAAAGTTAAATGGTTTAATCGCGAAAGATCAAGAGAGAATTTTATTAATTATTATGAGAAATCTTGAACAGGAATTACCAAGCAGATTAATCGGAGTGGTTAAAAAATATTATCCAGAAATGTCTGATGATCATTGTATTTGGATCATTTTTTCTTCCATGCATAAAGCAATTTCATATAATAGAGAGGTGAGGAAAGATTTAATGGAAAGATTAAAGGAAGTGATTTTTGATATTGTGCAAAGCTATAATGAGAAGTCTGAAAAATTAATTCATAAAAAAGCATTAAAAAGAATTAGAGAAGATGCTTATCCATATCTCGAGAAATCTATAGAAAATAAGCATTTAAGGAGACTTCTGATAGATTTATTAAGCGAGATTGTGATTATTATCGTAAAGATTTGGAAGGAAATTCGCGCACTTAAACTCGAATCTGATATTAAATTTTCAACTCTTTATCAGGAAATATTAAAAAAATTAATTCTGAACTTCCATATGGTTGAGCTTCTTCTTGCTTATCTTCTTGAAAGAAGTGGAGCGATAGTGTTATATAACGCCTATATAATACCATTTACTATTAAAGAAGAAAATAATGAGATACGTCTGCTAAGGGACAAAGATCTTGAAGCTAAGCTTGGGGAAATTGATTTAATAATATACATACCTGAAAGAATGTCCCTAAAGATAGTAGAACTCACAACTACGACTAAAGAAAACTATATCAAGAAGAAGTTTAGTAAGTTCAGAGAACTAATGGAAATCATAAAAGATCTTCGTGAAAATACTTTCTCATTAAAACCATTTCTCAGCGAATTTTCAACAGGTCTTTGGTATATAAATTTTATAATGGAAGACAAAAGCCATATTATAGTGGAGATCTCGAAAGAGAACTGTATTTTAGACTTATCAAATGGAAGATTTAGAAGAAATGTTTTTTGCATAATGTATTCATTTTTTCTCGAAAATCTTTGATAAAATTTACAGATCTATGATAAAAAGTTGTGAAGGAGTTTTCAGTAACTTTTTTTAAAAGAATATTTGATCATTAGTATTAAATTGATAATATACTATGTAGTAAATGCTTAAAAATACCAAAGTACATTTCTATTACCTGATAAAATGGTTTCAAATACTTATTTCCTCAATCATTAATCATTTAAACGATTCCCCCACTCCGTATTTATATTACTACTTCCATTTAGGGAATTCCTATGTCTGTCTCTCAATTTACTACGGATAGTTTAATGGACTTTGCCCTAAGAGTCGCAATATATTCGGTTATACGACAGCCCCGAGTTGATAGAGCTAGTGTCATGAGCATTTTAGAGATATTCTCGGGGGAAAGTGATGCGGATGCAGCAATTACCTTAACTATTGCCCATATACTACGTCAGGAGGCGCGTGGTGAGATAAATCGAGAAGCTTCAAGGGCACTCGTAGATATGCTACTAAAGATCAAGGAGAATGGAGGTGAAAGAAAAGGTGAACTGGCTAGAAGGTTTCTCGGTTATTACAGGTGGCTATTCGAAATTCTTAGCAAGATGAGGTTTAGGATCGATTCAAGGGAAGTTCCTAATATTACATTTAAAGACTTTCTGAAGAGATTTGTAATTCAATCTACAAGGTAGGTGGTCGGGTCTTGAAGTATAGTGATTTTGATGAGATCAAAGTAATTGTTGAAGTTGAAGGAGAGTTAATAGCCGAAACACCAGTAAGAGTTGGAGCTGGTAGAGGAGAAGGAGTGCATTCTCTCGTTGATAGTCCTCTTCTAAGAATTCCAATGATAAAGGAGCGTATCTTAAAATCCGTTCCCTATATCCCTGGTTCTTCGCTGAAAGGTGTCCTCCGAACTGAATGTGAAATTCTCGCTAAATCTATGTTTGAGAGATCTAGTAATTTAAATGAGATACTAGAAGGCATATTTGGAAGTCAAGAATTAGCAAGTCATATCATATGTTTTGATGCATATCCTACTTCCGAAGTTGTGACTTTCGTAAAGCCTGGAATACGAATAAATAGGACCTTAGCTTCTGTTCACCCTGGAGGTTTATATAAGGAGGAATACATAGCCCCTGGAACGCTCTTTGGATTCAAGCTCAGAATAATTAATATTGATCTCGACGATGAAAAAGATATACGAGCTCAATTGCTAAAGGCTCTTCTACGTAAAATGAAGGAGCATGGTATTCAGGTCGGTGGTAGAAAAAGTATTGGAGCTGGATTAGTTAGGTTAAGAAAATGTACCATAAGGAAGTTTACATTAGAAAAAGGGGAATTGAGGAAAATAAGTGAGGAAGAATTTTAGGGGGCTAAGGAATGCCAGCAGAATGGTTAGCTCATGATGTCTTATATAGGTTAGTTCTAATTCAAGGCGAGATTCTGAATCTAGAGCCTCTAAGAATTGGAGCGGGGAAGATACAAGATCCAACTGCTTTATCTGATCTTAAGGTCATGACGATTTTTAGAAATGGGCGTCATGAGCCTTATATTCCTGGTTCTTCACTGAAGGGTGTTTTTAGAAGTACAGCGGAGAAGATAGCTAGAACTTATGGGCTCAGTGTGTGTGATATCGCTCCAAGAACTATCTGCGGGGGTATTTATAAAAATAGTTTGGAGAGAGCCGTTAAAGATAACGATAGAGCTAGGTTATTAGAAATAGTAAATAACTTTTGCTTAGTATGCAAGCTTTTCGGCTCTACTAGTTATAAATCCCATATAGACTTTGGGGACGGTTTCGTTATAGGACCGTATATCATATCGAGTAAGACGGGTATTGCGATTAACCGACGGACTGGTGCTGCGGCTAGGGGAGCACTTTATACAGTGGAGTATGTGGAGCCGGGAGCGAAGTTCTCTCTAACGATTTCGGCCACTAATATTCCAAACTACGCGATTGGTCTCTTAG
>CAZFGR010000084.1:0-3732 GCA_964518475.1 uncultured Nitrososphaerota archaeon
AATATTTAATCATTCTTTCTTTTTATTTTCATTCTTCTTTCCAGAAAAGAGAAAGACAGTAATATACCTGAACCCTATATATTGCCATTAGGAAGAGTACTGTTCACAAGACTATATATTGGTGCTTTTGCTTGGCTCAGAAGTCTACGCAAAAGAAGATTTTTAGTCGATATGATAGAGAGAAAGTGGAGGATGCTCTGAAGAGGGCAATATTATTACTCTCTATATTTATCAAAGAGAGTGACCTAGCCAAGTTCCTTGATATTCCAAGAGCATATGTTAGTCATGCTAAAAACCAAGCCTGGGAAACCTTAACTGGAGAGGAAAAATTGAAGGTTATTGTATGGGCTTTCAAGAGTTGGAGAAGAGTAATGAATTTCTTGAGCAACATATCTAGGAAACTAGACCTAAACATAGGAACAATAGTCGATTTCTATTATAAGGGGATATGGGACCCCTTACTAGAGAAGCTAGATGGAGAATTCAAACTACGAGACTGGAGCAGAAGAAGCAAAATGCTAAGAGGATTCTAGATAATCCTAAGTATTGAGAGTTTACTTTCACTCATGCTTTCGGTTTAATACTGATGCTACATATGTAGCAACGATTTTGTTAAATCTGTCTTTGATGCTAGTGTGATACTATGGTGATATTCTTGGCTCTAGATCTTGATATTGGAGAACTTCATTGTGCATCTAAGCATTTGGCCTCCTCATACGAAATAGTAGGCGAAATCATTGAGAAGCTTATTAGGCTTGGCTTAGATTATGAAAATATAGTAAAGACCCGGGGGCTTATTGAGGCTCTTTGGATCCGGTTATTGAGAGTCATAAGAGGTCATCTTGAAGGGAATTACCTAATTAACTCTGTGGCAGAGATTATAGACATTGTTAGGAAGATCCGCGCCACCTTACATAACACCTTGTACGATACTCTATTATCAAAGTGGAATGAAGCTTTATTTGTTGAATTCTTAAAAAGTATAGGAAACTTATACAATGTAGAGATACATCTGCTAGACTACCTAGTATCGTGCCTGAAAGAGGCAATGAAAAATGAGCATAAAGAAGTTGTTAAAGAAGAAGCAAAAGCCTAAGAAGAAAGATGAGAAGACTGATGAGGATCTCGATAAGTTATTCTTAGAAGAACTAGAAAAAGAGAAAATAGATTGCTGTGGCGAAGACAGATATGGTATCTGATCTAATTCCCAGCTCGATGGAAATGAGTTACTGCTTTTACTAGTTTTTTGACAATGTTCTGGATTGTCTCGTCTTTTCTTAGTAATTCTATGTATTCCTGCTTTTGCTTCTCTATCATTTCTCTGATCTTGTCTTTCCTTTCCCATGCTAGATCTCTCAGTATTTCATCTAGAAGATCCTCCCACCATAGGGTTTTTCTCTCCTTTAGTGCTTCGTAGAATTCGTCTGCATTAATCTCGGGTGCTTTGGGGGGTTTTATTTTGTCGCCTAGGATTTCAGTTGCTCTTCTCTTGAGCTCGTTTATTAGGTTCAAAAGGCCACCAAGCATTTCGTTAATTAGCATAGATGCAACATCTTGTATCTCCCAGCTAAGATAATCTGTGATCCTTTCCTCCCAGAGGACTTTTGCCTTTTCATCAATTTCTTGTTGAGATGGTTTATATTTCCCAAGCCCTAGTTTCTCAAGTTCTTCCTCTAACCATTCAAGCATTTCCTCGGGTGTCATTGCGTTTAGTTCTACTCTATAATTCCTAAGGAATTCGTATTCCTCCTCAGTAATTATTCCGTTCCTCAGTAGATATTGTAGTTTGCCTAAGTCTTGCTTCTTTAATTTAACGGGTTCTGCTCTCTTATCTAAGCCAAACTTCTTGACAACCTCCCAATTCATGCCAATATCTACTATTTTGACCCCATTTAGGACCAACCAATCTCTGCGCTTAGTGGGTTTATATAGCGTCTCCTTAATGAGGATACCATTAACATCATAATCATGTAGAATAATGATGGGTAGATTCGGATATTGCTCAGCAATTTCCTGAATGGCCATCTTTCCACGTTCTATAATGTACCCCTGAGTACATACCAAAACGGAATCTAACTTCTTGTGGAAATCGTTCGCCACCATAGCAAGAAATAAGCCTCTCTTCTCGACAACAATAACTTTGTTGGCTTTCTTTAGCTCGATTCCGTATTCAACGGAGATTATTCGATCTCCTATTTTCTCGAAACGATTCCCGAGAACTTTTTCTTCGTCCATTGTTGGATTTATCCAACTACCACGCGGCTCAGTTATGACAAATTTTTCCAATAACTCTCGAAGTCTTTTTGGTTGATGCTTCCTGAAAATCGCGTAAAAGTCCTGAGTGAAGCTGTTATAATCATTGTAAAATGTTCCAATTTCCTTCATCGCCAACTCTCTAGCTACATAGAAAACGTTCCTTATAGTTGTGATATAAGAAAGGTTACTCGTCGCCTTTAGCAGAATTTCCCCAAATTTATCTGCCACATAACGCGAGATTCCTCTCTTGAAAGGATTAACAAACCTTAGCTCCACCCCGCCCGCCCCTCATGGTGAACCCTCAATATCCCAGTAATACTCTAGAAGGGTTTTTTAAATTTTGTGCTGAGAATACAAATTTTCTTATACTGAGAATACAAATGCTACATACGTAGCAAATAATCTAACGAGACAATTTTTCTCACTTCTTTACTAGGAAGAGTCTACACTTGCAATATCCTTGACTTTTAAGTTCCTTAATGCTACTCTCACATGGGCAGATGTTCTCTCTACTCAGTTTTAACCTACATGGACAATACGGGAGGCCATGCCTTATTATTTTGTTCACTAACGCTACTATCATTTTCTCGTTCACTATGATTTCTTCTCCGAGCTTCTCGGATAAGTACCTTGCATTAAAGAGGATAACCTTCCTCATATTCTCTTCCAGCTCTTTCCTTGTTATGAGGTTGTTATCCAAGAGATAACGAACAATCTTCTTCGCTACCTCCTCACTAGATCCCTCGATCTTATTGTTGTTAATCAGCACTAGGGGAATCTCCTCAATTCCATTTTCTAAGGCCCAGTTAACTGCCTCTTCTTCATTCCTAATCCATACTATCTTTATATGCTCAGAGAAAAGTACTCCCGCTCTAAAGAGATAGTCAAGAAGTTCTTTGCATGGATAGCAATCATCCCCAACAAAGATCACTACCTCTGACTCTGGAATAGTGTCTAGAGGAGCATACAATATGTTTAGTTTCATGAGAGTCACCAAGAAAGAGAACATGAGGATAATAACGATATAAAAATCTTTGATATCATGGCTTCTTACAAGCAAATAAACAAGTTAGAAGCAGGCTTTCAAAAAATAAAGAAAAAGGAATTAAATAAAATGGGTAAACGTAAGCTGGGTTTTTAGACCGCACCGACTTCTCTTAATAGTTTCTTAATTGGGTTAATTTTTCCCTCTGCAACACATTCTCGGATTGCTCTCTCAACTGCCTCCTTATCGTTGATGGTTTTTCCCCATTCTTTAAGCTTCTTCAAAACACAGATTGGGTGCGCTTCTCTTGAGTGGAACTTGGGCATTTTATTTTCACCTGGGTATCAAACTTTTTATAAACAAGTTTTCAATTATCTAAGTTTGATCATGCGCCTATTTAATCCTGTATTAAACTGTGTTAGAAATTATGGTGTGTTAGAAATGGCTATTTTAGTGCGAAATAGGAGGCCTAAACCAACAATTAGGAGAGA
>CAZFGR010000085.1:0-3663 GCA_964518475.1 uncultured Nitrososphaerota archaeon
GTTGTTTTCGAGAAGAAACCGTAGACCTCCTTTGGACTGGTGTTGGCTATATAGTGGTTGCCCGTGCTTTATATTTTGGAAACTAAGGGTATTTTGGTAACTAATTGCACGGGCTTCTCCCTCAACCATCTCATCTGATTAGATGGTTCATTGGGAGCTACATTGACCGCCACCACTTGGGCGGTCTTACGGGAGATTAAATAAATCCTCCCGCTCCTGATGGTTATTTTACCGTCATTGGAGCGGGAGAAAAGATTAAAACAAGCAACATATTGAACATTAAAAGAGAATCCACATCTTCTACATTTGAACATTTCTTTACTCACCCTATTCCTCCTATCTACGTAACCACATATCGGGCAGGTGATAGATGTTTTCTTTGCATCGGCTTCCACTACGTTTAATTCTCGCTCATAGAATTTATAGTCAATGTACGTTATGAACTTACGGTAAGGAAATGTTGATAACCTATAGTTTAACTGCTTACTCCTCTTCTTACCACTAAGTCTTAAGTCCTTGAGGCTCTCCCTAACCAAGTCAGCATTATATTCTCTTGCAATTTCTGCTAATAATGTCGTTATTTTCTTTAATCTATCTTCTACACGCCTCCTCTCACGAAAACCATACTTAGCAAGAAGCTTATCTCGTATTCTAGGATTATTTACTTTCTCCTGAATACTCTTTCTAATCCTTCTATAATTAGTACGTATCTTCCTAATATCATGCCTTATTGAGAATAATGTTGCTTCTCCAATATCATAGTTCACTAGCAGGTAGTCAATACTATCTTCATTTATATCTACAATGAGTTTATTCCTATGTTCTCTCACTTCAACATTCCTACGTATTGTTAATAGCAGAAAGATGCTATCTCCATCAACCAGTACCTTAGAATTACCTAGTTTAGTTCCCTTAAGCTCCCTACTAGCATACTCATATTCCATTACGAGTAATTTGAGATAGACACCATTTCCCTTGGATATCGTTAGTGCTATGAATCCATGTTTCCTTTCAAGTTTGTAAGTATCTATATGTAGCTCTATGATTCTATTCCCATCCACTTTAGGTGGTGATGGAGGTGATATTCTCTTTCTTTTCTTCTCTGGTAATCGCTTCCACTTATTCAGTAGTTTCCTGTAGCTACGATACATACCCAAAGCTCTCTTATATGCTTCCTGAACAAACTTATTGTGAAGATGAGGATACTTGTTTCTTAGAGATCCATAGCATAGCTCATGTGCTTTCTTTCTACTACGTATATCATTCTCAATAATAGTATCTAATGTTTCCCGTATCATTGACGTATAATCACTAAGAAGAGAGAGTAGTTGGCTCTTATCACTCCTCGTCAATGGTATGAGTTTAAGTTTAATTGTTTTCTCAATAGTTTTAATCGTCGTTGCTTATCACCTCTTCTATGACCTTTTTTATCTTCCTGAACTTCTGTGAACGCTTACCGTAAATCCTACCAGCAAAGCTAACCACAATGGATATGAGGTCCTCAATAAGTTCCTCCATATAGCCCTTCTCAGTCTCCTCGGCGACCTCTATCCTAACTCCGTGAGATTCAAAGTACCTCTTAAGATAGTCAAATCCGAATCTCGTTAGCCTATCTCTGAACTCAACCACTACAACATCTACTTGATGTTTCTCAACTAGATTGAATAGTTTCTGTAAACCATCCCTATCTTCCTTCAATCCACTAGCAACATCGGTTATCACGTCAACAACTTTGTATCCCTTAGCAGAGCAATAATTCCTCAACCTCTCAATCTGCCTATCAAGATTACCATCCTTCTTCTGTTTATGAGAACTTACTCTAGCGTAGATAACGGCTCTTATTTCTCTCGGTTTCTCTCCAAGGAATCGCTTAAGCTCACTTTCAGGTATCATCCACAGCTTACCAATCCTCCTAGCTCCCAACTTACCAGATTTAATCCACTTCCTAACAGCTACAGCAGAAACATTAAGCATCCTAGCAACTTCAGAAACCTTATAAAACCGCTCCATCTCTCCTCATGATAAATACAGTTTTCAAAGTATTTAAAAGTTACCATATTTCCCAAAATACCTCAGATATTCAAATAAGCGAATAGTCTGCTATAATGGAGGGTAATCCAAGTTTCATCCAAGTTCTCGTAGTTTTCTGATCCATGTATGCCTCGTACTCTTTAATCTTCTCGAAGGCGTGTACTACGCCATAGCCTGCTGATATAACTATGAAGTCTATGAGGCCTTTCAAGTAGAGCTTGTAAATGAGACTCTTATTGAGCACCTTATACTCATGCCCTACGTAGAGGCTTAAAGCGGTAACTGCTCGTGTGCCATAGATTTTATCGTTAAACACTCCTCTAGCATGAAGAAGTTTATTCTTAGCGCTATCACTTAGGCTATTTAGAATGGAAACATCAAGGTTGGGGAATAATTCTATTGAACATTTACTCTTACAACACTGTGTAACAATAAGAAACCTAGGCAATTTCTCCCCTAAATGAAAAAAGCAGTGTCAATTATAAATCTGAACAACCTCTGTAATCTTTGTAAGATCTCTTTCATTATCAGCCCGATGGAACTTCTGGAAACCCTTATTTGAGCGGCGAAGGAGAGTTTTCACCTATATTTGCAGATGAGTAACGGAGCGAAATCAAGAGAAGTAAAAGAGGGAAAGATTAAAAACAGACCTCACAAGCACAACACCTCCCTAACCTCGTAATCTTTTCAGCCATAAGACTAAAGAATTCTAGGATAGGCCTCTCACATACATGCAGAATGATGAAATCGCTACTTATCTGTAAAATTACTTAGTAAGCTTCTGGATATATTTCGCTAGGCCGTTCTGCTTTCCTCTCACTTGTAACCACAGGCTCCGTAAAGTTTCATAATCTCTTGGATGCTTATTGCTCCTCCTACTCCGTTTGAAGATAAACATATCACTTTCCCGAGGTATCTTTCAGGGTTTCTCTTAACCTCTACGATTGATGAAGCGTTTTCATATACTAGGCCTGTCCTCACACTATATAGGACTAGCAGATAATAAAGTCGGATGAGTCCAGCTGTTTCAGCCCAGCATCTCATCCTGTCTCCTGAAAGCTTCAAGTTCCTTTATCCGATAAGGCAAGAAGTAATGTTGTTTATGAATATAGCTATTATTCTCGAAAGACTAAGAGGAGCTTTCGACTTGGAGTATGTACCGAAATTATTAAGTTTCTCAAAAGCTAGTAAACCCTGGGGAGGAGACATTGCATTCTCACCATTATTCCTCGTGAGGTTCGTTATAGGCCTATTGGTCTCGGCGGTAGCTGTCCGGTTAGCGCTTAAAATATTTCCATTTAAGCAGAAGAGGGAGTCGTTCGGAGGAGCTCTATTAACGGCTCTAGTTGGAGCAGTAATCTTCTGGATCTTCACAGCGATCAAGATACCGTTCGGCACGCTGATAGCCCTGATACTCTGGCTTTACGCGCTCAAGAAGATTCAGGGCGTCGGGTGGCTTGGCGCGATAGCGCTAGCTATACTCATCTACATAATAAACGCCATCTTCGGCTTATTCCTACCCACGATCCTATAACTTAGAATTCTCTCCTTTTCTTCTCTCTTTCCTCTGGCATGATGTGGTGCGGCCGCCGGGATTCGAACCCGGGATCGCCGGCTCGGGAGGCCGGCGTC
>CAZFGR010000086.1:0-3341 GCA_964518475.1 uncultured Nitrososphaerota archaeon
TTAAAGTTGAGATAATCTTATCAAACAAGTAATGCGGCTTAGAGAAAAAGAAACGGTGCCAGATCTTTTTCTCAGAAACTAGTTCTAAGAGCCTCTTTATTCCCTCTTCCAATCCATTAGTCAAGTAAGTATCCGCAACATTAAGCATGTGGTAAAACGCACCATCGCAACCCCAGAGCTTCTTCACGTCAATTTGGAAATCAAGGACATATGTTAGCCAATGAGCTAATAATTGTTTTTCTGCCTCCATACCAGAGTACGATTTCTCGGGCTTCTTAAATTCCTTCACCATCACCGATCTATAATCCTCCCATACACTCTCTAACTCTATATATCTCTCAGCAAGCTTCTTTAAACATTCCTTAAAAAGCTTCCTTCGCGTCTTCTCTTCCTTACTATTCATTTTTATCACTAATCAGAATAATATCTCACAAAATGAAACCCATTAAGGACAAATAGCTTTGGGAAAATATATCTTTAGCTTTCTATGTTCATATACGTACTTACTAATTTCTGACAAATTATTGAATAATAGAAGCTTGCGCTTGAGTCTTACTGAAACTAAGAAAATATTATCGAGCATGATTTTTGTCTTTATTAATGGAAACTCAACTTTTTGCCCTGTCGGTAGTTTCCATCTAATGTATTCGTGATAACGAATACGGTATCTTTCAACAATATCTTTCGGGATCGCTAATTCGCCATCAAACCCAGTATCTATTCTAAATGTATCGCTAACACATTCGCCATTGATGAAGAAGTTAAGAACTAGTAGTGGTTTACCATACTGATCCATGTACCCTCTTAAAGTCATCATATTACTCACTCTTCAGGCTTACTTAAAGATGCTAAGGCGTAAGCTGAAAGTCCGAGTAATGCTATAATTACTGCAGTTACAATTACTGGTTTCCATGGTGTTAAAGTTTCTGGATGTTTTACTGCCACTTGGTAATGATCTATGACCCTTATCACCCATTTTTCGCGATTAGTATCGTATATGTGCAGTTTATTGTAGAATTCTCTGTAGTATTCGTAAGCTTCATAGATCACTGGTACACGATAATTTGAGTCTAGATGCTCAAAATAGTCACGTGAAACCTCAACCTCTGCTTCGATGAAGCCATTATGATATATTCTTATATGAAGTTCCCATGGAGGCTCAATTATTTTGCTTAAACTATACTTCTCGCCTTTCGGAAAGCTTGGAATAGTATTGGAAAAACCTTTTCTCTGAAGGTAATCATATAGCTTATCAATGAGTGATTTAGGCACATACAGACGATATACACCTCTTAAGACTTCTTCTTCAGCAAGAATTACTCTTGAACCATCCTCTAATTCTACCGTTCTGGGGAGATAAGTAACGTAATCCTCAGCCAATATAGTCACCAAATTTTGATTTATTTTGGTTTGTCAGAATTTTTGACAAATCAATATTGAATATCAATAATTGAATATCATGTAATATTTCAGGATTAGGAGTATAAAAAATCATATAAGTGATGAACACGGTATTGAAATTGATTTTCCATATCATTAATCTTGAAATAAGATTTATTGATAAGGAATGAAGAATTAGGAAATTTAGCTTGCTATAATAAAGAATTAAGGAGAGCAACCTAAAAGTTCTAAATAACCGATTAAGAGACTGAGTTATAGAGTTGCTTATGTTTCTCATGAAATAATAAAAGTTTGAGTGTGATAGAAAATGCAAAGAGAGTGGCTTTCACGATTGCATGGATCGCTGAAGATGTGGATGTAACTGTCGGGGGTATACCTGATGTAGTTTATATATACGATTCCAAGACCCCGAACCAAATCCCATAAATAGACTTCCAGAAGGTATTATTAAAGAAATGGTTGAAAAAGCAAGAGACATAAAGAGTAAATTAGGTGAATTGTTCTTCCCAGAGAAAAATGATTAGCCAAGCAAGATTAGTACTGCAATTACTATCCTAAGCATCCTAATCATTAATCCTTATTCTCTATCTCTTTTTTCTCAGCGTCAATAGTACGCTGGTTACTAGTGCTGTTAATGATAAGGGTTAGTTTCTCTGGGCCATATAGGTTCATCACGTTCGCGATACGCAACGCATAGTACATCAAATATGTGTGTATTATTGTTAGTTTCCAGTTCTTATAATATCTTACCCTCATTTATGTGCTTCGTAAGCGCCTGATATACTTCGTTTCTCTTCCTCTTTAGCTCCTCTAATATTCCGCTGAGAATTTCTATTTCGCTGAATAGTTTGAAGATTTTCTCTAATGCTTCTAGTTTTGTCAATACTATTATTGGCGATGTATTAAGTACTATTTCTAAAGATTCTTCTGTACGCATCTAGTTCCTCCTCGACTTCTTCATTAAGGATACTATACCTTATTCCGAGTTTTTGCAGAAGAAGCCAGAGATCATCAATTCTCAAGTCTAGTAACTCAGCAACCTTCCCCACGGAGATTCTACCACTAAGTAGAAGGCCTAGGATTGTGAAAAGGGTCGAGGAAATTTTTGCGAAGATTCGGGTTTATGAGAGCAGAACCGGTTTTGATGGGCACAATAGAGGTCTATAGAAGGTGAAAGATCTTATATAGGATGAGGAGGCTAAGGGATGAATCTGACATAAAGATAGGAACTCCTTGTTTGATTATAGGTAATGCAACGTACCTACAAAGAAGACAGAAGCTATTAATGGATGAGAATTGTGCTGGGAAAGAGATAAATTTGAGAGGAGGCTTTTAAATTCATGAATGTACTTATACTTTAGGGGTGTTTATATTTGTCTGTTACAATTATTTTGCCTCGTACTATTATAGAACATGCTAAAAGGGAAGCTAAGAAACTAGGTATTAGTCTTGAGGAATATCTTTTAGAACTAGTAAGTAGTGGCCTGGATCCGAAGGATAAGGCTGCGGAGTACATTAAGGTTGCTGAAGAATTATTAGAGCAGAGTAGGGAGGAATTAAGGAAGGGCGATTTGAGGCAAGCAGCTGAGAAGGTATGGGGTGCGGCGGCGTTATCTATTAAGGCTTATGCCTATTGGAAGGAGGGTAAAAGATTAGCAAGTCATGGGGAGTTATGGGAGTATAAGGATAGATTGTCAAAGGAGATTGGTGAGTGGGTTAGAGAAGTATGGATGATGGCTAGCTCTATGCATATCTGCTTTTATGAGGGATGGTGTACAGAGAGGGATATTGAGGTAACATATAAACACGTGGAGAAGCTAGTAAAAGAGATAGAGGGAAGAATTAGAAAATAAAGGTGTTTCTAGGCAATAGATGCAGAAACTAGTTTGCAATTTTTCTCAGATTTTCTCTAATTTTTCTGACTTTACGGCATTTTTGGC
>CAZFGR010000087.1:0-3333 GCA_964518475.1 uncultured Nitrososphaerota archaeon
GAACAATTTAGAAGCTTAATCGATAATTATATTGTTAGTGAAGGCTACAAGGGTGAAATAGGAGGATACGGTAAGGATGGATGGTTATTAGCGAAGAAATTCTTTGAAATTGGAAGCGATATCGCCCTAGCAATATATTCAGAGAACCTGGATAAAAAAGAGAAATTTAATCCTGGTAAGCTCATTCATTGTTTTCTGAACCAGTTAGCGATTGATGAAGAGAAGTTCTATGCCTTACAGTTAGTAGGAAGAGGTGTTATAACGTTACATGCAAAATGCGTAACACCAGAAGTAGAGGAGAGAGCAAAGAGAAGACTAGAAGAAGCTATAAGAGAATTAAAGGGTAAAAACCTCAGATTTCTATAACATGGTAGGTGTAAGCACAGTAACTATGGGGTCTACAAGGCTTTCTAGGGAAGTGGCTTCATCAATTCTTAAGATTAAGACTTTGCGATTGGGGGAGCAAATGCAATAATCGAGAATTCAAGAAGAATTGCAAAACTTTAATGATGCAAAAAGCGGAATCGAAAAATCATTTTCAAAAGATAACTAATTGAAAAAGGCATGAAAAACCTTAGGGCTTACGCCACCTCCGCCTTGACCTCCACGAAGCAAGCACAGAGAAGTGATATTGCAAACCACCAACCAACATACTAATCTTCTTCAAATCCTCCCTTTCAAGTCTATCGCTCTCCAGCAACTCATAAACCTCTTTCGCAAGCCTCTTCAGCTCTTCCTTTGATATCCTCTTACTCCGCACAACCCCCGATTTCTCAACCTTTACAATTTTCTCGACAAGACCCCACTTGAAACTCCTACCCCTTCTCGGTTTTATCCTATTGTAATACTCAATCAAATCTACCAATTTATCAAATCCATCATTCCTCACATAACAAACCAGATTAACCCTCAGCAGATCCACCCATGCCATCATATTTCTTGAATATCCAGAATTAACTGAGACTCTAAGAAGTATGTACTTCTTATCCCTCAAATACTTCTCAAGAAACCTAACAAAATCACTATGCCAATCGCCCGTGAAATTCTTTATCGGAAGGACAACTAACCTCCTATCACTCAACAAGGTGACGAAAAGATCAACTCGTCTAAGATCCCAACTAAACGTGGAGGAAAATAAGCGAGGAATTGAAAAGAAGAACTCCTTCACAAACCTCTCAAAAGAAATTGGAACAAGCACATCTCTTATTGTAAACCCTCTCTCATCTTTTAATCCAACCAGATAAGGAACCAAAGAAAACGAAAAACCTTCAAAACCATGCCTCTTAAGACTATTTAGAAAGTAAGTAATTCTATACTTAAATGAACGGACAAGATCACGACTATCGCCAATCTCAAAAGAGCGAAATTGTTTTTCTACAAAACTCCTCTTACATCCACTAGGTCTTCGACCGCGAATCACGCCCTCTAATCCTAAATCCTCCAAATACCTCTTTGGAACCCTTAGACTATAGACAGCAAACGTATTGTCAACCCCATAATCGGGATAATTCAAGGAGAAATAGATGTATCCATAGCTCTTAGTGTTCGTTGCTTGTACTCTCAACAAATTACTGTTGAAATATCCAGACATTGAATTTATGAATCCCCAAAGATCCTTTCGTATACAAATCCACTCATCTAAAAACTGGTTATGAATAACAACAACGTCATAAGGCTTCTTTTCCGCTAAAACAAGAAATCCAGCACGAACCCAAGGCTTAGCCCAGCTCTTTTCAGCCCACAGCAAAGCCTCACTAATAAATCCCTCCCTCAAAGCCCTATGAAGAATATAAAAAGCAATTTCCCTAATTTCTTCAAGATCCACCTTACTAAGCTCCTCGGGAGGGGATTCTTCCCTATAAACTTCAACTAACTTACGTAACACAACACTCTTAACTTCACTTAAATCGAAGTCAAAAAAGAACTTTAACGCCCGCTTTCCAATTTCTTCTCTATGTGTGAGAATATACTTCACCAAACACCCAAACCCATCAGAAGCACAAATACAGACCTTCCATTTATACCCGTCACAATTAATAAATCCTACTACACTACATTCTTCATCATGCACCTCCTCTATCCTAAACATTGAAGGACCATATTTCCCATAAAGGTATCCCATTGGAGAAAGACCTTCACAATAAGAAAGATACTCCCTTAAATTCTCCACAAACTCCTCCCAACTCTCAATATCCCACCTCTCCCTTCTGATATAATCCATCAACTCCTCTACATCATCTCTCGAAATCTTCCCTTTCTTATACAACTCATAGATTTTAAGTCCAATTTCTTCCGCAGGAGAAGAATTAGAAAGAAGTCCCGTTGATTCTTCCATTCCATCAATGTACGAAACATAAAAAACCCCATACTTAAGCTTCATGGTAAAATTCTTATCAAAATTTTCGTACATGAATCTAAGGAACCAGTAGAGATCTCGACACCAAACTTTTTTAAGACCCGACACTAATTCTATTAATGACGCCCCGCCCATTTTCTTCTTTTCCAAGATCATGTAAGAGATGGGGAATATAAAGTTTATCCAGAATTCAGGTCATACCTCCCAGTAAATTCACACAACCACAAAGAACTCATGAAGCGAGTTTAAACTCAGATCATTATACCAGTAAATATCAGTATATAGTGCCGACAATTAATGAATGTACAGAGCAGGACAGAAAGAAAAGAAGAAGTAAAGCCTAGTCATCAATCCAATGTACAGAAGACATCAGCACCTCCCAGTAGTCCGAGAAAGTAACAATCGAAAAACTTATATAGTGCCGAGAATTCATGTTGAATACCTCCCAGTAACTCCCGTCCCTGGCAGAAAAACCATAGAGAATATAGCCACTACCAATACCAAATCCTATAAGCCCCCATCAGAGTTGCTTTATGTTCTTATCCGTTCCCTATGTCGTACTACGTCACTCTCATTCTCATATCTTAGTCTATGGAGCTTCACACCACAAGCATTATTGGCACTCTCAGCAGAAGTATAGAGAAGAGGAAGGAGCATAGTATTAAATATAATACGTAGTAGCTGATGAATTAACCACTTACGTGCATGTTTATCCCACACTATCTCTACACGTTTTCCCTCAACAGTTACCCTAACATAAAACTGTACACCATTAATGTCCACAATCCTCTTAAGGGTGACCATAAACCTCACCCCATTATGTAATACTCATCATTAAGAGAATCGGCATGTATTCCTATGACTAAGGGGCGTTCATCTCTCACCGTTAAAATATATGCTTGACCACCAAGCATCTGATAGGATAAATACACTCTCCTGCCAACCTTTTTCTTACTCTTACTCATACTAGACGATAT
>CAZFGR010000088.1:0-3320 GCA_964518475.1 uncultured Nitrososphaerota archaeon
GACAAATGAACATAATTTGTCTACAATTAAACGAATTCAAAAAAGTAATATTGTTGATAAAATTTCTTTTATAACGCAAGTATTAAAAAATTGTTATGTCGTGCGAATAAAAATAAGTAATGCTGATACAAAATTTGTTAGGCGGGCAGAAATACCCAATGTTGATCCAGAGTACTATAAGACAATTCTTTCGAAAATTCCTCGTTCTTGGCGTAGCAAGATAAATAGTATACGAACAGATGCTTACAGGACTATATGGCGATACAGTATAGGGTATTCGGAGATTCTAAAGGGGTACCTGATTCCCAAGGATAAAATAATGGATCTTCTAGCGGATCTGCAGGAAAAGAAGGAAGAGTATTATAAAGTGATTAGGGAGCTCGAGAATAATATTCCAGAGATTAACAAAGAACTAAAGAGGAGAATTGAGGAGATAGAGGGGAAAGAAGCAACGAGGAATGATTTACTACCAGAAAGCATTATTGATTTCTTCATATTTGATATCGAGATTGAAGAGCATGATATTCCAGAACCAATAGATATTGTCACACTAAATAAGCTCAAAGAAAAGAAACTGAGAGAGATAGAACAGGAAGTGGAATCTAAAAAGAGGGAACTATTAGAGCAAGCAATAAAGGAAGTTGAGGAGAAGGCCAGAAAGCACCAAGAAGAATACGTCAAGAAAATACTAGAGGACCTATACAAATCATACAAAGAAGACTTCGAAGATCTCCTAGACACGCTAAGAAAAATAATAGAACAAGTAAAAAAGAGAGGAAAACCACACAAGAACACAATTGAAGCAGCCAAATCAAAAATCAATAAAATAAGAGAAAAAAACAACTATACGAAATTGCCGGATGTGGAACCATTACTATCCTATGCTGAAGAGCAGTTAAAGATCTTGTCTGGCGAGGAGCAACCAATAATAGTCACTACTCAGGAAATAAGCGTAGAAACACCTCATGAACAAGAACTAAGCGAATTCGTTGCTCCTATAATAAATCCATTACCGATTTCACAAACAGATAATAATCCTCTTTCTGAGATTAGAGATGAGCTTTCATCCTTAGCAAAACTTACTCTTAGCGTTGTTTCTTCTCTTAGAGGTGAGAAGTAGTGAGTGTTGATATCCTTATTGTGTGTAATCGAATAAGGAATGACGTGGTTGATTTTGTTAGTAGGGTGATAGAGGAAGCGGGAATAGAGGATGAAAGATTAGCACTGATCCTAGCACTAAGATTAGCGAAAATGCAATACTATAGCGAGGCAAAGAGAATTCTTAAACAAAAATTCGAGAAGGTCAAGGAAGAGCTATTAGTCATCCTAACACCGATCAAAGAGCGACTTTCAGAAGAGACCCAAAGAAAAATCGAAGCAATGATGAGGTGGTAAATATGTCCGATGGACCAAGTTTTATTCATCTTGATAAGTTAAGAGATCTGCAGAAAACTGTTTTCAGGCTATGGCGGGCACAAGATTATGAGGATGAGAATGGTAGGGTAATTATCCCGAAGCGAGATATAGAAGAGTTCTTCACAGCCGCATTGTTAGTTCCAAACAATAAAGTTCTTCTTCTTGGGGATCCATCTACTGGCAAGACGTTGCTTGTGCAGTTAATAGCTAAGGCATTGAATGCAAAATTTGCAAAGATTGTTGGTGCGCCTGAAAAAACAATGCAGAAGGTCATTGCAAGAACAAAGATTGCTAAGCTAATCAAGGAGGGTGTAGAGGAATTTGAGATAAGGGATTTTGTGCTTGCTAATGTGAAGTTCATAAACGAGATTAATAGATTCTCGCTGGAAGTTCAGGATGCATTATTATCACTGCTTTGGGAGAGAGAAGTAGAACTTGCTGGTGGAAAAATAGTTAGGAGCCCCGAATATATAGCGTTTGCAGACATGAACCCATATAGGGGAGACATCGATAGAGCACTTAAGAGCAGATTCTACTTTAGTGTGTGGATTCCCCACCCAGGAATAATGGAAAGTATGGAAATCGAATTGCTAAGAGAAGAGTTGGGTGTTGATGAATTTGTAGAGGCGCTAAGGGAACCAATAATGAATTGGAGCGAACTAGTTGAGGCTTGGAAAGATGTCAAAAAAGTAAGTGTTGATGCTGGGGCGATATTCTTGGCAAAAATGATAATGTACAGCATGAGTGGTTGTGTTCTTCAAGACTGGGAACCCGACTATAAACGACCTTGTGGTGATTGCCCCTATAATGAGGGCGCATGTAAATACGTTGCAAGACCTATCGAACAACGAGCTCTTAAAGCAGCAGTACAACTAGCAAAGGCAAGAGCATGGTTGAATAAGAGGGCAAGAGTAGAAGCCAATGATATAGTTTGGGCTTTGACGTTTAGTATCCCTCACAGACTAGAATTCACACCAATGGCGAAGGCTACGATTCCTCTACGGATGGTTTGGGTTAGGCAAACGATTGATGAGATTATCAGAACAAAATACATTAAGATAGTTGATGGTAAAGTGGAGAGAGGTGTTTGGTGGAAAGCGATAGTTCTTTGGAACGCTATAATGGCGGGACCTGAAAAACTAGCAGAGCAACTGAAGGAGATTGGTCTAGATGGAAAAATCAGCAAGGGAAAACTAATTTCAGAATTCAAAAAGTTGGATGAGGATGCAAAGGATCTTGTCATCCATAAACTATACACAAAAGCATATAGGATACATACGGCGCTAACAGAACAAGAAGACAGACGATTAGAGGAGATGATTAAAGAACTGGTGAAGGAAGGCTCCCGAGAAGCATTACAAAAAGCATCAGCGCTTGCTGAAGAAATAGTAAACGATACGATAAAGAATAGAGTCCTTAACTTGCTAGCTAAGACGTGGAGCTTAATAGAGATAGAGGTGGAGATTGACGAAGCAAAACTTGCAAAACTACTTGCGAAGATAGGAGTAAGTGTGAAAGAGGCAACGGATTTTGTAAAACAATATAGATCACGAATAGAGAATAACGGCTGGATCCTAGTAAAAGAAGGAGACAGACTGAAAATCCAAGCACCCTCAATAGCGGCGATGGAGGAGCTACAACCTTTCTTGGAAGAACTCTCTAAATAATTCTTTGCCGATTTTTCTTTCTTTTTATGGCCCGACTCCTAGGGGAATCCCCTAGGAGCGGGAAGCCAAGCGTCTATTGGGTGTATGAAATGGGTGATGATCGATTAGAACTTCTCGCGCTTACAATAAAGAGAAAGGCAGAATTTGCTCTTGAGAAATTATTAGCGGGAGATATAGAACGCGTTAAAGAAGAACTTGAAAGCATAATTCGTGTCTTGGAGGGAATAATCTATGAGT
>CAZFGR010000089.1:0-3294 GCA_964518475.1 uncultured Nitrososphaerota archaeon
TAATCTATTAAGAGTATACTCTGTTAAGAGACATTATATCCGCAGAATCTAGTCTAACCTGATAAGGCGAGATGAAAAACTTATTATTCCTATATCACAATCACAAGTCCCGCGCCTCCAATTCCTATTTTCTTTGGATCCTTTCTCCTTATGTACTCTATTGAGAAGCGCCCACTACAATGCAGGGGGTAAATTTTCCATGGATTATAGCGGAGTATATTATCTAAAGTTCGCTTCGAGGGGGAATGGAACCCCCCAATTACTACGAATAGCTCTCCCCCCACCTCCCTTAAAGCCTTTGTAACAATACTGTCAACACCAGGATGGCAACAACCAGTAATAACGATTAATTTATCATCCTTCTTAATCCCAAGCGCTTCTTCCCATAGGCCAAAACCGGCTCTTAACTCACCTATGATATAAATATTATCTAGAACCTGGTGAGTCTCATGAATAGGGACCGGCATCAACCCGAGCTCTCTTATTTCCCGATCAAGGCTTGACTTAGCTGGGAAGAATACAGGAATCCCCTTTCTTATATGCGAGAAAAGCTTTAGTCCACCTGTATGATCTCCATGGGAATGACTTATTATGATAAACTCTGTTTTTGATAGATCTATGTTTAATAGTTGAGCGTTCCTACTCAATGCTTGGGGATCAGTATCTGTGTCGAATAGAAAGCGATGCCCGTAAGCCTCCACATAAATACTTAATCCCCAGCGTTTTTCAAGTCCCTTTATAAGGGAATTATTATCCACAAGTACAATAATCCTAACGCTTTTCATTAAAGATCTCCTAAGAATGCTCCTTCCTGATTCTCCTTAAAACAAATTTAATACCCATATAATCTCTTACTACTATTTTCTTTTCTCTGAGTAGTTCTTTAAGGGTTTCATCGGGGTCTAAACCGAATTTCTCGAAGAACTTGTATGCATAATCGATTCGCATTGGGTGTACGGAGATTATTGATAAGAAAGAATCTATAGGATCGCCTACTCCGTGGAATAGTGCTCCCTCATAATGAGTTAACAATTCTACCTTATCTCTTCCAATTCTCTCACTAAAGATTTCATGCGCGAATAATACTTTATCTTCATCAGCTGGTTTAACCCACTTCTCGGCTGGTGGTCTTGTGGGTACCGCAATATATGCCCTATCAATTCTTAGATTAGATAAGAATGAAGCTATCCCAGTAATGTTTTCTCGTGAATCATTAATATTTTTCACGAGCATAGTTTCTGTTAGTATTTTCCCTTTATAATCATGAGAGAAGACAGAGATCCCATCAAGTATTCTCTCCAAAACCAATTCTGGATGCGGCCTATTAATAAGCTTCCATACCTTTTGATCAATCGTATCAATTTTTAATGATACGAGGTCAAATAATGATAAGTCTTCTCTAACATCCTCCCTCCACAATAGTGATGAATTAGAAATAATTGCTAATGGTATTGTAGTAACATCTTTTATCCCTTCCGCTAAACGACCAAGATTCTTGTCTAGAGTCGGTTCACCGTCAGGAACTACTGTGATAAAATCAATCTTAACCAAGAGTTTATTAATCGCCTCTTCGACTTGAGAAATAATCCTCTCCACGGGATAAAATTCGCGCCTATTGATTTCTAGATGGGTAGTCTTCCCTGCCTGACAGTAAGTACAGGAATACGTACAATACTTAGGAGGAATATTATTTACACCAAGTGACCGGCCTAATCTCCTAGAGGGCACAGGGCCGAAAACAAGTCTTACCACTTATTCTTCACCTTACCACATAGAAGAGAAAAATTATGATTCTAGCATTGTTAAAGCTTTCCTTATTAACTCCCTTAATGCCTTAGTCACTCCAGAATTTAGGCTCAAGCTCGCTATAAGCTTGCTTTTAATATAGCTCTCCAGAAACTCTTTATCGTAGGGTATTTCAATAATATCATCACCTTCGTATCTCTTAACCACCTTCTTCACAAGTTCTTTTCTCCCTCCAGGAATATTAGCCTTATTAAGCACAACTATAAACCGTTTCTGTGCTTTCTTTACAAGCTCTAAGTATCGGTGTAAATCATTCGCTCCAAGTGGAGTAGGCTCCGTGACTGCTATTGCTAAGTCTGATTTTATTAAAGGAAACCATATATTTGCTCCTGTTCCCGGAGCTGTGTCTATTATAACATAATCATATTTCTCGAAGAGTCCCTCCCCATATCTTATTGTTGCTACTGTCACGTTTACATGTTGCTTAACCCCCGGTAACACTTCGCCTTGGATCAAGTGAATTAGCCCATCAGAACCCTCATAAATTTCGCCTATCACCCTATGGTCATCCCTAATCGCTTTCACAGGGCACACATAATAGCATAATTTACAGCCCTCGCAAAGTTCCCTTAATAATGTTGGTACCTGACCTCTTAACCCTATTAGTGCGTGCTCTGGGCAAGCATTAGTGCATGCACCACACCGAATACATTTTTCTGGATCTATCCTTGGAAGAAAGCTTCTGACTTCGCCAACCTTTTTTCTAGTAATCCCTAGTAATAAGTGATCAACAGGGGATTCCACATCAGCATCTACTAATAAAACTCGGAAGCCTTTTTCGACTAGGAGAACGCTCATGTTTACCGCCACACTACTCTTTCCAGTACCCCCTTTCCCTCCACCAACACATATTATCTTTGCCAACTTATGCTCCCTCCTCAGATAATTTCTCAAACCAAACATTCAAAATTTCCTCTAAACTCTTAGTAGCTGGGCTGTTCGGTGCGTATTCGAATAAGCTCTTTGCATTTACATATGCTCTGACGACATTTTCATCGTAGGGGACCTGCCCTAGGAACTCTATTTTACGCTCGTCTGCCCATTTCTTAACGTACTTTACGAAACTAGGATTAAGATCATACTTATTTACTATAACTCCCATAGCTGTATTGAAAAAATTACCAATATCAGCAATTTTACCAGCTGTTTTCATTGATTGTGGCGTTGGCTCTACTACTATTATTAGGTAATCTGCTCCTACTATAGAAGATATAACTGGGCAACCAGTCCCAGCTGCTGCATCAATAATAATTAATCCCTCATTATTGATTTTTCTGGCTTTTTCCTTAAGTATGTCTACTAGTTTTCCAGAATGCTTTCTCCCAATTCTTAATTCTCCAGTTACTATAGGCGCATATTTAGTCTCATATACTATTAAGTCCCCTGTTTCTACTAGTTTCATCTTGATCGCTTTTTCTGGGCACACGTATGAACATACTCCGCATCCTTCACAGAGCTCTTGAATAACTATTGGCTTATTCACCCATT
>CAZFGR010000090.1:0-3237 GCA_964518475.1 uncultured Nitrososphaerota archaeon
ATGCTAGGTTGCTGGATGAGGATTTTAAGATAGATTTGGGACTGGCTAAGGCTCCCGATGAAGCAGCGGTTCTGATCGCGACTAGGAAGCTTACTAATGAGAATTGGGTGCCTCTGAGCTCTAACGAGTTAGTAGTTGCTTATAAAGGGGACATTATACTGAGAATACCCGAAAAAAGCCGTCCAGAAACTTTGTTGAGGGAAAAGGAAAGAGAGATCTTATGTGCAGTGAGGTTATCGCCGCATGCTATTAGTCTGGGTCAGTTATCGGAGACTGTTAGATTACCTCTAGAAGAAGTTTCTGAAATTGTTAAGAGCTTGCTTATTCGTGGTTATTTAAGAAAAGATAGTAGATATGATTATCCAGTGAACCATCCAGAGTCAAGGTACTACACGGATCCTGTGGTTAGATCGATCATAGATAAATTATTACTTAGGAGAGATTAGGGGTGATAGAATGGATTTTGGAGAGGGTAAACCTTTCTTTGCCATAATTGTTGGGAGGATCTTAACACGTGATGAAGACGGATACGTGATGGTCGAGACCTGCCCAGTGAATATGGGGCTGGTGAAGAGGATCAAAGAGCTGGGAGGTAAAATAATTTTCGGAGGAGGTTGTAACATGCTATTTGAGTTGCCCTTCCATGTAGTGAGTGTCGCGTCGAAACTCTTCCTAGCGGTATCTCATGGAGGTATATTCATGGTCACAGCAATAGACCTCCTGTACCCCTTCCGAGCTGATACATTCATCTCAGATTCCTCAGAAGTCGTCTCTAGAGTAAAGAAATTAATCGAGAAACTTTACCCGAACAAGGATATCGAAATCATTGATACACAATTCTATAATTACCCCATAAGCATGATAGAGCTGGCACAACTATACAAATACTGAGTCATACTTAAGAAAATCTACGCCAGCAAAATTATTATTTGAGTGTCTAAAGTCGATGAGGCTTCACATGATTGAATGAATGGCTTGTTATTACTTAGATTAAGAATTTTTATAGGGGTATGTTGAATTTTTAATGTAGGTTAGTTTGAGGGTTCTTTGAGTGTCTGTGATGCATGAGACTCAAGTTTCCAAGATTAGGATTCGTGATGTTGAGTTGGGTCATGGTAGGTTAGCTGATGGTACTATGATTGTTCTCAGGGTAGCTATTGTGGATGTGCGTCCTATCAGGGTTGGTTCTCCTTTTGGTGTTGAGTTCGAGGTGAGTTTTACTACGGGTATTTCTGCTCATCCACCCCGGGAGGTTTTAGAGGGTTTTAAAGATAAGCCAGTCTTGATGCCTGGGGAGAAACCTCCTGAGAGTTGGCGACAACTAGAAATCGTGGATAAAAAGTCTGCGGTTGAGGAGGTAGAATTTAATGATGAAAAGTTGGGTAGGTATACTATAAGAGTGGAGATAGAGCCTTTAATGGCGGCGGTGAATACGGAGAGAAAAAATATTAGGGGAGAACCCATTTACGTGGTTAGGTGGGCCCCGAAAATCTCTTGGAAAAAAATTAATGGCGATTAGGTTATTTTATCTGGGGGTTGTTTTGCGATGAGTAGTGTCTCGGTATTTGAGTACAGCGAGTTACGCATTGGGGGCGAAACAGCTACATATAAGATGGTTGTTATATCTTCTCGTGAAATGCGCGCGTTTAAAGGAGTATCTACAAGTATTGATACGTGCTTGGGAAATGTATTTACTTCTCTTGAAGTTTCTTCCCTCGCTACATTAAAGACCTTTTTAGATTACATTGCATCGTTAAGTGAAGGGGATTTAAGGAATCTTTTGCTTCGCTATGCTGATGAAGATACCTTATCACGTTTCAATGAGATAAAGCCCGTCGATATTCGAGATCTGGTGGCTTTACTTTTGTGGATTGAATCTAAGTATGGTACTTATGGGAAACCTCTCTTAGATTTAATTTTTGATCCAGAGACTAATGAGTTCCAATTCCTTAACATCGTTTTACCCGAGTGTGACTGGGACTCCTGGAGAAAAATTGTTAAAGAGATCAAAGGAGAAATGAAAAGGAGTGGTCTAGAGGAAATGACTTCTAAGGTGTCTATAGTATGTCTTCGAGGTCTTCTAGAGCCGACGCTCTAAGACCGGATTACTTTATTAATTTGGTGGAGAAACTAGTAAGTAGCGGGAAAATTAGGGATGAAGCATGTATCCGGAGGTTTTTAAGTGCATTGTACTTCTCTCTGTTTAACTACTGGGCAGCAATTAAATATGATAAAGGGGCTAGAAGAAAAGGTCCGAAACAGGATCGCTTCGATTACAGAGAATTCCATGAAGAGTTATTGCGAGAAGAATTAGACGTTGAACTGAATCTTCTCTATACGTATAGAATTGCTACGGATCATTACGTACTAAACCCCACAATCATCCAGATATACAACAAAGAAATCGTTAGATTAATGACTAGAGATAGACTAGAAATCCATATAGGGATGAATGCTCTACGAAAAGCGGTCGAAGCCGCGAAGACTATTTTAAAGCAAATAAGTACTTGATAAATCATACTTAGAAAAAATTTATTCAAGAAGTCCCATTGAATTATGAGAGCTCCTGTATATTCTTATTTTTGTATAAAAATGGATGAGCTAATATGGTGGCTTTAGAAGTGATCTTTGTTTTTGGAATAAGAGGTTTTGGTCGGGAATTGCCGAGTATTATTCCATATAATTAGTATTATCATATTTGGTGTCTTATCATTATCCAGAAATTTTGTCTTAGCTATCTTTTATGGCTCTTTCTGGTTTTTCTTTGCAGAATTTTCTGATGTTAAAGTCATCTCTAAGGATTACACCTTTACTATCGAATCACTTATAGAAATGATAGACTGTTGAAAGTAACGTTATAGAGGATGTGTTAAGCTGTTATTTCTTTATCATCTTTTTTGCGAATCTTCTATACCACTCTAGTTGTTCTGGTTTTGCTAGGTGGATTTCTAGTGGAGCATCAATTCCTATTTCCTTGAATATCTTTGCTAGAATCTTTGCTCTTTCGGAGCTTCGTGGCGGAACTTTATTAGATACCACTAGTATATCGATGTCGCTTGCTAGTGTGTAATCGTTTTCGGCCACAGATCCGAATAAGAATACTTCATAGTTTCCTTCTCCGAACTCCTTATCCAGTATTTGCTTGATTCTATCAATAATTTCATCAATGTTATCGAAGTTCTTAGAAATTTCAGGGTTACTAGAAAACTTAAATATTCCGTGGTTTGATTCCTAATT
>CAZFGR010000091.1:0-3235 GCA_964518475.1 uncultured Nitrososphaerota archaeon
CCTTATTGGGTCTTTATCATCTGAGAAAACTTTAACAACCGTGATTGGACGATTCCTAAGAAATGGTAGAATCATATCTGCTATTTTCGGATAATAGAAACGTGCTAAGAATACAAGACGATAGCTTAAGTTCATCTCTGGGTCATAAGCTAGTCTCCAAGCCTCTTTCCTCCCCTCTTCTGTCACTCTATACATTCCCTTTACTCGCTCAGCTAAACCTATTGTTAAAAGATCTTCTAGCGCATCTATAACTTCTTTCTTTGATGCACCGCAATCTCTCGAGACTTTTTCATAAATATGGGAGAACTCGACTAATTTCTCCGGCGGCTTAATGGCCAGTAATAGGAGAACTCTATCTGTTACTCTTTTATCATTAGTAGGTTTCATGTCTATCTACCATAAATAATTTCCATGGATCAATATAGATAAAGAGATCGGTTTTAGGCACTCAATAATATATACCACCAATCTGAATATTATTAATAAATCGAAAACTATGGGAAGAATGTAGAAAAATTTCTGAGAAGCAATAAAGTTAAGGGGCAGAAAATTTTTTGAAGAAAAATATTTATTTGTTTGCCCTCTTGATTTGCGACTCTGTCTTCTCTTAGCAAGGCGTAAGTTTAGAGGCCTCTCGGTAATAAAGCCTTTTCGGTGGCGTTAAGAGACCATGCCGAGTTGAGGCAAAAACTAACTGAAAAACCACTCACAGAAATTTAACAAACTTTCTGATAAACCAATAAGAAACTAAAGCTAATGTGAGTAATTTGTTTTAAACAATTCTTCGCCAAGCATATCACCATAAATATATAAAATATATAATATATATGTATAAAAAATGTAATAAAAATAAAAATTGCGAATAATACGTTTGCCATGAATCTCATTATGAATTCCTCATTCTAGGTGTCTCCGAATGAGGAGGAAGGCGACTATAGGCCTAATATTGGCCGCCTTCCTCACATTAACAGTTGCAACGGCCTATAAGAACCTAGCTCTATCACAGACATGCAGGATAAGCATAGTGGTTATGGATGAGGAGGGGAGGGCTGTGAAAGGAGCCTTGGTGACGGTATGGGCGTGGCATCCGGGGGAGAAGTCGGAGATAGTGGCGATGGGGGAGACGGATGAGAGGGGTGTAATGGGGGCAGAGGTGAACTGGAGGGACTTAATGAGGGGCTGGCTAGGGAGAGCCGAAAGAGGGTTGAGGGAGAGAATAGGCCTGATAATAAGCATATACCACCCAAGCCTGGGAATAGTGATAACGAAGACAATGCTGATAAGCGTTAGCGAGAAGAATCCTGGAGCATTAATGAAAATTGTAACCGTAACACCAAATATGACTGGGATTGTTTTTAGAAACTCGTCAGAGTTTACGACAGGGCTCAGAACCGCGACGGTGAGGCATAGGGAAGACATGAGGCTGAAAATGTACTATCCAGTGGTCGAAGAGTGGGGGGAGCATAGGGGTAGGACAAACCTAGCGTACGTCAGAACAGACCAAAACACGATAGCAGTTCTAGATTATGGGTTACTGGCTGGTGAGGAGACCGCGGTTAGACTTGTTATTGGCTATGATTTCAGCAATTACACGACCATTGGCGGGGTTATCTACTCGATTACTCATAGTTCCTCGGCGAGTGTTCACCCCTCTATTGGTTATTCTTCTGAGGTTTGGGTTTCTATGATTCTTACGACTAGGTTTGAGGTCGTTGCTTACTACTGGCAGGATGAGGATGGAAATCTCGTCTTGATGTATCGTGAGTTTAGGCTCTGGGCGTATGATCTCGATGTCAATAGTCTCAAGGGCGTTAAGGGCGAGGAGCCAGCCTGGGGATCATTCTCCGAGAGGAGCCTCAAAGAGGGTACTGGCAAAGGATTTTATCCAACTGAACGCGCTCTCGTAGTAGATAGACTGGACTTCTATACTAGTAATGCCAAGTTAATTGAGATTCCTATCTCCGCAGTCTTCTACGCCATGATCGGGGATGTACTCGATGCTCTTGGATTCCCAGCGAGTCTCCTGCCGACGATGAAAATCGTTATTGACCAGAGCAAGTGGGCGGCGAGTTATTTCGTCTGCAGTATTTGGGGCCCTAATGGCTACGCTGTTGTTGCCTATGGTTATTATGTCTCGGTTCATGGCTTATGGTTTATGGCTCTCCGCATCCGTGCTTATCCACCATCGCCTCCAGGTGGAGGGCCGAATATCCCTACATAACTTTGGAATGTGAATTAGTTAATTTTATACTTAAATACCAGCTGAACTCTCTTCTATTCTTATCACTTTTAATTCTTTTTCACGGAAAACTAAAGCTAATGTGAGTAATTAATTCCTTAAGAAGACTCCTATAAAAGTCCTTAAAGGATGAGGATCAGGGATAGAAGAGGAGCTTATTATAGGCGCCAGGGAATAGTTTATTTATACGCTAGTTTGTAGCCCACCTTATATTTGATTTTTCCTTTTCTAACGTATGATGTGAATTTGGTCATAAGCCTCTCTAGTGGGATCCTTATCATTTCAGCCATTTCTTCTACGCCTTTATTTCCCGTGCATTGTGATAGTATGAGTCTCTTTATTGGATTCTTCTCTCTTGTCATTATTGTTTTGTCCACTAGTACTGTGAAGAGAGCTTCTTTTGTGAATTGTTTTAGCTTTTCTGAAATCTTCCCCGTCTTCTCAACTATATCCTTGAATAAGCTCTGGAGAATTTTTCTGATTTCCTCATCTCTAAACTCGCTTGGTGAGAAACTTTCTCTTACGATTTCCTCTATAGATTTCACGAGATCCTCGTCTATGACTACTATCTCTCCCTCCAGTATTAATTCATCCATTCCTTCGGCCAAGTGGCTCAGAATACTGAAGACCTTTTCCTCGCTGATCTGCTCTTTAACCATTAATGCATAGAACGCCTTCTTTCCCCTCAAGAAGTAGGAAGGAACCATAGTTTATTCTAATAGATATTTTATCACAAACTTTACCTAATGCCTCTCTATTTAGAGCGATAACTGAGGATATGAGAGCTGATAGTAGGCTTCTCCTTTCTCATCCTTCTCTCTTAGGGAAACTATATATCAAGGTTCCATCTTCCCGCATCACTAGGAGTAATGTACCTACTCCAATAACCTCCCATTATTACCTATAAGGAACTATACTGCCTTCGGATATTATACGCTTTTAATTAATTTCTTATGGTTCCTCATTGTATTCAAAAAGTTCCTCTTGAGGAACAAA
>CAZFGR010000092.1:0-3231 GCA_964518475.1 uncultured Nitrososphaerota archaeon
GCAATATCACGGATAGAGAACGGAATTTACAAACGAAAGGACTTCGAGGAGGTAAGAAAACTTCTCGAATGCATCGCCACAACCGCAGCCTCCCGAACTCGTGAACTAATAACTATGGCGAGACGATATTGAGATGAGAATAGCAAGCCTTCATAGAGAAACAGTTGAATACATGACGACATAATATCCGCTAACACAGTTTTCCAGTGCTTTAATACCCTCATAAGCCCTTTAATAAAATCTGATGTCTATCGTTTCTCAGTAATATTTAACAACTGCTTTAATTTGTTAAGAATCTCCTCCTTCCTCCTCTCGGTTATAACACCTTTCCTCAATAGGCCATCCACAATCTTCGGCGCTTTCCGAAGAAGCCTCCTCAACTCCTCCGATTCAACGGTATACTCCGGATATGTAACATATACCAGTAATAGGAGCTCGTCGATGCTCAATTTGTCGTATATATCCCTTATCCTCTTCATAGTATCTATGAGTTCCTTGCGCCGAAGCCCATTTACTATGTCCTCATACATCGCTCTACCCTGTTCGCTTAACGCATAAGATCCCCCAACGCTGATAACATATCCCCGCTCAATCAGATCATCTAAGGTGTCCTGCGCAACCCTACTAAAAGGACCCTTACGATAAGCATCAAACTCGAATAACTCGCTAAGCTTAGGGAAAGTACGCGTAAGTATAAACAACTCCTTATGAACATGCAGCTTCGACGGAATCGGTCTATCTGCGGACCCGAGTAGGAGGATCACTAACTGATGTTCCACTCTAAGTGGTAACCTAAGGCTTTCAAGCTTCATAATTTTCCCCTCAATTTCAATCACATATACTAGTATTACACATCAAAGAATCTGAAAAGCGCACTTAAATAACTATGTATAAATTCATCTAAGGCAATCACAGAGAGGTGTAAGAGGGCTGATAATTGGCAAAAACGACCTTCCTGGCTAATAGTACACTTTTCCTCTTAATACTCAAGGATGTAAAGATGCCAGAAATACTTACTAAAATATCTCGATGTGTGAAGCTGGCGACAACTGCACAAGTAGTAGCTGAAGTGGAAAGCAAACTAAAGGAAAAAGGCCTAAGTAACATGATGACTTATGTCGGGCAATGTGTTGATGAAATTTACAATTCTGATGAGTTAGAAGTACGAGAAAACAATCCAATGATGATTCACGAACCCTTCTTAGGTCGTGGGGAATTCAGTCTTGTTTTAGTATTCTGGCACCTATGGTACCGACGTAATGTTCGCAACTTGTATATCATTACGGATGATAAGAGTGCAAGAAAATACATCGTCAAAAACATTAATGAAATTCCAAACGACAGAATATTATGGTCATTAAAATTTCTTGACGAATTCATAGTACCTCGTTGCGGTATGGATCCAGATACCTTTCTAAGGTTGTTAAAACTCCTTGAAAAATCGGAATTCCGAATAAGTAAGAAAATATTAGAGTTTTACTATAAAAAGTATAAAAAGTCCGAAGGTACGTAAGCAATGTTAAAGTTCATAAATAAAAAGCCTGATGAAGAGAGCCTTTTATGCACAGGTCAACTTGCCGTGTATTCGCATAGAGTTGCAACACCCATCCGTGTCATGGGTATTGCCCTAAGACAGATAAAATACCTAATCGAGTTACATGACATGCATAAGGAAATTTTCGATCAATACAATATCACCACGCCAATTATAGAAGTAGACGTAGATGTACGAAAAGCCACCTTTGAAAATCTCGAGAAAACCTTTGAACGCTACATAAACTATATTAACGATGCTAAGAGAATCTTCAGAAGTTATATCATCATGATACCCTTCTTTTCCGCAGAAATAAGCAAGAAAATAGTCCAAGAACTCAACAATAAGGGGCGCTCATATAGTTTCTCGATATTCCTTTCACACTATGTGGAATGCGAAGAAATAGATATACTGTCCATACCCGTCCTCAAAACCCAAATTTACGATACCATTAGCAAAAGGAGAATTCAGCTGGTAAACGCGGAACAGTACATCAGATACGTCGAATACTCAATGAAATACTTCGGAGAACGAACTCATAAACCATTCTTCGTGCCATTCCCCAAACTTCCCGATAAGGAATTACCCGCACTCCTGTCATATTTTATCGAAAGTAAATATACGAATATACTATTGGACTACGAAGGATCATCATTCAAGAAACTGTCTGATCTGATAAGACTTCTCCAAACAGAGTACGATAGAGAGGGTTTGTTTAACAAACTCATTCTCTACGGAACTAGAATACTCAGAGAAGCCGTAGCTAAAAGAAGTGACGATGAAGTGAAATTCGCAGACGTGCTCGCACTCGCGGGCATCGATATACTCGGTTCAAACTATAAAAAACGTGCATTAATCGAGGAAGAAAGACCCATATTCAGACAAGAAGAAACCGTGGAAAGATTCTTTAACAATGAAACCTACGGATACAGACATGAGAAATATCTGAAAGACTCCTTCGAAGAAATTCATGAAATAATCAAAGAAATATCCTTGGAAAAATATAGCCACGAGATTAAGAGAGTATTGTTCAAAATAATTAACGTTGATAGCCACAGGAAGGAAGTGAGAAAATACATAGATCTCGCATCTAAAGGCAAGGACCTACATGAATACCTAAAAACGAAGACTTATGTTAAAGCAGAAGATCTTAAGATAATAAGACGTGCACCAAGCGAACACAAACTAGATGAATATTTGTAACACCTTGTAGACACCTTAAAACGCTGTATAAAGTCATAAAGAGGGTGCTAGACCTTTCTCTTAATCTTGTGACTTTCACAACCGCGCATACATGCACCCCATTTAAATAACATAGCAATCTTAATTTCCCACTAAATTCAAAGCCATTTATCGAGTCAGTTTATCAATTTTATACAATCGTGCGAATTACATAGTTAGACGTCCCAAAATGACATCTTTACCCGTTCTATAAACTTTTATAAAACCTCTCCTCAACAATTCGTTAAAGTCTTCTCCATAAAGTTCGATAATGTACCTAATTCCTCTCTTTTTACCAAGATCATTTAGCCACCTTAATGATAACTCTATAACCTTCAACCGCTTATAATCTTCAAAATCAAATCTATTAATCCCCAACTTCTCTAACTCGTCTAGTACATCACCGATATGTGCACCCGCGGTATTATATAACTCGCTAAACTTATCCTTAGGTATTTTGTCAGAAATTTCAAGAA
>CAZFGR010000093.1:0-3214 GCA_964518475.1 uncultured Nitrososphaerota archaeon
ACCTTATTTACCTCATCATCAGGAATATAGACGCTGGTTGTGGAATTTGAGCTAGCATTATGGGAATTAGCGTCAGCATTAGAACGTTTTCTCCTAGATGAGTATGTATAATAGCTTTTTCCTTCCTCTTCATCACAATCGCCTAACAACTTTGATAACTCAAGAAGACCAAGTCTGCCACATCTCCTGATAAACTCCCCCACATCTGTGGCCAAGCTCGGGTTCTGATCAATATATTCTTGGCATTTCTCTATAAAACGCTTACTAAAATTCAAACCAGCCATTCTCTAAATAATAGATAGTCTTACTCTTTGAAGTATTTTTCCATCTATTTAAACTTTTTGAATTGAACAGAGAGTATTTTTCTCAAAATAATAGTTATTCTCTCGAAAAATATATAAATAATCTCAAAAAGAATTACCCCCAGGAAAATGAGCATTAGTGGCTCTACAAATGTAAACGGAAGAGCCCTAAGCAGGATGGCCGAGAAGCGAAAAGCTGAAAATAATGAAGTGCAGAAAGTGTTTATAGATTGTAAGCGCTGGCGATGCGATATAATATCCGTTAAGTCTATAGTACGAAAAAATGGATCTAGCCTCTATTTACTTCTCCCCAGCGAGCTTGTCGAATCATTGTCGATTAAAGAGGGACAACAGGTCTGGCTAAAAGCGTTACATTCTGAGGAGGGCGGAAGAGTAGGAATACTAGTGGACTTGGGAGTACCCGTAATATTTGCAAAGGTCTATGAGCTAAACTTCGTAGTAGAACCAGCCGACACAGCGGATTTCATTGTAAGAAGGCTAACAAAAGCCTTCCCTGTTTATTCAACGTTCGTAGAAAAAACTCCTGAGAAAGCAGTGTGTGTTATTGAAGTTCTAGGGGATGACGGATGGTATATGGTTGAGCTAAAGAAATTCCTATTGAAAGAGGCTAAAAAAGTCAAGGCTAACATTAGCTCAGTTAATATAAATGAACAAGAAATAAAACTGTTCTCTCTCGCTTCCTCGTTTTTGAAGGTCCATGGATCCCAGTGTAAGGGGTGTGAGATTAGATGGGAAGAGGGGCCGATGTCACTATAAAAACTCCATTAATGGTTGCGATCTCGGATCCTAGGAATACGAAACCAGAAAAGCTTAGATGGAAGTATGCTGAGGTCCTGATAAACAGTAGCTCTGAAACGATTAACATATCTAATGAGCGCATAACTTGGATTATAAGGCTGAAGAATATTGCCTCAATAGATAAGATCGAAAATGAGGTAGGAGAATTTCTTAAAGTGACGCTGAAGAGTGGTCGATATTCTCTATTCTTCTACGGTCCAACTCCAGTACTACTGAGAATTAATAACTTGCTAACGAAGCTCTTAGTGACTGAAGTTTATCACATAAAGGATGTTGAAGAATTAGGCAAGCGTGGTGAAATCAGCCATGAACTCTCGAACGCCAGAAGTCATTAGAGATGAAGTCTTAAACATGCTGTTAGAAGTAAGAATGCTCTACGATTACATAATCAATCCCTTTCCGATACCTAAGGAGACATTAAAAGATTATATAACTAGTTACAGTTATGAAATGAATGCTAAAGAGAGTTCATCACAAACCTTTTACGCGAACCATAAAATGGAAAATAACGCCTTTCTAAAAGATTCTTTAATGATTTCAACGAAGGATAAGCCTGAAAAGAATGAAACCTCAGTAGTGGCACAAGTTAATAGAAATATATTGGCAACAACACCTACTAAGAGTAAGTGGAGTAATTCAGAATTAAGTTATGAAAACTTTCATAGGTCTCAGGAAGCGGTTAGCTATAATGATATGAAAAACGATACAAACTCTAGGTCTAGCGTTGGGAAAGGACGTATTAGAAAGCAGAAAACATATGGCGTGCCACATCAAGAACAAGGAGAGCGCTCGAGTAAGGATATTCTTAAAAGTTTTCCGAATAAGAGAAAGGGCCTTGAAGAAACTAAAATTGATATAATGAACCTATCGAGATCTCTAGTAATCATAAATGGTAGTCGTGCTCGAGAGATCTTAGACGCCTTAAAAAATTCCGGGTTAATTTCGAAAAGTACATACAACAAGATCTCAAATGCTATTAGAAGCTTTAGCAACAAGGATGTTAAAGGCAAAGAGTTGCCTTTTGGTCAAGATTTTGTTTTAAGTGCCTATGTGCTGAACTCTCCCTTGGCTCAGAAGATCACTTCCTTGCTAGTTAGGGGTGTGTGAAGATGTCAAGTAGTAAAATCCTGCTTGAAAGTGAAAAAGAAAAGAAAGTTATTAGAACAGGAAATGAAGAACTGGATCGAAGGGTTGGCGGCTTACCCTATCCTACGCTTTGCTTAATTGAGGGAGAAAATAGTAGCGGAAAAAGCGTGTTCGCTCAAGTCTTAACGTATGGTGCGCTGAAGCAGGGATATCTCATACACTATATAACAACCGAAAATACCGTCAAAAGTTTATTAGATCAGATGGAAAGTCTGAATCTAAATGTAACACCATACTATATTTCTTGGAATTTTAGTATAACGTCAATAAATGTTAAAGGAATAAGATGGAATAAAGAATTGTGTATGCGCTTCTTGGGAATTTTGAGAGAGTTCATTAAGTTTTTACATGAAGTGATGAGAAGAGATATAGTAATAGTCGATAACTTAACCCATTTTATAGCTCCTTTGCCTGAGAATCGTGTCCTAGACTTCTTTAGCTCACTACGAGAGTACGTTGACTCAAGTGAGGTAGCTATATTCTTAACACTACATCCTTATGCCATCAACCAAGATTTGCTGATTAGAATAAGGAGTGTGTGTGACGGTAATATAATATTTCAAATCAAAGAAGTTGGTGACCAAGTCTTACGGCTGATGAAAATACCGAAACTTCGTGGAGCTAGAAAAAAGATAGATACTGCTATAGGTTTTACCGTAGACCCTGCCTTCGGCATGAAGATAATTCCAATAAGCTTAGCGAAGGCGTAGCTATGCAGCAGATAGGTCTACTTAGGCAGAGAAGGTTAAAGGCTGCCTTAGAAGAGGATAGCGAAGATTGGTATAATTTCATGCTAGTGAATTCTGTCGTCGCAAATGCTGAGGATATTACTCTTAGAGATTATTTAGAAGTAATGGATTCGGCGTCCGAATATATTGGAGGACTACACAGACCTTTTGCAAGAATGAGAACACTTGTTGTTAGATGGGGAATTGATTTTCAATCTG
>CAZFGR010000094.1:0-2969 GCA_964518475.1 uncultured Nitrososphaerota archaeon
GCAATGTTTACTCGATACCAATTATTCTACGCCCTCTCAAGACTCCCTACACTAAGAATCAAGAATTAAAACCGTTATGAAGGAAGGTTGAGGGAGAAAAAGTTTACAGTGTTCTCATATAATCTTTCACACAGTCTCTCTAGCGACAACTGTTTTATTTTCGCGATTATTTCAGCTGAAACACGAACATTTGCGGGTTCATTTCGACTTCTTGGAGTAGGAGATAAGAATGGCGAATCAGTTTCCAACATCAGATTTTCTAATGGTACTTTCTTTACCAATCTTTGGTGACGATCGCTTCTAGCTATGATTGTCGGAATGGAAATATACCATCCTCTCTTAATAATTTCTAATGCCTCCTCTGCATTACCCATAAATGCGTGAAAAACAACTCTTTCTGCTCCATAATCATTAAGAATACCGATCACATCCTTTGTTGCTTCTCTATTATGAATAACCACTGGGAGATCATTGTTGATGGCAAAAGATAAGAGCGTTGAGAAATATCTCTTGCAAGCCTGGCGTCTTTTAGGATCTTTCACCCAGTAATAATCGAGTCCAATCTCACCTACAGCGACATAACTTCCCCTGACCTTCTCCAGTAACTCTATTGTCTTGTTGAATTTTAATTCATCAGCCATTTGAGGCGCTAGACCTATAGACACAAAGATCATACTAGGATAGCTTCTTCTCAAGTCAAGTGCTTTTAACGAATCCTCCGGATCTATCCCCGAATCTATGATGGCTACTACACCATTTTTCCTAGCTCTCTCCAAGACTTGATCCAGATCATTCTTAAAACTCTTAAATGTTAGATGTGCATGGATATCAATTAACCGCACCTAGGGAACCTCCCTCCTAAAAGATGGTGTTAACAATGCTTATTGTTCCGGGAATTTATAAAATTCCAAGAGTAAGAGGCTCCAACGTATACTTGATTGTTGAAGAGGCGGGACTATCACTAATAGATACTGGACTCGAAGGTAGCGATGAAGCAATTTTAAGCTTTATAGAAAATACTCTAGGGGCCTTACCAGAAGATATAAGATACATAATTTTGACTCATGGACATCCCGACCATTGCGGCGCGTTACCAGATCTTATCGATATTACTGGTGCTGAGGTTTTTATTCATGAAAATGATATCTCACTAGTTAAAAAATGGACAAGACTCGGGGAGGCGACAGTCTTTAAAAAACTTAGGGGTGGGGAATCATTAGATGTGCTTGGTGGATTAAGAATTATCCATGCTCCTGGGCACACTCCGGGTTCCATAGTATTACTCTCGATTAATGGTATCCTGTTCACAGGTGATGTTCTCGTAACTAATAGAGATGGAAGCCTATCTTTGCCTAAAAAAGAGTATACAATGGATCTCGAGAAGGCAAGGAATGCTGTAAAGATGCTGGCACATCACCAATTCAATATAATTCTTCCCGGCCATGGATCTCCAGTTTTAGAGGAAGCAAAGAAAAAGCTTCTCTTAATGCTATCCAAGCTATAAATTTTTTAGGAATTATTTTTGTTACCATACAATTTTCTGCAAACAGAACAATGCTTCATATTACTAGGTTCCTAACTGATAGAGATATTATTAATGCTCCTACTATTAGCATTAAGTGTCTTCTCGGAGCCCTCTTACAGATAATCGCTCCTAGAGGTGCTGCTATAATGCCTCCTATCATAAGTCCTAAGACAATGTAAAGGTTCTGAAGACCCAATAATATGAAGAAGGTTAGCGATTCGCATAGGGTGACAAAGAACTCTGCTAAGTTTGTGGAGCCGATGGCTCTGACAGGGTCATTTCCCTCAGCTATCAGCGTTGAGGTTACTATTGGACCCCAGCCTCCGCCTCCAATAGCATCCATGAACCCACCTATCGCTGCAAGAAATGGCTTGTTTACTTTCTTCATAACGATGTTTATGCCGAAGACTCTAAGTAGGATCACAACCCCCATCATGCACAAGTATATATTCACTAAAGGCTTTATGATCCACACAGGAAATTCAACAAGTAGGTAAGCACCTACAGACGCACAGATGCATCCTGGAATAACTAGTTGTTTAAATAACTTCTTATCTACATTTCCGATTCTAAAATGACTTACTCCTGAAGCCAGGGTCGTAAACACTTCTGCTGTGTGAATACTCGCACTCGCTATTGCTGGAGTGAGCCCCGCTGCCAATAGAAAGGAGTTCGATGTAACTCCGTACGCCATACCTAACGCTCCATCAATTAACTGAGCGAACATCCCGACGAGCAATGCTAGAATAAAAGCTCTCCACATACCATCACTTCCGTACTACCTTTCTGTGAATGTAGCAATGCTTGTATTGCTCGAGCTTTGTTCTAAAATTATCTCCTCTCTAAGCATAGTTCTCACCAGTTAATGCATTTCTTATGACCTTGTGAGGAGGTGCTTCAGTAGATATTGTAGCCGTATTACTTGTGACTACATAAGAAGAAAATGCCCTCAATGAACGTTAGCTCGAAAAATTCATGATAAATTTATAATATATAATGTACGAGCAAACCTATGCGAAAAAAATACACAAGAATACTGTGGCTTTCTTCCTTAACTTTCCTTCATAATGCATTAGTACGAGGTATTGCGAAAATATCAGCCACAAGCATGTATTTTCTTGGAGCAACTTCTTTGATAACATGGATAAATGTTATTTTGAACCTTTTACTGTATCCGCTTAGTATTCTCGCTAAAAAAAGCTTAGATGCTTTTTTAACCTCTTTCTTATTATCGCCACATTCGAAGAGGTATATATGAATATATCCTCCACTGCTCTTTAATGCCGAGATGGCTACATCAAGAAATTCTACTGCTTTTTCTGGGTAATTCATTATTATTCTATCAGCCTTCACATTTAGCTTAGGTACTTCTTGTCTAGAGTCGCCTAGGATAGGGACTAGTTTTCTTTCACTAATTCTGTTTATTAGCAAGTTTAGCCTCAGG
>CAZFGR010000095.1:0-2845 GCA_964518475.1 uncultured Nitrososphaerota archaeon
TTTGCTTGTAACTGGTCTATAGAACTCACCTAGACAAATGCAAAATTACTGTCGCGGTTATCGCTGAGAGGAGAGATGAACCTACTGTTTCCTTCGAGGAGGTTAAGAAGAGGCTAAAGGAACGTGGGATTATACAGGATTGAATGGAAGAAGTCTGCTGAGAAAGACCTCGACAAGATCCCTCGAAAGTTCATATACAAGATATTGGAGGCTATGGGGTCCCTTAGGAATAACCCATTCCCTCGCAGAGTACGAATCAGTAATTTTAGGCTTAGTTAGAAGCACCAAAACACTAATCCCGTGCGCAATACTCGGAGAATCAGAAGGTCTTTATGAGGGACAAGGGGATTATAGGGTGGCGATGTTTGAGGATCTTGTGGAAGAGTTATGGATTAATGACAATTTAACATGGTCTTTACAAGATGAAAATTATAGATACTTGCTGAGTAGCCATTCTTTGAATTTTGTGCCTCCGAACTTTTCTGGTGGGTACTTCGTCTCGTTTGCCTTTATCTTCCGCTTTACTTGCTCCACGATGTCTATTCCGAGTATATCCATTAGTGATAGTAGGTATATCAATATGTCGGCGATCTCCTCGGCGACTCTGGAGATGAATTTTTGGCTTCTCTTTAGCTGTTCGATGTCTTTGTCGGATAGCCACTGAAACAACTCTAGTAATTCTGCAGCCTCAATGGTAATGGATATTGCTAGGTCTTTTGGTTTGTGGTAGATTGACCAGTCGCGTTTGTCTCTAAACTGCGGACGATTTCTAATAGGCGGGGTATGGAGTTGTCGCTGGGCAAATTTAACACCAATTCCTCCACGGATATTAAATAATAATTTCGTCAAAAAAGTAGGAAAGCTCTAGCGTAGGCTATACATGTTTATGGTCATGAGGTTCTCCTATTCTATCCTATTGATACTTCTAAGGTTGCCAACGGATCTTTTAAGGATGAGACAAATGTTTTTCACCATGGTTTTAATTCAATGTATTAGGATTAGACCCATGAAGCTTAGCGAGGTAGAGTTTGAGTCCCCTAATACCCAACCGAGCTTTATTGAATGTCTGGCTGGTTATTTTATGGGTCGTGCGATGAGGGAGGGAGCTCCTCAAGGAGAATTATAGACTTATTGAGGAATTATTGTGTTTCTTGTTTTCGTTCTTGATTTATTTTGTTAATTAATCTGTATTTCTTTTGGTATTATTGCTAGAGATTTTTTAGAGAAATTGTTTACTATGTGTTTATAGGGTTGTTGTGATGATTAAGAGGGTATTTATTAGGAATTTTAAGTCTGTGAAGGAGCTTGAGTTTGGTGCACGACGGGTAAATGTGTTTATTGGAGACGCCAATACGGGCAAGTCTAATATTCTTGAGGCATTGAGTCTTTTCTCTATAGGGCATGTGGGTAATCTTCAGAAATTGGTGAGAGTCGAAAGAATCAGCAATCTATTTTACGACGAGAACATTGACGAGCCTGTTATTGTTCGATGTGATGATTTTCATCTAAAGCTTTATCGGGAAGGCATAAATTTCCGGCTTACTGTAAAGCATGAGGAGAAGGATGTTATCGATTTGATTATAAATTTTAATGCCAATATTATCAAGCAGAGAATGCTGACAAGATTACCCTTTAAAAAATATAAGTACGCTCCCTTATCGAGTTTTCCGGTGGAAGAGGTAGATTG
The DNA here is from genome assembly GCA_964518475.1 of uncultured Nitrososphaerota archaeon. Taxonomy (GTDB): domain Archaea; phylum Asgardarchaeota; class Njordarchaeia; order Njordarchaeales; family Njordarchaeaceae; genus Njordarchaeum. The sequence continues at coordinate 1,688 of CAZFGR010000095.1, forward strand.
TCTTAGGCCTCCTCATGGCGATAATTTGATGGCTTTGCTTCTGACTAGGAGGGATCTTAAGGAGCTTGTGGCGAATCTCGTTAGGAGCTTTGATTTGCGTCTGGTTTTGAAGCCCCAGGAGGGTAAAATTGAGTTACTAAAGTATTATGAACGTGAAGATATATTTGTGTCTATTCCTTATCATCTAATATCTGACACATTGAGGAGGGCGATATTTTATCTTGTTGCTATAAAGTCGAATAAGGATTCAATTATTCTCCTTGAGGAGCCCGAGGTGCATTCGTTTCCGAGCTATACCAAGGTTCTGGCGGAGATTATAGGACTGGATAAGCATAATCAATATTTTATCACGACGCATAACCCCTATTTTCTGTTATCACTTATAGAGAAGACTCCAGCGAACGATTTGAATGTATTCATAACATATATGAAGAACTATCAGACTAAAATTAGGCAACTAACATCAGATGAGATTAGCAAAATAGCAAGCGAAGGAATCGATGTATTCTTTAACATAGATATGTTTGTGGGGGAATGAAATGATTTTCGTTGAGTGTAAACCGGACAGACTGCTAGTTGAAATTTTAGTCGGCGTCAAAAAGAAGGAAATAAGACATTCTGGAAACAAGTTCGAAGTGATGAAACAGCTTGATAAACATAGTATGGCTCTAGGAATTATCGATGAAGATCCTGGCAAGAATCAGCCAACCCAACTACAGAAAGCAAGAAACATCTCTACGGATGACATTAGAACCACAGACTTCATTTTGTTGCGTTACAGGAATAATTTAGTTATAGTCTTGAGACCTCGTCTAGAGGAATGGGTACTAAAAACTGCAAGAGAATTGAGTATTGATCCTAGGGATTTTACACTGCCTAATGACCCTGAGCAACTACATAGCATTATTAACTATAATTTAGATAAGTTTAGAAAACTTCTGATTCAAATGAAACATTATGAACAGGGATCAAGGAGAATAGGGATCCTTAAGAGCTTAGTTAAAAATTATAAGCAAATACTTCTAAGTTCCCGTTAGAGTGATTTAATAGTCAAGAAATAAAAAATATGCTCTGCAGACTTGTTTTATATCTCTGAGATAGTCAGCGACAGTAATTTTGCATTTGTCTAGGTGAGTTCTATAGACCAGTTACAAGCAA
>CAZFGR010000096.1:0-2752 GCA_964518475.1 uncultured Nitrososphaerota archaeon
TAATTCACTTCATTCAACCTCATTATCCATATCTTGTCGCTCCGAATATTGACGACGACTCGTTAAACAAGCTTAGGAAAGATATATTAGAAGGAAAAATCCCCCGAGTCAAAAATAGGAGAGAAAAACGCGTATCTTTTCTAAAAATTGCGCAACGAGATTTCTATCTCTATATAGATAGGAAATTACATTGGCTTATTTATAAGAAGAATCTTGAGATAGTAATGGACTATGTAGAGAGACTAATCAATGTTTTACCAGGAAGGACTGTTGTGACATCGGATCATGGTGAGGCTTTTGGAGAGAAGCTCCATCCCTTACTACCTTTCAGAGTATATGGTCATGTATATAAACTTCGAATTCCCGCAATAGTTAAGGTACCATGGCTTATTATTGAGCCTGAAGATAAAGAACCTCTCAACCTAGAGGAAGAACTGATTAAAATCAGTATAAAAACCCTCAAAGCAAAGTTGTTTTTACACCATAAGTAGTTGTGAATTTTTTCATAATTAATTCCTAGGTAATAGTTTGATTTTCTATTCCTCAAAAACTTATTATTTGATATTACGATGTTGTCGATGGGCGGTTTATCATGAAAGTATGCGTGATACATAATGCGTTAAATAATGTAGGGGGAGGCGAGCGTGTATGTTTAGCAGTTATTGAGGCGCTTAAATCAATGGGTTTAGAAGTGACCTTAATAACTATTGAGCCCACCGATTGGAGGTTAGTACAAAAGATTATGAGGAATATTATAAGACCGGATGTGGAGATTAGTGTTCTTCCTTTCAGAATCAGAACATTTGCTATATATTTGAGGTTGTTATCCTTTCTCAGACTAGTTGCTAAAAAGAAGCTATGCGATCTAATCATTAATACTCATGGTGATGTTTTACCAATATCCGCGGACATTATCTATATGCATTATCCCACATTTGCTATAGTGAGGAAATCTCCAGTAAATATAAAATACTCTAAAAATACTTTCTGGAGGCTCTATTTTTGGCCTTATGAAAGAGCTTTAAACTGGTTAGGAAGAAGGATGAAGTGGAAAGTATTGTTAACGAATTCTGAGTTCTCACGAAGAGCTATAAAAAGATACTTAGGCGTCGATGCAATAGTGATTCATCCCCCTGTAGAGATTAATGGATTTCTTAAAGCAACTAATAACATGGAACGAGAGAATACAGTAGTATTATGTGGCAGATATCATCCAAGCAAAAACTATGAATTTGCTCTCCAAGTAGCTTCTAAATTGCCAAATGTTAAGTTCGTTATCATTGGAACTAGTGAAGGAAAAGTGAGTGATGCTTATTTCTCAAAGCTTTATCGAATGAAAAAAAGACTTAGACTCAAGAATGTTAGACTACTTCGGAACGTGCCAAGAGATTACCAAATAGAAATATATTCAAGAGCAAGAATCTTTATGCATACCATGAGAGGAGAACACTTTGGTATCGCGGTGGTTGAGGGAATGGCTGCGGGACTTGTACCCTTAGTGCACAAGTCCGGGGGAGCGTGGCTGGATATTGTTGATCAGGGCAAATATGGACTTGGATACGAGAATGTTGATGAAGCCATAGAGGCTATAGAGTATGGGATAAAAAACTATAGTTGGTTAAGAGAGAAAGCAATTAAGAGAGCAAGAATGTTTAGCAAAAACATTTTTCTGAAGAAGTTTATGAGAATTGTCGAGATGGTATTAGCTAGGTAATCTTAGCGGGAGTTTTATTTATTTACTTAGAGATAGAATTCTTTCTAATATTACGTCGATAGGATTCTCAAGTTTTCTTAGTAATGCAAGTCCTTTTCTTCTAATCTTTTCTCTCAATTTTTTATCCGATAGTATCTTTTGGAGAATGGTTATTGTTTCACCAACAGTACGAGGTCTGAAAACAACTTTTTGTTTAATTAGATACTTCTCTACAAGCGTTGTTTCGCCCGGGTACACGGAAATTACTGGTTTCCCTAGGAGCACAGCTTCAGTATTCATTGTCCCGCCACCACCAATTAACAACGTAGAAAAGTATAGCAGATTAGTAGCATCTATTACTTTATCAACAACTATTACGTTGTCAGGCCATTTTTTTCTCCTGAGATAATCGACTTGCTCCTTATAACGGGGTAAGATTACGTATTGGACGTCTTTTTCTAGAGTTTTTACTAATTGCGATACTATGTTATCCGAAATAGGTGCGATAGATTTGACAGAATCTAAAAGATACGATGCAAAACTTTCAGTTTCTCGAACAACAATTATGTCCTTATGTCTCTCAAGACCCAGTTCAGTAAGAATTTTTGGGGAAAACTTTTTGTCCCTCAACCATGCCACAGGATCTAGTCCGCGGTAATGAATTATTTGATCCTCGCTAATACCGAAAGGGATCCATACATGTTTTGGAATTATCCAAGGAGTGAAGAGGAGCTCTGACAATGGAATTGTTAATTTTGTTACATATATTGAGTGGGGGGAATCGTTAACACATAGATGGGGGATTCGAAGACCAAAGGAGACCCTAGAGGCTTCAGGAGAGGAATGTGAGATAGCGATCTTTGGCTTCCATTTCTTCACAAGTAGAGTAAGGTCTCTCATTCTTTCTATACTGGCTAACAATTTTTCCTCTAAAGTTCTTCCACCATGTCTACCGATGATAATACAATCGATGTCCAGAATTTCCTTAAGTCCAATTATTTCTCGATACGCCCGAGAAGTAAAATATACTTCGTAGCCTTCACTTATCAGTTTTTCTCT
>CAZFGR010000097.1:0-2744 GCA_964518475.1 uncultured Nitrososphaerota archaeon
GGGTAGTATCCGCAGATCGCCGTTGATGGAAACTCTAGATTTTCCTCCTGGATAGCATAGAATATGCACCTTATGCCCTTCTTTTGATAATGCGTGGGCCAATTCTAATGTAAATGCTTCAGCCCCACCTTTTTTAAAAAGAATCTCTGGATGAATGATAAGTATCTTTAGGGGTCTATCCATGCCTCATAAAACTATAATCTCAGCTTATATATCGTTTTGATTCTAGGAATGCCACAAACAATAATGATTTAATAAAAAATGAAAAGAAGTTGTTAATGTGGAAACGGCGAATAACGGATCGATACAAATAGTTTATGCAACCCTTTCGAGAATTCCTAGTAGCGGAGCTCATGTTATACAAATTGTTAGAACTTGTGATGCATTAGCATCCTTAGGAGTAAGAGTTTTACTAGTAGTCCCTAAACATAAAGAATTCACCTTCGAAGAACTTAGGAGGTATTATGGACTTCAGGGACGATTTAACATAATTAGGCTGCTCTGGTTTCCTCCAGTAAAGAAAAAGAAAGGATTCTTATTTCTTTTATCCTCAATAGTATATATCTTCCAGCTGGCTATTTTACTTCATTTGCTTAAGTTGCATACATGGTTAAGGGGAGAAAAATCAAGGCTAGTAATTTTTCTTCGAGAAAGGCTTCTCATTATTCTTTTATACATTTTATCACCTTGGATGATAAAGAGAACTTTATTCGAAGTTCATAACATACAGAATTTTTGTGGTTTTGGTGAAAGAATATTATTCTCTGCGCTATTTCGCTGCCCAAAACTAATTGCAATTTCTAATTATCTCCGTAGCTATTTAAATGAAATAGGTTTTAGGAAAAGTAGAATACACGTTATCCATGATGCTGCGGATGATAGGCTTTTTTCCAACAATATTCCTATCGTGAAAATGGCGAAGAAAATTAGGGAGGTAGCTAAAGGAAGGAAAGTGGTAATGTATGTTGGTTCATTAAAAAAGTCAAAGAATCCGGAGTTTATAGTGGATTCTTTCAAGCTGCTTAATCGGGATGATGTCTGTCTAGTGATTATTGGAGGTTCTTCTGAGGAAGTTAGGAGATTATTGAATTATGTCAGAAGGCGTGATGTGAGGAATGTTGTATTTTTAGGTCGGGTTAGTCCGGCGAGTGTCCCTCATTATCTTAAGCTGGCTGATATACTCGTTCATAATACCGTTCCCTTGGCGAGCCTTTCACCGCTAAAGATATTCGAATATATGCTGGCGAAAAAGCCCATTGTGGCTCCGAACTGTCCCGGGGTAAACGAGGTTCTTCGTAATGGAGAAAATGCTCTACTTTTTAGTCCGGGAGATCAAAAATCTATGGCTGAAAAGATATCCATTCTCTTGGAGAACCCCGACTTAGCTCGTAAACTAGCCGAAAAAGCCTATAACGACGCAATAAATAATTATACATACAAGGCCCGCGCCAAAAAAATTCTCAAAATACTAGAAAAATAAGAGGCTTAAGCCCCACAGAAATTCAATACCCTTCTAACTCTCTCCTTCCAGTCATATCTAAGAGATTTCCTATATGCGTTACTTGCAAGCCTTCTTGCCAACCCCTCATCTTCCAATACTTTATTCACAAATTCCGCAAGCTGGTTGATATTATTCGGTTCCGCGAGCAGCCCCTCTACCCCATGAGTTATAATTCTCGCTATTGTAGGAATGTTAGTCGATACGATTGGCCTTTCTGCGGCCATATACTCGAAGAGCTTTAATGGAGGCTTTAACAGTATCTCCTCCTGCTTCGTAGTTATCCTATAAGGCATTATTAACGCATCAGAAGCTTTCAAATACAGAGGGACATATCTATTCTCGACAAAGCCAATGAACCTCACATTACCTATCTTATGCCTTCTAGCATATTCTTCCCACTTCCGCCTCCAGACATCATTGCCACCTACTAAGATGAAGAGAGCTTTAGGAACGCGTTTAGCCGTAAGCAGTATATCTTCAATTCCCTTATTTGGGAAAAGTGAGCCGGAGTAGACGACAACTTTCTTTCCTTTAGGTATGCCAAGCATCTTTCTTATCTTTATTTTTGGAGGAAGATTCTGGAAATCCTCCAACCTTACACCAGGCTCCACAACTAGTACCTTATTCTCTGGCACACCCGCCCCTACATACTTCTCTTTTAGCCCCTCTGATATAGTCAGTAGGCATTTAAAATATCTTGAACGACTCGCTTCAATAATTTTCTGAAAATCTCTATTTCTAACGTGCGTCGTAATAGTTTCAACAACTGTAGGAACTTTGTTAGAAACGTTATAAAATACCGTCCTATACGTTCTACAATAACAAAGATCAACACCACTCTCACGGCAATACCTACTTATCCTCGCTTCCGGATCATTATAGTAATATTTTATCCTCTCGTTAAGTAATCTCTCAAGCACCTTAGGTATAATGTTTAGTGGACGTACTTCTTTGAAATAAAAAAGGGCGTTATCTCTAAAGTAGTTTACCTTTATTCCCCGACTTATTCCATAAAAAGAATAAATGTCGTTGATTTTAAGCTTATTTTTCCATTCTAAAAATCTCTCAACTGTTAGAACTTCTACCTTATGACCCAGCTGATAGAAGGCATCCGCCATCTTCATTGTAGTTATGCTGTGGGCCCATCTGGACGGGATATGCCCTGAACTTACAACTGCTATTTTCATGCGTCTTATGTTTGTTCTTCCATAGACAATATAAGTCTGTTGCTTGCGAAAGCTTC
>CAZFGR010000098.1:0-2723 GCA_964518475.1 uncultured Nitrososphaerota archaeon
GGGACATTATTGCGGATTATTTCGAGATTCGACATTTGTTCAAGAAGTATAAGAAGGAGGGTCTGCTGGTAACTATTTTTATAACGCAGAGGTTTAGAAATCTTGATCCAGCATTCAGGAATTCGCCAATTCTCATCTTTAAGACTATACTCCAGGATCCTAGCGATAATGATTTGATAAAGCAATTCTTAGGCCAGGCGTATTTCGAGAAACTGGCCGAGATTACAAAAAACATATATACTAAGCATAGGGACTTCGACAAGGCAATAGTAAAGGTTGCCTGGGGTCCTGTATTTCTTCTAGACAATATCCCGAAAGTCACACTGAGTAATATAATATATGCTAAGGAAACAGTAGATTCGAGAAACGGGAAGATTACGCTAGAGATTGATAGAAAATACAAAGACGTGATAATACTTAGGCTAAAGGGAAAATCACTCCGTAAGATATATAGAGAAACTGGAATCCCCCTAGCAACGATCCATAAAAAAATAAAACAAATAATTGAGAAATTATCAAATTCCTAGACTAGCGTATTTTACACTTATTTGAAAATAAACTTTTTCTCGATCTCTCTTCTCCTTCTCGCTTTTTAATAAAAAGAAGCCATAGGATACAATTTTGGAGCTCTACCTTTTCCTGGACCCTGCAGCTGCAAGAATAGTTTTACGAGAAAAGAGGTTTTGCTGCGATTATGCGAGGAGAGACAAGTTTTTACTTTCGATCATTCCTGGTTCTATGCACTTATGCTAATAGGGTAAAGCAGCAATGGACCTAATACCCCACATTTTGGCCCAAAGAAGTAGGGTATAGCCCTGATCCGGTAAATACCCCATAAAATTAAGAAAAAGAATAGGGTATGGACTGGATCTTAAGAATACCCTACTCTTCAACCCTCTTAATTACATCATTTAAACCCCAGAGAAGGAGCTCCAGATTATCTTTAATTCTCCTTAGCTCGGAATCGACTCTCTCTAACTCCAACTCGATTATTTCAATCTTCCTCTTCACCCGGATAAGTTCCTCAAGGATAGAGACAAGCTTAGAAGGAACGTACTTACTCTTATACACCCCAAGATGCCAATACCGCAAATAATAGTACTTCCCGCGTTTTAACTCTAAGCGGATGTTCTCATTCCGAAGAATAGTAGGGTCAATCTGGATGTGCTGGCATACCCCACGGATAAGATGCTCCCTCCGCTCGATCAACTCATTTCCAAGAGCTCCCTCTTAGTCTTTATTTTATGCAACAACTCTATCATCAAGACCACCTAATACAATGTGGGTGCTCTCGGCCTCTATGGGCTTCATCGAGCTAGCTTCATCTCCCGGATCCCTCAGCCCTCATATTCTCCCTCATCTTTTTCGGGAGACATCGAGCCTCGGTTACCGGGATCGGCACTTTAATAATAATCTTTAGCAAAAAGACTTATAAATTTTATCAAAATGATAAAGGTTTTTAGAGGAGTGATAAAGATGATTAGTAATGAAGAACGAGTATTACGTAACCTTGAATATTCCGATCCATCCATCTTCTCACGATTATTCTCTTCTCTCAGAAGCAATGGAAGAATATAGAAAGCTTTTTTACAAAGCATATTGGATGTACTGGCATGGCTACAAACAAAATGAAATATATAACTCACTGAAGAATGAGCTGAGGATATTAACTACGAGATATCTTCTTGCTGCGATTAGTGACGCAATAAAAGTAGTGAAGAGCAAGAAAAGAGCATGGCAAAAATGGAATCATTTCAAGGGCTTCTGGCCTAGAGCTAAACCACAAATACGGGCAATAGGGCGGAAAGATAGAGGGTCTAGTTCATCTATCCGTATATTTTTCGATACGAAACAAATAAAGATTAATTTAAAAAAAGGAGTAATCAATGTGAAAATAAAAATACAAAGGCACCATGAGAAATGGTTAGAGTATCTAAAAGAGCGAGTTAGAAAAAGAGAAACGAGCTATACTGTAAGAATTATTAAGATAAAGAATAAACCGTTAGCTCAAGTAACATTTCCTATTTCTCCTATAATAAAAGAAAAGGCATCGAAGAGCATGGTTATAGGGGTGGATTTCAATTCTTCATTTCTAGCGTATGCGATAGTTAATCGCGGGGGGAATATAATTGAATTTGGTAAAATAAGGTTTGAGAACGACATTGCGAATAATATGAGCAAAGGAGAAAGAGTCAGAATCCTGGGCAAAGGTGTAAAGGAACTAATAAAACTAGCTAAGAAATATAACGCAACAATAGCGGCTGAGGATCTAAGTTTGTATCCAATAATCAATAAGCGTAAGCGCTTAAACCAGATTCCACATAGTAAATTCAAACAAATACTTATTTCTAATAGTGCTTTGTATGGGATAGAGTTAGTATTCGTAAACCCAGCCCATACTTCTAACATTGCAAAACTAAAATATAAACAAATTTTTAATGTGAATGAGCACTGTATAGCGGCATATGTAATAGCAAGACGAGCATTAGGCCTAATAGAAAAAATACCAATACAACTGCTGGAATACAAAAGCATAAAGAAAATGATTCCAAAAATGTGGGAAATTAAAAAAGACAGAGTTAATAGAACTCGAATTATCTGGGTTGGCCCCTATGTTCGCTTTATTAAAAAATAGGGTAAACCAAGAGAGGACCGGATACCCTATTCCATCAATCTTATACTGTCCTTAAAATAGCATCAGGTCCTACTTCACGCCACTCCTT
>CAZFGR010000099.1:0-2720 GCA_964518475.1 uncultured Nitrososphaerota archaeon
CATCCACTCGCTCGGCTCCAGGTATCATCTCCACGATATCAGCGGTATCAGTGGAATAAAATCCTAACTCAAGAATCATATTATCTTCGATTCTCAGCGGCTTTATTTTCCTTTCATGACTTTATTTTCCCAGATGATAAGTTGACATCAATTAACTTTCCATGAAATCCATAGAGCACGCTATATCACCTCTAAATCCCCGTAGAGATTCTTAGCTAATAGTCTAGCTTTATACAACGGGTCGACGGCAAATATCTTCTTCAAAGCCCTGTCACCCATCGTGACTATCTGTAAGGCCCCATATCCAGCCTCCGTACACACCTTCACACATTCCGGATCACCTTCGCATAGATCACATATTACAACATACTTCTTCCCCCTAGGTATCCTGGGTACGTTACCAGGGCATGCTTTGAAGCATTCTCCACAAGCAGTGCATTTATCCTTATCCACTATTACTGCTCCAGTTTTCTCACTAATTGATAATGCTCCATTCGGGCATGCTGACACGCATGGATAATCTGGGCATTGCACACATAGATGGGGAATATCCACTCCGGGAAAGAATTCGAAGACTCTTATTCTGGATGCTTCTGGCCATATCTTACCTTCATGTTTGAGAGAACAAGCTACTTCACATAGTCTGCAACCGCTACATTTTAAAGGGTCCACGAGAATCCATATTTTCTCTACAGTTTCTGCTGACATATCGACACCATTTAGATACTTTTTAAGATTAAATATAAATCATTCATTCTAATGATCTACTGGGGGGCTAGCATTGTCATTGAATATCCTAGACAAGATTGTTGAAATCATAAGGGAATGCGTAAGAATGAGCCATAATGTGGAAGATCCCTCGGAAAGATCTCGGCTACTCAGAAAACTAGCTAGTTATCTAGATCGTATCGGGCTCAGAGAAGAAGCCAGAGAGCTCTTACTTGATGCTGCTAGGGTATCTCTCAACATCCAGGATCCTCACGAGAGAGTGCTTGAACTAGTCTATATCGCAAACAATCTAAAGAGAATAGGATATATCGAATCCGCTTTCGAGATTCTCGATAAAGGCATTGAAAGCTTAGAAGCTGAGGAGGATCAGGAAGCTGTTCTAGCTGGACTTCTCCATATTATAGACGAGCTTATCAACATGAAGGCTCTTGATAGGGCTCAGGAAGTTCTCTCAATGATTCTCAGCACAATTGATCGATTAGAAACTAAGGAATTAAGCGATGCTGAAATGCTTTTAGACACTCTGGAATATGTTATATTGCTGGGAGATGAAAAAACAAAGAAAGATATTTTCTACAGAGTATTGGAAAGAGTAGAAGAAATCGAAGATGAAGATATTAGACGACGAATCTATGAGGAATTACTATTCATAGCACTGTACCAGAATTGGTTCGATGTTGCAAAGCGAATAATAACTGAGAGAGTAGAGACTTTACAGGATAAAGTAGACTTGTTAGAAAAATTAATAGAATATTATGAAGAGAGAATTTCTAGAATTGGTGTTATTTATGAAGAAACTTTAGAGGAGGAGTAATTTTGCGTGTGTATATCTCAGTTGATATGGAGGGTATTGGTGGAGTAGTCAGCTTGGGACACGTTTTATCGGGATCTAAGGAGTATGAGAGATTCAGAAAATGGTTAACAGAAGAAGTCCTAGCCGTTATTGAGGGAGCAAAAGAAGGAGGAGCCTCCAAAATCACTGTGGCCGATTCTCATGGCGGAATGACAAATATATTGATCGAGAATCTTCCCGAGAATGTAGAAGTTATAACGGGATTCCCCAGGCCAATATGCATGATGCATGGTATTTGGGAGGGATACGACACCGTTTTTCTAATCGGATATCACGCTAAAAAAGGTACTAGAAAAGCCATAATGGATCATACAGTAGCTGGAAAAGTTTTCAGGCGCATAAAAATTAACCAACGCGAAGCCAGCGAATTCTACATCAATTCCCTAGTGGCTGGGTTCTACGACATTCCAGTCTCTCTAGTATCAGGTGATGCAGAAATCTGCAAAGAAGCTAGAGAATTAATACCCAGTGTGAAAACAGTGGTGACTAAGTGGGGAATAACTAGGTGGTCAGCAAAGACAAAGACCCTTAAACAGATCAAGAAAGAGCTCCAGCAAGCATCAAAAGAAGCTCTAGAGACTGTGCGAGGGAAAAATATTAAGCCGTTAAAGATTGATGGAGAAGTACTCCTAGAACTAGAGTTTTATTCCACAGACGTCGCTGATATAGTAGAACTCATACCTGGAGCTGAGAGAGTAGATAATTTAACAATCGCGTTCCACACAAAGAACATTATCGAAGCTTACAAAATCATAGAACTAGCAATGATCGCGGGAATAGGCATGGACTCACTAGTACAGAGAATGACAAGATAAAAAAGTACTCAATACTAATTCCCTTTTCTTGTTTCCCTAAATACCAGTAAAAACGACATTCGGCAAAGCTTTTGATCCTTTATCACTATCTTGCTTGACAATAACAAAAATTTTTAAAGCACCTTAAAATCTTCACAACATAACTACGGCTAAAAACATTAACCATTATTCTTAACAAAAATCAGTAACCAACAGGCTTACGAGAGGAGAGGTTTAGTCACTCATTAATAGGATCGATAAAAGAAGAAAGAGAAAAATGAGCAATATCATATGAGAAAGTTTATTCTAGTCCTAACTGTTTGGCTAGTACCTCCTTTATTGCC
>CAZFGR010000100.1:0-2707 GCA_964518475.1 uncultured Nitrososphaerota archaeon
ATGAACCTATTTGACTACCAACTAAATGATGCACCAAAAGTCTCTTCTCTAGAAGTTTAAATTTTGTCATTTAATTTCCAGATACTATGTGAAAGATTGCGGCTATAGCTGAATCCAATACTTATGGTTCTGCTTCTGTATTAGGGGTTAGATTTTTCATTGCTTTTTCTTATAGTTTTTTGGTGATTATATATGGCTGATTTCCCGCTTGCGAGATATACTCATATTAGATTGCCCGAGGATGTTGCGCGTCTAGAGATGCTGGGGCTCTTTAACGCTGCGAAACAGAAAATTCATGATCTTTTGAAGCACGAGCTTCCAGAAGTGATGGTTAAGAGGCTTCAGTACGAGCTTGTAAGGATTGATAGGCTTCTCAAAGATTATAGCGTCTCTGAAAAAGAAGCGATAGAAACTCTGGAGAAGGAGTTCCCGGGCATTACTGAAGAAAAAATTAAGGAATGGATAAACAGGGGACTTCTAGACTTCATTTTTGTAGAGGGTGAAAAGAGGTTCTATAGACAGTTTCTCTCGAACCTATTATTCTTATGCAAAGACGATGAAACATGTTTAGCGAAGAAAAGAAGTATTGAGAGCCGTGAGGATAGGGTCAAGAGTAGAGATGCGTTGAAGAATCATGTTCTGGAAATAATAGATTCTGGGGCTGAAGGCTTCGTCTCCCCGAGAACTGTGCGTGTTCGTTTGAAGGTTACTCTTAAACCTAATGCTGTTCCGCCTGGCGAAACTGTTCGATGCTGGTTACCTTTCCCAAGAGTTGGTGATCAACAAACATCGGTAAAGCTACTTTCCTGTCACCCAAAGAACTATGTTCTAGCCCCACCTGATCATCCTCAAAGAACGATCTATTTTGAACAAGAGATGCCCAAGGATAAGCCCTTGGAATTCTGGGTGGAGTTCGAGTATACTGTGCATGCTTTCTTTAAGAGAATTGATCCCGCGAAAGTTGAGCCGTACGACGAGACTAGTGAAGTGTATAAGAGGTACACAAGGGAAGAGCCGCCACATATAGTATTTACACCGTATCTAAAGGAACTTGCGTATTCTATAGTAGGTGATGAGAAGAATCCGTACTTGAAAGCTCGTAAAATCTATGACTGGTTAACTAGGAACCTAACCTATACCTACGTATCCGAATACTGCACATATGAAAGCATCCCAGAATTCGTGGCGAGGAATCTAAGGGGTGATTGTGGCTTCCAAGCTCTACTATTCATAACTCTCTGCAGAATAGTAGGTGTTCCAGCTAGGTGGCAAAGCGGTTGGTACGCTAACCCAATAGAGAAAGGACCAGGACCACATGACTGGGCGCAATTCTATATTGAACCCTATGGATGGTTATTCGCTGATCTCTCATTTGGAAGAAGATGGCGTGAATTAGATAAGCGAGTCCACGAGTTTTACTTCGGCAATATAGATAATTTCCGAACAGTCTTCAACATCGATATAATGAGCCAATTCGAGCCTCCCAAGAAATTCCTGCGGAGCGACCCCGTAGATAACCAACGCGGAGAACTAGAATGGTCCCAAGGCAATATTTACTTTGACGAGTTCAAGACTGAGATGATCTACATATAGATTCACTTTTTTCATACTTACTTTATTTTCTCGCCCTCTAGGTATATTTCCATTTTTAATGCTATTTTCTCCTTCGCATCGACTCTTAATATTTTTGTTCCAGGCTTTGGCTCGGTATAGATCTTTAACCACCGCGAACCTATTCCAAGAATGCCCATTGTGGGATCAATTGGTACCCAGTAATTCTTTATGGTCAATATTTCTAGCCAAGCATGGAACGACCCTCCTATCACGTATCCTATAACTGTTCGTGCAGGGATCCCCAAAGATTTTAAAATCGATGCGCAAAGATCAACAATCTCTATACAAGCTCCTTTTCTACTTTTAAGGGCAAATAAAGAGCCTAGCCTATAGGGTTTCCTCCGATACCTTACGTGACCCCTAACGAATCTAACACAGTTTATTAGAGTATCCAAAGAATTTTCACTGCGAAGTTTCCTCGCTACGGCTATGATTTCCTCAGAGATTGCTTGAAGCCTTCCCTCAGAAGTTTTTGATATCTCCGTTTGAGGAAACTCAATGTCTTCCCCTACAACAAAGGGCTTTAGCTTTACTTTCTGTTTCACAGATATTAGCTCCCTTTTACCCGGAGGAATAACATCTATCGATACTTCAACAAGTTTGTTACCTAGAATATCTTCTTTAATCGTCATGACATGACTCTTATCAACTATCACAGTTCCCTGTCGAAGATCATTAGGTGGAATATAAAACATTAATGTGATGTCACGTAGTCGTTGCCTCTTAACAGCTCTTATTGACAACTTAGTAACATATTCTAGCTCTTTCATAACACCCTCCTCGACATAAAATAAAAGCCCGTCCCTAGGAGTAATTACTGGGAATACTACCAAATTGTCTCGCGTACTCGGTTTTCTCCTTGATAAGTAATATTTTACTCCATAGATCATCTGGAAAGACTTACTCATCGATGATACCTTTAGCATGCGGAGGGAATAAACCTAAAAGATTTTTGGCAACTTATTCATGGGATAGTTTTAAATTTTTATCAGTGATAAGATTTTTAAGCATTTTTTCGGTCTATAGAAGAACCCTATAGATTCGTAAGCCTTAATCACTTAGAACCCCCGACATGTATAACAAATAGGTTCAT
>CAZFGR010000101.1:0-2575 GCA_964518475.1 uncultured Nitrososphaerota archaeon
GCCCAATCGTTAACGCCAGCATACAAAAGCGTTACAAAGATAAACATACAAAATTGAAGTTCCGAACCGACAGATAAATCAAATTCCCGCGCGATCATCAATACCGAGACTCCGAGAATTATCAAGCCAAGCTCAGGCCCCATTGATAGAATGTTCTCTATATTCTCAACGTATAGAAAGGAATAATTTGGGCTTAGTAGTGTAAAGACTACCAGCAAGATAATAACGATGATAAGGGAGATCACATCTCCTCTCAGGATATGTTCCAGTCTACCGCTAGACATCTGTTTAAATGGAAACATTTCTCTTTGATTTAAATCTTTTTCTCAGAGTTCAACCGACAATCTTGAGTAGAATAGGAAATATTTTAAAATACAGCTTGAGAAAAGTATTAAGAGATGGTCAGACTCAGAGGAACGATCCTAAATATCGAGAGGACTGCAGAGAAAAAGAAGGATGACGAAGGAATAGTATGGGAAAAGTGCATCTTTGATGTAAAAATAGATGGTCTATCCAAAAGGGCTAATAATAGGGCTCTCTTGAAGAAGGTCGTAGGCAAAAAAGTTAAAGTTGTGCGCTGGTGCGCATTCGATTGGCATTATAAAATCGGCTCAAAAATAACGTTAGAACCTGAGGAGGTTAAATCTTTCCTAGAATAGAATAATCACATAATTTTTGCAAAATTTTTCAACGACTTTATACTTTACATTTTTTATGTCTTCTACTGCTAAGGCTGCCTTAGACTTCTGGAACAGATGAGCTGAAGTAAAACTATGTAACTATTCGTAATTATTCAAGGTATAGTAATGCTCAAACTCCATTTTTAACATTGGCAAGAAGCAAGAGATACGTTTTACCGGTTTTCTCGCTTTCAAAGAAAGATTGGAGTTAGGGTATTCTAAAAATTTAAATATTGTGATTTTCTCCTACTCAAGCGTGAGGTCTTCTGTTGAGAGACCGAAGATTGGAGTAATCTATGCTTCAAGGCTAGCTCTTCCCGCCGAAGCGATAAGAAAGGAAGTTAGCAGTGAGCTTGAAGCTAGATATAGAACCTTTATTCAAAAAATAGAGAATGTCTTGAAAAGGTTTTTTCCTGAAGTGGAGTTTATCTACGAATATGTATCATCTTCATCCGATTCTATGAATGTTATAAGGAGAACGAAAGATGTTGTCGGATATATCGTCTTTGCATTTGAGCATCCGACCGGTTATCTGAGGACAATCATGAGGAGTGGGAAGCCGACAATTGTGATAGCTTATACCTATGTTGGCGCGGGGGAACTCCTCCAATCATATCCAAAAGCCGTAGAGGAAGGCTATCCAGTTATAGGAGTTACTGTAAGAGATGTAACTAACTCTGATAGAATTCGGAAATATGTAAATTATCTGCTTACGATTCATAGGCTAAAAAGCTCGAATATACTATTAATAGTCAGTCCTGTTACTAAACAGTATCTGGATGTAGGATATCCGCTCGCCGTAGATGTTTATGGAATGATGTCTGACGTAAATAGGACATTTGGAATTAACGTTTCGGCGATGTCAATAAATCAGTTCAAGAAAATATACTATGAGACCGTATCTGAAGATGAAGCTAGACGTATTGCCGAAAAATGGTTTAATGAAGCCGAAACCGTCATCGCCCACTCTAAAGAAGAGCTTGTTAAACCAGCTAAACTATATCTCGCTTTTAAGAAGCTTATAGAAGATTTAAAATTAGACGCTATAGCAATTGATTGTATTACGTTGTATCATGCGGGTTTCCTTGATACTTGGCCATGCCTCGCTTTCATGGAACTGACCAAAGAAGGAATAATCTGTGGCTGCGAGGCAGATCTCTATTCGACTGTCGTAATGTTATTGATGAAATATCTCGCAAATGTGCCGGGGTTCATCAATGATCCATCGCCAGATATGGATAAGAACGAGATAATCTATTACCATTGTTATGCTCCAATTAATTTGCTCGGGTTTGAGACTAAAAGACTCTTACCTTACATTATCACACCAGCGCATTGGGGTACAAAGAAGCTCTCAATTAATGTAAGTTTTCCAGTAGGCGTTACTATGACGTCCGTGGGGATTGACGCAAGAAATAAGATTATTTCAGTTCATACCGCGAAAATTCTGGGAAACGAAAAAGGCCCAGAAGAATGTTCCACCAAGGTCGTCGGAAAAGTAAGTACAAAGACGATTTTAGAGAAATGGAATCCAGAAGCTGGATGGCACAGAGTCCTCTTCTATGGTGATTATAGAGAGGACATAAAGGCAATTGCAAAACTACTGGGATTGAAGACTGTGGAAGAAGATACATAACTTGTTTTTCCTATGCCACTCCTTAAAGATTATCCCCAGTAGCGTAGATTAAGTTCCCAAAACTTATCCTATGGAGTACTTTAAGTCTTTCAAACAAATGAGATGAAAAAGCTCGTCTTAATACTTCCTAATAAGATACATTTTCTAAGATTTCGCTAAAAGGGAAAGCTAAAGATTTATAAGCCTCGGCTCTACGAAATAATTGATATGAAAAGGGGAAAGATTGAACGTCTAATAGAGGAAGCAGGGGAACTGATGT
>CAZFGR010000102.1:0-2568 GCA_964518475.1 uncultured Nitrososphaerota archaeon
GTTAAAGAAGAACTTGAAAGCATAATTCGTGTCTTGGAGGGAATAATCTATGAGTGTAAGAGAGGTGGACTTCAACAAATTGCCCTTTAGGATAAGACAATATATTCTAAAGGTGGCTTCAGAATTCGATCTATTCCCTTTTTTCTCGATGGTTTATCCTTCAAAACTAATAGAGCGTTGGGGCCAAATACCTTGGAGAGGGAAAACCTTGCCGAAAAAACTAACTGATCCTCTAAAATATGCAATATTAGTTTCCCTTGGTTACCACGGGATTATTCCTCGGACAGAAGTTTTGAGACAAAAGTTACTGGATATTGCTGATAGATTCTTTAAACAAGAGTTCGGTTATAAGAAAATAAGTGATTATGGTCACGCATACAACTCATTTATAGCACTAAATCTTTTCTCTCAGATATCTGTTATAACTCTAGAGCTCTTAAAGGGTTCAGAGTCGATAAGGGATGATATTAGGAAAGCATTGCAGTATGTTGTAGAGAGATTAAAGAAAGAGAATATTCTTGGTGAGAAATCAGAATATATTAAAGACCCCGTAACTCGTGTAGTGTTTGATTATTACTCCACACTTCTCGATAAAAAACCAGTATATTATTCGAAAGAAGAAATGGAGACGCTCAAACAATTAATCCTATCTAATCTTCAGTGGGAAGAAAAATTCCACAGATTTCTAAAATATCTCAAGAATATAGATCAAAACTTTTGGAAAGATTGCAGAAACAGAGGTCCGCGAGGGTTTGCTAGTAGCATTCATGGTATTGGGCTAGGCATTCCATGGGAAAAATCATCCATGGGTCCAAATGAGACCGCGGGAGAATCTTGGAGCGATATGACTAAACTTCTTAATCAGAAAATACTCCAGAATGATCTAGAAGGGGCATTATCATTAGCGGAAGGACTTGATGAAATGTATAAAAAACAACGAAAGAAAGAAGAAGGATCTAATTCTAGCACAAAAGGGAGTAGTGAAAGCGAAGGAGTGCCAGCAAGAGGTATTGGAATAGGTGGAAGAGGGTACTTGGGAGAGAGAAGGTTCATTAGTTACGTGAGAAAGGTGAGATACTATGAGGTAGTATTACCAACTGTTAAAAAAGAATTAGCAAAAAGAAAGGGAAAATCCCCAGCAGGCTATACTTCTTGGGATCCAAGCGAAGATGTTGAAAAGCTAGATATAGAAGCGACATTAGAGGATTTCGGAATAATAATCCCACCAGAATTCTCCTATAAGAAATACTATATTCCTGGAAAACGGAAAAAATCGGGAATAGGACATATAACGATAATAATAGATACCTCAGGAAGCATGTCAGGATTGCCATTAGAATACGCTATAGAGGGTGCCTGCGCACTTATTGAAGCAGCGAGAAATGTAGGGGATTCAGTAAGTTTAATAACTTTCTCGGGTGGCCCATGGTTACAAGTAGAACCAACATATGATTATGATTATGTTATAGAGTTTGTTTCTCGCTTACAAGCAGATGGAGGAACAGAGATATTTAATGCTCTTCTTCTCGCCGAGAAGCATCTAGTTAAACAAGGCGGTGGCGGTGTGTTTATTTTCACAGATACATATATCTGGGATATCAGAAAAGCAGCAAAAGCATTCGAAATTTTGAACACGTATTATGGACCTGTATACATATTCTCGACAAGCGCGATGCTATATGATGAACTAACGGATGCTCTAAAAGGTTCTGGTGTGCGGGTTATACCAATAGGCAATTGGGCTAATTGTATGGAAATTTCGTTGAAAGAGTACCTAGAGCTGTGAGGTGGTTCTATGGAGGTTACATTTCCAGCTCGATGGGTGAGTGGTTTTGTGGAGAGTATTAAGTGGTTAGCGAGGTTTCATGGGGTTAAAGTTGAGGAGTGTGGGGGTAAAGTGGTTATTCGTGGTGAAATGGATTCTGTTGAGCGTATTCTTAGCATTATAAGGTTGTGGAGGGAGAAGAATGCCGCCAAGAAAGAAGAGGGAGGATGAAGACGAGGAAGTTCCTGAGGACGATGAACTAGTCTACGAGGAACCTGGACCATTGTTTCCTGAATGGGAACTAGAGGAGGCCTGAAAATGGAATTCATTATGCTTCGTTTAAAGGATGGTACAATAGTTATTCATGGGGGATATGATCTAAAATTAGATGCAAAGGATGAGAATCTAGTAGTGGAGAACTCATTAGTAGAGATAATAATCAAACCACCACTAACAAAGGAAGAAATAACGAATCTGTTAGAAGAAATAAGAGAAAAATTCGGTAGCGATGCAGCAGAAAAATTATCGAACTTGTTAAAAACAATCCCAATCTCAGCATACTCAGATTAACGCTTTTCTTTTTTCTTTTTAGAAGAAGGAGAAGAAAGTTTTTTTGGCATCATAGATCAGAAAATGGGGCGGGCGGTCTTCATCCCTTTTTTCGGTCAGTTAGTTTTACTCATCATTACAACAAAGAGAAGAGTATATTAAAACTAATCGTTGCTACAGGTGTAGCAGGTATTACGCAAGTTTTGCACCACAGTTAGGGCATGTCTTTGCCTTTGGATCCGTGATTACATATC
>CAZFGR010000103.1:0-2418 GCA_964518475.1 uncultured Nitrososphaerota archaeon
AATGAGAAGAGATTGTTAAAAATTATTGCTGCTCTCTTGTTTGGTATGTATCGAAAGATTTTGGGAATGCCGTGGGAGTATCAAAGAGCTTTCGTTGAAGTGCATTTGAAGCATATGTTATTGTTGGAGAAAGAGAAGGAATTCATTCTGAAATACGTAGAAAAGATCAGTAAGTCTCTCAGGGAGGCATACGAGAAGAAAGATGAAGAGAAGTTGTCAAAGTGGATCACAGAGATTGTCTCAGAAATAGAATAGGTGAATTTTAATGATGCGGATTGTGACTGTTAAAATTCCAAAAGATTTGCTAGAGAGACTAGATAAGTTGATCCAGAAAAGACTCTTCAGTAATAGGAGCCAGGCAATTAGAGAAGCGCTAAAGATGTTGATAGCTCATTGTGAGAATACAATAGAGGCATTAAAGATTGCTTGGGGCGAATACGACGAAGAAGATGACTAAATTTCTAGCAATTTTTTCAATTCTTTTTCTAGGATTTTTTCTGCGAACTCCATATCTACATTTGGGGTCTTTTTCTTTAACTCGCTTTTTATTTGAGAACTGAGTATTTCGAGGCGTTCTCTCACATCCGTTGGACAAACTCCAAAGTCATATTCAGCATCCTCAATCATCTTTCTCATCGTTTTCAGCTTCTTTTTATCTTCCCCAGCAAGCTTAAGCAATTCAATGATGTTCTTCATATCCATTATCACACGGGCGCATTCTAGTTTCTTATCTCGTTTCCTAAAAATCATATTACACCACCTTATCCTTATGAGGGGAGTAAGCTTGCTAATGAGAAACAAAAGAATATTTTCGCAATTGCTAGAATTATTATCAAAGCCCAACCGATCAGAACTAACGTCTTTATGCTACCTTCCGCGATTTTAAGAGAAATATATGTCAAGGTTATCAGGACTATCAAATTGAGGATTTCAAACGGGACACAAATGTAGTCTGCAACAATAGACAAGTAGTAGACATAGGCATTGTAGAGAATTTCCTTTACCTTATCGAGTTGATCCACGTAGCTGGATCCAAAAATAGTGAAAGCTGCAATTCCCCCAACAACACTCTTTATACTTTCTTTCTTACTTTTATTTTTCATACGATCAACCTTTCTTACTTTTAACATACCCTCCAAAAAATTGAAAACCCAATGATAACTAATTCTGGAATTGGTGATTTAAATGCTATCAAAGAAAATAGTTGTCTCACTAGTCTTCATAATGCTTATTTATAACGTGTTAGAAATCCCCTCTGCACACGCTATATTATCCAATAAGGGAATAGAGTTACTCCAGCAACCCATTTTCTTCGAGGTCATTAATGGTACTTGGACTGGCAATATATCAGATACGGCCAGAATTGATAGTAAGGGTATTTCCTTCTATCCGAGTGAGGAAAAATACCAAGTTCAAGTTATCCAAGGGGTTCTAGAGTTTCAATTCATTAATACAACATCTTTCTGGTTTATAAGCAATGAATCAACTAATTTGACTGTGACAATTTTTATTTTTGGGAAAAAGATCGAGATAAAAACAGTAATTCAGGCAAATAAGACATATAACATCCCTGGATCAGATACATTACCCTTCGAGGTTCCAGAAGGCACAATATTCAGATTCTCATCAGAGAATAAATTCCATGTGAATGTATCAGATCCAAGCGTGATAAAGATAGCAAGAGGATCCATGACTAACTATACACTATACCCTGAATATATATCAAGACTAATAACAAGGAGTAGATATTGGATAGGGATTCGCTGGCTAAACGCGACAGACATTGTCATGAATGTTTCGGATCAAGTGACATTTATCCTAATAAGAAATAATACAAGGAAAGAATTCATCCTCTCGCCAGGGCAACAGAATATAAGCGTACTAGCAAATGACATAACTGCTTTTGTATGTAGCAAGAATTTCACGATATTCATTGATTATATGAGTTTTAGTAGGTGGCTTTATTACCCCATAGAGATTTCAGTTAAGATATTTCCGGAAACAGTTTATTGGAACCAGAGCTTTCTCGTTACTGTGACCATTGATAGCGTTAGGCCAATAAAATTAGTCTCTGTGGAATGGTTGAATAAGACTTATATATTAGGTTACGAGGCCGGCCAGTATAACATAACACTCAACGCAACATTACCTGGAACGCATTCTCTAACCGTAAAAGTAATAGACATCTATAACCTAGAGCACAAGAAGACATTATCAATAACAATCCTACAGCCACCAGTAATTATCCAAAAAGTGCCGACCTTAACACCTTTCATTATAGCAGCTAGTATTGCCTCGATAGGTATAATGTTTGGAGTCTTCGTATACTTGCGATACAAGGGGCTAAGACTAGAAGAATGGAAACTAGCTGTAGCATCACCAGATTTCTACCTTTTCATTGCGTTGATATTAGGAATT
>CAZFGR010000104.1:0-2353 GCA_964518475.1 uncultured Nitrososphaerota archaeon
CCATGCTGGTTAGGTTGAACGAAACGTGTCCAGACAAGTGCAAAATTACTGTCGCGAAGCGATACAGAGCAGTTTGTCGCACTTTTGTCACAATTCTGTCCCAAATTCCAACAGACCAGACAGGTCTAGAGGGATAAAACAGCAAATAAAACCGTAATCTTCACAGAGAGCTTGTCGCACTTTTGTCTCAAATCCTTTTTTCTCAAAAATGAGGTTTCTCTCAGACTTAGTTATATATCCTCCCTTCTACCCGATGTTGCCAGTTAGAAGCCATAAAAACAAGCTATGAAACTTGTTTTGCGACAGCCTATAACTCTCCCCGGAAAATTCCTCGTAGCCCTTTCCATAGGATATCAGGTTTATTAGGTTCTCCTGTAAGCTTTCTCTCTCTTCAGAAATCTTAACAACACAATTGCCTTATTGTTCTTGTCAACATAGAATAGAATCCTATATTTTCCAATTCTTAACCTGTAGACGTTTTCAAACCCCTTAAGTTTCCTGATATCGAGGTTAAAAATGAATAAAGGATTGGCCTCAAGGACATCGATTAATTCCTTAACCCTTAGTTTCGTCTCTTCCTCAACATTTTTAAGATCATCTAAAAATTTCTTGTCAACCTCTAGCCTATAAGCTTCCTCGCCTCCTTCCACGATATTCTTTCACCCGTCACTTCTCCTAATGCCTTCCTTTCAAGCTCATCTGGTTCCTCCTCCTCAACGAACTCTAGAAGAACCTCAAATAGTTTCCATTTTACCTCATTTTCTCTTTTAACATACTCAATTAAATAATCTAGCTTTCGATTTATTTCCCGCAATGTAACCTGCATAAAACCACCCAAAACATAGACACACCGAAATATCTATACCTTCGCGACAATCATAAACAAAAAAATCTCATAAATACCTATATAGGAAACAGGCCTTAAAAAGCAAACTTTTTCGGATAATAGGAATTCAGATCCGAGCATAACCTACAGTAACCGCTCTATAAGCCTATAGTCCTCCTCTGGAAGATCCCTTACAGCCCTGCCGGTCGCAGTAAGTGGTAGCGCTGCAGTATTGGTGTCAAGTAAGGTTCGAATTAGGGAGCTCTGCGGTGGGATTTATGTTGTTTAGATTATTTTTCCCTCATGTCTATGTTCATAATAATTCTGCCCTACGAATACTTGCTTATCGATAAATTATTCACCTAGCCACCCCCACTTGATACCAATACTGCAGCACTACCTTGTCTTCTTGGGTTTATCTACTTTGGGCTTGTTAGTATTAGCTATGGTTTTGGTGATGTGTGAAGGTTTCAGAGAATCTTGGAGGATTGGAGTGAGAAATTTCTGATCGTCATATTTTCCGTTGTGTCTAAGTTTTCTAAAGTTTGAAAATGTAGACATGCTTCTTTCTGTCTTTGGGTATTATTGAGTCCAGTATTTTTTCTAGTTCTTCCCTTGTCCTTCCACTCGCTATGATTTCTTCATCAAGAATTGCGAACCATCCCTGTGTTATCCCCTTCTTCCTCAACTCCCTCTTGTATTTTCTTGCGGCTATCTTGCCCATCTCTTGGTGGTAAACATCTAGGAGCCTTGGGTTCTTCCTTATTAGTTCCTCTATTTCCTCCGCATGGATAATTCTACTTCTCTTTGTTCTTAGGTATAGTCTGAGTTTTTCCTCGTCACTCATTTTTTCTTTTCCAGTGAATGGGAGTGAGGTTATTATCCCGAACATGCTTTTTGCCCGTCTATACATGTCCCTCAACTCCCTTTTTATGTTTGGACCTAGAATTACTGGATATGTTTTCATGATGCCATCAAATATTATTTTTCCCTTGAAGGGCAGCAGGACTGTTTCTACAAATGTTGGGATCGGCAATCCTATTTCTGAGAATGGCTCGCTTAGCGCTAATACTCCATAGGCTTTTGGTGGCTCGCTAGTGTCGAGGAAAATTGCGTATTTTTTCAAGCATTTAAACAGGACAAAATTGCCACGTACAAAATGTCTCCAGTTACTCACGATGCATAGTTCTTCCTTTGAGAGATTATATGGGTTCTCTCTTACGAATTCTTGGATTACTTTGGGGTCCTCGTACAATTTGTTTCTTATATCTAATACTCCTTCTCCTAGACGTTTTAAAGCTTCTATTGAATCAACACTATATAGTTTATACTTCCTATTGACGTAGAGCAACAACCTAAAGTAAAGGCGGAAGAATAGTCTCCTCTCATTCTCTGGTAGAATCATTTTAAAACACACTTTCTCTCTATTATCCTAATTAAGAAATAATCTCAATTTTTTATGGATATGCTTTACTCTTAGTAATTAAGATAGATAGTCGGCCGGGTCAAAATTCACTTTGAAATTGA
>CAZFGR010000105.1:0-2293 GCA_964518475.1 uncultured Nitrososphaerota archaeon
ATCTATCAACAAATTATGCCATTTTCGAATTTCTATAAATTTATTTATAAATTCACGATCTTTGCGCAACTCATTTATCTTATTAACAATACTCTCAAAAGCATCCTCAGGTAAGCCACTAGCGATCCCATAACCGCCAAGCCGTAGTACATTTTCTTCAATTCTCTTAGGAAGATCTGATTCTATAGGTCTTAATTCTTTCAATATTTTATCAAGATCCTTGCCCGACTCAACGTGTCTGTAAGCGATGAAGTCCCATTCTCTTTTAAGAATGTGAATAACATTATCTACGTATATTGTTCCCGATGGAATGGTTGGATCATGTGAAATAGGTGCAAATTTGTTGAAAATATCTTCAATCTGTTTTTTGAGGTCTTTTTGGAGATGTTCTATATGATCATTCAATTGAGTTATACCTCTTTTTAACTCATTGAGGTCTTCCATGAAGCTGGGGTAATCTACTTCAAGATGCAGTAATGCATCCTTATAATATGGGGATTCCTCTATTTGTTTAGTATCATAAACGAGTTTATATTTTTCCAGAGGATCTCCACGGTCAACTCTTGGAATATTCTCTGTAATTGATTTTGCTCTTAGGGTTGAGAGAGGTCTAAAAACCGCAGCTTCTATTCGTGCATAATGTTCTTCCCGCCTATGCTTGATGATCTCTGTTATCTCTATTTTTGCTAAACGAGCTTGAGGCGAACAATAAGCCAACCATATTGCTATAATCAAAGCCGCAATCGACGATATTAAACCTACGATAGTTCCCAAAAGATTCACTGTCTCTACATTCAATTGAAACATCCTTCACTTCAATATAAAAAACGATGATTAACGATTTAAATTTGTTCACTCCAGTTTCCTTAAAATGTCGATTTTCTTACCATCTTCCTTGTCAAGTATCATTCCAAGTTATCTTCTAACTCAAGCACTAGATACTATTTGATTTCTTTCGGGGTCGATGTTCGTGGGTATGCGGTCTTGCTAGCTGCTTTTATATTTGCACCAATAGTCTAGAAATTACACATAAATACCAAGATAAGTCGAGAAATTTTATCTAACATCACCTTAACAAAACTAACCTCGTCCATGAAAAGTAGCAAATCTAGGCGTTACGCCTATAATGTCTGAGAAAATAGGCTGGATGATAGGATCTCCGAGGATTGCCTTATTCTCTCTAGTATTTCTTTGTCAAGCTCTTCAGAATATCGCTCTCAATGCTTATAAGACCGTAAATAAAGTTCCAGTATCTATTTATTTCAGAGATGAATGAAAATAACTATGCGCATCTATTCAAGATATAGAAAAAGTATCATCATGCTAGTTTGTATTTTTGAATGCAAATAATTATCCATGAAAGCGTATTCAAAATGATGCTGTTCATCATACTTTCTAGCCATTGAAACGCTTGAGGGGCTTTACGATGATTAGGTTGAGTAACTACCACCTCGAAAGTAATCTGTAAGTCATGTGTGTAAATTTCTCGAAGTTCTCGAAACTCCTTGTCAACAGCATAAGTAGGAAGCGGCATTAGAGTTACCTTAATGAGGATTTTCGGCTCAAATACCGTTTCATATATCAGCTTGGGAAATAGGTCATTTTCTTCCAATTTAATCCTGACTTCGGGTAAATAACTCTTCAAATCTATGGAGTTGATGAAATCATACAGGGTATAGCTAAGTTTACGAGCGTCTATCTTAATCTTCTCTTCCTTAATTCGAGAAAGGAGTTTGTTAATCTCTGACTCTGGAATTTCGCTTAGATTGATGCTAGTGGTCGCTATGCTTGGGTATAATGGACCGTAAGAACTACGATACCATACACACAAGATTAACAAAGCCGATGAAAGAATTCCTGAAATCACAAGCCCATAAAGATAAAACTTCTCAGCAAAGTTAGATAAAACCACCGATCCAAAATATTTGACTTCTAAATATTGTATTACAAAGGAGGCCAGAAACGTTGCTGCAATGCCAGTGAAAAATGATAAAATTATTAAGTAGAGCTCCTTTTTCTTTTCTAAACTTTCTCTGATGCTTACCCGCAATCTACTAGTTAGTTGGTTTGTTTTTTCATTAATGATTCTAAAATAGCCTATCCACGAGTTTCTATGCTGATTCTCCAACTAATTTTTGTATAAAAGCGAGCGATATTTTAATTTTTTAATTGCTATTCGGAATGAGATGGCTATAGAGATTTTTCGTTAAATTCTATTTTAGACTCTTTCTATCACTTTATCACTTTGGGGCGAAAGTGTTACAACGGTTCTACCAGCCTAACTGATCTCCTC
>CAZFGR010000106.1:0-2284 GCA_964518475.1 uncultured Nitrososphaerota archaeon
GCATAATAATGCATGATTTTAAGTATTTGTAGTTTTATGTAATGTGGACATGTCCGTTGAATGAAAACGAAAGAGAAGATAGCGACAGAAAAGTATTTAATTTATTGTATTTTGGTTTGTTGAGATGAGAGATATGAAAGCTGAGGACGTGATGAACAAGAACGTTATTTATGCTAATCTACCCAACACAAGGGAGAGAGTATTGGAGTTATTCAAAAAATATGGAATTTCCGCAGTTCCTGTTGTAAAAAATGATAAACTTGTTGGAATTGTAACGAGAAAAGATATACTCAGAAAAGTTGATGAGAACCAACTCGCTCTACTAATGACTCCTAACCCAACAACTGTTCAAGCTTCGGATCCGATAGACAAGGTGGCAGAGATTCTGTCATCGACTCCTTTTAGGAGGTTGCCCGTGTTGGATAAAGATAAATTGGTCGGTATTATAACAATCAGGGATTTGATAAGGAAGATCGCAGAGATGAACATAGACAAGCCCGTCAAGGATTACGTTACACCCAATGTCATAGCCGTTTGGGATGAAATGCCATTAAACATAGTTGGCGAGGTTATGCGTTTGAGCAATGCTGAACTCTGTGCTGTTTTGGATGACAATGCAGAGATGGTTGGATTGGTGGATGAAAAGATAATGCTTACCGAATCGTTGATTGAAGAATTCATCTATCAAACTGAATACTACTCATCAAGCGATACGGATGATGCTTGGACTTGGGATGGAATAAGAGATTACTCTGTAAAGTACTTTGAGGTTAGTGTTGTAAAATTGCCAAAGGAGCCGGTAAAAGATTTCATGAAGCCTCCAGTATTCGTTTATCCTTATACAACGATTTCGAAGTGTGCAAGAGAAATGGAAAAGAATGACATAGACCACATGCCTGTCTTGGATTCGTTGAACAGGTTGAAAGGTTTGGTTAGGGATAAAGATATAATAAAAGTCTTAATTGACTAATATTTTCTAAAATTAGCCCTTAAACTCGGTCTTACTTTCTCAACCCCTCTTCCTCTCCTTCTCAAGCCTCTTGACTTTCTGCCAGCGGAGGTTAAACCTCTAAACACCCTTCCGCGCTTCGTTGTTATCCAAGATAGCTGCTTATCATTGACTATTGCAGGATGTGACCTATCGACCAGAATAACTTCAAACCACTTGTACTTGCCATCCTCTCCCACCCAGTAAGAATTTAACACTTCCATGTTTGGATACTTTCTTGCAGCTCTTTCCTCAGCAAT
The DNA here is from genome assembly GCA_964518475.1 of uncultured Nitrososphaerota archaeon. Lineage (GTDB taxonomy): Archaea > Asgardarchaeota > Njordarchaeia > Njordarchaeales > Njordarchaeaceae > Njordarchaeum. Next base: position 1,249 of record CAZFGR010000106.1, read on the forward strand.
CCATTGTAAGCTTTTCTTTGGTGTCCTTCTATTCACCATGAATGCCTTTGTCTTCCTGCCCTTATTCGGTCTTGTTGCTCTCCTTCCACCTCTCCTTATCCTGACCCTAACAATGATTATCCCCTTCTTTGCTTTATATCCCAAGCTCCTAGCCCTATCAATTCTCGTCGGTCTGTTAATCCTTACAACCGCTGGTTCTCTCCTCCATTTCTGCAATCTCTCCCACATCAATTTACCCATGAAGCCTTCCCAAGGATTTTTCCACGCTTCTCTAACGAATGCGTACATTGATTTCATGTTCTCACCTCGAATATCCTTAATTATCGTGATGCCATAGATTTTTGATGGGATTAATAAATGTAACGTTGTGTTTGAGTGCTGTTTACACTGCTTATTTAATACTATTGCGAACTTGTAGATTTATGTATACTCCTGAAACTACCAATTCTCCTACACCTCATCGAAAAGCTTTGCTGCCAAACTAACTCTAATCCCTACAGGTAACTGGTCTAGAAAGGTATCTTTGCTTTGGAAGTAGTACTCGGTATCCAAGCTTTCGTGGAATCTGACGTTGTTGCACCAGTAAACGAAGTTATCTAAGCTATCAAAATCATCCCCATGCCTATTGTAGTAGCTAAAGAACCTCTCAATCTCTCTATTCGTTTGAGGATGGCTTATCCTTGCTGTAATCAGCTTTATTCCCAAAGCTTCACATGAGCTTGAATGTGCTTTTCCACTCCTTTTTACCATTCTATGGGCACCGAACTCACTTCCGTATTGTCTGAACTCTTCTAAAGACGTGATGTCCCAGTAATCTTCGACAAGCTAGTCTATCAAGGCTATGCTGTTGACCGTGTTAGCATTCTCAATTCTCCTTTTTTTGGGAATATACAACTGTTTTCCAGACTCTAATCTTTTATATACCACAACTTTAATAAACTCAGATAAGAATTGTAGACGAGGGCCCGTAGCTTAGCCAGGTCAGAGCGTCCGGCTCATAACCGGACGGTCGAGGGTTCGAATCCCTCCGGGCCCA
>CAZFGR010000107.1:0-2243 GCA_964518475.1 uncultured Nitrososphaerota archaeon
CCCTTCACCAGCTTGACCTATTGATCTGTATGATTGATATTCCGGACTCTCGAGAAGTACTCTGAATTCAGTATTTCGCAGACATCTCATACCAATTCTTAAAAGATGATTCCTGATTTCTTCTCTTAACTTTCTATAGTCTTCGTTAACTTTCTCTCTTATGCCCTTGTCAGCTATAAAACCGAAAAGTCCTCCTCCCTCCTTACCTCCCCTACCCGTAGCTCTTGTAAATGGAGGGTTCATGACTATGAACTTGAATGGCTCTAGTTTTAGGAGCTTCTCTTCTTCCTCGCTTAACCCTATTTTAGTAGCTTTTTCTCCGAGCAGAATTTGGTCTATTCTCAAACTCGTTCTTGCAAATTCTAGAGAACCTAAAGAAACAGTGCCGTTCTTTTTTCTGAGGCCCAGAGGTAATGTGTAAATATTAAACTCGTCAATAGGTGTCTCTGGACTATGAAGTGCAAGATTTATCGCTGTGATTTGGGTAGCATATTTCAGAACATCTATTCCGTAACAGGATTTTATGAATGCTCTATGAAACTCCTCGTCTATTTCTCTTGGATCTTTGTCTATCCCTTTTTCCAGCAATGATAAACTATACTGCACTCTCGCTGCATTGTATGCAGCTGTTAAGAGGGTACCACTACCACACGCGAAATCGCAAATCCTCGATAATGTTGGTTTAACTAAATGTAGAAGAAGATATGCAGCTGGAATCTGTGTGTAAAAGGTCGCTAAACCTTTTCTTACACTCCAATCCCCAACTATTTTATGATATATCTTGCCCGCTATATCTCGTCTAAGCAGAGATCTCTTAGATGCGATCTCTATAGCTAATGCTATTAGACGTTCAAATCTTCTGCGCAATGGAGGAAGATTGTTTAAAATAGACAAGGCAGTGTTAAATATTGGTTGATAATTTATCCTAAGGATATCCGAGAATGCTTTTCTCAGAGCTGATTGAGCATCAGTAGCTTTAATTAATTCTGCTAATGGTCTTAAAGAGTGAGCATATCTAATTGATTCGTAATATACAGCACTAAGAAGAAGCGCTAGACCAGCCTGAGCGAAAATTATCTCTCTTATTTTTCGTGGGTCTCCGATAGAGAAACCATATAATTTATGAAGGATATTATAAAGGTTTTGTGCAATAACATAAGATTGTGGATGATTAATTAGTATTTCAATCCAATCGTTAATGAATTCTTCAACTTTTTTCTCAACATCTCTCACATGCGTTTCGCTTATAATAAATTGAACTGCTTCTCTTATTAATGATACAAGTCCGTTAAGATCAATTTCTATCCATTCTCCAATAGACTGTGCTATAACTCCTCTCTGCCTTAAAAGTTCATAAAGACTATCTGAAACGTCTGCAGGAACCACGATCTTAACGTAAAATTTTATTGATTTTAGCTTTTCTTTTAGCTCTTTATCAGTTGCATTAGGAATTTTCGGATATTGAATTGCGATTGCTAAATCCGCTAAAAGCTGCTCTACTCGTCTCTTAGCATCTCTTTCAGCATCACTCCTACTATATGATCCCTCAAGAACAATTCTTAAACCCTGATAATAAATTACGATATCCCTGCGTGAACGTTTTCCTAATTGCTCGCTGTAAGAGATTACACCAAGCTCATTTAGAAGTTCTGATAAGAGAATATTCAGTCGATTCTCAAATACATACTTACTATTCGTTTCCATGGACGAAATCCTCCGAGACCCTCATTACTTATTTTTTCGAATTGACCCCTTTTTGTTATATATCAGGATAAGGGATTAAGGAAAAATCCGTATTTTAACCTAAATATTATGTTTTAAAATAGATTAACTAGTTATGGAGAAAAAATAAACTCGCATCTAGCAATCCACACACTTACGAAACTTGGAAGTGATATCATGTGAATGATCATGAATGAAGAAGAAGCATACTAAACCAGAGACAAACTTGAAAATGAAATCAAGTTAGTTATACATTTGAGAACTATCTTTCACTTAGTATACATAACATGAAAATAAAAAAGTAGCTAGTTATTTTTGCGCGGAATAAATATATTTACGCAGACTAGTCAATGGTAAGAATTCAGTTTTTGATATACTATTTAAGGAGTATTTTTAGCTCTATATGTAGCTTTACTACTTTCTCTTCCTGTACAATCTAATAAGCATATCCTGTCAATCACCATATATTTTGAAGAATTGTTGTATGTATCTATTTTTGTTCCGTTAAATATTCAAATGAA
>CAZFGR010000108.1:0-2212 GCA_964518475.1 uncultured Nitrososphaerota archaeon
AAAAGGGAGGCAGAAACTTTTAATTTGCCAAGATTCTTTCAGAAGTGTATTTGGTGAGGGATCATGGGTTTATTTAAGGTGAAGTTCAAGGTTTGTTCAACTAGGGATCCAAATAGATGTAAAGAGGTTGAAGGGTTAGTAGATACTGGTGCTATTATAAGCGTTGTTCCTAAGAGGATACTAGAGGAGTTGGGGATTGAACCGATAAGAGAACAAGATTTTGGTCTTGCAACTTGTGGTCTGCGTGTTAGAAGAAAAATTGGCGCTGCCTTTATTAAGATTAATATTAATGGTAAAGAATTGGTGACGAATGACGAGGTGATATTTGGAGAAGAGGGGGATACAATAATACTTGGTGCTACAGTATTGGAGAAACTAGGCCTTAAAGTTGATCCAAAAGAAAAAAAGATTATAGAACACATAGCGCATCTCTAATCTCGATAGTTTCGTAAAATATACTCTCTCTCATACTTGAGTAGGGGGCTCTCTATTATTCTCCATAGATCCACGATGTTCCTTATCTCGATGGTCTGCAATGGAGGAAACCAAAATTCCTGAAAAATCTTCCTGAAATGCTTCTTTAGTCTTATGCGTTCTTCTTTATTCCTCAGATTTACGTTAGGAACCGCTATTCCATGAAGAAATAATATCCCATAGAGAAGAGAAGGTGTTCCTTTTACAAAACACGCATCAAATAACATCTTGCCCTCAATACTGCTCCTTTCTGCAATTATCGCACGTATTTTATTACTTTCTAAGTAACCTATCAAATCCCAAAAATCGATTAGTTTCTCCAACTCTCTGCAGACTGAACAATTCTCGTCCGTAAAATAGTACACAACACCTCTAAAACCTTTAGGTCCCCACCTCAGCTTATCTTTTAGATCTTCGCAAGGAGGAACCCTATCTAACAATAACTCGCTGGCCTTTACTGTTAAATAATACTCTGCAAGCATTGTTATGAAATCGGGGGGTGATAATGGGTACTTCTTTCCATCCCAAAACTGGACTGAAATGTCTAGAAGCTCCTTCATCCTCAGTACTGGAGCTGTTGTTTCTGGGTAGAATCTAGCGAAGTTGATAAAGTCCAACCTATTTATGTTAAACCTTGCAATCAGCTTCTTGCTCTCCACCATGACATCTTCAAATAATTTCCTTATTGGAGATTCATCAATAATAGTAAAAAAGAAATTATCTGTAGCTCTGACAAATGAGAGGGCTCTCATCTCAAGCAATGCTGATGGATATTCTTCATTATACTCTGAAGGACTTATTCCAAGCTCGCTTTGTTGCAACTTAATGCTGCTGAGCCAATTAGCTAAAATTTGTAAATTCTTTTGTAATCGTGTTTTATTAACCATCAAATAAGGATACGCAAGATTCCTAATAATCCTCGTTATAATACCCCGGGCAAAAACATGCTCACTAGGGTTTATCCCCCTCTTTTTTATTTCTATCTCCCCATCCAAGATCCATAAATAAACATTAAGAAGGGAAGAAAGGAATTCCTGAGTATTTTCTGGATCCGCATCTATAATGCTCAACTCTAGTTCCGTCTTGAACATAGAATGCCTAGAGATATCTCTTACTCTCCTTATGAATTCAGGATACGAAACAAAAAACTCAACTAGACTCACTCTTCTTCACCTCTTTTTTCCTCTTTCTTCTCATCCTTCTTCTTCGTCTTTGGTTTCGGTTTCTCCTCAACAACTACCTCTTTCTTCGCCTCTACTGTTGATACTGGTACTTTATATATCATCTCGTAAAGTTTTGACTTCATTCCAAGGACTTTCTTTAGTGTTGTTGAGAATGCTTCTCCTAATATATCCTCTACTTTAGCAGCATACTGTCTAGCCTCGAGAACATCTGAGAGGACTTCAGCAAATGTTGTTTGTTCTCTCAGAATTGTCAATATATTTGCGAAAGCCGTCTGAAGATCCTTCGTTATCTCATCTAACGTGGCCAATGAGGATCTCCAAATTACGTTCATTCTGTTTGTGAGTTCCTTTAATTGTTCAAACCACTCCCTTCTTTGTAACTCATAAGAATTCACAACTTCTTTGAGAAGTTCCATTTGTTTGTAAATATCCTCTAGTCTTAATTTTCTGCGATCTTTCTCAATGATTAGTAGTTGGTCATCACCCTCTCCCAAGATTTCTTGGGTATCAAAATCTACTAGTGTTGGCCGGATCTTTATAGCGTTCCAGCCATC
>CAZFGR010000109.1:0-2111 GCA_964518475.1 uncultured Nitrososphaerota archaeon
CTTGCTAATCTCTCTTCAAGCTTAATGTATCTTTCCTCTAGCATAGCAAATCTTTCCTCGATCTTTATGAACCGCTTCTCTAGCGCTTGCTGTCTTTCTTCAAGTTTTTGCTGTCTTTCTTCTAATCTTGCAAATCTTTCTTCCAATTTTTGCTGTCTTTCCTCAAGTTTACTAAATCTTTCGAGAAGTTCTCTAAACCCAAGTAATCCCATAACGGCATACCTGAATTCACGATCTTTTTCAAGTGCATCTAGCAATCTTTTCTTCTCCTCAGCAGTCAATTGAGCCATTAGTACTCACTCTTTACCATTGCTGGTTCTCATAGAAATATTCCGGTAAAAATATATTAATATGTTCTCCAATCCAAATATCATCTCTTTAACATAATGTAATTAATCATTTTAATTATGTTTGAGAGCATTTTTCTAGGATTATTTGAGATAATTACAAGAAGGACTTTAAAAACTTGAAGTAATTAGTTAGTTTGAGGAGGATTTTGAAATGCCAGATTTTGACATTTTAATTAGGAACGGACTAGTTGTAACCATGGATTCTAAACGTAGAGTTATTGAGGGGGGATATGTAGGGATTATTGAAGACAAAATAGCTGAAGTAGGTAAGGACGCTTCTGGGAAAACAGCTGATAAAGTGATTGACGTTAAAGGAGCCATAGTCATGCCCGGAATAATCTGTGGTCACACTCACCTTTATGGAATACTTCTTCGAGGATCTCCATGGTTTGCTAAAATAGAGCCTCCCTCAGATTTCATGCAGAATCTTCAGAGAATATGGTGGGCTATGGATGAAGTTATGAATTACGACGATGCGTATGCTAGCGCTCTTGCGGCATCTTTTGAAATGATGAAGTCGGGTGTCACATTGTTTGCTGACACATTCTCGGGTCCTAACGCTATTGAAGGTGTTTTAGATAGAATAGAGGAGGCTGTGAAGAAGGTGGGTATTAGAGGGATTATTGCTTTCGAAGCTACAGAAAGACATAGTAGAGAAGAGGGAGAAAGGGGGATAAAGGAGAATATTAGGTTCATTGAGAAAGTTAGGAAGGAAAAGGATCCGCTAGTTACTGGAATGATAAGTATACATGCGTCGTTCACTGTTACAAACTGGCTCCTAAAATGGGCTAGAGAACTGGCTAACCAATACAAAGTACCTATCACATTACATACATCTGAAGGACTCATAGATCCATACCATAATCTTGAAAGATACGGTATGAGAACTTTCGAAAGACTCTACAAAGTAGGTCTCCTAGGCCCCGACGTGGTAGCAGTACATGCAGTACATGTAATAGATGATGAACTAGAGCTTATAGCTAAAACAGGAACTAAAATAGCACACAACCCCTTAAGCAACATGCTCAACGCTGTAGGTGCCCCACCAGTCCATAAAATGCTTAAAATGGGTATAACAGTGACCATAGGCAATGATGGATACATTTTTGACCCATTCGAAAACATTAGAGGAGCCTATCTGCTAGCGAAAGTTGCGTTTAGAGACCCCAGATTAATAACGCCTCTTGAAGCAATAGAAATGGCAACAATAAATGGCGCAAAAGCATACGGTCTAGAAGATAGGCTCGGCTCCCTAGAGCCGGGGAAGAAAGCAGATGTAATAATAATTAAGCCTGAACTTATGCCAACACCTCTTAATGCAGAAACGGTTTATGGACACTTAGTGAACACAATAAATAGAGATGACGTAGATACGGTAATAGTTAATGGTAGAATAGTTGTTGAAAATAGAAAGTCAAAAACGATATCTGAGGAAGAAGTAAATAAAATAGCGCAAGAAACTTCGGCCAAATTCTGGGATAGGCTATTAAGTGAAGGAACCTATCAGCTCGACATCGTTAGAATAGAAAAAGAGTAAGAGAAAAACAGTAAAGTCTGGATTCAAAATTTTTGTTAAGAGAATAGTTAAAAGGGTTAAAGTATGAAAGTTAAGGTAATGTTCTTCGGAAGAGCAAGAGACATTGTAGGTGAAGATAAAGGATTTGTTGAGTTCGAGCTTAAAGAGGGAGCAACATTAAACGACCTCCTAGATAAGATAGCTGAAGAAGTTAGTGAGAAATTTGCTAGGAAATTCAGAAATAA
>CAZFGR010000110.1:0-2060 GCA_964518475.1 uncultured Nitrososphaerota archaeon
CTTATTACGAGATCCTCATCGTTCAAAATATTCCCCGCCCCAGTCCCTTATGAAGAGGTCAAAAATACAAAAGTGTCTAAAAATATAAAATTATCGCCTAGAATCGCATTTCTGAACTCCTTCTTGAAGAATGTAAGAAAAATCGTGCAACTACCCAAGTGTAAAGTATTGACATAAAACCACGAATGCGCACTCATCACTTCATCATTAACTTTTATGTAATTTGCGTAGTACTCGAGTACATTACAATTAAAAGTACGCACAAGCACCAAATACACGATTATGAAACCAAAACGCTCCCTTTATACCTCGAAAACGATACCATTATCCCTATCCTTGCAACATCATTCTATTCAGCCAAATTTGAGAGCATCTCCTCCATGCTTTATTATTGTATACCACAGCCTTTCTTGGAACTCGCCTGCTTCCCAATATGTGAAGTTAGTAAGAAGTGAGAACTCCGTCGTAGAATGGGAATAATGTCTGCCTTATCGTCTTCTCTTAAGTTTCTTGGGATAAGATTTTCTCTAGATTCCTTTCCTCCCTACTGGCGAGAGACCTTTAGCCTGCTTTTTTCTCGAATGGATCTAAGTAATATGTCCCAGTCCTCACCATGGAATGTAGGGAGCATTACTGTATTCTTCTTCCTTCTTGCGAATGAAACCACTTTCTGCGCGTAATGGAGAAGCACGGTATCATGCGTATCTCTTCTCTTTACACTCAAGCCTACTACCATAGGAGATAGTCAAAGAAAACCCTCTTAAGTAGCGCGAGAACTTCATCCTGTGTGTTGCCTGAGAAGTGAGATTATAAAGCATCCAAACGACCGGAAGTTAAATTATTCTCCTAGGGATCGCTAGTTCCGAATGACTTGAGCAAGTAGTTCCCCTTTCCTCCCCTCACAATTATCAGAACATACCTTCCTCTCGAACTCCTTTACGATCAAATACCCAAATTCCGTCATATACATGCTCTTTATTACTCTTGCCGTGCTCATAACCCTACAGTTACCGAAATGTTCGGCATCTTCCGAAAACTGCTACTTAATTAAGAGTGTTACGATTACAAAATCCACCGCTACTTGAACAACCGCTTTGGGAATTCTAAACTGCCAGCTTCAGCACCACCTTTAAAGATCTCTTTAGAAAGCATATCGCTACTCGGAAAGTGTAACAGGAATGTCCGGGCAACTCTTTTAATAAAGGAGATTGGAAGATCACTTGTTATTTGCAAGATAAGGGATATCCAACTCTTTATTAGTCTTTGTGACGTCGATTAAAAATCGTTTAAGGACAGTTTTCGAAATCCTTAATAGGAAAATTTCACATAATTCCTTCACGAAGAAGCCTTCAAAAGAAATCTCAAAAAGAGATAGAAAGCGTCTTGGCGATTTAAACAGATTTCCAAGTTTTCTTCCCATACATAAAAATCAAAAAGAACTCTCACAAAAGAGATAGTTTTGTAAAAAAAGGAATGGGGGTCTGCTGAGTTTTATTCTTTAGAAATGGATGTAGAAGCGCTCACTGTTTTGGTATACGCGTACGTGCTCGACGGTTATATTGCCCCGTATGAAGTCAAGTAAATTTTCGATGACATATTCTTCGCGCTCAATAACAAGAAGCAATGGCCCAACTGGGATTTTTAGTTCGGGAAGCGCGAACTCTGCTACTATCTTAAAACTTTTGCTGCTTTGTATTTCGATTTTCTTAATTTTGTCGCCATTTATGATTTTAAATACGAATATTGTGTGGCTCTTCTCGAAATAGATTTCCAAGGTTTCTTCACCTCTGGATTTTTGTCTTCACAATTTCGGCCAGCTCATTTTAATAAAGATTACGGTTATGTAAAATATGTAAATCAAGTTGTGTAGATGTAGGATTTCTCCTTTTCTTGGATGAGATATCGACATTTTTTAATGACCGATTTCTTGTCTCCGTTTGAGAAATAAAACCTTAAGGTTTTTGAGATGACGATTCTTATCATAAATTCGCCATAAGAACTTCTTATCGTTTCTCCGGTCTGATTTTTGTATTTAAATTGCGGCCAGCCTACTTATGGGG
>CAZFGR010000111.1:0-2022 GCA_964518475.1 uncultured Nitrososphaerota archaeon
GCCCAAAAAAAGAAAAGAAAAATGTTTACAAAGAGAAGAAGGCTCATATCCCTAGCATAGTTTCTGAATATCCTCTTTATCCTCTCTTTCACGCAAAGACCCCCGAGGTAAATATTATGAAGTCGCACAACCAGTGCCCAATGATTATCCCTGCAAGATTTCGTTCCTTTATTGCAATTACTGCGTTAATTAGAGAGGCGACGAAAGGCTGAAGAAGCAGAAGATAGTTATAGTTGTATGCTTTAGCATGTAATAGCGCGAAATATGTTGCAAATAAAGCATTGATCGCTACTGCGGGAAGATATTTTATTGATCCAGGAAGTCTTTCGGAAAGTGCAAGTGGAAGGCCGACGTAGAGAAATGTTTCGCCAAGAGCCACATATAGGGCATATATTAATGGTACACCAGTATACACCAAAAGAATGCTTGGGAATATTGAATATTGTATAACTTCGACTAATGATGCAAATATTATCGCGTTAAGCATCATGTTTATTAATACGTAACACGCCGTTTCCACAATCTTTCTATTATCCAAATCTACTGGAAACTGCCTACTTAGGAGAAAAATCACTAGACTAGATCCAATAGCGATTATGAGATAAAATGTTGCCGCCGAGGATAATTCTGGGAAATATAGATATATCACTGGATACATAAGTATGGCCACAGCAAGCAACAAGGCTGTCTCTAGATCCAAACGCATCTAAGATCCCTACATTACATTGCGTATTCTCCAATCATGCCTCCCAATAACGATACAGCAAAAATGACTAGGATTGAGATGAACTCTCCGAGCATTAGTGCTATAACATCGCCGAGAAAACCAAACATGTCAATTATTTCTGCTAGGAATGGCAGTGATTTTCCAATCGTAATAAATGTTTTTGGGTCTGTGAAAAGGCCTATAAGTATTACGAGGACGGCACCAATGCTTCCTATTGCTGCTACTGCTTCCCAAAGCTCTTCTGTCTCTAGCCTAAGCCCAGCGAGAGCACTCGCTCCAAAAACGAATACATAGATTGTCATGAACGTCATAATTGCCGATGTTCCTCCCAAGAATTGATATGGATACAGTGTGTAGGCTATCGGTAGAAGGCTAGAAACGCCGAGTGTTATTGTGAGTGTTCTCGTGAATACTCCAGCGAGGAGGTATGCTCCAAGTCCTATACTTATTATCTTAACTATAGTCGTGTGTTCTTTTTTGAGACCTTCGTTAATGAGGTACATTGCAAGGATAATCGCTGTTACAGTTAAGGCGGTTGTTGAATTTATTATGAAAGCGAGGAATAGCCCCGCGAACATAATAAGTAATATTGCTCCGCTTCTTTCAAGGAACCTCAATATGCCTACTAAACGGGCCATTTCTAACACCTTTTAATTTGTTTTTAAAATGGGTATCGCTCAAAAGAATTAGAAACGGGTGTGAAAGTAAATAAAGGCTATTTAAAACGAGTTAGAAATGTGATTCAGGATGCGGCTTAGGGAATTTATGATTGATACCATATTGTGGTTCGTCATTGTGGTTGTGCCTGTGATTGCATCTTTTCTGTTGCGAGTTTCTCAACTTGGGATTCTTTGGGCTTTTTCGGTTATTCTATACACAATCGCTGTTAGTAGAAGACTGAGTAAGCTTAGTGCTATTAGCTTGTATATTCTCACTAGCATTTCACTCGCATTCTATTTTGTGAGTAAGTATTTGGGCCAATACTATCCTATAGATGCGTATGCACTATTTTTCATATTCCCAGCATTGCTAGGACTTACTGCTGGAACTTTTGATGAACGATTCTTAAAACATGCCTTTATCGTAACAAGCCTATTACAAGTCCTTGTCCTAACAGATGAGAATTACCTCTACAATGGTCTAAAACCAATTTTTGCCCCACTAGAAATAGCAATACTAGTTAGTTACGTCATAGTAACACTAGGAGTAATCTTCGGAAAACTCTTTTCGAGAATTGTTTAATATTTAATCATTCTTTCTTTTTATTTTCATTCTTCTTTCCAGAAAAGAGAAAG
>CAZFGR010000112.1:0-2022 GCA_964518475.1 uncultured Nitrososphaerota archaeon
AATTCCATTTTCAGGCCTCCTCTAGTTCCCATTCAGGAAACAATGGTCCAGGTTCTGGATAAACTAAGTCCTCATCCTCAACGATATCTTCGTCTTTCTCTTTGTAATGATCGATTATTCTGATTATTTTCTCGACTTCTTCTCGATCTCCCCTTATAATTATTTTTCCACCAGTCTCTACAATCCTTATTGTCCGGAAGATCACTCTCACCAACCACTTTAATCTCCTAACGATCTCCTTACTAATCCAGCCCGATGGGAATACAACCTCCATAAGAAAACACCTCTTAGAGCTCTAGATAAGAATTTAGGCTGATCTCCATACATTTTGCCCAGTCATCGAGTAGTTTTATTCTCACCCCAGTTCCTCGCAAGGCTCTCTCTAATTCGTTATACAATTCTCTCTCTGTAGAGAAGATGTATACTGGTCCTCTATAAGTTGATAAGAACCAGAAAGCCTTCGCTGCTTTTTCGATATCCCAAATGTAAGTGTCCGTGAAAATGAATGTTCCCCCTCCACCCATCTTCATTAAGTGCTCATCCGCTTTTACTAAGGCGTTAAATATCTCGGTTCCCCCATCAGCATACAACCTAGAAATAAACTCTACAGCAGTATCATAATCATAGCTTGGACCATATTCTAGCCACGGTCCACCGCTGAATGTTATTACAGATACACTATCCCCAGCACTTCTCGCAGCTTCCACGATTGATAAAGCGCCTTCTATAGCGTATTCAAGTGGTTCTCCATGCATTGATCCACTCGTATCTATTATTACGACTACGTGCCCGACTCCGAATCGTTTTCTCTTTCCTGGTACATAATACCTCTTATAAGCAAAAACATTGGGAATTATTATGCCATAATCCTCTAGCGTTACCTCAATTTCTAGCCTCTCTGGATCCTCATCAATATTCCATGTTGAAAAACCAGCCGGATCCTTGCCTAATCTTTTACTAATTTCTTCTTTTACAGCAGGAAGGATGATATTGTAGTATTTGACCTTTCTTATTCTCGCTATGAACTGTCTTGTTCCGAGAAAACCCTTGCCGCCGATTCCAATGCTTTTTGCTTCTTTCTCTTTTTTAGATTCGTACATTTCATCTAATTCTTTCGCGAAATCTACAGCTTGCGACACTTCACCACGAAACATCATATCGTCAATTATCTTCTCTAGATCATTAAATGTTTCTCCAACAGTCTCGTTTGGCCCCATACTCTTGTTTTCCCATGGGATACCAATGCCTACTCCATGAATTCCTGATGCGAACCCTTTTGGACCTCTATTCCGACACTCTTCCCAGAAGTCCTTATCAATCTCATCAATATATTTCAGGAGTTTTCTGAATTTATCTTCCCAAGATGTATCGGAGAGGAGTAATTCTTTTAGATCATTCATTTGAGATTTAGAGTAAAATATTGTTTCTCGGCCTAATAAGAACGAGTAGTAATCGTAAACCAGTCGGGTTACTGGATCTTTTACGTATGTGCTCTTTTGACCCAACTTATTATCTTTTTCCAACCTATCGGTTATGTATTCTAGTGCTTTTCTGATGTCTTTTCTTATGTTTTCTGATGCTCTTATAAGCTCATACGAGACTACAGAGAGCTGCGAAAATATATTTAATGCATAAAAACTATTGTAGGTGTGCCCATACCTCTTGTATCTCTTGTAATTATACTTCTTTATAAAGAACTCGTCCGCTATATTCAGAAGTTTTTGCCTAAGAACTTCCGTTCTTGGAACTATTGCATGATAACCAAGGGAAACTAGTATTGTATATTTTAGAGAATCAGTTAGTTTTTTTGGAAAGGTCCCCCCTCTCCAAGGTATTTGGCCCCAATGCTCTATTAGTTTAGAAGGATAAACTACCGAAAAATACGGAAGTAGATCAAATTCTAAAGCTACCTTTAGAATATACTGCCTTATCCTAAAGGGTAATCTGTTGAAGTCCACCTCTCTTAGACTCATAGATTATTCCCTCCAAGACACGAATTATGCTTTCAAGTTCTTCTTTAAC
>CAZFGR010000113.1:0-2012 GCA_964518475.1 uncultured Nitrososphaerota archaeon
GAGAATATTCGGAAGAAAATTGACTCTCAATATCTACTCTAGCCAAGAGGGTGAATTAACTAAAGAGATGATAAGAGATATTCTGATTGAAGGTTGTAGGTCCAGAAGAGAAAGGGTAATGGTATTAGTAATGGCTACTTCCGGAATGAGTTTTGCAGACCTTTTAGAGAGGAAAATCGGGGATTTTGAGAACCTCTGGGAAAAGCGAGATTGCTACATGGTCGAATATATTCGAAGGAAGAGCGGAATTAAAACCGTTACATTTATAACGCCTGAAACCAGAAGATGGATTCTCAAGTACCTAAGAGAAAGAGAGAAAAAAGGCGAGAAGATAACTAAAGATAGTCCGCTTCTTGTAAATGAAAATGGGGCGCCGCTCGCAAAGGGAACGGCATTCAAAATTATGCGAAGAATTTTCGAAAGAGCCGAATTAGATGAGATAATCGGCGTAGATGCTGGTGGTAGGAAAAGATATACGTATCATCCCAGCCTCCTTAGAAAATACTTCAGAACGGCGCTACGAAACGCAGGGATAGACCGTATCTACGTAGAGGCAATGATGGGTCATGACATCTATAGCAAATTTGGTATTGAAATGACCTACGATAAGCAAGCTGACGATCCAGATATTCTTCGCATTCAATACCTTAGAGCATTACCAGAATTGACTTTCACAGAGCCGGCGCCGATTACATATTTTGAAAAACTTCGCATACTCCAAGAAGAAATCGATAAACTTGAGACGAGGATTAGAAGACTAGTAGAACATAAGCGGAAGAGGCTGTAATAACAAAACGGTGGATCCTCAGCCAGTTTCCACAACTACTTATAAGCTTTTAAGCTCTCTGCATGATTTGACAATCCCGTAATTCTCCATCATTAGAGAGCTAGAGGAAAATCTTATATTTCTAAGAAGTATTTGGGAATATCAGGAGGGGCATATTAGCTGTGAATGAAGAGCCTCTCTGCCCAAGATATGGAAGTTCCAATATTGTTGGCTATAAACAGTTTTATGAATGTTTTGATTGTGGTTATAGATGGAGTCTTAAAAGAAGTAGTTTTCAGGAGAAGCTCTCTTTAATTCTAGCTTTATGTTTGATAGCCATAGCGGTAACTTTCTCTGTGTATGCTTTTGTATACACAAACATTCTAGGGCCTATTTCGATACATGTATCACCAGAATCACCTCAACCTGGAACATTTGCGGAACTGAGTCTGACCTCAACACCGCCATCCGAAGTAACTAGTGGATCGATCGTCGAAATTCCGATAAGCGTAACTGTAAATGAGAATTTTAACGGCTATCTCGAGGTTAATGTTACAGCGACCGATTTTACTCCAACAAGCTCCGATGTGGTAGTTTGGACTTATCCACGTGTTTGTGAATTATCTGCCGCAACTTGGTGGGATATGACTCCTAGTAGTATTCCAAATGGTGTGAAGTGGAGACTTCAAGATAGAGTCTTTCAATGTTCTGCCGGCGAAACTGGCTCAATAAAAATTCGCATACAGTTCAACACTCCAAACCCAACAGACAGCGGAACCTATCAGATAACAATCGGGTTAGTATCTTAAAGGGGCTTACCTGTGATGAAGCGATTAAGAAGTACAAAATCTTTAAACCTATTAGTCGAAAAATCATGTAAGGAGGGACAATAATCACAATGGGTTTAGAATTTTTACCCTTAACGGATGAACTTTTTAACCAGGCAGAGAGTATCAGGAGAAAATACTATAAAGCCATACGTTATCCTCGCGAAAGACGTTTTGTGGTCAATGAGCTTGCCTCGCTCTTTAACAGATATTGGAAAGACTTGATTAAACCGCGTATGCCATTAGACGTATGGAGAACACCAATGAATCTATTGCAAGATATTATTGGGGATGAGTTTAAAGGAAAGCCGGGAGTAAGGCAAGGACTTCAATGGTTAGAAGGAAGTAAGAGTACAGAAGAATTTGTTGAGTACATCGCTAGACGTGTTCAGCAGATACTATCTAAGTAAATTCTCAAG
>CAZFGR010000114.1:0-1966 GCA_964518475.1 uncultured Nitrososphaerota archaeon
AGCAAAACGTAGGATAGGGTAAGCCGCCGACTCTTCGATCAAGTTCTTCATTTCCCGTTCTAATAACGTTCTTTTCTTTTCCACTTTCAAGCAGTAAAATCCTGTTCGACATTTCACACACCCCTAACTAATAAGGAAGTGAGCTTCTGAGCCAGGGGAGAGTTCAGCACATAAGAACTTAAAACAAAATCTTGACCAAAAGGCAATTCTTTGCCTTTAATGTCCTTGTTGCTAAAGCTTCTAATTGCATTTGAAATCTTGTTGTACGTACTTTTCGAAATTAATCCGGAATTTTTTAAAGCATCTAAGATCTCTCGAGTATGACTACCATTTATGATTACTAAAGATCTCGATAGGTTGATTATATCAATCTTGGTTTCTTCAAGATCCTTTTTCTTATTTGGAAAACTCTTAGGAATACCTTTACTCGAGCGTTCTCCTTGTTCCTGATGCAACGCACTACACGTTTTCAGTTTTCTGATACGCCCTTCCTTAACATTAGACCTGGAGTTTGTACCATTTTTCAAATCTTTATAGCTAACCGCTTCCTGAGACCTAGTAGAGTTTTTATAACTTAATTCTGAATTACTCCATTCATTTTTAGTAGGTGTTGCTGCTAACATATTTCTATTAACTCGTGCTACTATCGAGGTTTCACTCTTTTCAGGCTTATCCTTTGTGGAAGTCGTTATGGAATCTTTTAGAGAGGTGTTATTTTCCATTTCATGGTTTGCGTGGAAGGTTTGTGATAAGCTCTCTTTCGCGCTCATTTCATAACTATGGCTAGTTATGTAATCTTTTAACGTCTCCCTAGGTATCGGAAAGGGATTGATTATGTAATCGTAGAGCATTCTTACTTCTAACAGCATGTTTAAGACTTCATCTCTAATGACTTCTGGCGTTCGAGAGTTCATGGCTGATTTCACCACGCTTGCCTAATTCTTCAACATCCTTTATGTGATAAACTTCAGTCACTAAGAGCTTCGTTAGCAAGTTATTAATTCTCAGTAGTACTGGAGTTGGACCGTAGAAGAATAGAGAATATCGACCACTCTTCAGCGTCACTTTAAGAAATTCTCCTACCTCATTTTCGATCTTATCTATTGAGGCAATATTCTTCAGCCTTATAATCCAAGTTATGCGCTCATTAGATATGTTAATCGTCTCGGAGCTACTGTTTATCAGGACTTCAGCATACTTCCATCTAAGTTTTTCTGGTTTCGTATTTCTAGGATCCGAGATCGCAACCATCAATGGAGTTTTTACAGTGACATCGGCCCCTCTTCCCATCTAATCTCACACCCCTTACACTGTGATCCATGAACCTTCAAAAATGAGGGAGCAAGCGAGAAGAGTTTTATTTCCTGTTGATTTATATTAACTGAGCTAATGTTAGCCTTGACTTTTTTAGCCTCTTTTAGCAAAAATCTTTTTAGCTCAACCATGTACCATCCCTCATCCCCTAGAACTTCAATAACACATACTGCTCTCTCAGGATTTTTTTCTACAAATGTTGAATAAACAGGGAAGGCTTTCGTCAGTCTTCTTACAATGAAATCCGCTGTGTCAGCTGGTTTTACTACGAAGTCTAGTTCATAGACCTTTGCAAATATTACAGGTACTCCTAAATCCACTAGTATCCCTATTCTTCCACCCTCTTCAGAATGTAGCGCTTTTAACCAGACCTGCTGCCCCTCTTTAATCGACAATGAGTCGACAAGCTCGCTAGGGAGAAGTAGATAAAGACTGGATCCATTTTTTCGTATGATAGACTTAACAGAGGTTATATCGCATCGCCAACGCTTGCAGTCTATAAGTACTTTCTGCACCTCCGTATTCTCAGCCATCTTACTTAGAATTTTTCCATTTACACACGCAGAGCTGCTCATGTTCATTTCCCTATGATAATTCCTTTTTGAGATCATTTATATATTTTTCGAGAGAATAACTATTATTTTGAGAAAAA
>CAZFGR010000115.1:0-1926 GCA_964518475.1 uncultured Nitrososphaerota archaeon
ACGATATTAAGATTGAGGTAGCCGCATTATATATCGATCTGGGAATAGGAGTATATTCTTCAAAAAGTTTAGAAGTCGTTAGGGGACTAGAGAAAGCTCTAGAAAATGTTTCTTTTTATTATTTTGATATAAAGGAGAATTTAGGCTTTACCATTCCTGAGACTACTAAAGTTCTGAAACGTCCCGCTTGTGCTATATGTGGCTCGATTAAACGCTGGGTGCTTAATAAGTTTGCTTATGAACATGGCTTTGATTATGTCGCTACTGGACACAACATAGATGATATCGCTACATTTTACTTAAAAGCTCTGTTAACTCAGAGAACCGAAGACATACTAAGAGGACCAGAACCCCTAACCCCTGGCGTTCCCGAGCTTCGATTAGTGGGTAGGCTTCGACCCCAGTTCTTCCTAAGTGAGCGAGAAAACATGCTCTACGTCAACCTAATTGGTCTCTCATTTATAGATTTTCCATGCCCATTGTCTAGAAGAGCTACCTTATTCAAGTACAAGGGTTTATGGGAGAATATATTATCTTTAAATCCGGTGGCACAAATAAATTTTGTCAAAACGATATTGGATATAAAAAAGCACTTAACACCCCCTAAACAAAGTAACATAAAGCTTTGTAAGGTATGTGGTTATCCAACAACTGCTAGCGATGAATTATGCTTCGTATGTCGATTAAGAAAGAAACTTGGAGTCTTGTGAGGGAGAAAAATTGTATAACGCTGTTCTCGTAAAGTATTCTGGTGAGATCCCCCTCAAAAGCTCTCCAGTCCGTAGTAAGTGGGAGAAAAAACTTATTGATAACATCATCGCGAGACTCAAAGCTAAAGGACTTCGATTCGAGAAAATAAGGAAAGAAGGGGGTCGATTATTTATTTACACGGATAAACCTAGGGAAGTAAGTCTAGAAGTATCCAAAGTCTTTGGTGTAATAGAAGCGGATCCGGTTATAGAGATTGATAATAGGATAGAGACTATTCGAAAAACCGTATTAGAACTCGCACGAAAAGTTATTTGTCCAGGAGATACTTTTGCTGTTAGGGCACGGAGAATAAAGGATTATCCAATCACCAGTAAAGAAATTGAGAGAATACTAGGAGCTGATATCCTCAGAGAACTATCAGATAGAGGAATAAGGGTAAAACTCGATAATCCAGATAAGACTATCTTTATAGAAGTTAGGGAGACCACTGCTTATGTTTACGCAGAGACTATAAAGGGTGTTGGAGGATTACCCTATGGGGTATCGGGAAAATTAGTAGCTTTATTCTCTGGGGGGATGGATAGCGTCTTGGCTACGTGGTTAATGATGCGTAGAGGCGCTGAGATCGTACCCGTCCATTTTGATCTGACTCCACACTATGGATCCGACGCAAAAGAGAGAGCTATGAAGGCCTTGAAGTGGTTACGTGAATGGGTGCTGGGTTTCCCTTTCAAAGCATATATTGTAAATATTGGGAAAATTCATTCGGAGACAAGACTTTTTGATGAAAGGTACAGGTGCATATTCTGCAAATACCTAATGTACCGGATAGGTGAGCGAATAGCTATTGAGGAAGAGGCCCACGGAATTGTGACTGGGGAATCCCTTTCTCAAGTAGCTTCTCAAACTCCCGTTAATCTGAAGTTCCTTTCAAAAGCTGTTTCACTACCGATTTACCGTCCAGTTATATGGATGGATAAAACCGAAATAGCGCATATGTTACAGAAGACGAATGGTTATTCTGTCACAGCAAAGCGTGTACTTGCTTGTAAGCTTGCTCCTAAGCACCCAATCACAGCCGTTAAGGATAATGTTGCCGAGAATATTGAGTCAATGGTTACTGAAGAGCTTGTCGAAGAAGCATTGAGAGACTCCGAAATTATACTCCTATTCCCAGATCGATATATAATGCGGCTACCTCAATCTTAATATCGT
>CAZFGR010000116.1:0-1868 GCA_964518475.1 uncultured Nitrososphaerota archaeon
CGGCGAGGAAGGATGATATATAATTAAGAATACATGTGTAATTCTCCCAGATTCCTAATGTTTTAATATTTATTGATTAGATATATAATCCTTTAGAAAAGAGAGGTGATCCTCCTTCCCAAAGGAAGAGACCTATCTAGAGATTATCACTCCTATAGAAAAGTTCCTAAGAAATTTTGCATATGAATTACTGAAACGAAAAAGACCAAGTACCGACTTCAAGATGTACCTTTCTAGGATCTATGAGGATCTAAAATCTTTTTTGTCAATCTATGGATTTAGACCAAAAGGTTGTTTTCTATGCTCCTTCGGCGGAGTAAAATTTGGAGTGATGATAAATATTATGAATAAAACAAGGATACTGATTGATGTAATAATGCCATCCAGGAGCCTTAATAGGACTATCAAGAAAATTATCGGTAAGTTCTCCAAGCTTCACATAGGGAATACCAGCATTCCCATCTATTACTTCTTAATAATTTGTAAGCCATTCAAAAAATCGGAGATCCCCCCTAAACTCTATGGAAAACTTGTACATGAAGTTAATTCGAAAGGAATAAAGCTCATGATTATAAGACCTAGAATAGAACGCCATTGGCTATTCTACTTCGTCGAACCTGATCGAGGAGATCGTACAGGGAAAATTCTTATCGATTTGTTACGAGGCCACAAGCAAATCATAGTTATTGATCCCTACCTAAACCGTAAGGCTATAGACCTAATATTAAATGCGACGCCCACTAATGCTAACATAATACTAATTACAATCAAAACCAAAAATGGTAGCCACCATAAACTAGTCAACCACATAAAAAAATACTACCAGAATCGTCTAGTAAATCTATACACGACTACCAAAATCCACGACAGATACATAATAACACCAACCCACCTAATATTCATCGGCCACTCAATAAAAGACCTAGGAAAGAAATTCTCAACAATAATAGCAATACCAAAAACCCCAACAATTACAAACAAGCTAAAAGAATACATCCAAAAAATACTGGCAAATTCATCCCTCATATACTCCCAAACTGGGGTACGTGAACAACTTATAAGCTAAATAAATATCAAGCTCTACCTAAGCCTTTAGATTTGACCACCCAACTAAATTGATGCGATATATCACAAAGTGATATTAAATCAGAATAATCGCATAGATAGATAAATAGACAGAGCGACAATGAAATAGCACGCTGAAAGCTCTATTGGCGTCTCTATCAAAATAATTTCCGCTGGCTTAATGACAATCCTTCTTGACATTAATGCTTTCTTTTTAAGTATAATTTAGAAGAAATTTTGAATAATCAATTTTTTTTAATGGGGTGATATTATGAGTGCGTATTATAGCGAGCATAGAATTATTGAAGTTTTTGTTGATAGAGAAGAAGAAATCAAATGTATATTAGATATGCTAAATAGAGTCGTGGAGGAGTCCAGCAGAGGAGTAATATACTTAACTGGATTTGGAGGAATAGGGAAATCAACTTTACTTAAATATCTGTTATGGAAGCTTTCGAGGAATTTAGAATCTGAAGGAATTTTTGTGTACTACATTGATTTCGCTGAGAATATACCTATTTCGCAATATCTATATTTATTAGCTAAGAAACTACTACTCCAACACAAAATAAATTTAGATATGTTCTTCTATTTTTATATATTATATTTAAGACAAGTGGAGGGCACAGAGCCGAGTGAAATAAGATCACTACCAGATGTTGAAAAATTTTAGAGATTATAGCTAAACAGTTTATTTCGCCTCCTATAGTCGAATTGTTCTCTTTGGTCATCAAAAAAACTATAAAATATTTGAGAATCTGAGAAAAGAATATTGAGGAAAGAGACAACTTGGTATGGCCTAT
>CAZFGR010000117.1:0-1821 GCA_964518475.1 uncultured Nitrososphaerota archaeon
TTTTTTACTTTGCTGTCAACGATGGCCCGTTTGGCCATCAGATACGTTTGTATTGACAAGATATTCTTTGGTCTGTGAGATTTACGGATTGAATGCTTTGTTGTCTGTTTTTTGTATGTTTTTATGTAATGGGAATTAGTTTGTTTTTTATATGGAATTGTGAAATTTTATAATTATGAAATTGCTAAATTAGGGTGATGTTGTGGGTCGGAAAACGACGATAACTATTTCTGTTGAGGTTAAAAAGCTTCTTGATTTTGAGAGGAAAAATGCGACATGGGATGATTTTCTATTAGAACTGTTAAAAAAGGCGAAATTTGCTGATAAGATTGTGGCTGCGATGGAGTTAGAAAAACTTTTCACTATCAATGATGCTGAGGCTCTTGAGAAGATTCTAGGTGAGGTGAAATTAAGGTGGAAAAAATTGCTAAAGAATTCGTCATCGACACAGATGTGATCATCTTTCTAAGAAAGAAGGATCTGCTCTATAAGCTTCCACTGTTTTACGAGGTTTATGTAACATGGGTATCTCTTTATGAGTTTCTTAGGGGGTTAAAGGCGATAGGTAAGGAGATTAATGAAATTGATGCTATTAAACAGAAATTTGAGAAGCTTTTCAGATTACTTTGGCCTTCTAATAAGACGATTAAATTGCTTTGTGAGATTTGGGACAAATTAAGAATGAAAGGTAAATTAATAGATGACCGAGACCTATTCATAGGAGCTATTTGTATTGAGCATAATCTTCCTATTTGGACTTTTAATATATCGGATTTTAAGCACTTAGAGGAATTCGGTTTAAAAATAATAGCACCAAAAGTACCAGATATCTTAGATCTTTAGGAGGGAGTACTTGACATGGACTTCGATTTTCTCTTCCTACTTTGCGCTTATATTGTGGTGCTGGGGACCAGTGTGATGAGAGCTTAGGTCTAATCCTCATTCATGAGTATTAACCATCGATTCACGAGAGAACAAAAAGGCGAGATAATACATACAGAAGAAGATCGAAGTCTATCAAGTACCCCCTACATATGCGCATCAGTATTATTTTGGATACCAGAGTGAAAGTAAAAGTGCACGAAGCAATGCACTTGGCCGAAAAAACTTAAACCACCACGTCTTATGGCTCTTTACGGCCCGCGTAATGTACAAAGGAATTGCGTGAGGAAGGCTGAGTGTAGCAAGGAATTGTTATTTGAGAACTGCTCTTGAGGTGATGAGCTTGGTTCGTGTGAAGAAGTATGTGTTGTGCGGCTGTGCCGTTATTATAGAAATAACCCAGGAGATTGGAGAAAAGGATTTCATAAAGGAAGAAGATTTAGAAAAATGCAGGGTGACACTTGAGCCTTTTGAGCCTTTGCCTCCGAAATTATTTGCAGACAAACCACGCGACGAGGGAGGAGAGGACAGCGGCGACTTGATAATAGTAGAGCTGCCAGCAAAGAAAGATGAAGAATCCGAGTGAACAAGGTCATTAATTAGCTTTCCTTTCTTAATCCTGAATTTTATCTGAGTTAATTTGACGAGTTACCTATAGCTCAGCACCCCTATTATCTTCGTGTGTTCTGAATTCTATCTTTACTCGGCTAAAAAGACAGGGTACGGTATTAGATGGTACAGATCACCATGATGAGAGTTTATTCTCAAGCTTTCAGAGCTCATAAGAATCCTGTTGGAAATATTCGCGTCTCTCATCTTATTTAGCTTTTCCTCGACCTATTCGGTCTCCATGTTTTCATTCGGTTTGAAGCATCGATTAGCCTACGTAACATTGAGATATGTTGAAAGCCTGAAGAGTCAAGTTGTAGACAAATGAAC
>CAZFGR010000118.1:0-1759 GCA_964518475.1 uncultured Nitrososphaerota archaeon
AAAAGATGGATTCCATACTT
This sequence comes from uncultured Nitrososphaerota archaeon, assembly GCA_964518475.1. Lineage (GTDB taxonomy): Archaea > Asgardarchaeota > Njordarchaeia > Njordarchaeales > Njordarchaeaceae > Njordarchaeum. Next base: position 21 of record CAZFGR010000118.1, read on the forward strand.
ATTCATCCTCCGAATCCTTTTAAACGAATATATGTATTAAACGCGTTTAAAAATTATCCGATTATTAACGACACATTGCTAAGGAAAAAAGGAGGGACTAATAGTAATTAAGTTTTAGCGTCATTATTGTATCGAAGAACATATTGCGATGAGTTTGATGAGGAGCGCCTAGTAGTTACTCCTACCTGGGTTCATCATAAGATTCAGTTTCTCCGTGATAAGAACGCATTATCTATTCTAAAGAAGGAGTATGAGGAGCTGGAAACAGAATATGCTAAGCTAAGAGCAATTAGCGATACTCTAGCAATAATTAAGGCCCGCAGGCGTCTAGAAGAAATCGAGAAACTAAAAAGAAAAATCCTGGAAGGAGAAATTGAATGAGTTATTATAATATTCGTGAAGAGGATATCGTTAGGATAATTAAGCGATTCCTAGCAAGATTAGGGGCTCGCAAAGATAAATTCCTTCAGGAGTATAGTATCTTCAAAGATCCTGAGCGAGTGGTTAAACTAGAGTTCCTGTTAAAAGAATACGGGCTTCTCGAAACTAGTTATGGCCAGGAGCTACTTAACTTTGTTAGAAAAATCGAGAAGGCCAGGTTTATTAGAGAGCTTTCAAGTCTAGAACGCCTGTCCGCTTTTACGTCTTCTATTCGATTAAGCGAAGTTAAGAAAATCAAATTATCAGGAGGTGAGAAATAGTGGTTTTTGATCAGATTATATCATATCTTTACGAAATTCGATGTTTTCTTTGGTGGCTCCTAATTAATTATTGGTGGTTGTTGTTCCCTATATGCATAGCTGGACTATTATATATTTTTTGGAGAAGAATTGGGTTGAGTAAAGGATTATTCCTCACAATTGTTTTAGCAGCAGGTTACTTAATGTTCATCTCGATGAGATTCGGGAAAGAAATCACGCTTGATTGGAGATCTCTTGGGCTATTACTTGGGATTGTCGGATTGATATATAAGCCGATTGTGGATTCCCTCTCGGATAAGGATTTCAATGACTTCGACTACATTAGCTTAGGATTAGCATTAGTGCTCGGTATAGCACTCTTTGGAAGCGTTCTGTATTTAGTGACTCCTTTTGATACTTTTCTGAGAGCAACCTTCACTCTACCCTTTGCTGGATTGGGAATAGCTTTATTATTACTACCAATCATATATATTAGGTATAGGGGGTATATGAAAAGCAAAGTGCTAAAGTTCGTAAAAAACAACCTGCCTTTAATATTAATAGCAACAATAGCGACTCTCGCCTTTGCACAGGTAAGCCTAGGACTAGCAATACTAATGGCAATCGCACAGGCATTCGTAATAGCAATCCCAGAAGAGCCTCAAAGAGAAAGAAACGAAGAAAGAAGAAATGATTGCTGAATCTCTTTTCTCTCTTCTTTTTCTCGGTGATTTTTATGAGTGGTATCCTCTCCTACTTCTTTCCTAGTGAGATCAAGAGTGTTCTTTGGCGGCCTGTGACAATCGTGGGTCTGCCTGGGAGTGGCAAAACTAATCTGGCTTTGTATTTAGCGAGGGAGATTAGAAAGAGATTTCCTGGTGAGACGAATATCATCTATACTAACTAATTAAGAAAATAAGAAATAGAGAGATTCTCAAGTTTCTTCTTTCTTTTAGATCAATAAAAATGAGAGCATGATCCATTATCTAACAAAAAAATAAAAAGGGTTTATAGCCAGCCTCTTAATCTCATAGCCTTAACTACTCTGTCAACGGCTAC
>CAZFGR010000119.1:0-1757 GCA_964518475.1 uncultured Nitrososphaerota archaeon
AAATTGAGTACTTCCACAAAAATCCTACGAGCAGGGATAAAACTAATTGATAGGACGATTGGCAGGTTTCCGAAAGAAGCTAGTGGAAGGGATGCTGTGGAGTCAACAATGGATTATCTAATCAAAATATACGAAATCATAAAGAGGAAATGACCCGATATGAGAAGAATTTTTGCAGAACCAGTTCTAAACATCATAGAAAATGTTTGTGTAAAAGCAGAACGAATCACATTTTAATCATCTTCTGGGAATGTTTTTCTTGACTTTTAGCCATACAATATTAGAGATCCTAAGTTTTTGACACTGCTTTTCGTTATTAAAGATTCATCTTATTTATAGATATATATCTCGATTTCTATCCCAGTATCTGAGAGATAATGCTCTATCAGGTTTTTTACTTTTTTCCACTCGAGTCCTCCTAAGCCGCAGCCGATTTGTGGCATTGCTATTTTCTTAATTTTTCGTCCTAGTTTTTGGGATAACAGATCTATATTTTTTCTAAGCCATTCTAGTCCCGCTTTAATTATTCTGTAATCGCTTGGTAAGTCCCAGTAAATTTTTGTGGGAAAATTCAATATGATTCGCTTTTTATCATTTGCCTCACTAATCCAGATGTGCGGCCTCCAATCATAAATTTCAAGAATTTTTAGTAACGGTTTTTTCGGATCTTTGAGATCGACTATGAACTTAGCACGGATCCTAATCTCGCCTTTTCTACACGCTTTTAGATAATCCTTATACATTTCTGGGAAACGCTTTTTAAATTCCCTAGCTATTCCAGCACCCATTACCCCCTTCACATTGACTGAATTTATCAAAACGTCAGCATCAGATTCGAAGATTTTCCTATCAGTGATGTACTTAATGTTAGTCTTATCCATGAAGACTCACCTTAATAGGATGTCTAAAGGCCATACCGAGAAGTATAATTCTTCCCAGAGTTCGCGTTCATACCCATATGTTTTAAGTTGTATATGACTTCGCGTAAGTTTCAAGAATTTCTCTATTCTCTTTAACCGTTTCAAGTCCTCAATTTCTGATTCATCCCTTATCAACACTAATATCTTACTCAGTAATGTTATTGGTAACTTATCACGAATTAGAAGTTCTGATGCTAATAAATAAGCCAAATATCTATCAAGATGATCGGGTTCTCGAAAAGCCACAAAATAATCCAATGGAAGTGCTAACTCGTCATAGCTCTCTATGGTATATTTTAACCATTCTTTTAAGCCATCAACACCAGGAAGATTCATATGGAAATAATTTATCATGCTATCTAAATCCGCAAAACCTGTGGGATTTTTTCTATGCGGATGACCATATATGAGTAGATATTCACTCCCCTCCTTATGAGTCCACTCTATTATTTCCTGTAAACTCTTAAAGAGCAAGATGCAGAAGTTTTTACACCGCCGAGCTACCGTATAGAGAAATTTTGGAATTACGAAATTATTCATTCTATCTCTTGCAACAAATAGATAGAGCCTTACAAAATTTCTAAGGTCGATTTCTCTTATTTTATAAGTAACAATAATTAAATCGGTTTGTTTAGTAATCTTATATATGGTTAATGCGATGCTTGGGTTTTTCTCTTCTAATTCCCCCAAATCTTGAAAAATAACTCCCTCTTGTTTCAGCGTATTCTTCGAAGCTAGAAGACCCCGATATAACATGTTTTCAAGATTAGCAAGAGTAGTTATGTGGTAAGGTGATAGCTTGTATAGATTAATCATAATCAATCACAAGATGCAATT
>CAZFGR010000120.1:0-1632 GCA_964518475.1 uncultured Nitrososphaerota archaeon
ATGCTATCATTTTCCCTGGGCACATCTACTGCAAGAAGAGAGATACTGTTGTTCGCGATGAATGTTTAATCCTACCATGTGGCAAGTTAAAATATTCGCGGTACCGGAATTTTCGAGATTCAGGTGACGTACTGGAAATTGTTACGAAGATTCCGGAAGGAGAAGGGTCGAGAACCGAGACCAGACGAGAAATGTATGCTGTTTTTTCTAGCACTAGCAAACAATGGAGTTAAAGTAAATCTTATAGAACTTAGGTGGGCTTAGTATGTGGCGGGCGATATATCCAGAAGCATATATCCTGAAGACGATTTTCTCTGTCTTATCAAAAATTGTTGATGATGTATTAATAGAAGTATCAGAAGAAGCATTAGTGTTGAGGAGGATTGATAACGCAAGAGCGGCCTATGTGCAAGTGGATTTTCCAGTCTCTGAGTTTAATATTTGGCAATTTGAGGCAAACTATACTGTTGGTGCGAGTACTTCTATGCTTATGAAAGTGTTTAAGAATGCTAAGCGGTATGATTACGTCGAGTTAATGATTGATAATGACGAATTAAGCATCGCATTATATAATCCACAATATAGAACGGACGCGAGGAGATTCGTGATAAAATTATTTAATGCAGATGAGACCTTCCAGATAAAGGAATTATCAAATGATGTTCGTGTTGATTTTGCTCCTCCTAGGTTATATATCGATATTATAAAAGGCGCAAATAGCATCGGGGCTGAAAAGCTAAAAATAATCGCTAATGCAGAGGCTAGGACAATAAGATTTCTCGCACAAACTGAAGAAGGAGAGAAATACGAGTATTTATTAGATCTAGAGAAAAGTTGGTACGTGACTCTATACGAGATACGAAACGATGCCGAGAGCGAATACAGCCTAGAATATCTTAACAAAGTCACGAACATTGCAAAAATAGCAAAAGCAGCAACAATCGAATTCTCCAAGAAAATGCCACTAATACTCAACTTCATGATCTCACAGATCCGCTTTCAGTACGTCGTGGCCCCAAGACTTCTTTAAATTATATTTGCACTTCAACTACAAACACAAATATAAATAATTTGCATCCATACTCAAATTATTTTTTATATTTGGAAAAATCCAGCTCGATGGGAGATAATTCATTCTAGTATTTTTCTATTCCTTATTTTTCTATATTCTAATAAGATTTCTCTGACCTTCTAGTCTGGGTACCCAGAGCTCTTTCTAAAACTATTTTGTCGCCCACTAGTGATATTCTGAGTCTCTCTCCTTTCTTCAGGTCTAGTTGCCTAACGATTCTTTTTGGTATAACAACGTAGTATTTAGTCCATTTTTTCCATCTGCTTACTTTTATCCTCACATGCATTAGTCTCACCAGAAGATTACACGAGTATTAGTTGATAGTTAAACAATCCTTTGCTACATGTGTAGCATTTGTATTCTTAGCATAAAAAAATTTGTACCTACAGCACAAAATTTAAAAATCCTCTTGAGTATAATGGGAGGTATAGGGGGCCCCCATAAAATCCTAGCAATGAGAGCTTTCTGGTGGTATTTATAAGGGGGTGGGCGTATGTTTAGTGAAAATGAGAAGAGATTGTTAAAAATTATTGCTGCTCTCTTGTTTGGTATGTATCGAA
>CAZFGR010000121.1:0-1599 GCA_964518475.1 uncultured Nitrososphaerota archaeon
ACGACGCTATATGCATTCATAATACGTCAGATCCCACTATAAGCTTTTGGTCAAAGGTTAGAAAACTAGAGAGAGACTGCTATGTGAATGATGAATTAAATGTTGCTGCTAGATTTGTCAAAAAAGAGGTCTTTGAATCTATCGGCGGATTTGACGAAGAACTAGTTATTGGAGAAGATTACGACTTCCACAATAGATTACTAAAGGCAGGATACAAAGTAGGTAGGATTAAGGCTAAGGAGGTACATATCGGAGAACCAAAATCTATATGGGAAATAGCCAAGAATTACTATTACGGGAAAACTCTGCCAAAATTCTTAAAAAAGAACAAGAAACGCGGGATAAAGCAATTAAGCCCCATAAGACCTGCATACCTGAAACATTGGAAGGAATTTGTCAAACATCCCATTTTGACATTAGGTTTTATCGCCTACCAAGTAGTTCGGTATGCTTCAGCGGGACTAGGATTTCTAGTAGGAGTAATTAAGAGAGAAATCAAATCTAGAACCTAGTGTTTTCTATCCCCAATAATAAGAAACCTCCGCATTAAGGTTACTGATCTAAGATGTATTGCATTTATAATAGAATATTATTTTGGTAAATTGGAAGGTGAGCGAAATTGAAGAAGTTGAGAGTTATTGTGATTGGCTTGGATGGGGCTACTTGGAAGTTAATTAAGCCTTGGGCTGAAGAAGGGAAGCTCCAAACATTAAAGAGACTAATGGAAGAGGGAGCTTATGGAGAACTAAAGAGCACAATACCGCCAATCACTGCTGCAGCTTGGGCTTCGCTTTTAACAGGCAAGAATCCAGGTAAAACTGGTATTTACGACTTTCTTTACCTTAAAGTGAAATGGCCCCCAAAGTTGGCATTTCTTCGGGTCATATGATTAGGAAGGATAATATTCTTACTATCCTTAGTAGCCATGGTTTTCGCGTAGCTTCAATTAACGTTCCTATGACTTATCCGCCGTATAGGGTTAATGGTATAATAGTTAGTGGAATAGAAACTCCAAAAGGAAGGGTTTTTGCATATCCACTCAGCTTGTATTTTAAATTAGTTAAGAGGGGTTACTCGCCTGAGCTAGATACGCCCTATATTCCGGGGAAAGAGAAGGAATTCTTGAACAAGGTATATTTAATGATAGAGAGAAGAAAGGAGCTCCTTTTCACTATTTTAAATGATGGAAGTTTCGATTTAATTTTGTTCCACCTTACTGAAACAGATAGAGTATCACATACTTTCTGGAGATTTATGGATGAAAGCCATCCTCATTATCCGGGAGAGAACCCGTTTAAAAACGCTATATTGGAGGTGTATAAAAAAGCTGATGAACTCCTTGAGAAAATACTCAAGAAAATAGATAAAGGCACCCTCCTGATAGTCTTATCTGATCATGGGTTTGGACCAGAGCATTACCGATTAAACCTAAACAATTGGCTTCTCGAGAAGAATCACATGTTTTTAAAGAACGAATTCACAACCGCTATTAAAAACTACTAGACAAATGTGCTTCGCCTAGTAAGGTCTGGAAGTGCGTGAAAATGAGTCTAAGTAGTGTAAGATATCCATCACCAAGTACTGTTATGGGCATGTAGC